>CAZPKC010000004.1:0-119245 GCA_964587125.1 uncultured Rhodospirillaceae bacterium | reverse complement strand
CAAAACCCAAAGACTCAACCTGCCGCTGGTACATAATTGGGGAGCAGGTCATCAGCAAAGAAAGCATCTTAAACATCGAACGCGGGGACAAACACGCGCGAACCGGAACAATGGACAAGATCGTGCGCGTTTTCAGCGATGCGGGAATTGAATTTACAGAAAACGAAGGGATAAGACGCCGTCCGCAAGGCATTGAGATATTCGATGGTCTTTCCAGATTTAGAGACTTTACTGAGTTGACATATTCATATCTAGAAAAGTTTGGCGGCGAGGTTTGTATTTCCGTAACTGATGAGCGCGATTTACAACGTGCCAATGGCCGGTTAGCGGAACACCGGGCGAGAATGGCCGAATTAGCAAAAACAAAAGGCGTTACGGGGCGCATTTTGGCTTGTGAAGGTGAATTTAAATCTGCGTGGGCAGAAATGCGCAAGCAGCAAAGAACGCCCAACATGCCCAAGGTTTCTTTCTACACATTCAGCGATAATTTTGCGTTGATTTCTTTCGACGGAGAACCTTCACCTCACGTTGTTCTTCATAAAGCAAGCCCCTTCGCAGAGGCATATAAGGTTGCATTCGATGCGGCATGGGAAAAGGCGGAAATCTTAAAATGAGCATAGCGGCCACTTCAATTCTTCAAATGCCCTTTAGGGAACTAGCGTTTCGGACGCTTCGTCCCGATGATGCCGTTGCGTATCAAAGACTGCGCGTAAAAGCTATTACTGAAAAAGATCGTCGGTTTTTTTATATTAATCCGGAGGAAGAGCTTTCTCAATCGTCGGGAGATTGGCGCGCCGTCTGCACCGAAACATGCGATAGAGCTATGTTTGGAGCTTTCGTGGGAGATAAACTTGTGGGGGCTATGTCAGCAACCATTTGGGATAGTGATGCTACAGGTAAGACTGCGTATTTTAGAGCCGCATATGTTTTGCCCGAAGTTAGACATACTTCAATCACAAAAACCTTGTGTACCATGCACGATAATTGGGCAACAGAACATGGTTGCGAAAAAGCTGTATATGCAATCAGAAGCGACAACACTTGCTGGATTGAAAAGCAAATCAAGAACGGCGCGAAGATAATTGCAGATGAACCCATGCGCTTTGCTGACGGCACAACAGCCCAAACATATTGGCTTGAGCGGAGGCTTGAAAAACTCAGAACCTAAGAACCGTCGCGGGTAAGATAGCCTCACGACAACAGCATCAACTTATGAGTTTCCTATGATCAATAACCCCCTAATAACCGCTCTGACACCAGAGCTTATGTGCACAAACATCAAGATCAGTTTGGCCTTTTACACGGGCGTTCTCGGATTCAGCATCCAATATCAACGCGAAGAGACTGGTTTTGCGATGCTTGAGCGTCAAGGCGCTCGGATTATGCTGGATGAAATTGTTCCGGGCAGTAAGAGAAGCTGGATTGCCGCACCACTTGAAGTTCCTTTTGGACGAGGCATTAATTTTCAAATCGAAACCACCGCAGTTGATGATTTATATGCGCGCGTCCAGAAAGCCGGAGCGACGATCTTTCTTCCCATGGAAGAAAAATGGTATCGCGCAGACGATGTCGAGGTAGGTAATCGCCAGTTTATTGTTCTGGACCCTGATGGCTATCTTCTTCGCTTTTTCCAAGATTTAGGGGATCGACCAAAGTCCAAGTAGTTTGCCGCCGCTCCAAAACTTGCAAATGAATGATGCAAATATTGAAGATGAACTTCCGCTGTCGCGGAGTTATTTGGTCTTCTTTAGCTTGTCCAAGTAATCCGCCCATTTTTGCATCATCTTCCGGCGTTCAGGTAAATGGGCTGTGCGGTTATAGGCCCTGCCGTTCGGATCGCGGACAGCATGAGCAAGCTGGTGTTCAATATAATCAGGGCGAACATGCAAAACCTCATCGAGAACCGTCCGTGCCATTGCGCGGAAGCCATGACCTGTCATTTCATCTTTGCCAATACCCATGCGACGCATAGCACTTAAAACGGCGTTATCGCTCATTGGTCGCAGATTGGAACGGGGACTTGGAAAAAGATATGTCCCTCGTCCGGTCAGGGGACGCAGTTCTGCCAAGACCTCTATAGCCTGATGCGACAAGGGAACAAGATGAGGTTCGCGCATTTTCATGCGTTCAGCGGGAATGTTCCATTCGGCTTTATCAAGATTGATTTCTTTCCATTCAGCTTTGCGCAACTCCCCGGGACGAACAAAGGTTAGCGGCGCAAGCCGCAAAGCACAGCGAACAATAACGCTGCCATGATAAGCGTGAAGGGCGCGAAGTAGCGGCCCAATGGCTTCGGGGGCTGTCACGGCGGCGCGATGTTTTTCTTTTGCCATAGGCTGCAACGCACCACGCAAATCAGCAGCAGGATCGCGTGTGGAGCGGCCTGTGGCGATTGCGTAACGGAATATCTGCCCACAGGTCTGCATAACACGATGCGCCGCGCCAACAGCCCCACGAGCTTCCATACGGCGCAGATTTGCCAACAATTCCGGCGGCGTTATGTCCGCAATTGGCCGCTGACCAAGCCAAGGGAAGATGTTTAACTCAAGATGCCGCTTGATTTTGTTCGTGTTCGAGGGCGACCAAACGGCGGACTGCTTATCCATCCACTCCCTCGCGACCACCTCAAAACTGTTGGCCTGACTATCGACCCATGCCGCTTTTATAGCTTTCCGGTTAATAGAAGGGTCGATCTTATCGGCCAGTTTCCTACGTTCCTGATCGCGCCTGTCTCGCGCCGATTTCAAAGAAATGTCGGGGAAGGTTCCTAAAGACAGCAATTTTTCCTTGTTATTAAAGCGATATTTGAACCGCCACCACTTGCCGCCATTGGGCATCATCAGAAGGAACAAGCCTCCCGAATCATACATTTTATAGGGCTTTTTCTTGGCCGCTGCGCGGCGAACGGCGGTATCTGTCAGGGGCATATTCGGGGTAACTCCGAACTAAAGTCTCGATCTACCCCAAATGCTACCCCGACTTTGACGGGGATTTCAACAAATTTCTTTGGAAGACAATAGACGCTAAAATCAACAAAAAACCAGAAAAACAAAGTCCATTTAGACTTTCTTGGACCACTCCGGACTAGGGAATGGCGCGAGTGACGGGACTTGAACCCGCGACCTTCGGCGTGACAGGCCGACGCTCTAAACCAACTGAGCTACACCCGCGCAAGGCAAAAACAACCGTTTTCGACAAGCAGGCCGCAAGGTTTAGGCGACCTGCGCCGCCTTTGTCAACCGCGATTTACTGGCCCAGCAGCCCCTTAACCAATGAATTTCCGATATTCTGTATCTTCTGGCTGGCTTTGCCGATAGCATCCGCGGGCAGGATGCCGGAAGACGCGGCTTTTGCGGGGTGGTCGAGCGTATAGACGCAGGCGTTTTGCCCCGCGGGCGCCGTTTGAATTTCCGGAACCGAACTCGCGATCACATCGACGTCCCCGCTCATCAGCGACCCGACGACGTTCTTGACGATGCTTTTCGCATCGACCGAATACTTTGGGTTGGTTAAAGAGCCTTCGATTTCCAAAGACGGGATCAATCCGCCGATATCGACGAGTTTCGATCTGGCGCGTAATGACAGTTTCATCGTCTCGTTGCCCAAATTGACGACGCCTTTTCCGGCGACCGTCGAAGCGGCCGAGTCGATCAAAATCCCGTTATCTGTCATGACGCCCCCTTTCACGATAAAGCGCGCGGCAAGGCAGTTGAGCGCGTCGTCGGCGCTTCCCGCGCTGAACACGGAAGCAAGAAGGGAAGAAACGCTTGCGGCAGTTCCCGTCAATATCTCGCCTTTTTCCGCCGTGACGCTAACGACTCCGCCAAGGCTCGACGCGATGTCGTGCGCGGTGTTTCCCGCGCCCGTCAATTGGACGTCGGCTCCGGCCTTGCCCGTCATAAAGGCAAGCATATCGGCCAATTTCTGCAAATCGCCTAAATCGACTCCGTTTGCACTCATGCCGATATCCACGCGCGCGGGCGAAGCGTTCGCGTCAAGAACGGCTTTGACATCGACGGCGTTCGTGCCGATGCGGGCCTTGACGGGAAACAACGTTAGATTTCCATTGGATAAAACCAGCTTGGCGTCGATCTGGTTTAATGCGCCTTTGCCAATGGGAAATTCTTTGACCTTGACCGTCAGGGCGGCATCGACCGCCTTCAACGCGTCCGTCGGCAACGGATCGTTACTGAACAAACGCTCGTTCTCCTGCGGTTCCGAAGCCGACACGGACGTTTCCTTGCCGCCGCCGTTCGTCGTGAGGATGCCCGATCTGAAATCAGCCAGATTAAGATGATCGCTGTTAAGCGTTCCGCGCACTCCCGGACGCGCGCCGCTCCATGAAACGTTAAAATCGCCCGATATTTTCGTCTCTCTCGACGAAACTTCATAAGAAGAAAATTCGGCCTTACCCGCGCCGATGTCAATTTTGCCTTGCGCCGTCAGATGAAGAAGATCGTATGTCGCATCGACCGAGACCGAAAACGGCGACGGATTTAGAAAATCGGCCAGGCTTGTTTTAAAATCCGCCTCGATCGGCACGCCGTTGACGTCGCCGTTCACGAACAATTCCGCGCCCGTTCCGCGCATGATCAAATTCAGGGCGGAAATATTCACGCCTTCGCGCTTTCCGTCCGCGCCGAGAAAAGCTATCTGGCTGTTGACGATGTTGAGGTTATCGACGCTCAACGAAACGCCGCGCGGCTGAGAAGCCTCTGAAGGCGCTTTGTTTTCCGCCGTTTGCGGCGCGGCATTGCCGAAATCCCAGTTGCGATGTCCGGCCGCATCGGTTTCCAAAAGAATATCGGCGTTTTCTATCGACAGTTCGTTGATCTTGAGGCGCTGTTGCAAAAGCGGCAACGCGTCGATGCCAAGAGTGATCTTGCCCATGCTCGCCAAGAAAGGGCGGCTTGCCCCTTCGGGATTAGCCAACGACGCGTCCTCGACCGAAACCCGGATGCCGGAAAGCCCCAGCGAAAAAGAGAGGGATCCGTTGAGCTTGACCGCGCGTCCAGCCTTCGCGCTGAGCATTCTGGCCAGTTGCGGACGGTATTTATCGGCATCCATCGCGCCGACAATCGCCGCCGCTCCGGCAAAAACGGCGGCGATAAGGACTAGAATAAGAAAAAAGATTTTGATCGGTTTCTTCATTTCAAATCTTCGTTTCTTTAGTTTCTACAACATGTCTTCAATGAAGCAGGCTTGAGGCGAAAGTCTTGATTTTCTTGATTTTCGCGTGGAGCGTACTCTAACGCACGTGATCAGCGAAAATCAAGAAAAGCGCGATTTGCAGCCCAAGATCGCTTCATTGTTACGCTTCGGAAAAATCGGCATCAGCAGAAGGATCGAATCCAAACCACTTCCATGTTTTCCGCATCTCGGCGCTAAGGGGCGCGCTCACGTCGATAACGCCTTTGCGCGGGTGCGGGATTATTAGCCGCCGCGCATGAAGATGCAATCCCTTGCCGAGCTCGTTTGCGGGAAATCCTTCCGGCATAGGCTTGCCGTAAAGACGATCTCCCAGAAGCGGCGTTCCGATATGCGCCATATGCACGCGCAATTGATGCGTGCGTCCCGTCACGGGCCACATCGCCACGAATGCCGCCCGAAACTCCGCGCGATCCATGTTTTGATAAACCGTGATCGCATTTTTGGCTTCTTCATCTTTTGGCGGAGCGACAATCATCGTTTCGCCGCGTTTGACAAGCGCGGCTTCTATCCTTCCGCGCTCCGGTTTAGGCACGCCAAGCGTCACGCCCCAATAGATTTTCCGCGTCTCGCGGCGGCGAAAGGATTCCGTCAGGCGCTGCGCCGCGAAAGGCGTTCGCGCGATGAGCAAAACGCCGCTCGTGTCGCGGTCGAGGCGATGAACGAGCTTGGGCTTCCCGTGTTTTTTATCCGCCAAAGAAGCCAACATCGCGTCAATGCTGCTGGAAAGGCCCGTTCCGCCCTGCACCGCGAGTCCCGCAGGTTTGTTGAGAACGAGCACGTCGTCGTCCTGAAACAAGATCAGCTTTTTGATGTCATTCGCGTCGCGCAAAGTTTTAGCTTTGTCGCGACTGCTCTGCGGTACGCGGGCTTCGCCTGCTCCCCGCAACCGCGACTGCTCCTCTTCCATAACCTGCGGCGGCACGCGAATCTCTTGCCCCGCGTCGAGCCGCGTCGAGGCTTCGGCCCGTTTGCCCGCAACGCGAATCTGTCCTGTCCTTAACATTTTTTCTAATTGCCCGTGGCTAAGGCTTGAAAAATGCCTCTTAAACCAGCGGTCTAGGCGGATTCCGGCTTCGTCTTCGGTGGCTTGGCTCGTTTGCAGTTTGGACATAGGAAAACCTGTGTTAGAAATGTCGCCTTAGTAACATCTTTGCCCCCGTTTCGCCAATGACTTACACATTTCCTCATCGACACTTGATCGACACGGACGTTCTGTCCGGAAAAGACATCGAGGCGATCCTCGATCTCGCCGACGTTTACGCCAAGCAAAACCGAAGCAAAAACAAAAAAATCGACAAATTCCGGGGAAAAACGTGCGTCAATCTTTTTTTCGAAAATTCCACCCGCACGCGCAGTTCCTTTGAAATAGCCGCAAAACGCCTTGGCGCGGACGTCGTGAGCGTCCCCATTGAGGTCAGCTCGACCAAAAAGGGCGAGACTTTTCTCGATACTGTTTTAACTCTGGACGCGATGCAGATCGACGCGCTGGTTATCCGCCACAACGAAGACGATGCCGCGTCATTTATTGCGCCGCACGTCGCGGCGCATGTCGTTAACGCAGGCAGCGGCAAGCGTTCGCATCCGACGCAGGCTTTGCTCGACGCGATGACGATCCGGCGGCACAAGGGAACGCTCGAAGGTCTTACCGTTGCGATTTGCGGCGATCTGGCGCGCAGCCGCGTGGCGCGGTCGAACATCCATTTGCTCAAAAAATTCGGCGCGAAAATCCGCGTGATCGCGCCCGATTATTTCATGTCGGACGATTACAAAAATATGGGCGTCGAGATTTGCGACAATCTGGAATCCGGTATCCGCGACACAGACGCTATCCTTATGTTGCGCATCCAGCACGAGAGGCCCGGGCTAGGCTTCGATTTTTCGACGCGGGCGCAGGAGTATATCGCGGCCTACGGCCTTACCTCCGCCAAGCTGTCGGCAGCGAAGCCCGACGTTATTGTCTATCATCCGGGCCCCGTCAATCGGGGCGTCGAACTGACCGACGAACTGGCCGATAATCCAAAACACAGCGTCATCCGCGAGCAAGTCGAGATGGGCGTCGCGGTCAGAATGGCGGTGATCGATTTGCTCCTTTCTCAGGAAAAAGCCTGATGACTTTTACCTTCTTCGTCGCATTTATTTTTGCTTATCTCCTCGGCAGCGTTCCTTTCGGGCTTTTGCTGACGCGCGCGGCGGGGTTCGGGGATATTCGCGCCATTGGCTCCGGCAATATCGGCGCGACGAACGTTTTGCGGACGGGAAATAAAAAACTGGCCGCGTTGACGTTGTTTTTGGACGGCTTGAAAGGCGCGGTTGCCATTCTCATCGTCGCCGCTTTCGATCCCTCCCTTGGCGCGATTGCGGCTTTGGGCGCGGTTTTGGGGCATATGTTTCCCGTTTGGCTGAAGTTCAAAGGCGGCAAAGGCGTGGCGACCGGCATCGGCGTCATTACGGCCCTCAGTTGGCCTTCCGGCGTCGCGATAATGGCTTTGTGGCTTTTGGTCGCCGCGTGTTTCCGTTTTTCCTCGCTCGCCTCTTTAAGCATAATTTTGCTTCCCGCTTTTCTTATGCTTTTCGGGCGTTTTGATCTTTTGCCGTTGTCTGTGATCCTCGTCGCCCTTATTTTCTTCAAGCACCGCGAAAACATCCGCCGCCTTTTGAACCACACCGAGCCCAAGATCGGATCGCATAAGAATGGCACGCCACCAACTGAATGACGCCGAGAAGCGCGACTGGCTGCGCCTCGCGCGCGCCGAAAACGTCGGGCCCATAACTTTTCGCCAATTGTTGCGGCGTTTCGGCGACGCGCGCGCGGCGCTCGACGCCCTGCCCGCGCTCGCGCAGCGCGGCGGCAAGAAAAATTTTACGCTCCCGCCTTCCAATCTCGTCGAAGACGAAATCGCCCGCATCGGAAAAATGGGCGCCAAGCTTATCGCGTGGTGCGAGCCGGATTATCCGGAAAGCCTCGCCGCAATCGAAGACGCGCCGCCGCTTATAACGGTTCGCGGCCACGCGAACTTGCTTCATAAACGCTGCATCGGAATCGTCGGCGCGCGCAACGCTTCGCTCAACGGGCGCAAGATGGCCGAAAGTCTGGCGCGGGAATTGGGGCAGCAGGAAATCGTCATCGTTTCGGGCATGGCGCGGGGAATCGACGCGGCCGCGCATCAGGCAAGTCTCGGTACCGGCTCCATAGCGATTCTCGCGGGCGGGGTCGACGTCGTCTATCCGAAAGAGAACCAGAATTTGTACGATCAGCTTGCCGAACGGGGCTGCGTCCTCTCGGATATGCCTCTTGGCCTCGAGCCTTTTGCCAAGCTTTTCCCGAGGCGTAACCGGCTTATTTCAGGTTTGAGTTTAGGCGTCATAGTGATCGAAGCGGCGTTGCAATCCGGCTCGCTTATCACGGCGAAAATGGCGCTCGATCAGGGACGCGAAGTTTTTGCCGTTCCGGGCTCGCCCCTCGATCCGCGCGCCTCGGGAACCAACGATCTCATCCGTCAGGGCGCTGTTTTGACCGAGAAAGCGGCAGACGTTTTGAACCATATCCACGCGGCTCCGCGTCTTCTGTCCGAACCTCCCGCAAACGACTTTTTGGGCGCAATTCCCCCGATTGACGAAAGCGCGCTGGCAAAGGCACGGGCGGAAATCCTTGAGAATCTAAGCCCTTCGCCGGTTTCGGTTGACGAATTGGTGAGACAATGCCACGTATCCCCCTCTGTCGTTCTCACCGTCCTTCTGGAATTGGAACTTTCCGGACACGTTGAAAGGCAGGCCGGAAACAAGGTCGTTTTAATAGGGTCGTCGTGTCTCACAAGCTCGTTATCGTAGAATCGCCCGCAAAGGCGAAAACTATTAATAAATATTTGGGCAGCGATTATACCGTCTTAGCCTCCTATGGGCATATCCGGGATTTGCCTCCCAAAGACGGCTCCGTGCGTCCCGATGAGGATTTCGCGATGGATTGGGAATTGGGCGACCGCGCGGACAAACCCGTCAATGAAATTGCCAAAGCCGTCAGAAACGCCGACGCCGTTTATCTGGCTTCCGATCCAGACCGCGAGGGGGAAGCCATCGCGTGGCACATTCAGGAAGTTCTGCATGCCAAGGGATTGGACAAAGGCACGCCCATCAAGCGCGTGACGTTCAACGAAATCACCAAGAAGACCGTGACGGATGCCATCGAGCATCCGCGCGAGATCGATCAGGATTTGGTCGATGCCTATATGGCGCGGCGGGCTTTGGATTATCTGGTCGGCTTTTCGTTGTCGCCCGTTTTGTGGCGCAAACTGCCGGGCGCGAAATCGGCGGGGCGCGTGCAGTCGGTCGCCTTGCGCCTCATTTGCGACCGCGAACTGGAAATCGATAAATTCAAGGCGCAGGAATTCTGGACGATCGAAGCCACGTTCACAACGCAAACAAATCTGAACGTGCCCGCGCATCTGACGCACTTGAACGGCAAAAAGCTCGACAAATTCGCGTTGCAGACGGAATCCGACGCGCAGGCCGCTTTGTCGCTTTTGAACCAGCTTTCGTACAAGGTCGGGACGGTCGAGAAAAAGCAGACGCGGCGCAATCCCTATCCGCCGTTCACGACCTCGACGTTGCAGCAGGAAGCTTCGCGCAAGCTTGGCATGGGCGCGACGCGGACGATGCGCGCGGCGCAGCATCTTTACGAAGGCGCGGATATCGGCGGAGAAACCGTCGGCCTTATCACGTATATGCGTACCGACAGCGTGGCGTTGTCGATGGAAGCCATTATGGGAGCGCGCGACGTGATTGCGCAGGATTTCGGCGCGTCTTTTGTTCCAGAAAGCCCGCGCGTTTATAAATCGACGGCTAAAAACGCGCAGGAAGCGCATGAAGCCATTCGCCCCACCGATCTGCGCCGCAGGCCGGAACAGGTCGCGCGGTATCTCGATAAGGAACAACTCGCGCTTTACACGCTCGTCTGGCAGCGCACGATGGCCTCGCAAATGGCAAGCGCGGTTTTGGATCAAGTTTCCGTAGATATTGTCAGCGGCGATCACGCCACCTTCCGCGCCACCGGTTCCGTCGTCGTGTTCGACGGTTGGTTGAAAGTTTATCAGGAAAGCTTTGACGACGATAAGAAACCGGATGACGATGGATACGGCAACATCCGCCTGCCTCCGATGAACGAGAACGATCCTCTCAATAAGAAAGAGATCAAGCCGGAGCAGCATTTCACGCAGCCTCCGCCGCGCTATAGCGAAGCTTCGCTCGTCAAAAGGCTGGAGGAATTGGGCATAGGCCGCCCTTCGACCTACGCGAGCATCATGCAGGTGCTGCAAGACCGCGATTACGTGCGCATCGACAAAAAGCGTTTCATTCCCGAAGACCGCGGGCGCATTGTCACGACTTTCCTCGAAAACTTCTTCAAGGAATACGTCGAATACGATTTCACCGCCGACCTTGAAACCAAGCTCGACGAAATTTCGGGCGGGCGTTTGGCGTGGAAGAAAGTCTTGCGCGAATTCTGGACGGGATTTTCAAAAGCCATCGGGGATACGAAGGATTTGAAAATTTCGGACGTGATCGACGCTCTCGACAACGTCCTTGCGCCCCATTTCTTCCCGCCGAAAGCGGATGGAAGCGACCCGCGCCTTTGCCCGCGCTGCAAGACGGGACGCATGGGATTGCGTCTCGGCAAATTCGGCGCGTTTCTCGGCTGCTCGAACTATCCCGATTGCCGCAACACGCGGCCTTTGTCCGTCGCTAACGGCGACGCTTCGCAGCCCCAAATGGCGGGGCCGCGCGAATTAGGCAAAGACCCGAAAACAGGCTTGCCTGTTTCCTCGCGCGTCGGGCCTTATGGAGCTTACGTGCAATTAGGCCCTCTTCCCGTTGCCGCGCCGCCGCCGGAAGAACCTTCGGCAGATGGAAAGAAAAAGAAGAAAAAATCCAAGAAAGACGACGCGCCGAAACCTAAGCGCGTTTCGTTGCCAAAAGGCCTTGACCCGAATGTGATCGATTTGGATACGGCGTTGAAGCTTCTGGCGCTGCCGCGCGAGGTGGGGCCGCATCCCGAAACGAACGCAATGATAACGGCGGGCGTCGGGCGTTTCGGGCCTTATCTGAAAATGGGTTCGCAATATAAAACGCTCGCCGAAGGCGACGACGTTTTGAACGTCGGCCTCAACCGCGCGGTCGTTCTGCTGGCCGAGCCGAGCAAAGGCCGCTTCGGCCACGGCGGCGCGCCTGCAGGCAAAGCTTTGGGCGAACATCCGGATGACAAAAAGCCCGTGACGCTCAACAAAGGCCGCTTCGGGCCTTACGTGAAGTGGGGCAAGGTGATGGCGACCGTCACGAAAGATTACGACCCCGAAAACCTGACGCTCGCGCAAGCCATTGAAATTCTCGCGGCCAAAATCGCCAAAGGCCCGAGCAAAGGCTTCAAAGGCAAGAAAGCGGTGAAGGAAAAAGCTCCTGCGAAGAAACCCGCGAAAGGAAAGAAGTAAGATGGATCCCCGCGTTCGCGGGGATGACGAAGAAAGGAGAAGTTTTCCATGTCCAAATTTCTCACGCTCGATCAACTTAAACTCACCAACAAAACCGCTCTTCTGCGCGCCGATTTGAATGTGCCGATGAAGGACGGCGTCGTCACCGATACTGCGCGTTTGACGCGCCTTGTCCCGACGCTCAAAGAATTGGCCAACGCCAGGGCGAAGATCGTCATTCTGTCGCATTTCGGCAGGCCGGACGGGAAGATCAATCCGAAATACAGCCTGCGCCCTGTCGCCGTCGCTTTGGAAAAAATTTGGGGAAGGCCCGTCGCTTTCGCCGAGGATTGTGTCGGAAAGAAAGCCGAAGCCGCCGTCGCCGCGCTGGCTTTCGGCGACATTCTCGTCCTCGAAAATACGCGTTTTTACGAAGCCGAGGAAAAAAACGACGCCGCGTTCGCCAAGCAACTGGCTGCGCTCGGTGACGTTTATATTAACGACGCGTTTTCGGTTTCGCATCGCGCACACGCCTCGACCGAGGCTTTGGCGCGGCTTCTGCCCCACGCGGCGGGCCGGCTTATGCAAGCCGAACTCGATGCGCTCGAAAAAGCCTTGGGCAAGCCCGAACGTCCCGTCGCGGCGTTGGTCGGAGGGTCGAAAATTTCGACGAAGCTCGATTTGCTCGAAAATCTCGTCTCGCGCGTCGATGCGCTCGTGCTGGGCGGCGGAATGGCGAACACGTTTCTCGCGGCGCAGGGTATTAACGTCGGCAAGTCGCTTTATGAGGCCGATATGCTCGATACCGCGCGCGCTATCGCCAAACGCGCGGCGGAAAAAGGATGCAAAATTTTGCTGCCCAAGGACGCCGTCGTGGCAACGGCGTTGCAAGCCAACATTGCTTCAAAAACCGTTTTGGCGAACGCCATTCCTGCCGATTGCATGATTCTCGACATCGGGCCGCAATCGGTTTCGGCAATCGGCGAGGCGTTGAAGGGATGCAAAACGGTCGTGTGGAACGGGCCTTTGGGCGCGTTCGAAACGCCGCCGTTCGATGCGGCGACAAACGCCGTGGCGCAAATCGTCGCGGATTTAACCAAGCAGGGAAAAATTCTGTCGGTCGCGGGAGGCGGAGACACCGTTTCGGCGCTGGCTCACGCGGGCGTTTTGGAAAGCCTCTCTTACGTCTCAACCGCCGGCGGCGCGTTTCTGGAATGGATGGAAGGCAAAACCCTCCCCGGAGTAAAGGCATTGGAGGAGTGAGGAGGGTTATTATGAAGCGTTTCTTATGCGGTGTTTTTTAATCGTTCCTCGCTGTTATTATTGAATAACTATTCATTTATTTCGTCATTCCGGAAAATTTGCGAAGCAAATTTGTCCGGAACCCAGTCAGAATTTCCACAAAAACTCTGTCGCCAAATTATTCACGCCTTATCCCAACGAACAATTTCTGGATAAAGATCGTCCCATTTCGGATTCCCTTTTTCGATCAGCCTGATTTTCCAAGCCCGTTTCCATCCCTTGATCTTCTTCTCCCGTTTAATCGCATTTACAATCGTCCCGTGTTGCTCGAAGTAAACGAGCCGATGCACTTTATGTTTTGAGGTAAACCCTTTCGTTATTCCTTCGCGGTGTTCCGTGATGCGTTTGACCAAGTTCGAGGTCACGCCGACGTAGATCGTTCCTGCCATTTTGCTGGCAAGCAGGTAAACGTATCCGCCAGTTTCATATTCTGCGCTCATGCTCTTTCTTCTTTCGTCATTCCGGAAAACTTTCTTTTCGCGCTTTTGCGCGAAAGAAAGTTTGTCCGGAACCCAGTCAGAATACCCATAAAAGCATTGTTGCCGAATCCAGAATCACGCCGAGACAAAACGTTTTGAAAACTCCGCCGAAAAGAAGATAAACGTTGTCGCCCGTTTCAAATTCTGCACTCATGCTCTTGTGGAAAGGCTAACTGGGTTCCGGACAAATTTGCTTCGCAAATTTTCCGGAATGACAATCTGGGTAGAAATGTCACGCGTGAACTAAAAAAACAGGGATGTGATAATTAACCCAATGCGGACTTTCTTCCCACTCGTCGAGCATATATTTGGGGATTCCATCACCAGAAATTGCAAGTTTCTCATTAAGCTGCGTTCCAAAAATGGAAAGAGCATCACTAAGATCTCTTGCGTCTGTGTGAAAAGTCTCAAACCGCTCATTTCTCATATTATAATAGGTCATTTCTGCCTCATTCAGCCATTCATAAAGAATCCTTCTTAGAATGGAATGCTGTCGTCCAAATCCGCGCCGGAGCCGCCTTTCGGGGATGAGGAGCCGCCCGCGATTTGATCTTCGGTCGGCGGCGGCGGAATGTTCGCGCCGCGGCTGCTTGCGCTGTCGAGCATCGTGATTTCGCCGCGGAAGGGGCGCAGGACGACTTCAGTCGTGTATTTTTCGACGCCGTCCTTGTCGGTGTACTTGCGGGTTTCAAGCTGCCCCTCGACGTAAAGCTTGGAGCCTTTCTTGATATAGCGTTCGACGACTTCGACGAGCTTGTCGTTCAAGACCGAAACGCGGTGCCATTCGGTGCGTTCCTTTTTCTCACCGGTCGTTTTATCTTTCCAGTTCTCGGACGTCGCCAGCGAGAACGAGGCCACGCGCCCGCCGTTTTGGAAACTGCGGATTTCGGGGTCGCGCCCCAGATTGCCGACTAAAATCACCTTGTTGACGCTGCCTGCCATTTGTTTCTCCCGCATGAAAATGTTGAGAGGCGACTCTAGACGTTTGCCCCTTCGAGTCCAGAAAAGTTATAGGACGAGAAAAAGAACATTTCAAGAACAAACTGGCGCAGTCACGGTTGCGGGGAGCCCGAAGGGCGTACCGCAGAGTAGTCGCGCTCAATGTCAACGACTCGCAATTTACCTCATAAAGCCTCATATTCCTCTGATGCAGACAGAAATTCACGTCCGCGGGGCGCGCGAACATAATTTGAAGAATATCGACGTGGTTATTCCGCGCGACAGGCTGGTGGTCATCACGGGCCTTTCGGGATCGGGAAAATCGTCGCTCGCTTTCGACACGATCTATGCCGAGGGGCAGAGGCGCTATGTCGAAAGCCTGTCGGCCTACGCGCGGCAATTTTTGGAGATGATGCAGAAGCCCGACGTGGACGCCATCGACGGGCTTTCTCCCGCTATTTCCATCGAGCAGAAAACGACCTCGCACAATCCGCGCTCGACCGTCGGAACGGTCACGGAAATCTACGATTATTTGCGCCTCCTCTACGCGCGCATCGGCATCCCCTATTCGCCCGCGACGGGGCTTCCCATCGAAAGCCAGACGGTCACGCAAATGGCCGACCGCATCCGCGCGATGAACGAGGGAACCAAATTAATGCTGCAAGCGCCCATCGTGCGCGGGCGCAAAGGCGAATACAAAAAAGAACTCGTGGAACTGCGCAAAAAAGGTTTTCAGCGCGTCAAGATCGACGGAAAAATTTACGATATCGACGAAGCCCCCGCGCTCGACAAGAAAAAGAAGCACGATATCGCGGTGGTAGTGGATCGCTTGGTGGTCAAGCCCGATCTCGATAACCGCTTGCCGGATTCCATCGAAACGGCGTTGAAATTGGCGGATGGATTGTTGCTGGTCGAAGACGCCGAAACGAAGAAAATCACGACTTTTTCTTCCAAATTCGCCTGTCCCGTCAGCGGATTCACGATCGAGGAAATCGAACCTCGGCTTTTTTCGTTCAACAATCCTCACGGAGCCTGTCCCGCGTGCGACGGATTGGGGCAAAAACTGTATTTCGATCCCGATCTCGTCGTGCCGGATAAAACCGCGTGCCTCGCCGACGAAGCGATCGTTCCGTGGAAGACTTTTTATATGCAAGTCCTCGAAGCGATGTGCCGCACGTATAAGCAAAGCATGCTGACGCCGTGGAACAAGCTGCCGGAAGAATTCCGCAATGCTTTGCTGTACGGCACCGGCGATACGCCGATCAAGTTTACTTACCGCGAAGCCAATCACTCGTATCGCCACAACAAGCCTTTCGAAGGCGTCATCCCCAACATCGAACGGCGCTGGCGAAACACCGACAGCGATTGGATGCGCGACGAGCTTTCCAAATATCAGCTCAGCAAGCCTTGCGACGTTTGCCGCGGGATGCGGCTGAAGCCGGAGGCGTTGTGCGTCAAAATCGCGGGAAAAAATATCAGCGAAGTGACGGATTTTTCGATCAAAGCCGCCGCTGCGTGGTTCAAGGATTTGCCAAAATCCTTGACGCAGAAGCAGCGTGAAATTTCCTCGCGGATATTGAAGGAAATCAACGAACGCTTGGGATTTTTAAACAATGTCGGATTGGAATATTTGGCGTTGTCGCGAGCCTCGGGCACGCTGTCGGGCGGGGAAAGCCAGCGTATCCGGCTTGCCTCTCAAATCGGGTCGGGACTGACGGGCGTTTTGTACGTTTTGGACGAGCCGAGCATCGGCCTTCATCAGCGCGACAACGACCGGCTTCTGGAAACGCTCAAAAGACTGCGCGATCTCGGCAACACGGTTCTTGTCGTCGAACATGACGAAGACGCGATCAGGAAAGCCGATTATCTGATCGACATAGGTCCTGGCGCGGGCATTCATGGCGGGCATGTCATCGCCGCGGGCACGCCCGAAGAGGTCGAAAAATGTCCCGAAAGCATCACGGCGCAATATCTGCGTGGCGAAAAATTCATTCCTATTCCGTCCGCGCGCCGCGCGCCGCGCAAGGGCATGTGGCTTGAAGTTTTGGGCGCTTCTGGAAATAATCTGAAGAAAATCGAGGCGCGGTTTCCGCTCGGCACGTTTACGGCGGTGACGGGCGTTTCGGGCGGGGGCAAATCGACGCTCGTGATCGAAACGCTTTACAAGGCTTTGGCGAAAAAGCTGAACTTCGCGCGCGACATTCCCGAGCCTCACGATGCGATCAAAGGCACTGAGTTTATCGATAAAATAGTCGATATCGACCAATCGCCCATCGGCCGCACGCCGAGGTCGAATCCCGCGACATATACGGGCGCGTTCACGCCTATCCGCGAATGGTTTGCCGGATTGCCGGAATCCAAGGCGCGAGGCTATGCGCCCGGGCGTTTTTCGTTCAACGTCAAGGGAGGCAGGTGCGAGGCTTGCGAAGGCGACGGCACGATCAGAATCGAAATGAACTTCCTGCCCGATGTCTTCGTGACATGCGACGAATGCCTTGGCAAACGCTATAACCGCGAAACATTGGAAATTCTTTATCGCGGCAAAAGCATCGCCGATATTTTGGATATGACAGTCGAGGAAGGCGCGGAATTTTTCAAAACCGTACCGGGCATCCGCGATAAAATGGAAACGCTGAACCGCGTCGGATTGTCGTATATCGAAATCGGGCAATCGGCCACGACGCTTTCGGGCGGCGAGGCGCAGCGCGTGAAATTGGCTAAAGAATTGGCGCGCCGCGCGACGGGAAAAACGCTTTATATCCTCGACGAGCCGACGACGGGCTTGCATTTCGACGATGTGAAAAAATTGCTCGAAGTTCTGCACGCGCTGGTCGATCAGGGAAATACCGTCATCGTGATCGAGCATAATCTCGAGGTCATCAAAACGGCGGATCACATCATCGACCTCGGCCCCGAAGGAGGCGAAGGCGGCGGCAGGATCGTCGCCACCGGCGCGCCCGAAGACGTCGCTGCTTGCAAGGAAAGCCATACAGGCAGGTATCTGGCGGAATATTTAAAAGGAAAAAAGCGAACGGCGTGACGGTATTTGTTAATTTCGCGCGCTGTGATAGCGTTAAACAATCGCAGCTAAATCGGAAAATTTCGTGGCCGAACAGACGCAACCCCCGCTCCAGACTCTTTCCTCGCGCGCGCTCGCCCGCCTTCAAAAAATCGCGGACGGCAACGGACTCGATCCCAAATCCCTCGCCGTTTTCGAAACTCAGGAACAAATTGTCGCGCTGAAGGGAATCATGGAAGTTTCGCCTCTGTGCGAGACGGAAAACGTTTCCTATCCGGGCAGCGTCAGAGGCAAGGACCGGCGTTCCGTGGAGTCTTTCGCGGCGTTACAGGAAGCCATCCTCAAACACCGGCAGGAATTCCGCGAAAATCCGGATTGGGTCGCGGCGACGGTCAAAGAACTTAAATCCAGCCAAAACCAAGGCTGGGGCCTGCATTCCGCCAAAGTCACGCTGCCCGAAAAATCCGCCGTTTACGCCGCGACCGAAGTTTGCCCGAGATGCCGCGGCCAGAAAATGCTCGTGTGCGAACAATGCCTCGGCAAAGGCTTTGTCGTTTGCGCGCAATGCCAAGGGCAAGGCCGCGAACTTTGTTACAACTGCCAGGGCCGCGGCGAAGACCCGCATCAACCCGGCCAAGCTTGCCCCATTTGCAACGGAACGCGTCTGGCGCCGTGCCGCTTCTGCCAAATGCAGGGGCACGTTGCGTGCCCCGCCTGCAACGGCAACCGGGGAACGCCCTGCCCCTCCTGCCAAGCCAGCGGCGCGATGACGCAGGAAGTCAAGGTGATCTGCGGCGCGGAAACGCATTTCACATTGTCCCACGAAAATTTGCCCAGCGGCCTCAGGCGCGGATTGGACCGTATCGGCATCGAAAATCTGGGCAAAGGCCACGCCGACATCGTGTCTTCCGATCCGCCGAAGGAGAACAAGGAAGACCCCACGCCAAAGGAAAAAATTCCCGTTTTGCTATACACCGCGACGCTGCCTTACGCCGAAATGAAGATGGATTTCGGCGGCAAGAAAGCGCTCGTTTCCGCCGTGGGTAAGCGTTGCGCGCTTTCGGGCGTTCCGAATTTCCTCGATCTGTCGCTCAAGCCGTGGCGCGACAAGTTGCACAGCGCCGCCCTCGGGCAAGCGCCTTTGGAGAACGCGCTCGGCGCGCGCGCGATGAAGGATATCCTTTCCCTGACGGCGACGGGCAAAGAAAGCGAAAGAGACGTGCGCAAGCTTTATCCCTTCGGCCTTTCGCAGGAAGCTATCGGGGCGATTTTGGGCGATATGCGGCTGGCTTTAAAAAAGACGACCCTCAAAACGCGCGCGATCGCGGCGTCGCTTTGCGGGGGTTTTTGCATCGCGTTTTTCTATTTTTTCTTCATGAAAGGCATCGAGGCGCAGGCGACGTCGGGTTTGGATTATCGCGCCGCGTTCGGGCTCGATCTGGCGGCTCTGGCAGGCGCGCTTGGGGCGAGTTGGGGCATTTTGAATTTCTCGACACGTCTTGCGTTGAAAAGCCGGTTTCCCCAAATGCCTTTCGCGTTGAAACAAATGATCGGCAAAACGGGTCTCGGCATGGCAGCGGAAATTATCGCCGCGTTTATCCTTTTTCTGCTTCTGGCTCCGGCCAAGCCGTTATGGCTTGCAAGAATTTTCGTCGGATAGGCGCGGGGTTCGGGAAATAATTCTATAACGCTTTGGATTGAGATTTAGAATCTCCGGCGTAGCGATTTCAAAGCCTACAAGCCCGCAGTTTTGTTCCCACCCGTCTTGCGGCCTTCCGGAAGGATCCAAAATTTCCTGCACAAGTTTGCTGCATTTTTCCAGGGTTCCCCAATACCGATTATTCCATTCAAGGGCCCTTTTCTCCTCGTTCTCGGATAATTTCTTCCTTTTGATCTGCGTTTCCACTTCTTCAAAAGACGCCCATTCGCCCGAACGACAAACAAAAATTATGGATTCTCTTGGAATCGCCAACACCCCTTTCTGTCGGGGATCCGGAAAATCGCGTACGCTAATCTCCGTCGCCAGATAGGTCTTCTCCGTCCTAAGATCGCAGACGATGAAGCAATCCTCAATGCTCGCCCTTCTTTCTTTGATTGAAGGGAGATCAAAAGCGTTAATGATGTAAAAAGCGTTTTCCACCGTTAATTTCTTTCAAAACATACTTCTTTAAAACATTAAGCGCGGAATCTTAGCAAATGGGAGCCTCTTTCTTCAAATAGTTTCATAAACATAGACAAAAAAGATGTGCATTTAGATGGTTAACCGACTATATCCCCTGAAGGGTTTCATCGAGGAAACACGCCATGGGATTCAATTGCGGGATCGTCGGATTGCCGAACGTCGGCAAATCGACTTTGTTCAACGCGCTGACGGCGACGGCTGCCGCTCAGGCCGCCAACTATCCGTTCTGCACGATCGAGCCGAATATCGGCGTCGTTGCCGTGCCGGACGAACGGCTCGATAAACTCTCGGCGCTCGCCAATTCCGCCAAAATCGTCCCGACGCAGCTTGAGTTCGTCGATATCGCAGGCCTTGTGCGCGGCGCGGCGAAGGGCGAAGGCTTGGGCAACCAGTTTCTCGCGCATATCCGCGAAGTCGACGCGATCATCCATGTCGTGCGGTGCTTTGAGGGCGGAGACGTCACCCACGTCGAAGGCTCGGTCGATCCGCTCCGCGACGCCGAAACGGTCGATACCGAACTGATGCTCGCCGATCTCGATGGCCTCGAAAAACGCGTCAACAGCGGGCATAAAAAAGCCAAACTCGGCGATAAGGAAGCGATTGAGCAGCTGACCGTTATGGAGCCGGTTCTTGCGGCGTTGCGCGAGGGAAAACCGGCGAGGAGCGTGAAGCTGCCTCCTGACAAACTCGAAATATTGCGGCAGTTGCAGCTTGTGACATCGAAGCCGGTTCTCTATGTCGCGAACGTCGGCGAAGAAGATGCGGCAAAGGGAAATGCGCTTTCGGAAAAGCTGGCGGCCAGAGCCAAAGCCGAAGGGACGGAATGCGTCGTCATCGCCGCCGAGATCGAGTCCGAAGTGGCTGTTTTGGAAAGCGCGGAGGAGAAAAAGGAATTTTTGGCTTCGCTCGGATTGACGGAACCCGGGTTGAACAAAATTATTCGCGCGGGATATAAAAAGCTTCAGCTCATTACTTTTTTTACGGCGGGGCCGAAGGAATCGAAGGCCTGGACGGTTAAGAAGGGGTCGCTTGCGCCGCAGGCCGCCGGAGTCATTCATACGGATTTTGAACGCGGGTTTATTCGCGCGGAGACGATTTCATACGACGACTATATTGCCTGCAAGGGCGAGGCGGGCGCGCGCGAGGCCGGAAAACTGCGTCAGGAAGGCAAAGACTACGTGGTGCAGGACGGCGACGTGTTCCATTTTAAGTTTAATGTGTGAAATGGGGTTTTAGGCTGAAAAACGGCTGGTTTTTGCCTCTTGATTTTATTTATGCTAGCAACGCAGCCCTAACTTCAATTAAAGGACAGTTTATTATGTCAGGTCACTCTCACGCCAAGAACGTGATGCATCAGAAGAGCAAATCTGAAGCCAAGCGTTCGAAAATTTTCAGCAAGCTCGCGCGCGAAATCATCGTTTCGGCCAAGCAAGGCATTCCCGATCCCGCTCACAATCCGCGCCTGCGCGCCGCCATCAAGGAAGCGCGCAAAGCCAGCATGCCGGGAGACCGCATCGACCGCGCAATCAAATCCGCGCAACCGGGCGCCGCCGACGCGGCGAATTTCGAGGAAGTCCGTTACGAAGGCTACGGCCCGGGCGGGATCGCGCTCATCGTCGAGGCGTTGACCGACAACCGCAACCGAACGGCGGCGGAAATCCGCACGCATTTTTCGAAAAACGGCGGAACGTTGGGCGAAAGCGGCTCGGTCGCCTTCATGTTTTCCCGCGTGGGCGAGATCGTTTTTAAAGCCTCAGTCGCTTCGGCCGACGCGATGCTGGAAGCGGTCATCGACGCGGGCGGCGAGAACGTCGAAAGCGACGAAACCTCGCACGCGATTACATGTTCCGTCGAGGATTTCGGCGCGGTGCGCGGCGCTCTGGAAGCAAAATTCGGCGAGCCCGAAAGCGCCAAATTAACATGGATTCCGAAAACCGAAACGCCCTTGGCGGGAGGCGCCGCGCAGGAATTGCTGAAATTCATCGACCTCTTGGAAGACAACGACGACGTTCAGAACGTCTTCGGCAACTACGACATTCCGAACGAGGATTTGGAATTATTCGCGGCGGGGTAAAGAAAGCCGCGTCTTTCCTACCCGCAACAGGGAGATTTTTTATAAGCGTTCGCAGCCGGTTGCAGCGTCCTTATAAAAACTTCCCTTCCTTCCGGGTCGAGATAAGAATCCGACATTTCCTTAATTCTGGCAAATTTTTTCAGAAGCATTTTTTGGACGCGGTTTTTCTCGTCGGAAAGCTGGGCGGAATTTTTGCCGAATTCTTTCAAAAGAAATTTTTTAACGCCCGTCGCCTCATCAGGAACCGCGGATTCTTTTTCCGCATCTTGCGGGGGGGACAATTCCAAAAATTCGGCTATTGTTTCATCCAGTATCTTGCCAAAGAAAGCCCGTTTATCTTCCAAATTGCGAGTGCCGGCGATTTCGTTTTCGCTTTCTTTAAACGCGGCATAAAGTTCCTTTCCGATGCGGTCTTTTACGTCGATTTTAAGAAGCTCTTTGAGCTTGGCTTCCGCGTTCGGCCTCGAAACGGTTATGTGAACGATCGTATAGTCGTCCTTGTCGTCCGGTTCCAGAAACCCTCTGTTTGTTTCATAAGCATCGTCTTCTTCTTCGTCGTCTTTTTTGTTTTCGGGGTCTTTTTCATATTTGTAATCGATGGGAAAACCGCAACTCATGCCAAAATTTTGCAGACGCGCCGCGAAATTTCTTACGGTCTGCTTGACATCGTTTTTCGTACCGGACAAATGGACTTTCTTAAGATCGATAAAAATCTCGATGGGAGAGTCGTCAACGGGGCAAACGTATAAATCATAAGGGGCGGCGCGATGACGGCTTGCGGGACCCAGATGCAGCGCTTCCAGTTTGCGAAAAATCTTTAAAAATTCATTTATTCCGGGATCCAGATCGGATTCCCGCTCTTTCTTATTTTTTCCCATTGTCATCCCCAAAAAAATCGAAGCAGCAAAAATCCGGCTTTTATGTTTCTAATATACATTTTTGCGCAGAGGCAAAAAATGGTTAATTTACTTTCGCGCGCGCGGGATAAGAAAAAGGCGGCGAGGATCGCTCCGCGCCGCCTTTGTGAAATACTCGTTTTTATCGGAACATAAAGATCGGATTATTACTTCTGCTCGGGCTGTTTGCCGTTTTGTCCGAGCACTCTTTGCTTCGCATTATCATAAGCGCTTTCCGCGTCGGGCTTCGGTTCCTTAAGCTTTGCAGTCTCCGCTTTCAAAGCAGTCGAAACTACATCGGTATCCGGCACTTTCGCAAGAAAAGCCCAAGCGGGAGGAATGGGGCTTCCCGAGAAAATTCCCGAGTCGCGCGCATCTTTGCCTTTTTTCTGAACGAAATAAGCGTTGACGCCACCGATGCCTTGTAACAGCGTCTCGAAGTCCTTCATCCTTGTTTCAAGGGCGCCGAATTCTTTCGAGGTCACGTCGTTCTGGGGCCATCCGTCGCGCTGCGGATAAAGCATAAATTCAACTTGCCCGGATTCGGTATTAATTTTCACATTGACGGCAAAGAGCTGGGAATTGTCCTCGCCTCTTGTTCCCTGAAAATAAAGTTCCGTTAACTCGAGAAAGGGGTCTGTAACTTTGGACATCGTTATCTCCTTGGCAAAATAAAATCCGGCAAAGCCGTTACATCGAATGCCTTTTTTGTAACACGCGCCCTTGAATTAGAAAATGGTTAATATAGTTTCATCGAAAGATTACGGCACCGCAAGGTGATTAATGGAACTTTTTCGCTGGAAATTTTATCCGCGTCATTGCCCTCGCTACCCCCCTGTTCAAGGCGGTCGTTCCTTCTTCCGGAGTCGAGATTTTAGTGATGCGTTTTTCGACGTTTTTATACGCCCTTAAAATCTCTTTCGTGACGCGATCTTCCTTCGCTTGCTGAAGGATTTGTTTTACAGCACCGACGGAGGCTGGGTCGTCCGGAATAAGGACAAGAAGCAGGTATGGGTCTCCGGCGTTGAAACGGGCATCGATGCCGCCGCGGCGAAAGCGCGCCGCAAGCTTCCTCAGGGCATCTATGGCGGGAGGATCGCTGACGTGCAGGCGCGCCATATATGGATTGATAAAAACTTCAACGACGGGCCCGCCCGCTTCTTCATAAGATTTTAGCGCAAAGCGATCATAAGGAAACCTGCTCCGGCGGCGCGTTTTTCCTATGCAAAAATCCTCGAGTTCGCAAACTGCAGTTTTAATTTCTTCAAAATTCGACATCGTCGCGCCTCATAAAAATATGAAATAGAAAAATTGCTTTATTCCCGAGGTTATACCCCCCGAGATAAAATTAGAAAATGGTTAATTTACTTTCGGGAATAAACTATGGAGGCGATTTCTGCCTTATTTTTGCAATTAAGCAAGCTTGGGCTGCTTAATTTCCCTATCCTCCGATAATCGCGCTGACCGGCTTGGTCGTGGCGACTTCAGGCCCCCATGATTCTTTCAGCATGTCGAGGTTCTTGCGCAAGGCCTTGGCGCGCCCGTCGGCGTGGGTCAAGGACAACGTCGCTATTGCCTGCGGCACGGTATAGATGATCAGTTGCCCGACGGCGGCCGCGCCCAGAATAATAAGCCAGCTGTTCGGATCGCTTAAAATCCGCAAGGCGTTGCCGGGGGTCTGGCCCTTGATCCACAAGTCGATAAGAAAAGGAAAAATGCCCGCGAGATTCATCGCGCATACCGACGTAGCGCCCGTTTTCTCCGGATCGTCGTCCGTGGCGAAAGCGACATAGGTCGGCGCAAGCCCCGCCAGAACCAAAAGGATCGACGCGAGCATGAACGGCATCGCGGCTCCGGCCAAGATCATGAACAAAATGAATTTAAGCTTGCCCCCTTTTTTCCGGGGCTTGCCTGCGGGCTTATTTTTCGGTTCTTCGCTGGCCATTTTAAACCGTTATCGGCGTCTTCGGGGCGAGAGGCTCCTGCTTCGCGGACGCGGAAGGAACGGAACCGCGCTTGCCCGTGGATGCGGCTGCGGGAGGCGGCGTTTTGTCTTCCGCGCGAACGATGGGCTCGCCGCGCAGGAGCGCGCGCACTTCGTCGCCCGACAGCGTTTCGAATTCCAGAAGCGCGTTCGCGATTTTATGCAGATCGTCCAGACGCTCCGTCAGGATTTTCCGCGCCGTCGCTTCGCCTTCTTCGATCAGGCGGCGGATTTCCTCGTCGATCACCTGCGCGGTCGATTCCGATACATTCTTTTGCTGCGTGATCGAGTGGCCAAGGAAAATTTCCTGCTCGTTCGGGCTATAGCGCACGGGGCCGAGTTTTTCCGACATGCCGAATTCGGTAACCATGCGCCGCGCGAGCGAGGTCGCCTGTTCGATGTCGCTCGAAGCTCCCGTCGTAACGTTGTCTTTGCCGAAAATGATTTCCTCGGCAAGGCGTCCGCCGAACAAAATGGCGATGCGCGAGTTCATTTCGGTCAGCGTCGCGCCGTATTTGTCGCGCTCGGGCAGGCTCATCGTCAGGCCCAGGGCGCGGCCGCGCGGAATGATCGTGACTTTATGCAACGGATCGCTTTGCGGCACGTTGAGGCCGACCAGCGCGTGGCCGCCTTCGTGATAAGCCGTTAGTTTCTTTTCGTCCTCGGTCATCGCCATCGACCGGCGTTCCGCGCCCATCATGACTTTGTCCTTGGCGGCTTCGAATTCGGCCATGCTGACGGCGCTTTTGTTGATGCGCGCGGCCATAAGCGCGGCTTCGTTGACGAGATTGGCCAAATCCGCGCCCGAAAATCCGGGCGTGCCGCGCGCGATCACGCGGGCATCGACATCCGGCGCGAGCGGAACTTTGCGCATATGGACTTTAAGAATTTTCTCGCGCCCCAGAATATCGGGATTGGGCACGACCACCTGCCGGTCGAAACGACCGGGGCGCAGAAGCGCGGGGTCGAGCACGTCGGGACGGTTCGTCGCCGCGATCAGGATGACGCCTTCGTTGGCTTCAAATCCGTCCATTTCGACAAGCAACTGATTGAGGGTTTGCTCGCGTTCGTCGTTGCCTCCGCCGAGGCCCGCGCCACGATGCCTGCCGACGGCGTCGATCTCGTCGATGAAGATGATGCAGGGCGCGTTTTTCTTGCCTTGCTCGAACATATCGCGCACGCGGCTTGCGCCCACGCCTACGAACATTTCGACGAAGTCGGAGCCGGAAATCGTGAAGAAAGGAACGTCGGCTTCGCCTGCAACGGCGCGCGCGGTCAACGTTTTACCCGTTCCGGGAGGACCGACGAGCAAAACGCCTTTTGGAATTTTGCCGCCTAGCTTTTGGAACTTCTGCGGGTCTTTCAGAAAATCGACGACTTCTTGCAATTCCTGCTTGGCTTCGTCGATGCCAGCCACGTCCTCGAACGTCACTTTGCCGGTTTTTTCGTTCAGCATGCGCGCGCGGCTGCGGCCGAAGCCCATGGCTCTGCCGCTGCCCGATTGCATCTGGCGCATGAGGAAATACCACACGCCGATGAACAAAAGCCACGGGCCGAAATTAAGGACGATCCCCCAGAAACTCAGCGCGTCGTGATCGTCAGGTTGCGCCGTGATTTTGATATTCTTGGCCAAAAGTTTGTCGGTGATCGACGCATCGTTAGGCAGATACGTCTCGAAGCCGACGCCCTCGGTCGAATTGCCGCTTACCATCGGGCCTTTGATCGAGACATTGGCGACTTTGCCCGCATCGACCATTTTCATGAATTCGCTGAACGGCATCGGAGCCGGCGCCGCGTCTTTCGCTCCCGTCTGGAAGGTGTTGAACAGCAACGCGAGCAGCACTCCGATCACAAGAAGCAGCGCGATATTTTTGCCGAGTTTGTTGTTCACGAGGATATCCTTCTTCCGAGCCGTCTTAAATCAGCCCGTCATTCTGTAAGAAAAAGTTAAGGATATAGTAAAGAACCTTAAACTTTCAATCCATTGCAGAATGTAAAGAGAATGACGCCGAGCGTTGACTAAAGCGACATGCATATAATTCGTATTTTTAAGTATGATATCAATGGGTTAATAGCATGCGGCCCTTACAAAAATAAAATCTAAATCAAAAACGTTTGCTTCTGTGAAAGTATTTACCCTTGGCTAATCCCTTGAACAGGGCTAGAGGGCAAGTATAGAATGGCTTAAGGAAGCGTTGGAAATCTTATGAAAATTATTAGCGCCATTCGAAAGGATTGGATTAAAGCGACGGCTGAAATAGCCGCAGTTGGTGCTGTTGTCGCGGGTGTTGCATATGGGATCAAATCAGGCGATTGGATAACAGCGGCGTATATTGTAACTTTTGGTATCGCGGGTAGTGGTTTGTTTCATGAAATTGGAAAGAAAGTGCGAGAGGATTTTATAGTGGATCAGATAGCGAATCGGAGACGAGCATCTTTTGACCAAGCTCACAAATAGGCAATGGTTAAATCGTATCCTTAACCGAGTATCTTCATTTTGGGCCGTTGTTGTCTTTATTAAATCTTCTTACAAAATTCACTGTTCTTTCGGTCATCTTTTCTTTTTGTGCCGTAATTTCCCCTCGAACGCCCTTCCATGCGTTTCTCACCCCTTCCCGATAATGGTAAAGAACCCCGGAGGCCGCGACAAGCACAGGAACGATTATTGGCGCTTTGGAATCAGATGGGGCGACAGCTTTCAATAGACTGTAAGCGGCAAACGGAAAAAGAATTACCAAAGTAAACAGTTGGATAACATCAAGCGTTGTCTTCTGTTTGAGATCGTTTTTATCCTTACGCAACAAGGAATCCAATTCATCCGTTTTTTCTATAAGCCGATCTCCCTTGGCGCATAACATGCACCAGACAACGTCATTACAGGCGAGATCCTTGTTTCTCAGCTCATACACGCCGCTGCGAAACGCCTGCATCTTTTTTGCTTGTTTGCGCAGGAATTCCTGCTGTTCAGTTGCTTCTAAAATGGTGTGTTTCGCATCAAGAAAATTCTTGATGTCTTCGCTTTTTTTAAAAAGCTCTTGCTCCAATGACCTTACGATTGGGATTGCTTCGGCAATCGAAGAAAATTTGGGAAGATTTTCCCCTTCACATTCCTTTTGATATGAGGTGTCTTTTTCTCTATCCGCCATAATAACCTCGACCAAAAATGCAATAGAATATGGGGAACATTGTACATCAAAAAACGTGAAAGCATTTCATGAATCTATGATTTAGAAATTCTTAACTCGCCAATTAATAGCAATCTTTCATTAATACAACCCGCCCGTTCCCGTCTGCGCGGGCGTTGAAGCGGGCGCAGGAACTGGAACGGCCAGATCGGGCGGAGCTATCGGAGCCGGAGGCGGCGTTTCGCTCGTGCCCTCGGTGACGCCGTTTATTTCGACAGGAGTCGGCGCAATCGCGCCGTTGGGATCGGGAATGCCGTCGAGAACGGGACGAGCCTGTCCTTCCTGCGGCTCCGTTCCCGGAATGAAGGATTCCCAGATCGCCGTTTTATCGCTTGGGGGCGCCAGCGTCTCCGTCGCCGGATCGACGCGCACCATGCGCAGGCCGGGCGGCATGCGGAACGGAATGGGCGGCTTGCCTTTGATCGCTTCGGTGATGAAGGAACGGAAGATCGGCACGGCGACCGACGCCCCCGTTTCGCGCGAGCCCAAAGGCACGGGATTGTCGAAGCCGACATAGACGCCGCAGACGAGATCGGGCGTGAAGCCGATGAACCACGCGTCCTTGCTGTCGTTCGTCGTGCCCGTTTTTCCCGCCAGCGGAAAATCGATATCGCGCAGGCGTGACGCCGTCCCGCGCTGAACGACGCCTTGCAGGATGTTGACCATTTGGTAGGTCGTTCTCGGGTCTTCGATTTGTTCGCGCGTGTCGGGGATGTCGGGCGGAGCCGTTTGCGCCGTCCAACCCGCCTGTTGGCAATCCGTGCAATCGCGGGTATCCGCCCGCCAGATCGTTTTGCCGCTGCGGTCCTGCACGCGGTCGATGATGCTCGGCGTTATTTTCTTGCCGCCGTTCACGATCATTCCGTAAGCGGTGACGAGGCGCAAAGGCGTGGTTTCCTTGGCTCCCAGCGCGAAAGCCAGAAGCGCGGGCATATCGTCGACGATGCCGAATTTCTTCGCGTAATCCACGACGGTGGGCATGCCGACGGCGTTCGCGATGCGCACCGTCATCAGGTTTTGCGATTTCTCGATGCCCACGCGCAAAGGCGTCGGCCCCAAATCTTCTTCGTCGTAATTTTCCGGATGCCACAAAGGCAATCCCGGCCCCTGATTATAATCGAAAGGCGAATCCAAAATCAGGCTCGCGGGCGTAAAGCCGTTATCGAGCGCGGCCATGTAGACGAACGGCTTGAACGACGATCCCGGCTGCCGCATCGCCTGCGTGGCGCGGTTGAACTGGCTGATCTTCGTGCTGAAGCCGCCGTTCATCGCGAAAACGCGCCCCGTGTGCGGATCGAGCACGACAATCGCGCCCTGCACGACGGGAACCTGCCTGAGCGTATACGTATCCGCCGGATAAGGTTTTCCTTGTTCGTTTTCCTTGGCGGCCTCGACCATGATCACGTCGCCGACGTTCAAAACGTCGGAGGGCTGATGAATCGCAGGCCCGAACTGATTGTCGGCCAGCTCTTTCCGCGCCCAGCTTAGCTCCGACCACGGAATGCGGCCTTTAGTATCGTTAGCAAAGGCGATTTGAGCCTCGGTATTTTTCAAGCCGGAAACGACCGCCATGCGCCAGTATTCCGCGCCTGCCGGAACCGCGATGCCTTTCAACCTCTTTTGCCAATCGTTGAGGTCGGTTAAATGCGCGACGGGGCCGCGCCAGCCGCGCTCGCGGCGGTCGAATAAAAGCAAGCCGTCCCGCAAAGCCTTCGTCGCCATGCCCTGCAATTTGGGATCGAGGCTTGTTTTAACGGCAAGGCCGCCTTGCATCACGTTCTCTTCCCCGAATTTGTCGATCAGCTGACGGCGGACTTCCTCCGAGAAATAATCGGCGGTGACGCTTTCGTCCTCCGCGCGCGTTCGTGTCTCCAGAATTTCTTTTTGCGCGATGTCGGCTTCCTCGGGCGTGATGCGGTCGCTTTCGGCCATGCGTCCGATGACCCAGTTGCGGCGGGCGACGGCCGCCGCGTAATCGCGCGTGGGATTGTAATTGTTCGGCGCCTTTGGCAGCGCGGCGAGATACGCGGCTTCGGCTATTGTCAGTTCGTCCAGAGACTTGTTGAAATAATTCAAGGCGGCGGCGGCGACCCCGTATGAACGGTTGCCGAGAAAAATCTCGTTCAAATAGATTTCGAGGATGCGGCGCTTGCTGAGGGCTTTTTCGAGCCGCGTCGCGAGAATAGCCTCGCGGATTTTGCGCGCGACCGAGACTTCGTTCGTCAGCAGCATGTTTTTGGCGACCTGCTGCGTGATTGTCGACGCGCCCATCGGATGCCTCTCGCGCCCCACGTTTTCCAGATTAACGAACGCCGCGCGCACGATGCCCGCGTAATCGACGCCGTTATGCTGGTAGAAATCGGAATCCTCCGCCGACAGGAACGCGTCGATCACGCGCTGCGGGATTTTGTCGATGGGGATGAAAAGGCGCTGCTCGGCGGCCACGACGGCCATCATGCGCCCGTCGTCGGCGTAGATGCGGCTTAAGGTCGGCGGCTGGTAATCCTTGAGATACTCGTATTCGGGCAAGTCCCTGCTGTAATGGGAAAAGGCGGCCGTGACAAGCGCCGCGCCCAAACCGGCCATCAGCAACAATACGGACAAAAGTGCGGAGAAAAGACGCATGAAACCGGAAAACCCTGAAGAAACGCCCCCTCTTCTAGCGCGGTTTGAGGGCGAAGGAAATGGGAAGATCGCGTCAGGTTAAAAGAATTGCATCGCGAAGCGCGACCGTTCACTATGCGCCGGTCAAAAACGACGGAAATAAGAACATGGACGTGCCTTATTTTTCCCAGTTCGAATCGCGCGATCTCGTCGAGGCGTTTATATCCGGCAAAGAAAATGCGGAAAACGATCCGCTTTGGGAATCCTCCGGAGCCAAAACGCCGAAAGAATACGCAAAGTGGGCGGGTCATCTTTGCGGAATGGCGTGCCTTAAGATGATTCTCGCCTGCCGGTCGGGAAAGATCGCGCCGACCGTCGAGTTGGCGAAGTCATGCAGAAAATACGGCGGATATAAAACGGCGCTGATGGGAAATATCAAGGGGCTTTATTACAAGCCGTTCACGGATTTCGTCCGCGAGGAATTCGGCCTTCGCGCCGACGTGTGCGCCCATTTTCCCATCGAGCAGGCCCGCGATGCGGTCAATGAAGGCGGATTTTTTATCGCTTCCGTGCATCCATCCATAAGAACGCCGGAAATCATCCCTCCCGCCAAAGGAGGACATTTGGTTCTTCTTTTCCGTAACGAAAATTCTCCGGACAAGCTTATGTTTCATAATCCGAGCGGTTTTACCAAAAGCAGACAGGAATATGTCGAAATGGATATCGAGGCCTTTGATAAATTCTATGCCGCGCGGGGCATCCGCGTTCGCGCGCAAACAGCCGATTAAACGCCAAAATCAAAGATGAAGCGCGCTTTTTCCAATGGGCAAATACGCAGGAACCTGCGGGGCGATTTCTTTTTCGATGCCCAATTCCGAAGAGAGAACATTTCCGCCGCAGAGAAGAACGAGAACATCCTTGCCCTTTATATCGGGAATGAGGTTTGCTTCCAGCGCCGCCACGCAACAGGAAGCGGCCAGTTCGACAAGTTGTTTGTCGCAATCCAAAATATGTATCTGGGAAACGGCGGCCGCATGATCTCCGACGACAGCCAATCCGTCGAGATTTTTTCTTGCAAACTCGAACGTCGAGACGGTCGGCGCCTTGATGCCTATGCTGGTGGCCTTTGAAGCGATTTTCGGCAATGTCGTAATCTTTCCGTTTTTCAAACTCAGAAACATGGATTCCGCGCCGAAAGTTTCGACTCCATAACAGCGTATAGAAGGGATATCTTCTTTCAAAGATCCGAGAAAACCGCGTGCAAGGCCGCCTCCGCCAATGGAACACAGGGCCACGTCGAATTTCGGATGCTCTTGCAAACACTCAAGCGCGGCCGTCGCATGTCCGGCGACAACGGTTTCGTCGTCGAACGTATGGACAAACTCCCACCCCGATTCTTTACTGAACGCCAAGGCAGCCTGATTAGCCTCGTCCCACGATGCGCCGCATAAAGATATGTCGGCTCCCAAAAATTGAGCCTTTTGTATTTTTTGGCGATCGACCGTCGTCGGCATGAACAATTTAAAATCGGATCCTGAACGCTGCGCGGCCAAGGCCATTCCGAAGCCGTGGTTGCCCGTCGAAGCCGTCACATACCCTTGCCGGACGCCGGTTTTTTTCGACGGAACTTTTAAAAATGCCCCCCGCGCTTTCACGGAGCCGGTTATTTGCAAATGTTCATACTTAAAATAAAGGTTGCATCCGAAGGCCCGGCTGAATTCTTCGGATCTTAAAAGAGGCGTTCTAACGATAGAACCCGAAATTTTGTCAAGAGCCTTCCCGATATCGATTGCGAATTCGGTTTTAGATTTTTTCGGCATTATCCATTCCTCTCCAAAATTTCCGGGGAATCGGCCGTGCCGTACCACGCCGCCTGCGGCGCATCGGGAAGTTTAAGCAGGCGCGAATAGAGCACGTACATTTGATCACCGTAATCGAAATGCCAGTATTCGAACGGGTAATTGATAAACCCCTCATGCGCCATCGCTGCATGCAGCAAGCGGCGGCGGATAAGGCGGGGATCATCCTCCGCAATTTCATGCGCGAGCAACCTGCGTTCCAAAGCGTCGCTGCGGGGGATGCGGCCTTTCTCGTCGAATCCGGCGCTGATATCTGGAAATTCGCCCGTTTTAAGATCGCGCAGGCCCACATCGACCGCCCCCCCGCACGAATGGATGGGCCACGTCGCGGCATTCGCAGGGTCAAATCCCGTGGGATCGGAAACGAGGTTTAGCGCATACCTCTTTCTCTCTTCTTCCGACGCGCGGGGCAACCGCCGCGCGGCCTGCCTGAGGTAATAGTCCCAAATGCCTTTCTGGCTTTCGATCGAACGATAGGCGTCCCAGACCATAATTTCCAAACCTTCGAGGCGCAAAAGCTCGTTCGCGCATTTCAGCTTTTCCGCCACCGTTTTGCGTCCCCAGACATCCTGCAAAGCGCCGCCGATTTTTTCCTTGTAAGGCTCGTCCCCGCACAGGGAACGCGCCGCGAAATCGTCGCAGGCGATGCCGAAATCCGAAAATTTGACGAGGGGCTCCGCGGCACGGGGATCGTTCAGATCGACGGGAACATTTTTATAGCTTCCCGCATGGGACGTTTCGCCAAAGATGGGAATTTTATATCCGATGCCGGATGACATTGACTTCATCCTTTTCAAGATCGCCTTTCTTCGCTCCGCTCGAAGCGTTGGCGAAGGCTGGTGCCCAGGAGAAGACTCGAACTTCCATGACCTTGCGGCCGCTAGCACCTGAAGCTAGTGCGTCTACCAATTTCGCCACCTGGGCGTGACCCTTCCGCAGGCCTGAAAAACAGCCTGTCCGGTAAGGTGCTGGTGGTAAAACAAAAAACCGGAGGGAGTCAAGGAAAGGATGATGTCTTGGGCCGGACGCTTCCGCTTTTCGCAGCGAAAGGGCTTTCCTTTAAAACAATCGCGGTTTAGAAATGTAACCTATTGATTCTATACCGTCGCAGGTCGAGAATTGGGATAGCACAAACAGGTTGTGTCCGGCACATGTCTTTGCGGAAATTATCTAAAGCCAGCGGTTTGCTGATCGTTCCGGCCTTTGTCTTCGGCATGAGCGCTTTGTGCGCCAACGCCGCGACGACGCCTTCGGTGCAGACTTTTATCGATCAGGCCGTTCCCGTGGAAATCCCTCCGACGGAAGCTTATCAGGGTTCTCCGCTTGCCGCGGGAACCTTGACGCTTGAAGACGTTTTGAAAGCGCATCCCCCGAAACCCGCGACCAGTTTCGCTCCTTCCTTGCCGGATGCGAGCGGGCTTTTGATGTTGCAGGGCATGAAGGCGGTTTTGCAAAAATACGAGGTTCCCGCCGCCGCTTCGGCCAGCGTCGCGGCGCCGAAAGCCGTTCCTTCGCTTCCGCAAGCGCAGCCTCCCGCCAAGGAAGCTCCCGTGGCTTTGATTTCAAGCGCGCCCGCAGTTTCGAGCGCCGCTTCCGTTCCAAGCGCGCCCGCGAATTCTTCCGGCATCGCTTATGTGCCCGGCCAAGCGCCCAAAAATCTCGGAGAAGTTTCTCCTTCGCCTCCGGCGTCCGCCGCAGGGACGCAGCAAGCTTCGACGCTTTCCGGCGCGGCTTCTTCGGAAGATTTATCCGGATCGAGCCCGTCCTGTTACAAAAACATCCAGAAATGGGAAAAAAGCTGCAGCGAGGCCGGTTATCCGCCTTCGTTCGTCGGCAAAATTTCCGGCGAGACGCGCGAGGATTGCTCGGACAGAACGCTGCATGATTTTTGGACGACCAACACGTGCGCGCCGCCTGAATCTCCTTCGGCGCAAACGGACAGGATCGACGGCGTTTGCGGCGATGCTTCGAAGAATGATTTCGACGATGCGCCGACGGCCAATTTGTGCGAACGGGGAATTCCGGGTTCCGTCAACGGCGACGGGCCGTGGACGTGGGCTTGCTCTGGCGTCAACGGCGGGACTGCCGTGGCTTGCCTGGCGCACAAGCATGTTCCGGCTTTGAACGGCGTTTGCGGTCCGGCTAACGGCGCGATTGCCGCGTCGGCGCCTTCTTCCGGCTTGTGCAAAGCGGGCGCCGCTTCGACCGTCAAGGGAAGCGGCCCGTGGACGTGGACGTGCAGGGGAGACGGAAAGGGCGCGAACGAAAGCTGCGTCGCTCCCGTTTCGGCCTCTTCTGAATCGGAAACGGTTGTCGTTCCCGTCACCGATGAGGAACCAACCCCAAGGCCTTCCGAACCCGAAAAAGCCTTGCCGGCGGAATCCGCGGTCGAACCGGCTGTTTCTGCTCCCGCTTCTCCTTCCAAGCCTGCCGCCGAAGAGCCCGCGCCGCCTTCTCATGAGGAAGCGGCGGAGCCCGAAAACGGGGAATTGTGCGGCATAGCTTCCGAAACGATGGCTTACGAAGCTCCGGAAAAGGATTTGTGCCGCGAAGGAACCGCGAGCGCCGTTAACGGCAACGGGCCGTGGACGTGGTCTTGCACGAGCAACGGGGGCGCGACTTCGTCTTGCAAAACGCTGTCCTTAAAGAGCGAAACCGCCGAGCCGGAGAAACCGGCGAAGGCTTCGACGCCCTCCGACACGACGCATTTCCTGCAGATGCCGACGGCGGCAGCTGCGCCTGCCCCCAAACCCGCGACTAAACCCGCCGCTCCCAAATTTGCCTGCGGAGCTGCGGCCGGATTGCCGGCACAGAAAGCTCCCGACTCCGAACTGTGCCTAGGGGGTAAAGCCAGCGCCGTCATCGGCTCGAACCCGTGGATTTGGACATGCGGCACGGGTAAAAACAAGGTTTCTTGCGCGACGATCAAGCCTCTTCCTTCCACAGCCGAGACGCCCGCGCCGCCGGAAGAGAAAACGACGCCCGTTCCGACGCCGCCGAAATCTTTCGATTCCGCGCCCGCGCCTTCGCCGATTCCCGAGGCTGCTAGCGTTTCCGGCGACGCCGCTCCCGCAACGACGCCAAGCCCCGAGGATTCGACTCCTCTCCAGCCTCCTGCGGTGAGAGATACGTTGCCGACGGCCCCCGTTCTTCAGGAAACCGCCGACGATCATACGGCGCGCGTTGTGCCTAAGCTTGTGGCGCTCGATCCCGCCCTTTCGACTCTTTCGTTCGCGCGCGGTTTGGGAAGCCTCGATGCAAGCGCAACGTCGACTCTGGATAAGATCGTCGCCGTTCTGCAAAGCAATCAGGGAACGCGTATTTCCCTGATCGCCTATGCCGACAGCGCCGGATCGACCACGCGCGACGCCCGACGCCTGTCGTTGACCCGCGCCTTGGCCGTGCGGGATTATTTGTCGTCGAAAGGCGTTTCCCAAAGCCGCGTCGATGTTCACGCCGAAGGGTCGAACGCGCCCGAAGGTCCGGCAGACCGCGTCGACGTGAAAGTGAACGACTAGGGTCAGGACTCTTAAAGAGGGCATTCACGGCAAAGGGTTAGGGCGTTTGCTCTCTTTTCCCGGCAGCCCGAATGCCGACCGCGGAAGGCCTCTTTTCCACTTCCTCCTTGCTTTTTAAAAGGTTTTAGCCTAGTTACGTCGGCGAGTTTAGGAGACTCTCTCTTGCGCTGGATGCCTGAACGGTCGCTTTAAAAACGCCGTTTTGATTTTCTCGCGCTTGGAGTTGCTGAAATAAACGAAGCTTGGCTTGCGTGATTTTGGCGCTAACTCGGCGCGGGTGTCGTGGTGATGCCGGCCAATGCTAGACTAAAGGATACAGACTATGGCGACAGGTACAGTCAAGTGGTTTAACGGCACCAAGGGTTATGGATTCATTCAACCGGATGCCGGCGGCGCAGACGTTTTTGTGCATATCAGCGCGGTCGAACGCGCGGGTCTGCGCGATCTTCGCGAAGGCCAGAAGCTCTCTTATGAATTGGCGACCGAAAAGGGTAAGACCTCGGCGGCTAATCTCAAAGTGATCGACGCGGCTCAATAAGCTGCGGCAAGAGCTTTTACAAGCTTGGGCGAGGGGCGATTGGCTTGAGGGCCGGTCGCCCCTCTCCTTTTTTGAAAGAATATTTATGCCTCATTCGACTTTTGACTCTTACGGCCTTCCGGCCAAATTGACGCACGCGCTCGCGCGCATCCAATTTACGAAACCAACCCCCATTCAGGCTCAAGCGCTTCCGTTGGCGCTCGAAGGAAGAGATATCCTCGGCTCCGCGCAAACGGGAACCGGAAAAACCGGCGCGTTCGGCATCCCCGTTATCGCGGGGCTTATGGCGAATCCCGAAGCGACCGCTTTGATCATGACCCCGACGCGGGAATTGGCGGCGCAAGTCGTCGCGGCTCTGGAGCCGATGATCCCGGTGCTTGATATCCGTACCGCGCTTTTAATCGGCGGGGAATCGATGCCGCGCCAGTTGCACCAGCTTCATTTTCATCCGCGCCTGATCGTCGGCACGCCGGGACGCATCAACGATCATCTGGAGCGCGGCAGTTTGAAGTTGAACCGCGTCCGCTACCTCGTGCTCGACGAAACGGACAGGATGCTGGACATGGGATTCGGCGTTCAGATCGAGCGGATTTTGAAGCACGTTCCTTCCGATCGCCAGACGCTTTTGTTCTCGGCGACGATGCCCTCCAATATCGTCAAGTTGTCCTCAAAATACATGCGCGATCCCGTCCGCATCGCGGTCGGATCGACGACGACTCCTTTGGAAAAAATCAAGCAGGAAATGATTCACGTTACCGACGCCGAAAAATACGGCAAATTGATCGAGCAAATAAAGACGCGCAAAGGCTCGATCATCGTTTTCACCAAGACCAAGTGGGGCGCGCAAAAACTTTCCGACAAGCTGAACAAGGAAGGCCTGAGATCGGACGCCATTCACGGCAATCTCCAGCAACGGCGGCGCGACCGCGTCATCCAGAATTTCCGCGACGAGCGCTATCGCATCCTCGTTGCGACCGACGTCGCCGCGCGGGGGCTCGACATTCCGCATATCGCGCACGTCATCAACTATGACGTGCCGATGGCTCCCGAAGACTATATCCACCGCATCGGCCGCACCGCGCGCGCCGGGGCCGAAGGCGAGGCGATCAGCTTTGTGACATCTGCGGACAGCGCTAAATGGCGCGCCATTCAACGGCTCATCAAGGGCGGCGATTTCAAGGAACCCGCGCAGCAGCGCAAAAACAATTCCCGCCGGGAATTCGGTTCAAAAGAAAAAAGCCGCAAGCCTTTCTGGAAGCGCGACGGCAGGCGCGCAGAGGACGACCGCGCCCGGAGCGATCAGCCGCTTCACGCGCTCTCTCGCGGCAAGCATCCGCATAACGATAAGCCCAACGGCGAACGCGTGCAGAATGATGCGTCAAAAGGCGAAAAAATTTATGGCAGGTGGTCTCAGGGCAGGGACACATCCAACGATCGGCCGCGCCCCGAGCGTCCGCACGGCGATAAATCCCGCGACAACGGGGCATTCGGGAACAATCCCCGCCACGGCGGAAAAAACTTCGTCCGCAAACAGACGAACAAGGCAAACTAAGATGAGGAACTAAAAAAAGGACGACACGCGATCGAGCGCATCGTCCTCTTTTTGTCTAAGGCATTACAGCGTCAGAAAACTTATTGATGTTCCTTGCGCGCGGCTTGCATCTTTTCATGAAGGATTTTTTCGCGTTCATGAAGTTTGGCTTCGCGTTCATGAAGCTTGTCCATTTCCACCTTCAGCTTGTCCATTTCTCCTCTGATCTCTTCGCGTTCCTGGCGGATTTTTTCCATTTCCTCGCGGAATTCGGGATGCTCGAAGTTCTTATGCGGCGTCATTCCTGCGGGCGGAGGAGGAGGCGTGGTGGTTGGGGTTGTCTGCGCGTAAGCCGGAAGGCTTAAGGCGAGAGAAAGCGCCAAGACAGTCAAGCCGATGGATTTTTTGGTGATCATGCTTTGCTCCGTTGGTTGGTGAGAGAAAGGTGGAATCAGGAGTAGCCGCTAAATTAGCCCGAAGTGTGGCAGGGATGTGTTAATAAACGTTAATATCCGTGACAATTTTGCTCATGCGAACGTCATGCGGCCTCACGGGAAGAAGTTCGTCAACTTTCTGATAGTCATAGGCAATTCCTATCGCGACGACAGGTTTATGGGCGCGCAAGTTTTTGAGCGTTATGTCGTAATACCCCTTGCCATATCCAAGCCTGTAGCGCTGGGAATCAAAAGCCAGCAGCGGAACCAGAAGAACATCGGGTCTCACCTTTTGAGCATCGGGGCCCGGTTCCGGGATTCCGTAAGAGTTGAGTAAAAGCCCGTCGCCTTGTTCGTATATCCGGAAGACAAGGGGTCTTCTATTTTTATCCTTTTCGACAACAACCGGAAACGCGATCTTGTGCCCCTGCCCGCGCAAGATATCGTTTAACGCGGAAGGATCCATCTCTTCGCGAAAAGCAAAGTAACTTCCGACAACGGCCCCTTCTTCAAGCCGGATGCTTTTCAGGAAAACTTCCGCCAGTTTAAGAGAGCGTTCTTTGTTCGTATCCGCATTCGCGCGCCTTTTATCAAGCGCCTCTGCACGCAGGATGCTTTTCCGCCTTCGGATCGCTGACGTAGATAAAAACATCACAAACAAAATTCATCACAAACAAAAAAAGTGGAAGGCACCACGGCGAACGGCGGCGTGCATTCCTCCGCGGCCTGCATAAGCAGGTGGGCGCCATATACCTTGACCACGGCCAAGACAGGGACAGCTCCCTAGAGGTTCTAATTATCGGCCCCGGGGATATCTTACCTATCGTATCGCGCAGGAACCTTCCGAAGGCTTTTTACGCTCTACCCACCTGAGAAGCAAGCTCGGTGACGCGCTGTTTCAGGTGATCGACGGCGGCGACGAACAAATCTTCGTGTTTGTTCAGCTCATTAAGATTTTTATTGCGCGCTTCGAGCACTTTGTCGGCCAGAGAAAGGCAGGTTAGCATCAGATGGCGGGGTTCGGTCGCGTTGCCGACTTTTCCGGCGACGGCTTCCATTTCTTTTTGAACCAAGTCCGCCACTTGCTGTAAACGGGCTTCCTCTCCCGGGCCGCAATTGACGGTATATTCGCGATTGTAAAGAGTGATCCCTAACTTGACGGATTTCGAAGCCATGTTCGTTTCCTCCGCGGTTAATTGCGCAAGATGCGTTCGACGTGCTCGATCGTATGATCTAGCCGCGCCGCGACTTTTTGCGTCGTCGCCAGTATCTCGACTTCGCGCGCGCGGCTTTGTTTGAAAATCTCGGTTTGACGTTTCACCGTTTCGCGCCAATTGGCCGTCTTAAGTTCGATTTTGTCCTCAAGCGCGAAAAGCGCCTCGTCGAGGTCTTCCAATGCTTGTTTGAGCCGTTCCATGATGCACCCTTCCGAATCTCTTCCGCCTGAAAGCCTATAACGATGGCAAGGGGGCGTCAATTAAGAGGTTTGGCTTAAATATTAATCTTATTCCTTTTTCTGCAATCCCCCCATCGGATCGACGGGTTGATCTCCCCGCCGCCATTCGAAATAGAGTTCGGGCCGGACTCCCGCCTTAACCGGCAGAACGCCCAAGGGTTCGCCCGCAACGACATCCTGCCCCATTTCCGCGTCGATGCGGCCAAAACCGGACAAAAAGGTGTGGTAGCCGTTATCGTGCTGCAAGATCATGATCTGCCCATAGCCGCGAAAAGGCCCCGCGAAGACGACGCGCCCCGCATAGGGAGCCACGACGGGGGCTCCTGAAGGAGCGGCCAGCGTCAGGCCTTCGCTCGTCACGCCGTCGGCGTCCTTGTCGCCGAAATTTTTACGGACCGCGCCGGATACGGGCCATTTCAACGCGACGGCTCCGCGCGACGACGCTTTCCGGACATGCGGAGGAGCGACTTTTTCCATCAGTTGCTTCAAGTCGCTGGCTTCTTCGGTCAAGGCGGCCAGATGCCGCGCGATCTCGGCTTTCTGCTCTTCGGTGCGCTGGAGAAAGCCTTGCCGCGTGGCGATCATTTGATCGAGGTCTTCCTGTTGCTTCTCCAAATTGCTGCGCGCGGCGGCGACCAGTTTCTTATGATCGGCCAGCCGCGTTTGAAGATCGTAAAGCGTGATTAAATCCCGCGCCGCGCTTTCGGCCTGTTCCTTGAGGCGCGGAAGAATGGCCTGAAGCAAAAGGCTGCGGTGGATGTGATCGGTTTTGACGCGATCCTGAAGGAAAAGGCTTTCGGGCGGACGGCTCGCGACATCGACCAGCACCGAGACCATCAGCGAAAGCTGGCGGCGTTCCTCTTTGGCGTTCTTGCTTTTTTCCGCGATTTCCCGCGTCAGATCGTCGAGCTTGTCTTCGAGATTTTCCTGTTCGGCTTCTTTTTCCTGCAGCTTTTGGGTCGATGAGATCATGCGCTGGCGCAAATCTTCCAACCCCTTGCTGGTCTCCTGCGCCGTCGCATTCAGCATTTCTTCCTGATGCTTTTTCTCGGCCAGTTGTTCTTCGACTTTTTGCAGCTTGTCTTCTTCGCTCGCGCGGGCGCACGGCGCCGCGTAACAAAGAAAAAAAGCCGCAGAAAAAAGAAAAATGAGTCGTTTCATGAGCGGATAATCAAGCTCTGCCCGTCCATTACATCGGGCTTTGGCATCTGCATCAGTTCCAGCAAAGTCGGCGCGACATCGGCGAGTTTCCCGTCGCGCAGCGCCTTAACGTTTTGAGCGCCCACAAGCATCACGGGCACGCGGTCGAGCGTATGCGCCGTATGAGGGCCTTTCGTTTCTTTTTCCGCCATCATTTCGCAGTTGCCGTGATCCGCCGTCACGAGAACCGCGCCGCCGCGCCTTTCGACAGCCGAGAACAAGCGCCCCAGACATTCGTCGACGGCTTCCACGGCTTTGATCGCGGCCGAAAGAACGCCCGTATGCCCGACCATATCGGGATTGGCGTAATTCAGGACGATGAGATCGAACGCGCCCGCCTCGACGGCGGCCACGACTTTATCGGTGACGGGACGCGCCGACATTTCGGGCTGCAAATCGTACGTCGCGACTTTGGGCGACGGGATGAGGATGCGTTCCTCTCCGGCGAAAGGCTGCTCGCGCCCCCCGTTGAAGAAAAAGGTGACGTGCGGATATTTTTCCGTTTCGGCGATGCGGAGCTGTTTCAATCCCGCCGCCGCGACGATTTCGCCCAAGCCTTTTTCGATGACTTTGGGCGGAAACAGCGCCGTCATGTGTTTGTTCAGCGCGCCGGAATATTCGACCATTCCTGCTATTGCCGCAAAACGAAAGACTTTCTTTCGCGCGAAGCCGCCCGAGGCCGGATCGCAGAACGCCGTCAGAATTTCCCGCGCGCGGTCGGTGCGGAAATTGGCGAAAAGGATTCCGTCGCCGTCTTTCATGCCCGCGTAGCCTTCGAGCGCGACAGGGAGGACAAATTCATCCGTCACATTCGCGGCATAGCTGGTTTTAATCGCCTGAAGGGCGTTTTCCGCGCGCGCGCCCTTGCCTTCCGCGAGAAGATCATAAGCTTTTTCGACGCGCTCCCATCTTTTGTCGCGATCCATCGCATAGTAACGGCCGCAGAGGGTCGCAAGCCTCGCGCCTTCGATTTTGCCGATATCGCCGAGCAGTTTTTTAATGTTTTCGGCGGCGCTTTGCGGCGGCTCGTCGCGCCCGTCGAGAAACGCGTGGATAGCGACCGCGACTCCCGATGCGGCCACAACCCGCGCCAAAGCCACGATATGATCCTGATGCGCGTGAACGCCGCCCGGAGACGCCAAGCCCATCAAGTGGCATGTTCCGCCGCTTTTCTTCAACGCCGCGATAAATTTCTGCAAGGCAGGATTGGCTTCAAGTTCTCCCTTGGCAATCGCACGATCGATCATCGGCAGGTCTTGAAATATCACGCGCCCTGCCCCCAAATTCATGTGGCCGACTTCGGAATTGCCGATCTGGCCTTTGGGAAGGCCGACGTATTCTTCCGAAGCCTGAAGCAACGCGTGGGGGCATTGCCCCCAATATTTCCTGAAAACGGGAGCGTTCGCGCGCGTCGTCGCGTTGTCCGGCGCGTCTTCGCGCCACCCCCAACCGTCGAGGATGCACAAAACAACAGGCCGTGGACGAATGCTCATATCTCACCGGAAAGGGAAGGTTTGACCCTCCTTTTGTAGGGGACTAGGGTTCAAACCTCAATAGCTTAATAAGCTCGTCATTCCACAAAATTTTCTCTTCGCGTCTCTTGCGCGAAAGAAAATTTATGCGGAATCCGATGTGGTTCTCTTGCCACGAGAAAAACAAATCGGATTCCGCATAAACGCGCATTTTGTGAAGAACAAAAAGCTCGTTTTGCGGAATGACGGAAAACAATTAAAGGCCGATTATGTCTCCCTCAAACCCAGAATCCGAATGGTTCGGCTTGCGCCGCGTATGCGCCGAGGAAAAGACCGGACTCGTGCGCGAGGTTTTTTCCTCCGTCGCGTCCCGTTACGACCTGATGAACGATTTGATGTCGGGCGGATTGCATCGCCTGTGGAAGGATGCGCTTGTGCGGCGCATGAATCCCAAAGCGGGCATGACGATTTTGGATGTCGCCGGGGGAACGGGGGATATTGCGGTCAGACTTCATCGCCGTACCGAGGGTCGCGCCAACATTATAGTTTGTGACATCAATTCCGAAATGCTGGAACAGGGAAAAAAGAAAGTTCTGGATCAAGGCATCGTTTCTGGCATCACGTGGGTCGAGGGAAATGCGGAAGCGCTGCCGTTTGAGGATCGTAGCGTCGATATGTATTCGATTGCTTTCGGCCTTCGCAATGTGACGCGCATCGATCAGGCTTTGCGCGAGGCCGCGCGGGTTTTGAAACCAGGAGGCCGCTTTTTCTGCCTGGAATTCAGCCCGGGAGTTATGCACGCATTGAAGCCTCTTTACGAAGCTTATTGCGCGAACGTGCTGCCGTTTTTAGGGGAATTTATCGCTCAAGACCGCGAGGCCTATCGATATCTCGCCGAAAGCATCCTGAAATTCCCGCCTCAGGCGGCGCTTGCCAAACGCATGGAAAAAGCCGGTTTGGATTGCGTCAAATGGACGAATTTAACCGGAGGAATCGCGGTTATTCACGGCGCGTGGCGTATCTGATAAACGGAAAAACGCTTTTTATTTTTTCAAATCAAAAGACGCCGCGTCATGCGCGAACGCTTGCCTAACGCCGTTCAGTTTGTCGAAATATCCGCCGAATGTCTTGCGGGCGGAAAAAGGTTCCTCGATGAATGCGCGCTGATAATCATCAAGGAGACAACTGCCAAGAAGGTTCACGCAAACAGGATAAATTTCATAAAACTTTTTCAGGTCGGCCTTGTTGTAAACAGTTAACATGCGGGCTTTGTTATCAATCTTTGCCGCGACAACAGGCGCGCTATCGACCGCGGAGGTATAGGCCAGATAGATGGTATCGTAAGTTTTAAAAATGAGGGGCAGATTGTCGTCGAACTTTTTCCTTTGCCCTTCGGTCACAAGGAGGTCCGATTGGACGTAGCCGCGCGCGGCGCGCGCTTTCATCGATTCAAGCCTCACCTCGTCCGGCGCTCCGAGCAAAACGATATGAAGCGGCTGCCCTTTTTGCTTGCTCTTTAAGGGTTCTTCCAAAGCGGCGGGGCTTCCCATCGTCGAGTCGACGATCAGGGGAACGCCTTTCTGCGTCGCATAGGCGCCGACGATCGACCTTAAGAAACGGGAGCTTTCCGCATATTTTTTATAGAAGGCCAGATCGTGCGGATACTCTTCCGGAAGTTTCCGATGCGCGTCGAGAAGGCGCGCATAAACGTCGGCGAGAAACCCGCGATCCGAATTGAGGTAGAGAAAAGGCGACGCCGAAAAAAGGATTTGCCGTACTTCCTGCAACATGACGCGTTGCCACAACTCGTCGGGAATGCGGGTGTTCGACGCGTCCGCGGCAAAGAGAAACGCGGTCGTCGATTTATGGTTTCCCTGCGGCCCGCTGATGTCAATTCGCGGTTTGTTTTCCGGAGAAAGCGATTCCAGCGCCCGCGCGGTTTGGTCGACGCGATTGAAATATATTTCGGCCAGATCGAGAACGATGTTCTTCTCTTCTTCGTTATATCCGCTTCCGCTTTCTTTCCGGTCGGTCAGGCTGAGCGCGTTCATGCGTCCGCTAAAAGTCTCGCGCAAGTAGTTCTCGTTTTTATCTTCGAGGCGGTTCAGAAGTTCCGACAGGCGCTTTTCGATGGGGTCGTTTTCCTGCGTCATAAAACCTCCGTTTTTAAAAGTCAGATAATATATTTGGGCGGCTTTTTTATATTGTATCCGGGCGTCTGAATCCATCTTGTTTTTACCTTCATTCCTTCGAAAAGCTTATAGTTAATGAGAAAAACCCTTTTAAAGAAACGCGTAAAGTTCTTATGACCTAATAAACCCTTGCTTTTACCCCGATCCTGACGTATCAACCCCTCCTTCGCGAGCCGTGGCTTTTGGACATGCCCGGCCGCTAACTCTTTTATAAGGAAATGAAAATGCCCAAAATGAAGACCCACAGCGGGTCGAAAAAGCGCTTCCGCGTCACGGGCTCCGGCCACGTCAAGGCGGGCGCATCCCACCGCAGACATTTTATGCGCCGCCGTTCCCAGAACGTGAAGCGCACTTCGCGTCAGGGCTTGATTTTGTTCAAGACCGACGGCGACAATATCATCAAGTATTTTTTGCCGAATAGCTAACGGAACTGTCGCAGTCGCGGTTGCGGGGAGCCTGCGCAGCAGGCGTACCGCAGAGCAGTCGCGACCAGCCAAAAGCACAAAAAGGAGACACAAAAAATGGCAAGAGTAAAAAGAGGCGTGACGACCCATTCTCGTCACAAGGAAATGGTCAAGCTCGGCAAGACGTATCGCGGTCGCGCCAATTCCAATTTCACCATCGCTATCGAAAAGGTCGAGAAGGCTCTGCGCTACGCCTATCGCGACCGTCATGCGAAAAAAGGCGAATTCCGCGCTTTGTGGATTCAACGCATCAACGCCGGAGCGCGCGAACACGGCCTGACCTATGCCCGCTTCATCAACGGATTGAAGCGCGCGGGCATCGAGCTGGACCGCAAATCTTTGTCCAACCTCGCGGCGGCGGAGCCGGAAGCTTTCAAGGCTTTGGTCGATCAGGCGCAGGCTGCATTATCTGCCAAGTAAACGGCATAGCGCAGTCACGGTTGCGGGGAGCCACCGGAGACGGCGTAACCGCAGAGTAGTCGCGCCACACTTAAATGATTAAAACGCCGTGCGCAACAATGCTTCGGCGTTTTTTCTTTGCCGATTTGCCTGAGCGGTATATAAATTTTCCTTGTTTTTCAGGAATAAAATCTATGTCTCAATCCTCCGATGATCTTGGCACATTGAAAGCCGCGTTGGCCGCATCCATAGCCGGAGCCGCTTCGAACGCGGCTTTGGATGAAATCCGCGTCTCGGCGCTCGGCAAAAAAGGCCGCATCACAGATTTGATGAAGACGCTTGGCGCGTTGCCGCCCGAAGAGCGCAAAGCTCGCGGAGCCGCGCTGAACATTCTGAAAGACGAAATCGCTGCCGCCATTGATGCAAGGCAAAAGGTTTTGGGCGCAGCTGCGCTGCAAGCTCGTCTGGCGCAGGAAAGCATCGACGTGACTTTATCCCCGCGTCCTCAACCGGAAGGCCGCGTGCATCCGACCTCGCAGACGATCGATGAGATTGTGACGATTTTTGCCAGCATGGGTTTCTCGGTCGCCAAAGGGCCGGATATCGAAACCGAATATTATAATTTCGAGGCTTTGAACATTCCCGCAGCGCATCCCGCGCGCGATATGCAGGCGACTTTCTTTTTGCCCTCGAACGGCGACTACAAAACGGTTTTGCGCACGCAGACATCGCCCGTGCAGGTCCGCACGATGCTGGCGCAAAAACCGCCCATTCGTATCATAGCGCCCGGACGCACGTACCGCTGCGACTACGATCAGACGCACACGCCCATGTTTCATCAGGTCGAGGGATTGGTAATCGACGAAGCCACGCATATGGGGCATTTGAAGGGTTGTCTGCTGGATTTCCTTCGCGCGTTTTTCGGCATCGACGATTTGCCCGTCCGTTTCCGCCCGTCCTATTTTCCCTTTACCGAGCCTTCCGCCGAAGTCGATATCGGCTGCTCGCGAAAAGGCGGGGAATTGAAACTCGGCAATCACGGCGATTGGCTGGAGATTCTGGGCGCGGGGATGGTGCATTCGAACGTTTTGAAAAACTGCGGCATAGACCCCGAAAAATATCAGGGCTTCGCTTTCGGCATGGGGATCGAGCGTTTGGCAATGCTGAAATACGGCATCCCCGATTTGCGCACGTTTTTTGAAGCGGATTTGCGCTGGCTCAAACACTACGGCTTCATGCCGATCGATATTCCCAATCCGGCGTTGAAGGGATAATCATGAACGGTCTTTGGCTTCTTTTTGCAACGCTCACCGTTATCGGCGGCTCGAGTTACACGTTATTCACGAAGCTCGGCGCGTCCGGGACAAATCCGTTCTGGTTCACGTTCGTTATGACTCTCGTCATCTTGCTTATTTTAGGCGCGGGATGCCTTGTGTCTCAATACGGATATAAAATCGACGTGACGCAGGGAATGAATCCCCACGCCCTCGCATATGCCGCGTTGTGCGGCGTCTCGGCGGCCGTGATCGATGTCGGCTATTTTCTCGCGCTTCGATACGGCGCGGTCATTCCGACGCAGGTGTTTTGGGTGATCGGCGATCTGGTCGTCGTCGCCGTTTTCGCCATCGCGTTTTTAGGCGAACACATGACGTTGACAAAAGCCCTTGGCCTCGCTTTCGGCATCGTTTCCGTTCTCCTTATTACGAAGGCTCCGTAACATGAAGTTTTCTCTTTCCTGGCTTAAACAACACCTCGACACCGACGCGTCGCTGAACGACATCTGCGACAAGCTGACCGCCATCGGGCTTGAAGTCGAAGGCGTCGAAGACCCGGGTAAAAAGCTGGCGCCGTTCATCGTCGCGCAAGTTTTGGAATGCGAGCCGCATTCGAACTCCGATCATCTGCACGTTTGCAAGGTCGATACCGGCAAAGAAGTTTTGCAAATCGTGTGCGGCGCGCCGAATGCCCGCAAAGGCATCAAAGTCGTTCTGGCGCGTCCGGGCGACGTTATGCCGGACACGGGGCAAGCGTTGAAAAAAGGCGCAATCCGCGGCGTTGAATCGTTCGGCATGATGTGCGCGGTCGATGAGTTGGGAATCGGCGATGAGCACGAGGGAATTATCGAGTTGGGCGCGGACGCGCCCGTTGGCGGAAGCTTTGCCGCGTATGGGGGTTTTGACGATCCTGTCATCGAGATTAATTTGACTCCGAACCGGCCTGATTGCGCGGGCGTTTACGGCATTGCGCGCGACCTGTCCGCTGCAGGTCTTGGCAAATTAAAGCCGCTCGATGTCAAGCCCGTGAAAGGCGTCGAAGCGAGCCGCATCAAAATTAAATTGGATTTTCCGGCTGGCGATAAAGCTTGCCCCCTGTTCATCGGGCGTTTGATCCGCAATATCAAGAACGGGCCTTCCCCCGAATGGATGCAGCGAAAGTTGCGCGCCGTTGGATTGCGGCCGATTTCGGCGCTCGTCGATATCACGAATTATCTGACGATAGATTTTGCGCGGCCTTTGCACGTGTTCGACGCTAAGAAGATCAAAGGAAATTTGTGGGTGCGGGCGGCAAAGGGCGGCGAGAAACTCGACGCGTTGAACGACAAGACTTACACGCTTGAGGCGGGCATGACCGCTATCGGCGACGATACGGGCGTGTTGAGCCTTGCGGGAATCGTGGGCGGCGTAAGCAGCTCGTGCGACGAAAACACGACCGAAGTGTTTATCGAATCCGCTTATTTCGATCCGGTGCGTACGGCGTTGACGGGACGCGCGTTGCAGATTTCCTCCGACGCGCGATATCGCTTCGAGCGCGGCATAGACCCGCAATCCACCGTCGCGGGCGCCGAGATGGCGACGAGACTAATTCTGGATTTATGCGGCACGAAGGAGACCGTCGTCGGAAATCTGGAAATAGCGGGCGGCGTCGCGCCGCGCGAGTCCGCGATACTTCTCGATTTGAAAAAATGCCTGAAACATACGGGCATCGACGTTCCCGAATCCGAACAGACGGAAATCCTGAAAAAACTCGGCTTTGCCGTCGCGCAAAAAGGGCATGCGCTTTCGGTTATTCCTCCGAGCTGGCGTCCCGATGTCGAGGGATCTTCGGATTTGGTCGAGGAAATCGTCCGCATCAAGGGATACGAGCACATACCCGTCACTTCGCTGCCGCGCCCGCATATCGTTACGCAGGTTGCGATTGATACGCAGGATGTGCGCGCCCATTTCGCGCGGCGCGCCTTGGCGGAACGCGGATTGATGGAAGCCGTCACGTGGTCGTTCCTTTCCGGCGCGGATGCCGCGCGTTTCGGCGGAGGGAACGACAACTTGCGCCTCGCCAATCCGATCAGCAGCGATCTGGATGCAATGCGGCCTTCGATACTTCCCAATCTTCTGGCTGCGGCCAAACGCAACGCCGACAGGGGATTTGCCGATGCCGGATTGTTCGAAGTCGGCCCCGTTTTTAAAAACGCGACGCCCGAAGGGCAAGCGATTGTCGCCGGAGCTTTGCGCGCGGGAAACACTCCCCGGCATTGGGCCAAGCCAACGCGCGCCGTCGATGCCTTCGACGCCAAGGCCGATGCGATCGCGGCTTTGGCTGCTGCGGGAGCGCCCGTTGGCGGCTTGCAAGTCACGGCGGATGCGCCAGCGTGGTATCATCCCGGGCGTTCGGGCGCGTTGCGTTTGGGGCCTAACGTTCTGGCATATTTTGGAGAAATTCATCCGTCGTTGAAAGATGCGTTCGAGGCCAGAGGCGCTGTCGTCGGATGCGAAATCTTCCTTGCCGCTATTCCGGCTTCGCGATCGACCAGCACGGCTAGGCCTTTATTGAAACTGGAAGCGTTGCAGCCGATTTCACGCGACTTCGCGTTCGTGGTCGATAGGAATGTGACGGCGGCAAAGATCGTTCAGGCCGTCAAAGCGGCGGATAAAAATCTGATCCGCGACGCGAGCGTGTTCGACGTTTACGAAGGGGACAAAATCGCGGCGGATAAAAAGTCGATTGCGATCAGCGTGACCTTGCAGCCCACGGACAAAAGCCTGACCGACGCCGAAATCGACGCGATTGGCGCGAAAATATCGGCCTCCGTCAATAAGGCGACGGGTGCTTTGTTGAGGGGGTAAAACTTGTTTTTTAAATCGCCGTTTTTATTCCAACTTCATCTTTCAAACCCTTTTTAAACCTTTGTCTTCGCCAAATCTTCCAAGATAAGACGATCCCGCGGGCTTCCCGCGCGACAACGCGGAAAGGTACAACGCCGAGGCAGCATCGGGCCCTTTGCCCCGCAATCGTACGCCTCGCGGGAGAGCCTGCTTGAGCCTATCATCGCCCCTACATGTCAATCCTCTTCGGGTAGACGACGGAAATATCCTACACTAATGTGGGAAAAATGCAAGATATTTTTTAAAAATTATTTTGCGTTGAAAGTCAAGGGGTTGAAGAAAAAACGGGAAAGAAAAACAAATCGGATTCCGGATAAATTCGCATTTTGCGAAGAGCAAAAGGCGAATTTTCCGGAATGACGACAAGATAGTATGCGGCATGGGAGGGGGCTTCGCGTCAAGCTGAGGCGAAAATTGTGATTTTCGAGATTTTTGAGCGGAGCGTACTTACTTGCGTACGCGAGCATCGAAAATCGAGAAAAGCGCGATTTGCAGCCCAGCTTCACGCGAAGGGTCACGCTTCCGCCGCGCGGGCCATGCGCTTGCGCGTCAATGGATCGAGGTAGCGTTTGCGGAGGCGGACTTGTCGCGCCGTAGCATTAGGCCTCAGCAGCCCTTGCCATTCTTTTACGAGTCAGCGGGTCCAGATACCGTTTGCGGAGGCGGATGGATTTCGGCGTCACTTCGACCAATTCGTCGTCCGCGATATACGCAATCGCTTTTTCGAGCGTCAGGATCATCGGCGGCGTGAGGCGGACGGCTTCGTCTTTCGACGTCGTGCGGATATTCGTGAGCTTTTTGCCTTCCAGAACGTTCACGTCGAGATCGTTGCTCTTGGAATGCTCGCCGATGATCATGCCTTCGTACACTTTCGTGCCGGGGACGATCATCATCGGGCCGCGCTCTTCGAGTTTCCACATCGCGTAGGGCACCGCGTCGCCCTGCCCGTTCGAGATCATCACGCCCGTGCGGCGCGCGGCGATGGGGCCTTTGTAGGGCGCATAGCTGTGGAAAAGGCGGTTCATGATGCCTGTGCCGCGCGTTTCCGACAGAAAATCGCCGTAGTAGCCGATAAGGCCGCGCGAGGGAGCCAGAAAAGTCAGGCGCACTTTGCCGCCGCCCGAAGGCCTCATATCGGTCATCTCGGCCTTGCGTTCGGACATGTGGTTCACGACCGTGCCCGAGTAGGCTTCGTCCACGTCGATGACGACTTCTTCGATAGGTTCCTGACGCTGGCCGTCTATCGTCTTGAAGAGAACGCGCGGGCGGCTGATCGAGACTTCGAAGCCTTCGCGGCGCATCGTTTCGATGAGGATCCCGAGTTGCAATTCGCCGCGCCCCGCCACTTCGAACGCGTCGCGGTCTTCGGATTCCGTCATGCGGATCGCCACGTTGCTTTCGACTTCGCGCAACAGGCGTTCGCGGATGACGCGGCCTTGCACTTTTTCGCCTTCCGTTCCCGCAAGCGGCGAATCGTTGACCGAAAACGTCATCGCAATCGTCGGAGGGTCGATGGGACGCGCGTGAAGCGGTTCTTCGACGCTCGGATCGCAGAGCGTGTCGGCGACGGTCGCTTTGCCGAGGCCCGCTATCGCGACGATGTCGCCCGCTTGCGCTTCATCGACCGGAACGCGCTCGAGCCCGCGGAAGGAGAGGATTTTAGTCACGCGGCCTTGCTCGATGAATTTGCCGTCGTGCGTGAGCGCCTTGATTTGCATGTTTTGCCGGACAATTCCGCTCTCGACGCGGCCCGTGAGCAAACGGCCGAGATAGGGGTTTCCTTCGAGGATCGTCGCAAGCAGTTTAAAAGGCGCCGTGGGATCGACCTTGGGCGCGGGCACGTGTTTTGCGATGAGATCGAACAAGGGGCCAAGGTCTTTCGGCTCCTGCCCCATCTTTTCGATCGCCCAGCCGTTGCGGCCCGAGGCGAAAAGGGTCGGGAAATCGAGCTGCTCTTCGGAAGCGTCGAGCGCGGCGAAGAGATCGAAAATTTCGTCGTGAACCTGATGCGGGCGCGCGTCGGAACGGTCGATTTTATTGATAATAACCATCGGGCGAAGACCGATGGCCAAAGCCTTCGAAAGCACGAATTTCGTCTGCGGCAACGGGCCTTCGGCGGAATCGACGAGCAGCACGACGCCGTCGACCATCGAGAGGATGCGTTCGACTTCGCCGCCGAAATCGGCGTGCCCCGGCGTATCGACGATATTGATGCGCAAATCGCCGTGCAAAATCGACGTGCACTTGGCCAAAATGGTGATGCCGCGTTCGCGTTCCAGCTCGTTGCTGTCCATCGCGCATTCCGCGACCTGTTGATTGGCGCGGAACGTGCCGGACTGCTTGAGCATCTGATCGACGAGCGTAGTCTTCCCGTGGTCGACGTGGGCGATGATGGCGATGTTACGTAGATTCATTTCTTTACTATATGGTGTCGGCGCGCGGCAATCGCAACGCTTCTCGCGGGCAGAGGGTTAGGGGCTAGAAATGCTTTCGTCAATCTTTATCGGTAAAACACGCTGAAATTCATCAAAAGATCATCAAAAGATGAGGACTAACCGCATGATTCTTGAATGAAAGTATTTATTCCTATCGAAGCCCCCCTACTCCTTATGCTATTATCCTTCACGAGGTTTAATCTATTTCGAAGAACTGTATTCAAGAGGAAGATTAGAATGAGCGCCAGCGCGATATTAACCCGAGTCATTTGCCGCTTTGTCGCCGACGAAGAGACAAAACAGGGCAAACTGCGGCAGCAAGAGAAAGCGGCAAGGGACGCGCAGGAAGCGAAAGAAGCCGACAGAATTGCCGCAGAAGAGGTTCGTTTAGCGGAAATATGGGTAAAAAGCGCAGGCGTTCGGGCCGAATTCGACAAAATCGCTCAGGCGATTTGCGCCGATTTGCGCGCGATGGGGCTGGAAGAAATCGCCGTCGAGAATACCGATTATTTAAGAACGTATTACAGCGAAGCTATCGAAAACGGGGTTTTCATCGAAAGCAACGGCACCGATCGCGCTTCGATGCCCAAATACATTCTGGGCGATTGGGACCAATCGAAAGGCTGGGGAGCGACGAAAACCATTCTTATTCCCGGAATTCGCCATAAAATATTTGCTCGCAATGAATCCATAGATCCACGGGAATTTAACGGCAGCAGGGATGTGTATGAAGCGGGAAGCATCGTCAAAGGCCTCTCCATCGTTTTCCATGCAGACGGCAAGGTTGTCGTCCGCGAAGCAAGCCTCGGATCGCGCGTTTTGGGACTTATCGAATATAACGATCACTTCGCGGAAAAAAGCTCAAAGGTTCTGTACACGGAAAATATAAGTAAACGCGATCCCGGCGCCGAAATACCGAAAATCATGGAAATCGTCGTGGGCAAGCTCTTCGGGAAATGCACCCTTGTCACGACTAACTATGTGTTCGGAGAGAAGATAAATAGATACGAGCGAGAGGCCTATCTCTATCAACACGAGCAAGCGCGGATTAAAAATCTTTGCCCGCCAAAAGCGCTTCTTACTCCGGAAAGATAAAAACGCTTTTATTCAAAGGTTTTCTAGACAACGCCTGCCAAGGTTTTGCGCATTTCGAGCCACTTTATCTCGCCTTCGTCGTCGTGCAGATGCGTGACCAGAACATAGCGGTTGCCGCTCAAAACCGGCGTTATTTCGTGCAAAAGCGCGACGGAAAAAGTGACTCCCGCCCCCGTGGGACAGCAATAATGGTGGTTGTTGAATTCCGGAAGCCGCAGGTAGCCGCCTTCGTAGCCTTTGCCAGGGGACGTGAGATTGATCGACAGGGCGAACCGGCGGAAGGAGACAAGCTCCGGCCTGTTGTCCCTGTGCCTGCGGAAATGGCCGCCGTCGCCCGGATAGCACGCGACGTTGAAGCGATCCATGTGCGTGACTTCCGCCTGAAAGCAGCGTTTGATCTCGGGAACGACGCGCCTCATGACGATGTCGGTAAGCCGGACGGACATGGGGTGGTCGCGCTCCAGAAGAAAATCGCGGCGCTTTTTAAGCCGGTGATCGACCTTGTGCCCCGGACGCCCTTGTTCGTCGCGCATGAGGGACGGGCTTTCCGAGCCGCCGTCAGCCTTGTGCATCTCGATCAGTTCCTCGCATAAGTCGGGGTCAAGCAGATTATGAAGGATCAAGACCGGCGCGGGCGCGAAGATATCGCGCGGCGTTTCAAAGGGCAGCGCTTTCACAACGGCCAGCGTTTGGGCGACCATGTTTTCTACGCTGTCCGGCACGATGCGTCCGGCGACTCTTTGGTTTCTGTCGAGGATGAGGATTTCAGGTTTTTTGCTCTCGAAGCCGATGCGTTCCATAAAATCTTTCGGGGAACCCTTCATGACTTCCGGCAATTTGCCCTTTACGGCGTTCTGCTCCAGAAAGGTGTCGAGCGCGCCGATGAGCGTGACGCGGCTCGGATGCTCAATCTTAAATCCCAGAACGCGGCTGACGTCCTCGCCGATCATCGCCACCAGATCGACCTCGCGCGAGGAAAATTCGTCGGCCTGCGCGGAAAGGGCGCCGAGGAGGGGAATAAGTTCGGGAACGTCGAGATTCCGGCAAAGGATCATCGCCACCGCGCGGCCGGATTGGCTTTCGGAAGCGTAGACGGCCCCTTCCGCCGTGATGCCCGTACTATTCGGCGCGCGGTCGCCCGCCGCAAGATACTTTGGGGAGTTGCTCATAGAGAATCCTCCTTGTTCGAAATAAGGGTACTCTTCGGCAGGCAGGGTATCAACACGCGTTCATAACTCTTTTTGCCAAAGCCCCTTTTCCGTCTCGGTGAAGCCGTTATCGCGGTAAAGATTGCGCACGGGCATATTGCGCGGCGTTTCGACGATGCGCCCAGACAAAACCGTTCCTGTTTTTTTCGTCTCGGCCAGAATATGCCGCATGAACGCGTGTTCGACGCCCATGCCGAGCACGCGGCAGCTCATCGCCAATCCCAGAATTTCCCCGTCGGCGACGACGGCGGCGCCGACAAGCCCGTGATCGCCGAAACGGTCGGAAACGTCGATGGCGAAAACGGACGCGGCTGGATTTTTCGCCAAAGACTCCAGTTCGTTGAGCGAAAATTTCCGTCCCGTGGCGTTGAACTGGGTCGTGCGCTGGAAAAGCTCCTCGACGCGCGTCAGGCGTTTAGAATCCGCCGACACTTTCTCGATGCGGCATTGGATGTTCAACGAAGCGATATATTTTCCTTCGTCGAGCGTTTCGGCGCGCAAGTGCTGGCGTTCCAACTGGGCTTTGACCAATTCGCTGCGCGTGGCGGATTCTTCGGTAATCACGGGCAATTGCAGGCGCGGATCGTTCAACAAGCGGCGGCGCAGGATAAAGGGGTCTTCGCCCCAGACTTCGACTTCGGGAAGGCGCTGGCGCACGCGGTCGCGCTCGACGGGATGATCGTCGATGAACAAAAACGCGTCGAGCGCGAAGCCCAGTTCTTCGGCGATCGACCGGATGTTATCGACCTTGTCTTTCCAGTTGACGCGCCACGTCACGAAATCGCCCGGAGTCAGAAGGCGGCTTTTGGGATAAGTGTCGGGATATTTCCACAAATCGCGCACCGTCGCTTCGTCGTTTTTGCTGACGCAGGCCAGAACGACGCCGCGCTTTTTCAGGCATAGCAAGGCTTCGTGGAGGCCGAAATAAAGCCCGATATAGGAAAACGCGCCGCTGATTTCCGGCTCCCACGCGAAGGGGCTTCCGGTTTCGGCCAGCACGCCCGGCCACAAAGTTCCGTCGAGATCGAGGATCACGCATTTTTTGCGCCCGATCCCGAGGACGGTCATAAGCGCGTCGATATGCGTTACCGCCAAGACTTTCTCGCGCCCGTACGGATCGCCGCCGACCGATTGCGCCAAGGGCGTGGAATCGGGAAATATGTTGTGCACGGCGGCTTTTTCGGATTCCGGCCTTTGCAGCATCCAGCCGGGCGAACCGAAATGCGTAAATCCGACAAGCCCGTCGTCCAACATCCTTTCGCTTCCCGCAGCGCCCAGCGCAGCCGCGACATCGACGACGGAAACGCCCGATAGTGTCGATGCCATTTCAGAAAGCGCGACGTTTGCCGACCGGAAACGCGTGCGATGCCCGAGCAACCCCTGCTCCGCCAAACCTAAAGGCTGGACGGTCGGCTCGGGCAGATTGTCGATAAGAATCGGCGCGCCGCTTCTTTCGCGCAATTGGGTCAAGAGATGCCGCGCCTGCGCGATATAAATCGCATGAGGATTTTGCCCGGATACGGGAGGCTCGACGATCGTGTGCCGCGCGCGCAACGCGCCGATGAAAATCGCGTCGTGCTTATGTTCGCCCGCAAAACGCACGTCGTCCGGAAAGGTCGCCGAGACGCGCAGGTCGATGCCGCGCTTTGCGGCTTCCTGACGCAGAAAATCCGCTTCCATCTGGATATCGCAATCGCCGAATAACAAAGCGTCAACGCGCGCGGCGTTCGCGCCTAAATCACCCATGCCGTGAGACGCAGCCGCCGCCCAATAGGGCATCGCGCCTTCTTTCAGCTCGCGGCGATAGCGTTCCAGAATTTCGCCCGGATCGCGCCCGTGCGTCGGCGCAAGGGCCAAAGCTACGGAGGCCTCTTCTTCTTCCGGCGTTTTTTCGGTCAAAATTTGGCGTTCGACCAGTCCCGCGATCGCGCGTTCGATGGCGTCGCGCGTGAAGGGGATGAGCTTTGTCAACGCCTCGCATTCTTCGGGCACGCGGCGCGGTTTTGCAAAATAATTCAGGAGAATATCGACGTCGCGGTCCGCCGGCAGGCGCAAAGCGCTTACCGCATGCACGATAAGGATGCGGCCTTGGCCAACGGGAAGTTGGTGAACGAAGCGTGAGCGGCGGAGAAGCATGGGGAAGGACGACGGAAATTAGACCTTTTTTCGTTTAAGCAAGAAACCCCCTCACCTGCGAAAACTAAGGGCTTATTGCATAAGTCCAAGTTTTCGCTTCCTCTCCCGCAAGGAGAAAGGAAAGGGAAGAGAAGCGTGCATCTTCGATTCCATATTAGAGAAGGATTCTAAGATGCAATCTCACCGTACCGCCATTGATCCGATTCTGTCCAGACAGCGAAATTTTTCTGCGCAAAGATGATTTTGTTTTATGATAAAATCTTCGCACGATCCTTGTCTTCGCCAAAGGCTGAAGAAACAAATGATTTCGGCAAACCACTCGCAAAAAGGAAAGAGCTGGAAAACAATGGTTAATTTGATCAAAGAATAGCCTATTGAAAAGGCCTAACATTTTTTATGAAAGAATTAAACGCCTTGAAACTTTGCTGAGAAAGAGCAAAATGGGGACGGCGAATGGCGTTACGCAGGAGTTGCGAGGCAAAAATGGTCATTAATAGTACTACTGCAAATTTTGTGGTTGTCGGCTGGACTCTCGTGGTTGCCGCAGGAGAATTGTACGTGTTAGACTTGGGTGGGCATGTAGACTTCCTCCACTTTGGGAGAAGGGTGCCGTTTAATCCAGCTGAGTTTCTAAACAACCCCCAAAAAACGAGCGCAAACTGCTTAGAGACCGCTGAATATAAATAGCGGGGACAACTGCCTAGCATCTCTTTTCGTAATAAGTTTTCCTGCCTGTCTGAAAGCTAGGTTTTCTAAATCGTCCATAATAATTAGCAACGCGTCGATAGCTTTTAACTTTAAAATACGGTCACAAACACTCTCGCGCCCCATTGCATACGGGGTTCCAAACGCTAGCTTTTAGACGCGGCAGCGGGCGCTTTCGTCCAAAACCGCTTCTTCACGGCGGCTGACGAGATAGGAGGGATCGGCGCTCCAGCTACGCAACAAATCCTTCGCCGTGGCGGGAGACATCCTGTCGAAAGTCTCGAGCGCGTAGGACATTTCGCGGGGATGCACGATCTGCTCGCCCGGGCGTCCGCCGCGCGAAAGCAGGAAGAGCGAGACAAAGACCGGTTTTTCGATGCCAACGGCGCGGCAAACCGACGCCAGCCCGCGGCCTCCCACTTCTTCCATAATGGTATCGACAAGCGACAAGGGAAGCGCGGACAGCTTCGCCAAAAGCATATTGAACAGGCGAAAATGCCCCATGCGCAAAATCTGCGGCAAAATCTGCGGCGACAGCGCCTGATGCTCTTCGATCCATTCGGCGACCTGCTCCATAACCTGATCGTTCGCGCGTTCCTGAGCGTGATCGTCGAGAAACGCTCCGACGGTCTTGGCCAAAGCCTGATCGATCTGGCCGGAGGAAATGCTGAAGCGGCTCAATGCATAACGGCGCAGATCCTGTTCCACCCACCAGTACAATTTCAGCGCCACGTCCGCCGTCGCTTCTTCGCGGCGCAAAAGGGGCTTGCGCAATCCGGCGCCATAACGCGCGGCGTCGGAAACGACCTTCATGGCGACGGGGCTAAGATGAGCGCCGAGATTCTCGACGACGACCTGCATCACGCGCACGTCGCCCGTCGTCACAAGCGCATCCGCCACCGCTTCGCTGATTTTGACGCGCGCGGCGATAGCCACAGCGTGGTCGCTTCCTTTGTCTTCGATGACGCGGACGAGGTCTTCGTCCGTCAGGCTTTCGGCAGTGATCAGGATGGGACGGGCGATTCCGATATCGTCCTGCGCCAGATTCGCCGCGATGCGGCGCGGCATCCGCGCGACATCGGCGAATTTTTTCGCCAGATGAGTCCGCACCTGAGGCGAGGAATTGAACATCAGGTGGTCGATCAGCCCGTTAACCTGTTCTTCCTCGCGCAAGGACAGTTTGGCATCCTCGGAAAGGAAAACGTCCGCCAGCATGCCGGCTAACTGGATGCGCGACAATTCGGTATGTTCGCGCGCGAGTGCAAGCATCGTGGGAAGAGTTTCTTTTATATATTTTGCCATAACCCGCCTCCCTAGTTCCACTTACCTGTAAATCCGCCGGTTTCTTAAAGTCTCTTGCACGAAATAATTAAATGTTTATTTATTGCATCTGTGCAATAATCGGCTTGTACGATTCTTTGCAGGGGATAAAGCGGATGCAAATTCCATCCATACCACCCCCGATAGTAACGAACGCCCTCCCTCAGGACATCGCGGCTAAAGCTGTCCCTAACACTCAGGCTATGGCGCCTCTGGTGCAAAACGCCGTCGATCCTGCCCCCAAATCCGAAAAATTCAACGAGATCCGCCGCAACAAGGAAAAGACGAAAAACGATCGCGGCGATAAAAGGGGCCAGCGCGAAGAAAACGACAAAGAGGGGGATCACTCTGTTAACATCAGCATATGAGGCGACTGGTGAAAACATTTTACCCTCCTTTCCCTTCCTTTTTATTCCTGACAATTCCTGATCCGATATCTTGCATTGTACACGAATTTTATGAAACTAATTCATTGATTCTATAGTAAAAAATCAGTTAATGCCTTCGGATTTCTTAGGACAATTCATTACCATTCATTTACCATCGGAAGAGAAAGATGAGGAAAAATGCCCGCTTAGAAACGCGGAAGCGTTCTCTTCGCTCTTAAAAATCTTAAGCTTTGATCCCCTGCCTTCTGTTTGCCTTTCAAAAATTCGACGCCGGATTTAGCCAAGAAGCTGCGAATGTGCTAGACGGAGGGACGAAGTCTGTCCCTTTGTCTGCCCATAACCGGACGTTCTCATGACCGAAGAAGAAGAAAACATATTCTCTCCGCCGGATGCCTGCGGCAAAAAAAAGCACTGCTTTGTTCTTATTTTATCGGCTTTTGTTTTGCTGGCAACTTTCGGTTATGCGGCGATTCTGCATTATCCCCAACCGGGCGTTCTCGTCCCTGTGGCGCAGAATCCGCCGGATTTCAGCGTTCTGGAACGGCGGATCGACGCTCTTGAAACGCAAATCAAGGCGCTTAATGAACCGGTTCCCGCGTCTCAGGCGGCGAGCGATTCGCCTTCCTTGAGCGACGAGGTCAGAACGCTTAAAGCTCAAATTCAAAACAAAGACGCCCAAGACCGCCAAACGATGCAAAAGTTCGTCGCGGCCGCATTCGCCTTTTGGGATTTACGCGAATTGGCCGAAGACGGCCGCATTTTCGTTCCCCAATTTGCGGCGTTGCGCGCCGTATCCGCCGACGATCCCGAAATTTCCGAATGGGTCGCCAAACTTGAGCCTTACGCCGCCGTGGCTACGCCGACTTTGACTCAGTTGCGCGATTCGCTGGCGCTCGAAGAAAAAGCCGCGCCCGCGCCCGTCGCGGAAGGAGAAAACTCAACGTTCATGTCGCGGATCATGGCGCTTTTACGGCCTTTGGTTTCCGTGCGCCCGTTGCACGATCCGCGTTTTGCCGACCTTGAGAAGGCCCTTGATTCCGGCGACGCTGCCGCCGCGATCGAGGCCTTAAACGCCCTGCCCGACGATGTGCGAAAGAGCCTCGCCGCTTGGCAATCCAAGCTGGGGGCGCGGGCGTCTCTTGATACCATTCTTCTGGCTCTGGAAGCGCGTTTCACCACGCCTTCTTCGCCGAGAGGGGGCGCCCAATGATCCGTTTTCTTCGTTTCATTTTGGAAATCGCGGTTCTTGGCGTTCTCGCCTTTTGGCTGGCGGATCGTCCCGGGACGGCGCAAATCGTTTGGCATGACACGGTGATCGAAACCTCGGCCGCGTTTCTGGCGTTGTGCGTTTTGGCGCTGGCTTTTGCTTTGCATATCGTTTTGCGCATCTGGCATTTTCTGCGCCACGGCCCGACTTTTTGGCGCCTGCGCCGCAAAATCGACAAAATGCAATTGGGGCAGGATCAACTGACGCGCGGGCTGATCGCTATCGCAGGCGGCGATTCGACCGAAGCCGGACGCCTGGCCGTCGCGTCGCGCAAGAACATCGGCAACGGCACCGTCTCGCAATGGCTGCAAGCCCAAGCCGCGCAACTGGCCGGAGACCGCAAGGCCGCGCAGGAAATTTTCCGCGCCTTGGCCGCGAATGAGGATTCCGCCGTTCTCGGTTATCGCGGCCTGATTACCGAAGCCAAGCGCGAGGGCAATTGGGACGAAGTCGATAAGCTTCTGGGCGAAATGCATCGTCTGAAACCCGCGACGCCATGGCTGAGCCTGATGCGCATGGAAAGCGCCGCGCGACGCCGCCAATGGGAAGAGGCGGAAAGCGCCTTGTCCCGCGCCGTCGCGGCGCGATTGCTGGATTCCGAGTCGGGACGCCGCACGCGGGCGGCTTTGCGCATCGCGGCTTCGCGCGCCGCGTCCATGTCGGGCGATAAGGACGCCGCTTTGCAGGCGGCGGAACAGGCCGCGAAGCAAGCCCCCGAATGGCTTCCCGCGATCATCAATCTGGCCGAGACTCTGGCGTCGACGGGACACAACCGCGCGGCTACGCGGGCCATCGAACGCGCGTGGAAGGATCGTCCTCATCCGCAGCTTGCGCGCGTTTTGCTTCGCATGGCGGAAACGCCGCTCGACGCGTTCAAGCAAACGGAGCGTTTGTGCCGGAATAACGAATCCGCGCCGGAAAGCCGGCTTGCTCTGGCGGAAGCCGCCTTGGCCGCCGACATTTGGGGCGAAGCGCGGCGCAATCTGATAGCCTGCGTGGAAGACCGCGGCGCGACGCAAGGCGTTTTCAAGATGCTCGCGCGCCTTGAACGGCGCGAACGCCGCGACGAACACGCGGCGACCGCGTGGCTCATGAAGGCTTCCGAGGCCGCGCCCGATCCCGCATGGCTTTGCCGCGTTTGCGGCGGCGCGCACGAAAATTGGCAGCCGATCTGCAAGCCCTGCGGATCGTTCGACAGCCTTGAATGGCAAAGCGCGGGCAAAAGCCGCGGCGCGATAACTTACAAAAAGGATTCTTTCGGCGATGATTGATACGGACGATCTCGAACCCTTGACCCCCAAGAAACCGAAGCTGCGCGACTTGCAGCCGATGTCGATCGAGGAACTGGAAGACTATATCGCGTCGATGGAAGAGGAAATCGCGCGCGCGGACGCAATGATCGTGAAAAAGAAGGCGCACAAAGACGGGATCGAGGCGCTGTTCGGGAAGAAAGAGTAACCTCCCCTCTTTATTAAAGCTGCAAGACCGTTTGAAAACTGGTATCGGGGTTTCTCTCCGAAAGATCCCAATAACTCAAACTTTCTCTCCTCTCCCCAATCGGGGGCCTTCGCGCCACCGTTCGTATCGGGGAATTATTGTTCGCGCTTAAAAATTCTATGCAATCGGGATCGGGAACGCCTAGTTTTTCTCCGTGAATTGTTAGCAAGATAAAAGTCCGGTTTCCTTTATCTATCGCAAAGTTATCGAAGGAATAATCTTCCACGAAATGGGCATCGGTCCCGCCGTGCGATCCCGCGATACGCAAACTCTCTAAATAGTAACCTTCCGGCGAGATGTTTTCTATCATCACCCTGGCGATAAGCACGGCTCTATACGGTCTTTTCGGCTCAAGGGTCTTCGTGATATTGGCTCCGGTAACTTTGAATATTTGTTGTTTAAATTTTCCGATCATTGTTGCGCCCCTTAAACATCAATGATTATAATTCGCGAACGACTGTAATTTGAGAACGCGCGGGGATCAACGCAATATTATGGTTAAAATGAAATGAGGGATGCCTCGCTTGCGTCATGCGTCCGGACGTTATGTCCTTCTTGCCGTTTCTGTGTTAACTCCAATAATTCACACTAGGATAGTTTCCATGGCGACGATCATTCCTCTTGAAAAATCGTTCAGGCGCAAGCCTCCTTCCGCGCTGGAAGCGTTGGCGGAACTTGTCTCCGACGATCTTGCCGCCGTCAATCAGTTGATCGTGCAGCGCATGGAAAGCCGCGTGGAGATCATTCCGCGCCTCGCCGGTCACATCATCGCGGCCGGAGGCAAACGATTGCGGCCTCTTTTGACCCTCGCCTGCGCGAAACTGTGCGGCTACCGAGGGCAACGGCACCGCAAGCTCGCGGCGAGCGTCGAGTTCATCCATACCGCGACGCTTTTGCACGACGACGTCGTGGACGAGAGTTCTTTGCGCCGAGGCACTCCTTCGGCCAACGCGCTTTTCGGAAACGAGGCGTCCGTTTTGGTCGGCGACTTTCTTTTCAGCCGCGCGTTCGAGCTTATGGTCGAAGACGGCTCGATCGACGTGCTGCGCGTCTTGTCGCACGCGTCGGCCGTGATCTCGGAAGGCGAGGTTCTGCAGCTTATCACCTCATGCGACAGCGCCACGAGCGAGCAAGCCTACCTGGAAGTCGTGCGCGATAAAACGGCGGAACTTTTCGCCGCAGCCTGCCGCATCGGCGCGATCGTCGCCGAACGGCCCGCGTCCGAAGAAGAAGCCTTGCGCGCCTTCGGCCTCAATCTCGGCATCGCGTTTCAGATCGTGGACGACGTTTTGGATTATTCCGCCGAAGAGGAGCGCTTGGGAAAAACCGTGGGCGACGATTTCCGCGAAGGCAAAGTGACGCTGCCCGTGATCCTCGCCATTCATCGCGGAAACGAAGCCGAACGCGCTTTCTGGAAACGCGCGTTGAACGGCAACGATCAGCGCGACAGCGATTTTGCCCACGCGCAAGACCTTATCCGCCAGCATCATGCCTTGCGCGACGCCCTTCTCCGCGCGCGGCATTACGGCGCTGTCGCGCGGGATTCTTTGGGCATCTTTCCGGATTCCGACGTCAGGTCCGCGCTTCTTGACATCGTCGATTTCACGATCGAAAGAGAATTTTAGGAGGCGCGCCCCGCGATAAAATTCAAGCCTGTGAAAGAAAAATTTTTCCGACATAAAACGAATCCGCATCAAATAATTTTCGGGCGTCACGGAGGCGAATTTCCGGAAATTTTTCGTTCTTCAGGCGGCGCAGATCTAATATAACCGGCTGAAAAATCATGATTTTCAGGTTCTTTTGAAATTCAAATGAATCTGGATATATTTTGCTCATATAATATCCTCTTGTTTTTTATGGGAAAACTATTTGGCTGTTCATCTTTTCTTAAACCCTATGGCCTATTCTTATAGTCATCCGAACCTCGAGGTTCTTGATCTTTTCCTTTAAGGAGGACAACAATGCGCAGTCTAATTACCCGTCTGATGAAGAGCGAAAAAGGCGCCACGGCCATTGAATACGGCCTGATCGCCGCGTTGATCGCCGTCATCATCATCACCACAGTCACCGCCTTAGGCACGCAATTGAGCACGACGTTCAATAAGGTCGCGACTTCGTTATAATCCCGTTCCACGTTTTGGATCGGGAAGAGGCGCTGGCTTTCGAGTCGGCGCCTCTTTTTTTTCGGAACGATTATTTCAAAATTTCAGCGAATCCAATTCCAGTTTGTTTACATAATATCCTCTTGTTTTTCATAGCAAAAGCGGGCATATTGTTCATCCTTCCTTAAACCTTGTCGCCTATCCTGTAATTGGTGCGAACCCTCGGGGTTTTAGATTTACTTCCTCAAGGAGGATCCATGATGCGTCGCTTTGTTTTTCGCATGGCAAAAAGCGAAAAAGGCGCAACAGCCATTGAATACGCTCTGATTGCGTTGCTTGTCGCTCTCGTCATCATAACGACTGTCACCGCTTTGGGAACGCAGTTGAGCACTATTTTCAACAAGGTTGCGACTTCGCTTTAAGTCTTTTTTCGGTTTGGATCCGGAAAAGGGTTCCGGCTTTCATGTCAACGGCTTTTTTTGGGAAGGTCAGGGCGGGATTTTTTTAAGGCCCCTATACGTCGTTTTCGGGGGGCGTTTTATCCCTACCCCATGAAAATTGTTCCTGATGCGGAACAATTCGATTCACGGCTCTTTAACTATGCCGTGTGCATAGTTAACGCGTTTTGTTAAGAGAGAACCTTAGGTTTAGAGGATGACTTTGATGGTTTTAGCTCTAACCATTTTCCATGTGGCGGCGCTTTTCGCCGCTGCGCTTCTTTTCGTCGCGGCTGCCGTTTGCGATGCGCGCTCGTATCGCATCCCCAACTATTTTTGCGGATTTCTTTTGCTTCTGTTTCCCGTTTTCGCGGCGACGTCGCCCCAGCCCATCGACTGGCGCCAGAATGCCATCGTATTCGGACTGATCTCCGCGATGGGGTTCGCGGCGTTTCTGGGCAAATGGGTCGGCGCCGGAGACGTCAAACTTCTCTCGGTCGCAAGTTTATGGGCGGGACCGCAATTCCTTGTTGTTTTGCTGGCTGTTACGGCTTTCGCGGGCGGCGTTGAATCTCTCGCGGCAGTTATCGCCTTGTATTTGAAATCTTCCAAAACAAAAGAAACGCGCTGCTGGACGAAAACGCAGATTCCTTACGGCATCGCTATCGCGACAGGCGGGGTAGCCATGTTAAGCTTAATGGCTCAACCGATTCTGTTGCCGGACTGAGGAGGCATTATGGCTTCGCGAAAAATCACTTTGCTTCTGGCCGCCGCGGTCGTCGCCGTCGGCACCGTTTTATCCGTGCAAAAACTTCTGACTCCTGCGCCGCTCGCGCCCGAACAGGCCAAGCCCGCGGTGCAGACCACCGAAATCGCCGTGGCGGCGCGCGATTTGCCGACCGGAACCATTATCAAGGAATCCGATTTGAAATGGGCGCAGTGGACATCGGACGCCGACACCGGTTCGATGCTGGTTAAGGGAAAAGAGAACCTTTCCGACATGGCCGGAGCCGTCGTGCGCGACGGTTTCCGTTCCGGCGAACCGATCATGTCTTCACGCGTGGCGCATGCGCACGATCAGGGATTTTTAGCCGCCGTTTTGACGCCCGGGATGCGCGCGATTTCGATATCGCTGTCGCCGACGGCGGAAGTCGCGGGCTTTATTTTTCCGGGAGACCGCGTCGACGTTATCCTGACCCACAGCTTCAGCCGCAAGGACGTGACGGATCTGACCGAGCGCCGCGTCAGCGAAACGATTTTGCAAAATGTGCGCGTTCTGGCGCTCGACCAGCGCAGCGATAACCAATCGACCGATCCCAAAGTCGCGCAGCTGGCGACTCTCGAAGTCAGCAAAAAAGACGCCGAAAGACTCGCGCTGGCCATGGATATGGCGGGCGGTCAATCGGGCGGAAAGGGGTCGCTTATGCTCGTTCTTTGCAGCCTTGCCGTCGACGACGCGGCCAAGCCGGACGCCAAGGCCGGAGACGACAAACAATCCCCGACATGGGACAGCGATGTCAGCCGCTCTTATCCCGCCGTGAACGGGGACGACGGGCTGATCCATCACGTGCAAGTCATGCGCGGCAAGACGACAACCGAAAACACTTTTGAATGGCATAGGTAATGCTATGAAACGCCTCATCCTTCCCCTTCTGTCGCTTTTCCTTCTGGCCGCCGCGCCCGTTCGCACGGCAACGCCCACTCTGTCCTTGATGGTCGATCGCGGCGTGCCCTTGACTCTGAGCGGAGTCGCTTCTTCGGTCTTTATCGCCAATCCCGATATCGCCGACGTACAGGTTTTATCGCCCACGCAAGTGATGCTTTTCGGCAAGCGGACGGGAGAAACCTCGTTTATAGCGACGGACGACAAAGGCGTGGTTCTGGCCGAGCGCACGCTCGTGGTCTCGCAGGATTTGTCGGGATTGCGCGAAGAACTGAACGCCGACATCCCCGGCAACAACATCAAAGCCAAGGCCGTTCCGGGAGGAATCGTTCTGACGGGAACGGCGCATGATCCCGTTTCCGTCGCCGACGCCTATAAAATCGCCATGCGCTATATTCCCACGGGCGGAGACATTATCAACCGCGTATCGGTGACGGGCAGCAACCAGATTCAAATCCGCGTCCGCTTTGCCGAAGTTCAGCGCAGCGCCGACAACGCGTTCGGGTTCAACTGGCAGAGTTTGATCAAGGCCGGCACCAACATGAGCGTCGGGCTCGCCACGGGCAGCACGATCGGCTCGGGAACCGGCATCGCGAGCATCCGGCCAAGCAACGCTTCGAATAGCACGCCCAATGACGTTCTTGGCTTTTCGGCGACGGGCGGCATCATGAATGTCGATAGCGTCATCGACGCGCTGGAGCAGGACGGGCTTTTGACTATTCTGGCCGAACCCAACCTGACGGCGATGTCGGGAGAAACCGCCAATTTCCTCGCGGGCGGCCAGTTCCCCATTCCGATTCCCCAAAGCAACGGCACGATCAGCATTCAATTCCAGTCTTACGGCATTTCTCTGGCCTTTACCCCGACCGTGTTGAGCGGCGATCGCATCAGCCTTCATGTGCGCCCGGAAGTCAGCGAGCTGACGACGGTTGGCGCCGTCGTTCAATCGGACGGCATTTCGGTTCCGGCCCTGACCACGCGTAAAGCCGAAACGACCGTCGAGGTCGCAAGCGGCGAAAGCTTCGCCATCGCCGGATTGATGGACAACGAACAGACACAATCCGTCAATAAATTCCCGATGCTCGGCGATTTGCCGGTTCTCGGCGCTTTGTTCCGTTCGGATGAATTCGTCAAAGGCCAGACCGAGCTGGTCGTGATCATCACGCCCTATATCGTCAAACCTTCGAAGCAACAGCTGGCTCTGCCCACAGACGGTTTTGCGCCGCCTACGGAAAAAGAACGCCTTGTCGGATTGCGGTATAGCAGCGGCGATCCCGATGCGCGTCCGGTCAGCGGCACGCCCGTAGGCGTCAAGAAAACGCCGACGCCTCCTCCGGCCGCTCCTGCCGCGACGACGGAGGCTCCCGCCGCAGCAGCGCCCGCGCCTGCTCCCGTAGCTCCTGTCGTTACGTCCGCGCCTGCGGCATCCGCACCGACATCTGCCGTTACGGCTCCCGTTGCCGCGCCGCCTGCGCCCGTCGCAAAAACGCCCGTTCAGGAAAAAGCCGAGAAGGCTCCTCCTGCCGCATCCGCCAAACCGGCGACCCAAGCGCCTGCCAGCCTTGCGCCTGCGGCGCAGACGCAATCGAAAGTTCTTCCCGCGTCCCCGCCCGTTGTTCCGTCGTCCGCGCGTCCGCTTGTTTTGCATGCCCCGGGCGATGGGGACGACCACGGCGGCGGCCTTTTAGTGGAGTAAGCGATGACTTTTTCCCGTTCTGTTTTTCTTTCTCTCGGGGTGCTGATTTTGACGGCTTGCGAAGCCTACACCCCGACGCCGCGCCCCGATTATTCCATCCTCGTCGATCCGTCCGCAGGGGTTAGCGTCGCGACTCCCCCCGCCTGCCCCGGCTGGAACGACTCTCTCGCAAGCTCTTTCGACAACCAGCTGTTGCCCCAATTCGGCTGCGCCAACGCGCGCAATCTGGCGAGCGCCGTCGAAAATCCGGACGATCTCGTCGAAGGCAGGGATTTGAAGGACGGACGCGGCGTCACCGCCGTCGGCGCGATACGCCGTTACGACAACAATCAGCCTCGCGGCTTGATCATGCCGGTTTCCGAGGATAGTCAAACGGCGACGACGACCGCGCCGGTGGGCGCGTCTTCGATGACAGGCGACGTAACGGGAGGGACGGCTTCTTCCCCAGCGGGAGGAGCGTCAGCGCCAACGCCATGAGCGGTCTTTTTTCTTTTGGGCATCGCGACGAAGCCGTCATGCATGGGGAGTTTATGGGCTTCGTTCTTGACGACGAATCCCTTTTGTCGTTGCGCGGCTGGGCGGAACGGCAGGGCTATCCGCAAGTCACGGTGCAGCAGGGAGGCCCCGATCTTTTCGCGCAGGCGCTGGAGTCGTCGCCTCCGCCGAAAATGGCGATCATCGACATCGATCAACACGCCGAACCCGCCGCCATAACGTCGCGCATCGTCAATTTGTGCGGAAAAGAATGCCGCCTGGTCGTTATCGGATCGAAAAACGACGTCGCGCTTTACCGCCGCATCCTGACCGCGGGCGCTGTCGATTATCTGGTCAAGCCCCTGTCGCCCGACGTTCTCAATCAGGCTCTGGCCGCGGCCCTGCGCAGCCCCGCAGGAGGCGCCAAACCGGAGGCCAAGGAAGCCCGTATCGTTATTTTCATCGGCGCGCGCGGCGGCATAGGCACAAGCACAATCGCTTTGAACGTCGGCTGGCTCATGGCTCACGAGCTTGACCGGAACGTCGCTTTGTTCGACCTCGATTTGCAATTCGGCACAAGCTCCCTTTCGCTCGATCTCGATCCGGGACACGGATTGCGCGACATCGTCAGTTCTCCCAACCGCGTCGACGCCCTGATGATCGCCAGCTCTATCGTTCCCGAAAGCGAGCGGTTCTCCATTCTCGGCGCGGAAGAGGCCGTGGACGAAGTCACCCCCATCGACGGCAGCGCCATTGCCGCGTTGTTGAAAGAGATGAAAGGCAATTTTGACGTCATCGTCATCGACTTGCCGCGCCCGATGCTCGCCACTCAAAAAAGGCTTCTGGCGTCGGCGCACGAGATCGTCCTTGTTTCCGACCTGACGCTGGCGGGAATCCGCGACACGCTCCGGATTAAAAGCGCTCTCGGCGTTCTCGAATGTTCCGCGCGGATCACCACCGTCGCCGCGCGCACGGGGCCTTCCGGCGCAGGGCAGATTACCCGCGCCATTTTCGAAAAAGGCATCAAAAGCCCCGTCGATTTGACCGTTCCCGAGGACGACGCCTCCTTGACGACGGCTTCCAATAGCGGAAAGGCTCTGGCCGCCATAGTCCCGCGCGCGGCCGTCACGAAAGCTTTGCGCGATCTGGCTTTGAGATTGGCGAAAACCGACGACCGCGCCGCCGAAAAAACGGCTTCTTCCTTCTGGAATAAACTGACGGGCGAAGTCAAAGGCAAACTCGATCGGCGAGATCATCCATGATGGGATCCAAGCCCTTCTCGGGAGACATCACCTTTGCCGCGCTGCGCGACCGCCTGATGCCGGTTCTCAGGGAAAAATTTCCGGCGGGAAGCGCGAAGCTGGCGGCGCGCATCGATATCGCCCGCGAAGCGAAAACCGCCGTCGGCAAATTTCTCGAAACCAACCGCGTCGATCTCAATTTGCTCGACCAGCGCGATCTGGTGACATCCCTGATTAACGGATTCATCGCGGAAAGCGCCGACAGATTCAAGCAGCCGGCATCCTCTCCCGCCGCAGAGGTCGAATCCTCGGTCTCCGAAAATCCGGATCAGGCGCAAGACGGCGTTCCCGTGGACCCTTATGCCCGCAATCCGAGCCGCGCCAGCATCGAACAGGCCAAGCTTAAATTGCAGCCGATCGTTCTGGAACGTATCGACACGTCCCTTGCCGCAAGGTTGCCGCGCGAAGCGCTTTCGCGCGATCTGACCGGCCTTATCGCCGAATTGCTGGGCGAAACGAAAATTCAGCTCAACGCCGCCGAACGCGCCGATCTGGTCAAGCAACTGCTGGACGATATGCTTGGGCTCGGGCCTTTGGAACCCCTGCTCGCCGACGAATCCATATCGGAAATCATGGTGAACGGCGCTAAGCACGTCTTTGTCGAAAGCCAGGGCAAGCTGACGCTGTCCGACGTGCAATTCCGCGACAACGCGCACGTGCTGGCGATTGCCACGCGCATCGTCACCGCGATCGGGCGGCGCATCGATGAAAGTTCACCGCTTTGCGACGCGCGTTTGGCGGACGGAAGCCGCGTCAACATCATCGTTCCGCCGCTCGCGATCGACGGCGCGACGATTACTATCCGTAAATTTTCAAAAAAGAAGATCACGCTCGACACGATGCTGAAATTCGGAAGCCTTTCGCCCGCCATGGCGAAGGTTTTGCGCATCGCAGGGCGGTCGCGCCTCAACATCCTTATTTCAGGCGGCACGGGATCGGGCAAAACGACGCTGCTTAACGCCTTGTCGCAGATGATCGACCACGGCGAACGCGTCGTCACGATCGAAGACGCGGCCGAACTGCAACTGCAACAGCCGCACGTCGTCCGGCTTGAAACGCGCCCGCCCAATCTGGAAGGCAGCGGCGAGGTCACGATGCGCGATCTCGTCAAGAACGCGCTGCGCATGCGCCCCGACCGCATCATCGTCGGCGAAACGCGCGGCGGCGAGGCTTTGGACATGCTGCAGGCGATGAACACGGGACACGACGGCTCGCTTTCGACCGTGCACGCCAATCGCCCGCGCGAAGCGATCATGCGCCTTGAAAACCTCGTCGGCATGGCGTCCGCCAACCTCTCGCCGCGCGCCATCCGCCAGCAGATCGCCTCGGCCATCGATATGATCATTCAGGTCGGTCGCATGCGCGACGGTTCGCGCCGCGTCACCTATATCACCGAGATCACCGGCATGGAGGATGAAACCATCACGATGCAGGACCTTTATACCTGCGAGGTGACGGGAGAAACGCCCGACGGCAAATTGACGGTCAATTTCAAGAATCATGGACTGCGCCCCAACTTCCTGCCCAAGGCCGCCTACTTCGGCCTCGACAGGCAACTCATGGAGACGATAGACACATGACGATGAGCGTGGAGAGCCTTACCCTAATTTCGGGCGTCGGCGCTTTCGTTTTCGCCGCGTTGATCGTTTTCGCGCTCTGGGACGATTCTTCGGACATCGACAAACGGCTGGCCCGCGTCGAAGGGCTTGGCACCAAGCGCGCGATCGACACGCGGGACCGCCACGGTTCGCCGAACAGCGTGCGTTCGATGAAGGACAGCGCCATACCCTTTTTGGACCGGCTGGTTAAAATGCTGCCTAATCCCAGCAAACTCCGCACGCGCCTCGCCGCGACGGGAAAAAATATCTCGCTCGGCGAATATATGCTGATGAACGCGCTTGCGGTTTTGCTTTTTTACATGACGCTTAATTTTTTCAATATAAACAAAATTATCGTTTTCCCCGCGTCGCTCATGCTGGGGCTTGGCGCGCCGCACGCAATCACCGCTTTCATGATCTCGCGCCGCGTTAAAAAATTCATCGCCAGTTTTCCGGAAGCCATCGATACGATGTGCCGCGGCATTCGTTCCGGCCTTCCCATCACGGAATCCATCGGCGCAGTCGGGCGGGAACTTCCCGATCCCATTGGCATCGAATTTCACCGGATCAGCGACGGCGTCAGGATGGGAAAGACGTTGGAAGACTCGATGTGGGAAGTGGCGCAACGCATCGACACGCCGGAGTTCCGCTTCCTGATCGTCGCGATGGCTATTCAGAAAGAAACAGGGGGCAATCTGGCCGAAACTTTGGATAATCTGGCCGAATTGATCCGCAAGCGGCGCCAGCTGCGCCTGAAAGTCAAGGCCATGTCCTCGGAGGCGAAGGCCAGCGCGATGATTATCGGATCGCTGCCTTTTATCATGTTTGCGCTGCTTTTGGTCGTCAACCCCGATTACGTGCAGGTTTTATTCAACGAAACGAAAGGCAGGATTTTGCTCGGCATCGGCGTCGGCTGGATGTCGCTGGGATGGGCCGTCATGTTGAAAATGATTCATTTCGAATTGTAGGGGGTTCGGATCATGACATTTGAACGCCTTATGCACGATCCTAACGCCCTTTCCTTCCTGTGCGGATTGGGCGCATTCGCCGTCGTTGCCTTGATCTGGATGGCGCTCATCGAAAGCGATCCTTTAGAAAACCGCCTGAAAAGCGTCGCCGAACACCGCGACGCCTTGGGCGACGCGGAACGAAAGAAAAAAAGCACGCGGCGCGAAAGCCTTGTCGGAAAGGACGCGATCAAGGGGCTTGTCCAGAAACTCAAGCTTGAGCAAGGCAAGCAGATGAACGAAATCCGCTTGAAGCTGGCGCGCGCGGGATATCATTCGCACGAAGCGGTCATGCTTTATCTGCTGATGCGCCTCGCCGCCCCGATTGCCGTCGGTTTTCTGGCCTTTTTCCTTATCTTCATCGTTCAGGCGTTTACGCTGAGCTTTGCGATGAGGGTTCTTGTTTTTGTCGTTTCTATTCTTCTCGGTTTGGGAGGGCCCGATCTTTTCCTTAAAAATTTAAGCCAGAAGCGCGCCACTATTTTACGCAAAGCGATGCCAGACGCGCTCGATCTTATGGTTATTTGCGCCGAGGCCGGATTGAGCCTCGACGCGGCCCTCGATCGCGTAAGCAGGGAGATGAGGCCGTCCTGCGCCGAGTTGGCCGAAGAAGTGGGATTGACGGGCGTCGAATTGGGGTTTTTGCCTAACCGGAGCCAGGCTTTGCAAAATCTCTCGGACCGCGTGCCGATTCACGGCATCGTGGGGCTTGTCAACACGCTCATCCAAACGGAAAAATACGGCACGCCTCTGGCGCAAGCCTTGCGGGTTCTGTCGGCCGAAATGCGAAACGACCGCATCATGGCCGCCGAAACGAAGGCCGCCAAGCTGCCCGCGACGCTGACCGTTCCAATGATTTTGTTTATTTTGCCCCCTCTTTTCGTCGTTCTTTTGGGGCCGGCTATTTTAAAAGTCCTCGAATTGATGCACTAATACCGACAAATCCGCGAAAGACACGCCTAGGTCACGAGCGGTTGCGTGTAGCGCGATGCAGAAAATCAAATGCTTCAACATAATAAAGCGGAGCGCAGAGCGAGCGATGTCGAGCTCCGCGGCCGTTTTCATTGATCGTTAAGTACAAGAATGATTACGTTCCGCTGCCGCGGCGTTGGTTCTTTAAATCGGGAAGCGGATGGGTCATGTCCCCGATAAGTTCGCGCAACAAGCTGTTCTTCTGGCCAAACGTCGGCGTGGCGCGATCGACCGGCGAAGCATCCGCCGCCTCGGAGAGATCGAGGTTTGTGAGCGCCGTCACGATGCCTTTATCGTCAAAATCGACCTCGACCGCCTTTTGCTCGATCACCTTGGGCGACAGAAACGAATATTGTTCCGTCTGGCGTCCGACATAATACCAGACGTTTTCGTCGAACGTGCTGAGGGCCGTCGGCGTTCCGAGTTTTTGAGCCACTTCTTCGCGCGTCGTCGTTCCGGGCGTGATTTGAGCAAGAGTTTCCGGATCGAGCATGCTGCCGCGATTGGCGATCGTGGGCTCGCAGGCCGTAAGCGCAGCAAGCGCGGAAAAAAGAAGAAGGGCGCGTTTTTTCATGTGAAAAGTGAATCCAAATTCTGTATCCTGCCGGTCATTATACCCTCCTGTCGGATAGAGAGAACAATAAAATGAATAATGCACCTGTTCCTGAATTTTCCCGCGTTATCACCATCGCGCGCATTTCTCAAAAGGGAACCGAAGAGCGATTGGAGGCTAAACCCGCCGAACGCGCCGCTTTGGCAGAACGTTTTGATCTGATCGAGATTCCGGCGCTGAAGGCCGAAATTATGCTCATACAAGGGCCGCAGCAAACCATCGCCGCAACCGGCCTTATCGAAGCGGAAGTGATTCAGCGGTGCGTTGTGACGCTTGAGCCCATTTCAAGTCGTCTGGCCATCGACGTCGATGTCACTTTTGCGCCTCAAGAGGCTAATCTGAACATCGATAAAGCTTTCAAAGAAATGGGGCTCGACGACGATTTCGAGTTCTTTTCAGGCGGCAAAATCGATATCGGCGAACTGGTCGCCCAGCAGCTTGGCGTTAGCATCGACCCCTATCCCCGCAAGGCTAACGCCGCGCTCGTTGTCGCCGAATTCGGGGGAAAAGACGAAAAACGGCGTCCTTTCGCCAAGCTTTCCGCCGCCTTAAAAAGCAAGAAAAACAAGGATAAACGCTCAAAATAAGCTTTGCCGCTTGCATTCCGGGCCAAGACGCATTAAGTAAGTGCGCGTCGCGCGTTTCAGATACATGGGACGCGCTTTATTATTCGTTTTTGCAGCGAGTTAAGATTATGGCCGTTCCTAAAAAGAGGACATCGAAATCCGTGCGCAATATGCGCCGTTCGCACCATGCGCTTTCGGCTACGAATTCGGTCGAGTGCCCTAATTGCGGAGAGCCCAAGCTTCCGCACCACGTTTGCGCCGCTTGCGGCCACTATGACGGCCGCGCCGTCGTCAAGTCGAAGAAATCGGCTTGATCGGACGCGCTCGCGTTATATTTTGTGAGTCTTGTGTCTTTTCCGGCGTCCCGCCGGTTCTTTTTGTCGCGGTATCTTCATGTCGATGAATTTGCTTTCGAAACCCGATAAGCCGTCCTCGCCGCTTGTTCTCGCGCTGGACGCCATGGGGGGAGACCGCGCGCCTTCGATCGTCATCGACGGCGCCGCTTTGGCGCGCATCCGCTATCCCGAGATCAAGTTTATCTTCTTCGGCGACGAGGCGAAGATCGCGCCTCTGCTCGCCGCGCAGCCTTCCCTGAAAACCTGCAGCGACTTACGGCACGCGCCCGACGTCATTTCGACCGATATGAAGCCGTCTTTGGCGTTGCGGCAGGGGCGCACGTCGAGCATGCGGCTTGCGATCAACGCCGTGGCGGACGGAGAGGCTTGCAGCGTCGTTTCCGCGGGCAATACCGGCGCTTTAATGGCTATCGCCAAATTCGTCCTCAGGACGCTTCCGGGGATCGACCGCCCCGCCATCGCTACGCTCATCCCGACGCAAACGGGCGAAACGGTCATGCTCGACCTTGGCGCGAACATCGAATGCGACGCGGAAAATTTGGTGCAATTCGCGCTGATGGGCGCGATATTCTGCCGCACCGTTTTAGGGCGCAACGACCCCACGATCGGGCTTCTGAACATCGGCACCGAGGAATTGAAGGGCCACGACGAAGTCCGCATCGCCGCCTCGATTTTGCGCGAACGCCCCATTCCCGGAAGGCTTTTCGGCTTTGTCGAGGGCAACGATATTCTGGCGGGAACCACGGACGTCGTCGTGACGGACGGGTTCAGCGGCAACATCGCTCTGAAATCCATCGAGGGAACGTCGCATCTTTTCTCCCATTTCCTGCGGCAAGCATTGGCGTCGTCGATTCTCGCCCGATTGGGCTATCTTTTGGCGCGCGGCGCGTTCAAGCGCCTGAAGAAGCGCGTCGATCCGCGCCGCTATAACGGCGCGATGTTCTTGGGCTTGCAGGGCGTTTGCGTCAAAAGCCACGGCGGCACCGACGCGGAAGGTTTTGCCAACGCCATCGGCGTCGCGCACGACCTTGTCGCGCACGGATTCAACGAGAAGATCGCCGAGGAGCTGGTCATGCAATATGGGCTTAACGGCGTTTCGCCGGATTCTGCGGACAAGACATCATGATCCGTTCCGTTTTTCTCGGCTGCGGTTCGTATCTGCCCGCGCAATGCGTCACGAACGACGCGCTGATCGCCGCAAAGAAGCTCGACAGCTCGGACGAATGGATCGAACGCCGCACGGGCATTAAAGAGCGGCATTTCGCGGCGAAGAACGAAAAGACCTCCGATATGGCGACGCAGGCCGCGCGCGAGGCTTTGAAAAGCGCAGGTCTTGAGGCCAAAGACATCGACGTTCTCATTCTGGCGACGACGACGCCCGACGATGTTTTTCCCGCCACGGCCACGAAGGTTCAGGCCAATTTAGGCATGGAACGCAGTTTCGCCTTCGACGTGCAGGCGGTTTGCTCGGGATTCATTTACGCGCTGACGATCGCGGATAATTTCATCCGTTTGGGACAAGCGCGGCGCGCGCTCGTTATCGGCGCGGAAACGCTTTCGCGCGTCGTCGATTGGACCGACCGCGAGACGTGCTTTTTGTTCGGCGACGGCGCGGGCGCGGTCGTTCTGGGCGCGAAGGAAGGGCAAGGCGTCAACGCCGACCAAGGCATTCTTACGACCGCTTTGCATTCCGACGGGCGCCATTACGATTTGCTGAGAACGGACACGTCGGGCTATGTGCGCATGGAGGGGCAGGAAGTTTTCCGCCACGCCGTGACCAATTTGGCCGAGGTCGTGGACGAAGCCTTGGCCGTCACGGGATTGAAGCCCGAGGAAATCGACTGGCTGGTTCCGCATCAGGCCAACCAGCGCATCATCGAGGGAACGGGCAAAAAGCTGGAGCTGCCTCCCGAGCGCGTCGTTTCAACCATCGCGCATCACGCCAATACCGCCGCGGCTTCCATTCCGTTGGCGCTCGACGCCGCCGTGAAGGACGGGCGCATCAAACGCGGACAGCTTCTTTTTCTCGACACGATGGGCGCGGGGTTTACGTGGGGGATGGCGGTCGTCAGGTGGTAGATTTATCTCTAGAACTGGCGATGGTTTAGCGAGGCTAGCGTGGGAATTCAAAGGCCGCAAACCGAAGAGGATTCGAAGGGTTTGGCTATGGCCAAATTTTTCTTGGCTTCCATGTAAATTTCCAGAGATTCCGTGTCTTTGGATAACAACCCTCCCGGATTCATGAGCGGGCCCATGTGGCGGGCGGCGGCAAGCGCGCGGCCTTTGCGGAGCAGCGCCTTCGCATACATGTTATGGGCTGACACGATGCGGCTCGCCGGACCGCCGTCGCGCAACAGCGGCTCGAGATATTCGATGACGGCTTCGTCTTCGCCTTCTTCGGCCAAGGCGGACGCAAAAGCGATAATGGCCCTGCGGTTGGCGTACAATAAGCCGCCTTCCCTTACGTTCGGATAAAGAAACTTAATGACGCCTTGGAAATCCTTAGCCGCCTCCAACGCGGACGCGCAAACGATAAGGAGAAAGGGGTCTTTGCCGAACGCCGTGCCTTTGCGAATTTTGTTGCGCAGAAAAGCGGCGGCTTCTTCCGGCCTGCCGTCGCCCATCAACGCGTTTCCGTACGTGGCAAGGATGAAGCGATCGTCCCTCGCCTCCTTTTGTTCCTTCATGCACGCGGCGAGGAAACGGCCGGCGGCCGACGGACGGCCGTTTCGCGTCAAACCGGTGGCATATGTGTTGAGCAAAACGGGGTCGCGCCTGAAAATGCCGCCTTCGCGCACAAGCTCTTTTAAAAGCGCGACGGCGTCTTCCGGATGGCCGTTTCTGATCGCGGCTTTGGCGCAAAGATTTATCGCCTTCAAATGGCCATAAAGAGGGCCACCTTCGCTTACGAGCGGAAACAAATACCGCGCCGCCGTTCCCGCTTGATCGGTTTGAATTTGCAGATGCGCGCGCAGACAAACGATTTCCGCGCGATCCGAATCCCATTGGTTCGGGCTTCGCCGTTCCATGTCGGCAAGCCGCCGCGTCAGGCGGGCGATAACCGCCCACGCCTTCTCTTTCTTTTTGCCGCCCGCGCATTCCTCGGCGGCGGCGTCTAAATAACGGGTTATTTTCGAAGGAGATTTCATCAATATATCCTCAAAAAATTTATTGGACTGTAACGCTCGCGGCAGGGTGAGTTCAAATACTTTCATCGAGGAAAAAACAAGCTTTTTCGGTTTTTTCCGGAAGCAAGGGGGTGGTTTAAGCCTTTAAGCTGAATGGCTTTTCCGAGGTTCTCTTTCGCCCCCATACATATCGATGGGGTTTTTAAGGGCTTTTAATTGTTGGCGGCTCTTCTATACTCTCGTTCATGCTTGCTTATTTCATTAGACGGTTGCTGCTCATTATCCCGACGTTGTTCGGGATTATGGTGTTGAATTTTATGATCGTGCAGGCGGCGCCGGGCGGGCCGATCGAACAGATTGTAGCAAAGTTGCACGGCACCGATATTTCAGCGACCGCGCGGTTTGGCGGATCGGGCGGCGGCGACGTCGCGATGCCCGGCGGGCAGGCTTTAAAGATGAACGAGGCTGCCGCCGTTTCTCGGTATCCGGGCGCCCAGGGCGTCGATCCGGAATTGATCAAAGAACTGGAAAAACAATTCGGGTTCGACCAGCCTTTGTACAAGCGCTTTTTCACGATGATCGGGCATTACGCGCATTTCGATTTCGGCAAGTCGTATTTCCGCGACGAAAGCGTGCTTCGTCTCGTCGTGAGCAAGATGCCCGTGTCGATTTCCATCGGATTGTGGACCACGTTGATCGTTTATCTGATTTCGATTCCGCTCGGCATTCGCAAAGCCGTGAAGGACGGAACGGCCTTCGACGTGTGGTCGAGCGCCGCGATCATCGCCGGATATGCCATTCCGAGCTTTTTGTTCGCCGTGCTTTTGATCGTCGTTTTCGCGGGCGGGCGGTATTTGGATTGGTTTCCGTTGCGCGGATTGGTTTCGGACAATTGGAGCGACATGGATTGGCCGCATCGCATCGGCGATTATTTCTGGCATATCGCATTGCCGATTTTGTCCCTTGTCATCGGAGGGTTTGCGAGCCTCACGATGCTGACGAAAAATTCGTTTTTGGACGAGATCAACAAGCAATACGTTCTGACCGCGCGGGCGAAGGGATTGACCGAAAACCGCGTGCTTTACGGACACGTGTTCCGCAACGCGATGCTGATCGTGATCGCGGGATTTCCCTCCGCGTTTATCGGAATTTTGTTCACGGGGTCTTTGCTCGTCGAGGTGATTTTTTCGCTCGACGGAATGGGTTTGCTGGGATTTGAGTCAGCGATCAACCGCGATTATCCCGTCATGTTCGGCACGCTTTATTTTTTCACGCTTTTAGGTTTGATCATGAACGTGCTCGGCGATTTGGCTTATGTTTTGACCGATCCGCGCATTGATTTCGAGACAAGAGAGGGATGATGAAGGAAAAATCCGAAAAACAGGAAACAACGTGCCGCCACGGCGACGCTTGCGAGATGGGCGTCAACGAAAAGAATGTGCGCGAGATTTTGGAAGCCTTGGACAAGCCCTTGACCGCTTACGACTTGATCGCGGTTTTATCGAAAAAGACGAAACGCGCGATCGCTCCCACCACCGTTTACCGCGCGTTGAAGCATTTGGCCGCGCACGGAATCGTCACGCGCATCGAAAGCCGCAACGCCTACGTTTTGTGTCGGCATCCGCATGAGGATCATGATTGCTTGTTCTTCATTTGCCGCGACTGCGGCGCGGCGGTCGAGGCTCCCGACAACAAAATCAGCCGCACGCTGCGCAAGGAAGCGGAAGCGTTGGGATTCGACGTGAGCCGGCAGATTCTGGAAATCGTCGGGTTGTGCAAGGAATGCGCGGAAAGGTGACGGCGGACCCCCTCTTGACTTCGCGCGCAACTTCTCTTAAATGTTATAACATAACATTTCGGAGATTCCCTCATGAGGCGCGCGGTTTTTCTTGCACTATTGATGTTTTCTTCTCCTGCATGGGCTTCGTCCACCCTTGTGGATGGGGTTTTGCGCGATAAAACCGGCGCGCCTTTGGCCGATACGAAAGTGGAATTGCAGGACGGACAGGGCAAAATTGTCAAGACGACAGCGAGCGACGCACAAGGGCATTACCGGTTCGACGACGTCGCGGCGGGAAGTTATGTTTTGCAGGCGGTACGCGATGATTCCGTGTTGAGATCGACGCGCGTGTCCGTCGCCGCCGCCGAGGCCGCGCATAAAGATTTGAATCTCGCCGACGATCAGGCGATGAACATCGTCATTTCGCAACGCGCGCAAATGCGAAACGATTTATCTCCAACGACAGGGACATCGGCCTATAAACTCGACGAACAGGCGATTGCGGATTTGCCGCAAGGCGACGACACATCGCTTAACAAGATTCTGTTGCAGGCTCCCGGCGTGGCCGAGGATTCCGCCGCGAGCGGCAATCTGCATATTCGCGGCGAGCACGCGAACGAACAATACAGGTTGAACGGTATTTTGCTGCCCGACGGCATCAGCGGGTTCGGCGATACGATCGATTCGCACATCATCGAGAACGCGACGCTATTGGACGGAGCGTTGCCCGCGCAATACGGATTTCGGACGGCGGGTATAATCGACATTGACACCAAGAGCGGATTTTCGAACGGCGGAACGGCCACAGTATCGGGCGGAAGCAGCGGCACGTTCCAGCCTTCGGTCAGTTACGGCGGCACGGAAGGAAATGCCGATTATTTCGTCGCGGCAAGCCATTTGTCGTCCGATCTCGGCATCGAAAATCCGACGTCGAAGGACGACGCGCTTCACGACCATACCGAGCAGAACAAGCAATTCGGCTATGCGTCCTATATGATTAATCCGATGCAGCGCGTGGAGATCGTCGCGGGGGATTCGATCAATTATTATCAGATTCCGAACAATCCCGATCAGGCGGTATTCCAGCAAAACGGCGTCAGTGCTTCCAATCCGGCGAATCTCGCTTCCGCGAACCTCAACGAACGGCAATTTGAGAGTAACCAGTATATGACCGCCGCGTGGCAGGGCGAAGCGGATGGGGTTACCGTGCAAATCGCGCCCTATATCCGCAATTCGGAAACGCATTTCCGGCCCGACGTCGCGGGCGATCTGGTTTTCGACGGGCTGGCAAGCGACGTGCAATATACCGATTTGGCGGCCGGATTGCAGAACGACAATAGTTGGCGCATCAACAATGAGCACACCTTGCGCGCCGGATTTACTGTGCAGAACGACGATGTGCAGAATAACAGCAGTTCTTTGGCTTATCTGACCGACTCCAACGGCAATTTCATCACGAGCGGCGGCAATGATGTCGTCTCGCAGCCCATCGTCGACGATCATACGAAAGACGGGCAGCTTTACGGGCTTTACCTGCAAGACGAGTGGAAGTTGACCGATAAATTGACGATGAATTACGGCGCACGGTTCGACGATATGGAGCAATACGTCAACGCGGATCAGTTGAGCCCGCGTTTGGGGTTCGTTTATAAAGCGACGGATACTACGACGCTGCACGCCGGTTATGCTCGGTATTTCACGCCGCCGCCCATGGAGCTGGTGTCGAACGCGGATATCGCCGGATTCACGAACACGAGCGGCGCGCAGGCCGTGATGCAGAACGATCCCGTCAAGCCGGAGCGTTCGCATAGTTTCGACGCGGGCGTTTTGCAGAAGCTCGGCGACCATTGGCAGCTCGGCGCGGACGGATATTACAAACTCGTGCACGATTTGCTCGACGAAGGGCAATTCGGCCCCGCGCTGATTTTGACGCCGTTCAATTACGAGCACGGGTATATTTACGGCAGCGAATTGACGGCGAATTACACGGGTGAAAAATTGAAGGCTTACGGTAATTTCGCCTTTTCGCGCGCGATGGGCGAAAACGTCGTGTCGGCGCAATTCAATTTTTCCGATCCTGCCGAGTTGGCTTACATCGGCGACCATTACGTTCATCTCGATCACGACCAGACTTTTACGGCTTCGGGCGGAGCGACGTATGAAGTGCTCGACGGAACGAAGATTGGGCTCGACGGAATTTCGGGAAGCGGATTGCGCGACGGGTTCGCCAATACCAGCCACCTACCCGCCTATGTCACGTTCAACGCCAGCATTGAGCAAAAGCTCGGTTTGATCGAGCATGACGAAACCGCCGTGCGGCTGAGCGTCGTTAATCTGCTGGATACCGCTTATGAATTGCGCAATGGCACCGGAATCGGCGTCGGCGCGCCGCAATGGGGCGCGCGGCGCGGGGTTTTCGTGACCGTGGCGCAGGAGTTTTAATAATAATCTTGTCCCCGAACGAATCCGGCAATAACGTCGGACATCATGCGCCCTCCGATCCTCTATCCTTTGTTCACCAGCCTGACGTCCCTGAAAGGCATCGGGCCGAGGATGGGGGCGCTTTATAAAAAATTGTGCGGCGATTATATCGTCGATCTTCTCTGGCATTTGCCCGTTGGCGTCATCGACCGCACCTATGCGCCGGATTTGCGGCATGCGGAAAGAGACCGCGTGGCGACTTTGACTTTGAAAATCGTCGAGCATAATCCCTCCGCGCGCATTGGCCTTCCCTACCGCATTGTCGGCAAGGACGACACCGGCCAGATTGTTCTGACCTATTTCAACGTTCACGGCGATTATTTGAGCAAGGTTTATCCCGTTGACCGCAAGGTGACGGTCAGCGGCCTTTTAGAGCGGTACCGCGCGTCGTGGGTCATGAATCATCCCGATTACGCCGTTTTTGCCGAACGCGCCGATGAGATTCCGAAATTCGAACCTGTTTATCCTTTAACGGCGGGCATCAGCGGCAAGATGCTGCGCAAAATGATCGCGCAGGCGCTCGAGAAGGCTCCCGATCTGGCGGAGTGGGACGATCCGGCGTTGTTGACGCGCGAAGGATGGGCGGGGTGGAAAAAGGCGGTCGCCGAGGCGCATTCTTCGAATTTTCCTCCGAACGACGAAGGACGCGGCAGAAGCCTGAAACGCCTCGCTTACGACGAATTGCTGGCCGACCAACTGGCTTTGGCCATCATCCGCGCGCATCACAAAAGCAGCGGCGGACGGAGTTTCGCGGGCACGGGCGTTTTAACGAAGAAACTGGAAGCGTCGCTGCCTTTTGCTTTGACGGAGGGCCAGAAAAAAGCGATTGCCGAAATTTCCGCCGATATGGGCGCGCGGAAGCGGATGTTGCGCCTGTTGCAGGGCGACGTGGGATCGGGAAAGACGATCGTCGCGTTGAGCGCGATGCTGCAGGCGGTCGAGGCGGGAGCGCAGGCGGCGCTTATGGCTCCCACCGAAATTCTCGCCAAGCAGCATCACGCGACGTTGTCGAAATTTCTGAAGCCCATCGGCATCGAGGTCGGATTGCTGATCGGGCGCGGGCGGTATGGCGTCAGGCAGCCGACGCTTGCGGCTTTGGCAAGCGGGGAGTTGAAGCTGGTCGTCGGAACGCACGCCTTGTTCCAGGAGGACATCGCGTTTCAGGATTTGGGATTGGCTATCGTCGACGAACAGCACCGTTTCGGCGTCAATCAGCGCCTGATGCTTTCCGAAAAAGGGCGCGGCGTCGATATTCTCGCGATGACCGCGACCCCTATTCCGCGCACGCTGACGCTGACGGCCTACGGCGACATGGACGTATCGCGCCTGACCGAAAAACCGGCGGGACGGGTGAAAATCGACACGAGCCTGATTGACATCAAGCGGCTGGGCGAAGTGCTGAGCGGCATCAAGCGGCAGGTCGCCAGAGGCGTGCAGGTTTATTGGGTGTGCCCCCTCATCGAGGAATCCGAAACGGTCGATTTGGCGAACGCCGTCGAACGCTCCATTTTGATGAAAAAGTTTCTTGGCGAAAACACCGTCGGCCTTATTCACGGGCGCATGCGGTCCGACGAAAAAGACCGCGTCATGAAGAATTTCGCGGATGGAAGAGTGAAGGTTTTGGTCGCGACCACCGTGATCGAGGTCGGGCTTGACGTGCCAAACGCTTCGGTCATGGTCGTCGAACACGCCGAGCGTTTCGGCTTGGCCCAGTTGCATCAGCTGCGCGGGCGCGTGGGGCGCGGCGCGGAGAAATCGCATTGCCTTTTGATGTATCAGCTGCCTTTGGGCGAAATGGCGAAGGCGCGGCTCACGATGCTGCGCGACACCGACGACGGTTTCGTGATCGCCGAGGAGGATTTGCGGCTGCGCGGCGCGGGCGAACTTCTTGGCACGCGGCAAAGCGGCATGCGCGAGTTCAGACTCGCGGATTTAGCGCGCGATAGGGCTTTATTAGATGTGGCGCACGACGATGCGGCCGTGATTTTGGCCAACGATCCGAAATTGGAAAGCGAACGCGGGAAGGCGTTAAGGACGCTTCTGTATTTGTTCAACCGCGATGCGGCGGTGCCGCTTTTGAGGGCGGGGTAGGTGGTCAAATAAAATCGGGAGCGTTCGTGATCTTTTTTACGGGACCGGCGGGGCGAACGGAATCGACGATGAAATAGCTTGTCAAAGCCAAAAGCGCCAAACTCATGACTGCCACGCCCATCCTCGCTTGTTGAGGAACTATTGTTTGAACATCGCGCGAAAAACTGCCGACAAAACCCAAAACGCTCATGAATAGGACCGCGGCTGCAAAACCGGCGTTATCGGGGTATTTTTCAACAAGCTTTCCAGCTTCGCTGAGCGAAGCGCGGATATTGGTGGGTGTAAGACTTTTCTTTGCTTCGGAAAATCGAGAGTAAATTCCGGCGAGGTACTTATTTTCCATGATTATTCTCCCGTTTTAAAATGCCGCGTGATTCTCCGACTTTTTTCGCCAAAAAGTCAATAAGCACTCCAAACACAAGCAAGAAAAAAGAAAATGAGATTCCGGCCCGCCTTCGCAAGAGGCTTCGGCGGGTTTGGGAAAAAAGTCCGGCGAAGCCTTGGCGTAGACGGAATAAATTCGCATTTTGCCAAAAGCAAAAAGCGAATTTTCCGGAATGACGATGATTTTTACAGTTTTGTGCGTGTTTTCAATTGGTTATTGTCGTTGTTTTTGGGGGCTTGGCGCGGTATAGAGTCCGTGACCTCCGCTCGCTGTGCGGAGTTTGTTTTTCGAGTGAAGTAAAATGAATTTTCGCATGGGCCGACGCCGCCGCATTTTCGAAGGGAAGGCCAAAGTGTTGTTCGAAGGCCCAGAGCCCGGAACCCTTGTGCAGTATTTCAAGGACGACGCTTCCGCCTTCAACAACCAGAAACGCGGCACGATTACCGGCAAGGGCGTTCTTAATAACCGCATTTCCGAATACCTGATGGTGAAATTGGGCGAGATCGGCGTGCCGACGCATTTCATGCGCCGCCTGAACATGCGCGAACAATTGATCCGGCAGGTCGAGATTATTCCTGTTCAAGTCGTCGTGCGCAATATTGCCGCGGCTTCGTTGTCGAGGCGGCTTGGCATTCCCGAAGGCACGGTTTTGCCGCGCTCCATCGTCGAATTTTATTTGAAAAAGGACGATCTCGGCGATCCGATGGTTTCGGACGAGCATATCACCGCTTTCGGCTGGGCGAGCCCGCAGGAACTCGACGAGATCATGTCTTTGTCGCTGCGCATCAACGATTATCTGTCCGGCCTGTTTTTGGGAATCGGGTTGAAACTCGTCGATTTTAAACTGGAATTCGGGCGGTTTTGGGATAACGACGACTTGCACATCATCCTTGCCGACGAGATCAGCCCCGATAATTGCCGCTTGTGGGACGTCAAGACAAACGAAATTATGGACAAAGACAGATTCCGGCGCGATCTTGGGCGCGTCGAGGAAGCTTATCAGGAAGTCGCGCGCCGGTTGGGCATCATGCCGGAAAATCTAAACCCGACGCACGAAGAGGAGAAAAAATGAAAATTCGCGTCGATGTGATGTTGAAAAACGGCGTTCTCGATCCGCAGGGAAAGGCGATCGGCAAAGCGCTTGGGAATTTAGGGTTCGGCGGTGTTACGGACGTTCGCGCGGGAAAGGTCATCGAGCTCGATCTGGCCGAAACCGATCGCGAAAAAGCCCTCGAAGCGGCGCGGAAGATGGCCGAGAAATTATTGGCGAATCTCGTGATCGAAGATTTTAAGGTAAGCGTCGTCTGACATGAATCCGAAATTTCTTTCCAGCGTTCTTTTTCTATCCGGCGCTTTGGCGCTGTCGGGTTGCTGCGGCGGGACTTTTTCTTCAGCCATTTCCGATCCACTGGAGGGGATTTATTCCCCGCCTCCCCCGAACAAGAGCGAGGCTGTTTCCCCCGTTCAAGACCCGAGGACGGAAATTTGGCGCCCGGGCTATTGGGCGCCCGCAACGGGCGACAGTTTTGTTTGGGTCGAAGGAAAAGTCATTCCGCGACCCGACCCGACCGCCGTTTGGGCTCCCGCGCGGTGGGACTACCACACATTCGGGTGGTCGTTTCGGGAAGGGCATTGGGAGTAAGGCCAAAAGCCCGAAGTTTCTGCAGCTCGCGCGGAGCGTTTTGCTAATAACATTCCAGACAGTATTCCAATATGACGGGAGCGGCCTCCGTGCCAAAATGCGGGCGGAAAAATTTTTGATGCGCTTCCTTGAGAGAGGCCTCGCCAATTCCCTGTAAGCTGGCTTCTTCGAGAAGCTCGCGGCGCTTTTTTATGATTTCCTGATTTCCTAAAATATTCATATGCGAGTTTCCCCCTCCCGCGGCCGGATCGAAAAGAAGAATTTGTCCGTCCAGTATGCCGCTGAAAAGAGCATAGCGGGAGTAGATGCTTCCTTTTTTCGCGCACATTTCTATTCTTTTTACAAATCTTTCCGCGTCTATATTCACATTGTTTCTCATATGAATCTCCTGAAAATATGGGCAAGAGAACGCTTGTTTATAGCACTCTTTCTTGGTCCGGCATTCTCTTTTTGGATAAGAAGGGTTAAGCAAATATTGTCAAAAACGTTTAAACTTCAACGGAATAGGCTGCTGCAGCTTTGCCCGTTTTTTAAAAAAATGGGGAGTTTTTGCTGAAACGAAGGAGCTCTTGCCGCATTAGCCTGCCTCAGCGCAGGCGGGGGCAAGAATAACAAAAAAAGGAAATGGGATTCCGGATACGCGCTTTGCGCGTTTCGGAATGACGATACCTTCAATTAAGCAAGCTTGAGGCGAAAATCGTGTTTGGATTTTCGCGCAGAGCGTACTTTCTTGGTACGTGAGCACCGAAAATCCAAAAAAGCGCGATTTGCAGCCCAAGATCGCTTAATTGAAACGCTTACAGCTTGAAGTGGCGTTTGAGATCGGCGACCAGATCGATGCGTTCCCACGAAAAATGCCCGTCGTCTTCCGGCTCGCGGCCAAAATGCCCGAACGAGGACGTTTTCTTGTAGATCGGGCGGCTGAGCTGAAGATGCTCGCGGATGCCGCGCGGCGACAAATTCACGAGCTCGCGCAGAATTTTCGGCAAATCTTTGTCGTCGACGCGGTTCGTTTCGTGCGTCGAGACGAAAAGAGCCAGAGGTTCCGAAACGCCTATCGCGTATGCCACCTGCATCGTGCAACGGTCCGCTATGCCCGCCGCAACGACGTTTTTGGCCAAGTAACGCATCATGTACGCCGCCGAGCGGTCTACCTTCGTCGGGTCCTTGCCCGAAAACGCGCCGCCGCCGTGGGGCGCCGCGCCGCCGTACGTATCGACGATGATCTTGCGCCCCGTAAGCCCTGCGTCTCCGTCGGGCCCTCCGATGACAAAACGTCCCGTCGGATTGACGTAGAAAAATTTCTCCTCGGGAAGCCAGCCTTCCGGCAGCGCCGCCTTGACATACGGGCGGACGATTTCGCGCACATCGGCTTGGTGGATGCTTTCGTCGTGCTGCGTCGAAACGACGATGCGCGACGCGCGGACGGGCTTGCCGTTCACGTATTCGAGCGTGACCTGACTTTTCGCGTCCGGCCCCAGAAGCGGCAATTTCCCCGCGCGACGGTCTTCGGAAAGCAGGCGCAGGATTTTATGCGCGTAGAAAATTGGCGCGGGCATATAGGTCGGCGTTTCGCGGCACGCGTAGCCGAACATGATGCCCTGATCGCCCGCGCCTTCGTCCTTATCGCCGCTCGCATCGACGCCGATCGCGATATCGACCGACTGCGGATGCACGTAATTCTGAACGTCAGCCCATTGCCAATGAAAGCCCTTTTGCGCGTAGCCGATGTCGCGAATTGCCTCGCGCGCAGCTTCTTCCATTTTCTTGGGCGTGACCGAGGACGGCCCACGGACTTCTCCGGCCAGAACGACGCGGTTCGTCGTCGCCAATGTTTCGACCGCGACGTGGCTGTGCGGATCGGCTGTCAGAAACAGATCGACGATCGAATCGGATACCTGATCGCAAAGTTTGTCGGGATGGCCTTCGCCGACGGATTCGGACGTGAAGTAATAGGTGCGGGAGGGATTCATTCTGGGACTCCTAAGAAGGAAAAGTTAGAGGTTAGAGGAAAAAATAGAAGGCTGGAAGCTAGAAAGATGGATTCCCGCTTTCGCGGGGATGACGAAAGAGGGAGGGTGACAAGCGCTGTTTGGAACGATTGCGCCCACCTGCCCCGCCGCTAAACTCTCATCGGCATGAGGACATAGAGGGCGCTGGTGTCGGAGACATCCTGAATGATCGCCGGAGCCGTCGCATCGGCCAAAGCGAAGCGCGCGCCTTCGCCTTCGATTTGCTGCAAAATATCGAGCAGATAGTGCGCGTTGAAACCTATGTCGAGCTGCGCGGCGTCGTATTTGGCTTCCAGCTCTTCCGTAGCGCTTCCCGCCTCCGGCGAATTGGCCGACAGGACGACGTGGCCCGATGAGATGCCGACTTTGATCGCGCGCGATTTCTCGGATGAAATGGTGGCGACGCGGTCCACGGCGGCGGCGAAAACCTTCGTATCGACTTCCAGAAGTTTATCGTTGCCGGAAGGAATAACGCGTTCGTAATCGGGGAAGGTTCCGTCGATCAATTTCGAGGTAATGATCGCGCCGTTGAAGGTGAAACGCACCTTGGTTTCCGAAAGCGAGATTTCGATCTCGTCCGAGCTTTCGTCGATCATTTTGCGGACTTCGCCCACCGTTTTACGCGGCAGGATGACGCCCGGAATGCCTTTCGCGCCTTCGGGCGCGGGCATTTCGACACGCGCCAGCCTGTGACCGTCCGTCGCGACGACGCGCAGCACGTCCACTTTCTTGTTCTTCGCCGCGTGCAGAAAGATGCCGTTCAAGTAATAGCGCGTCTCTTCCGTCGAAATGGCGAAGCGCGAGCGGTCGATCAAGTCGCGCAGATCGGCCGCAGAAAGCCGGAACGTATGCTTGAGATCGCTGCTGGGCATGACGGGAAAGTCCTCGACCGGCAGGCAGCCAAGCTTAAAATGCGAACGCCCCGAGGAAAGCGTAAGCTGGCCAACATTCGCCGCGCTGAGTTCGACCTCCGCGCCTTCGGGCAGTTTGCGCACGATCTCGTAAAGCGTGTGCGCGGGCGCGGTCACGGCTCCCGTTTTGCCGATTTGGGCTTCGAGCGCCTCGTTAATTTCGATTTCCATGTCAGTCGCGGTCAATGAAACTTCCTGCCCCGTTACGCGGATCAGTACGTTCGCAAGTATGGGAATCGTGTTGCGGCGCTCCACCACGCTTTGGACGTGGCCGAGGCTTTTTAAAAGGGCATCGCGCGAGATGGTCAGTTTCATAGATGTTTCCGAATCGGCGCCAAGATTTCAGGATTGATAGAATTAGCAAAGAAATTTTGTTATGGCTAGGGGCGTAAGAGGGCACTATGCTGACGGTCTTTCTTATGCAGGAATGATCATGCCTTCTTCTCTTAATCATTTTGGCGTTATTGGCGCGGGAGCGTGGGGAACGGCCTTGTCGCTTGCGCTAACGCGCGCAGGGCGTTCAGCGACTTTGTGGGTTTTCGAGCCGGATTTGGCGGCTTCGATAGCCGAAAAACGCGAAAATACGGCTTTTTTGCCGGGTGTCAGGTTGCCCTCGGATGTGTGCATCACGAATAATCTGGCCGATCTGACTTCCTGCAACGCGCTTGTTCTCGCGACGCCCGCGCAGCATGTGCGCGCCGTTTGCAAGAATTTGGCTCCGCACGCGAGCCCTCTGACGGCTTTGGTCATCGCGGCGAAGGGCATCGAAAGCACGACTCACCGGTTGATGAGCGAGATCGTTTCGGAAGTTTTGCCGCAGAATCCCGTTTATATTCTTTCCGGCCCCAGCTTCGCCACGGAAGTCGCACGAAATTTGCCCGCTGCGTTGACTTTGGCTTCCGAATGGGGCGCGGAAAATCTGGCGCTTGCGATGGCGTCGCCTTTGTTCCGGCTTTACACCACCGACGACATCATCGGCACGCAAATAGGCGGCGCGGTCAAAAACGTGCTCGCGATCGCTTGCGGCATCGTTTCGGGGCGCGGTTTGGGCGAAAACGCCCGCGCCGCCTTGATCACGCGCGGATTGGCTGAAATTTCCCGCCTTGGCGCGGCGTTGGGCGCAAGGGTTGAAACGCTGATGGGGCTTTCGGGCCTTGGCGACGTCGTTTTGACGTGCTCCAGCATGCAATCGCGCAATATGTCTTTGGGATTTGCTTTGGGACAGGGCAAGAAGCTCGACGAGATTCTGGCAGAGCGCCGTTGCGTCACCGAAGGCATTTCGACGGCTTCCGCCACGCTGGGCCTCGCGCGGCGGCACGGAGTCGAAATGCCCGTCGTCAGCGCCGTCGATATGATTTTGCGCGACAAAGCCAGCATCGAGGAAAGCATCAAGGCGTTGCTTGCAAGGCCTTTAAGAAATGAGACTTTATAAAGCGCGATTTGCAGCCCAAGCTCATTCAATTGCGTTTCACATAAAAAATGCCGAGAACAGGGCGCGGAGGATAGCGGCGCAGCCGAGAATGATCGCCAGAAGGCTGCTGATCGTCACAGCGATGGGCTTTCCCACCGTCGAGGCGATATCTTCGCGGTTTTTGGCTTTGCCTTCAAGGCCGATGATTTCTTTCTGGATGTTCAGGTATAAAAGGCGCGCCGCGTAAAAATCCTGCTGATCGCGCTCGAGACGCTTGGGGTCGTCGATCAGTTGCAGCAAATCCGACAGGTTGCCCGACGCGATAAGCTCTTTCGCCTTTTTCTGCTTCGCCTCGCGCAGGTTCTTGCTGAAAAAGCGCCGCAGCGCAGGTTCGACGACCGGAGACAGCCACGCCGCAAGATGCGGCAGGTTTTCAGGCCCGTATTTATATTGCATCTCGGAAAAAAGCGACAACAGGGCAAGGCCGCGCTTGATCGATTCCTCGGGCGCAGTCATCGCGGAGAAAGCCGACTCCGGCCTTCTGTCGCGCACGACCAGAAACGCCGCGATGTGGCGATCCATAGGTTCGCGCGCGTGGTTGCCCGCTGCGGCGATCCTTTCCAAGGCGGGCAGAAGCATTTTCGGAGACGCGACGCATTGAGTCCGCAGCATCGGGCTGAGGCAGGGAATCCCAGGATTGGATTCGTAGATGGCGCGTTCGATTCCGTTGCCGAACGTCGTTTTTTCCATCACGGTCTTGATGCGGTCGAAAAGCTGGCCGAGGGTCACGTAATCGGCTTTCGTGTCCCCTTGCATTTGAATCCACAGGGAAACCAGCTGGCCGGTAATCATTTCGGACAAGGCTTGAATGTTATTGCCACCCAGCATCGATTCGACCAGAAGCGTCGGGATGCCTGCCGGCATTGCCGAAATCCCGCGATAGCGGATGGGCGCGGCATGATCGAGCGCGATGCAGACCCGCGCCACAAGCTGATCTTCATAATGCGCCGTTTTGCCGCCTTCCTTAAGGTCGGCGGTGACGTCTTCCACGTCGCTTGCGCGGTCCTTGTCGTTCATGGCGCGGCGAAGCCATTTATTCAAAGATTCGTTCTCGATGACTTTGGTCGCCTCGGACGCGTTGCCGGAGAGGGCTTCCACAAGCGTCCCGATTTGCCAGTATTCCTTGTCCAAAAAGACGAACGCGCGCGAGGCACGGCGTCCGGCATCCGAACTTTTCGGCGTCATGCGCCGCCCGGAAAGCCACATATCGAGATCGTTCGCCGTCCAGCGCTGTGCCGAATCGTCGGCCAGAAGCCCGCGCAGGATTTCGATATGCGTCGGCGGGAGGCGGTTGGCGCCGACGATGGCGCCGAAGCTTCCGCGCTGCATCTTGAGATCGATGATCGCCCGGTCGTCGAGGCCTTGCAGGGGATTGCGCCCCAGCACGAGGAAGGCCAACGTGATGCCGAAAGCGTAAGCGTCGTCGGCGTGCGTGCCGACCCCGCGTCCCAGCGGCATCGCCTGCGCGCGTTGGATGGGTTCGAAAAGCACGGGTTGCCCGACTCCCGCCGGAACGGACAGGCATTCGCCGAGCTGCGGCGCGACCGCCGTGCCGCTGCGCCAGAATATATTGGTCGGGCGTATCGCGTTGTGGATGACGCCCGAATTGGACAAAGCGGCCAAAGCGCCGATCATCGGCGCGATAAAATGGCGGTTGATCGCGTCTTCGCTGAGAAGAGGCCGCGTTTCGTCGAGCGCGTTCAGCATCCGCGGAGACGTCGGCTTTTGAAAGACGAGCGCATAGGCAAAAACGCCGTCGACCCATTGGACGACGCCGGCTTCGATCAGACGCAGGATTCCCGGATTGTCGATGCCTCGCATGGATTGGACAGAATCGACGCGCGGCGGCATTTTCGAGTGGCAGACGATCGCGTAAAGGCTCGATGACGCGTCGGCCTTGAAACGCGCGGCAAAGGCCGAGCCGCCGGGACTGTTAAATTCAGGCAACGGCATCGATGGAAAAATTTCGACTCTATTTCCCAGAGCGATGCCGGGACCGGAGGGGGCGCGTTGTTGTTCTTCAGGAGCCATAAGGAAAGACTATCGTCAGGAGAGAATCTCGATTCTAAATCATTTTTTCCGATTAGGGAAACGACTGTTTTTTCAAAGTCATTTTATAGAGGGAGTTTTCGTCAAAAGAGGGGATCGCGCGAAGAGTGTCGCCTTCCCAAAGCGCGGGAAGGCTCGCGCGGACGCGGCCTTGCGGAATCCTATGGCGCAATGCGGGAGCGAGAGAATCGACGGTCTCGCGCGGCGGAAACCCCAAAGCGCGGATCGTGGCGGGAAGCACTTTCGAATCGGACGTCACAAACCAGCGTTTGTCCCATAAAACCGTCGCGCTTGGGAGTAAAGGCACGATTTCGGCGGCGGCGGAGGGTTCGCGCAAAAGAAAAACTCTTTTCTCGGCAACCGACGCGATGCAGCCGTAAAGCGTGCGCGTATTTTCGGATTCCGGACCGATAATCGCATCCAAAAGCCCCGACAATGACGCGTGTTCGGGCGGATAATCGTTGTCATGGACATAACGCAATCCCGCGGCCAGCGCGCGCAGGGCAATTTCCTGCGGGGCCGCGCGCAAGGCGGCGCGGTCTAAACGGACGCTGCCCCCCTCTTCGGCTTGCGCCGCAGTTTTCAGGAAATCGCGCGTTGTTGCGTCGAGCGCTTCCTTGGCGTCGCGGGCGCGCATACCGAGTTTCGTCAGCGTTTCGACCGTCAGGCCTTCGGAGGCCAGAAGCGGCATGATTTTGCGCAGGCGTCCACGCGCGTATTTTTCGGACGCGTTGCTGGGGTCGGTGACGGGCGCGAGGTGCGCGGCTTCGCACGTCGCAATGAGCCGTTCTTTGGGCAAAGACAAAAAGGGGCGCAAAAGGCGGATGCCATCGCGTTCGCTTTGATCAGCGATGCCCGCAAGGCCGTCGATGCCGCTGCCTTTGGCGAGGCGCATCAGGATGGTTTCGGCCTGATCGCCGCTATGGTGCGCGAGAAGCAAATCCGACGCGCCCAAACGGCGGCAGGATTCCGTGAGCAGGTTGTAACGCGCTTCGCGGGCTTTTTCGTGAATTCGAGTGAGATCGGGGTCATGCTTCCACGGAAGAATTTCCGCGGGAATGCCCAATTTCTGAAGGCGGGCTTTGACCTGCAAAGCTTCTGACGGGGATTCGGGGCGCAGGCCATGCTCGACGATAAGCGCCACGCAATCGCGCTGCGCCCAACGCTTGACGCAAAAGGCCAAGGCCATGCTGTCGGGCCCTCCGGAAACGGCCAACGCGATTTTCGGGGAAAACGGTGCGAAGCCTTCCATGAGATTGGCGAATTCGCCTTCGCCGACGGGATCGTTTAATGCGCCGGACATTTGAGCTTGGCGCGTTCTTCCTCGGCACGCGATTTGATTGCGGACGTCGCGTTCGGATATTTGATTTTCAGTTCGTTGAACGTCACGCATGCGTCGGGAATTTTGTTCAGGGCGCCGAGCGCCATTCCAAGTTTCAGCAAGCTGTCGGGCGCTTTGACGCCTTTCGGGTTTTGTTGATAGGCGTCCGCGAAGGCGACAGCCGCTTCGTCGAAGCGCGCGCGGACGTAAAGCGTTTCGCCGTACCAGTACTTGGCGTTGTCGAGCAGTTTGTCCTTCGGATTCTTGTCGATGAAGGTTTTGAACGCGTCTTCCGCATTGGCGTAATCGGCTTCGCGCAGGAAATTGAAGGCGCGTTCGTATTGTTCTTCGGGCGTCAGGCCGTAATCGGGAGGAACCGCGGGCAACGGCGGAGATTCCGGTTTGTTGACGCCGCCCGTGACTTTGTTGCCTTGCATTTTGAGGGCTCCCAGCGTGCCGTTGACGTCTGCCGGAGGTTGGGTTTGCGCGGGCTGTGCAGCCGCAGGGGCCGGAAGCGCGGGAGGCTGAACTGTATTAGGCTGCGCAGGGGAAGGTTGCGCCGGAACTGGTTGAGCGGCTGCCGGAGACGCGGCGGGTGGCGGCGCGGAAGCGGATTCAAGCTTCGTCAGGCGCATGTCCACGTCCGTCTGCATTTTCTGTAACGTCTGCTCAAGACGGCGCATGGAAAATTCGAGTTGCTCGACGCGCCCGTTGAGCGCGCGAAGCTCCGTTTCCTGCGCGGAAAGGCGCGTTTCGTTGGATGTCGCGCTTGAATGCTCGTCGTCGGCAAAGGCGGGAGATGCGGCCAGAAGAGCGGCGAAGGCTAAAAGAAAAAGGCGGGAGAGTTTCATCGGATGAACGGACGGGTTGAGATTGCAAGTTTATGCAATCCTAACCGTCGCGGAGGCGAATTTCCAGCACGAAAAATCTTTTCCTCTTAAACGCGAGCGTCGAACGCTTTAAGTGCGGGAAGGAAAGAAGCGGGTGCGGCGGACATCCCCCTCCAGCTGCGGGCGCGTTGAATATAGGTCTTCTTTAGCCTTCTGCACGTTTTCGATTTCCTGCGGCGACAGGTTCTTTTTCTTCATTTCGTATTTAATGTCGTTATCGGTGCGGCAACCGAGGCTGTCTTCGAGATAGATAAGCTTATCTTCGAACGGCCCGGAAACGACGGCGTCTTTGTGGGCGGATTTTTGGCCCGGATTGCTCAGCACCATAGTCGCATAATGGATCGCGCCGTCCTTGGCGTAGCAAAGAACAAAGAGATTTTGAACGCGCTTGGGGCCAATTTTAGTTAATCCAAAATCTTCAAAGGGTGATTCAGCGACGGGTCCATAGGCTAATTTGTCGGAATATTCCAAATAAACGTCAGACATCATTTTTCCTTTCAAATATGAATTTTGGAGCTTCAAAATGCGCACAGATATATTAACCTTTCAGACGGGGTGCGTGGAAGGCTAATATAGGGTTAAAATAGTTTCATCGGCATGGTTGTTTTCCAACGGCAACCGCCAACCCCTCCCCTCGCGTTATCACATCTGCCAAGCGTAGGATAGATGTTATATCGCCCCTCCCTCAAGGGGAGGGGAATCCGGGTGGGATTGCGGCGCACATGAGGCTCCTGAATAACGAAGATATTTTAAAACGTCTCGGACGAACCGACTTTGCGGCGGCGGCCACGGCGCGGAATGTCGGCGAATTCGCTCAAGACTCCCGCGGGGACTTGTCCGTCGGTTTGCAATTCGGTCAGGGCGCGTTTCAGCGCGATCTTTTCGCGCAAATCGTCCTGATCTCCGATGCTCATGATCGCAAGGCGGTTTTGAATCAGGTCGCTTAAGACCTCGATGCTCGTGCGTGAAAGTAACATCTTCGCCTCCATCAAAATGCGTTTTCCTTAAATGCCGATCTAATGCTTCTCTAATGCTCCTATTATTTATCTAAAATATTAAATATCGGTGAAGAAACGGGAATTTATTACATGAATTCAGCGTGTTATGGGCCGACCGGTTTTCGTTTTGCCTTTGAATCGATTATCGGAATCGGCCCGTATAATTAAGGAAAAATTTACCTTGTTGGGTTCTGGAAAGGGGGAAATTAATCAGGTAGGGTTTGGAAACATTATTTCGAAGCGCGGGTGTTTTGATGAGCCTTCCTTCTTCAGTAAATTCCCCCATAAGGAGAAATTGGTCAGCTGCAATACGCGATGCTTGCAATTGGGGCGTCGATAAGGCTTTCAATCTTTTGGATGCTACTGGTAGCGCGGCGATTGGCGCGAGTGTGAGCGTCTTTCTTTTCGTTGTTCCCGCTCTTTTATCACTTTTTTCTCAGTCTCCGAATATTGTATATGCACTCTGTCTTACGCATGTTTTGGGAGGAGCAACAGGGGATCTTTCCGGTGGAGTCGAACCTTCGAAATATTATGGCGCGGAAGCGCTGCTTCCTTATGCGGCATTCGCAATTACCGCAATTGCCTTTACTTTGCCAACCGGCGGGGCATTGCCGACGGTGCCTCTGACAGATGTCCCGCTTCTCGCAATCGATTTTTTGATCACCGAAAAAATTGTCCGATATGCAACTTCCTACTCTCATCGTCGCTATACGGTGACGGATTCATATGACATTTAATTCTTAATCGATAATCTCTGTTCAATTTAGCATTCTGCTTTCTGCGGCTACTTCTTATGATGATCGGTGCCGATCAGCATATACATCGCGGGCACGACAAATAAAGTGAACAGTGTGCCGACGGCGAGACCCGTCGCGATGACAAGGCCCATGTTGAAGCGCGAGAGGGCTCCAGCACCAGAGGCCGTAATCAACGGAATAACGCCCAAGACCATCGCGCCCGTCGTCATCAAAATGGGACGAAGGCGGATCGCCGCCGCTTCACAAATCGCGTCGCGTTTGCTGCGTCCTGCGATTTGCAGGTTGTTGGCGAATTCGGTGATGAGGATGCCGTGCTTGCTGATAAGCCCCATGAGCGTCACGAGCCCGACTTGCGTGTAGATGTTGATGCTGGCTTTGCCGATGCCCCCCAAACCCACGATTTGGAACAGATAGGATAGGACTTTCGGCATCGCCTTGACCGCGCCCATGTCGGTGCTGTCGAGGCTGATGAAAAACAAAGCGCCCGCGATCGACATCGGGATCGAGATCAGAATAATCAACGGATCGCGGAAAGATTCGAACTGCGCCGCGAGCGTCAGGAAAATAATGATGATCGCGAAGAGAAACGTCATCGCGAAGCCGCTCGATTCTTGCGCAAACTGGCGCGATTGGCCGCCGTAGTCGAAATCGTAGCCCTGCGGCAGATCGCGCTTCGCTATGTCCTTGAGCGTCGTCAAAGCCTCGCCCATCGTGATGCCAGGAAACATGACGCCGGAGACCGTCGCGGCGTTTTGCTGCTGGAAATGGTTCAGCGATTCCGGCACGGTTTTCACGTCGATGTGCGCCAGAGTCGAAAGGGGAATCGTCGTGCCTACGCCTCCCGCTCCGGTCGCCGTGCGGATATAATAATTATTAAGCGCCGCCGTCGTGAGGCGCGAGGCTTGCGCTACTTGCGGAATGACTTTGTAGGAACGCCCGTCGAGCGAGAAATAATTGACATAGCCTCCGCCTAGCATCGACGACAAAGCGTTGCCGACGTCCGTCATCGTAAGTCCCAGCTGCGCGGCTTTGTCTCGGTCGATGACGACCGTCGCTTGCGGCAGATCGAGCTTGAGATCGGTGTCGGAGAAAACCAGAACACCGCTTTTCCTGACGTCATCCATGAAATTTTCGACAACGTCGTCCATGCGGTCGAGCGACTGCGTCGAGGTGATGACGAACGATACCGGCAATCCGCGGCTGCCGGGCAAGGACGGCGGCTGAAACACCGCCGTGCGCATTCCCGCGATGTTATTCAGATCCTTTTGCAGGATGGGCTGGAGATCGTTGGTCGTGCGTTCGCGCTCGTTCCACGGCTTGAGGTTAAGCCCCGCGACCCACCTGTCCTGCGAGTCGATCTGGAACACGTGGTTTTCCTCGGGATAGCCAGAAAAAACCTGATAGACTTTTTCGTCGTACATCACTTTTTGCTGCAGCGTCGCGTCCGGCGCGGAAGTAAATAGCCCCACCACGATGCCTTGGTCTTCCTGCGGAGCGAGTTCCGTTCTGGCGCTTGAATAGAGGAAATAAATGCTGCCGAGGATCAGCGCGGCGAAAATCAGCGTCACCGGCAGGTAATTGAGGCTCGCGTCCAGAAGACGCTTGTATTTGGAATGCAGGCGCGCAAAAGCCCTGTCGAGATAGACTGTCAAGTGTTGTTCCCATCCGCCGCCTGAGGGATCGATCGGCTTGAAAAGTTTGCTGCAGAGCATCGGGCTGAGCGTCAGCGCGACAATCGCCGAAATCGTGACGGCGCCCACGAGCGTAAAGGCAAATTCGGTGAACAACGCGCCCGTCAATCCGCCTTGAAAGCCTATCGGCACGTACACGGCCACCAGAACGATCGTCATCGCGATGATCGGCCCGCCGAGTTCGCGCGCGGCGATAATCGAGGCGTCGAACGGCGATTTGCCTTCTTCCAAATGCCGGTTGACGTTCTCGACGACGATGATCGCGTCGTCCACCACGAGGCCTATCGCCAGCACGAGCGCGAGAAGCGTCAGAAGATTGACGGAAAAGTGCATCGCCAGCATGAAGATGAACGCGCCGATCAGCGACAAGGGAATGGCGACGATCGGGATCAGAACCGAGCGCGGCGAGCCCAGAAACAAAAACACGACGAAGGCGACGATCAGCACCGCTTCGATGAGGGAGTGCTCGACTTCATCGATCGACGCCGTGACGAATTTCGTCGAGTCGTAGACGACGTTTCCGTGCAGGCCTTGCGGAAGCTGCGCCTGAATGTCGGGGAAAATCTTGTTCACGCCGTCGATGACTTCGAGGAGATTGGCTGACGGCGCTATCTGGATGCCGATGTAGACCGCGCTTTTGCCGTCGAAACCGACGCGCGTTTCGTAATCATCGGAGCCCAGCGTGACGTTGGCGACGTCTTTCAGGCGCACGAACGCCCCGTTTTGCTGCTTGACGATCAGGTTGCGGAATTCGTCGAGCGAATGGATGTCCGTCGAGGCGTTCAGGTTAACCTGAATCATCTGCCCCTTCGTGTTGCCGAGGCCGGAGATGTAATTGTTGGCCGCAAGCGCGTTGCTGATATCGGTCGCGGTCAGGCCGTAGGCCGCGAGCTTCTGCGGATCGAGCCACGCGCGCAACGCGAAGTTCTGCGCGCCGAGGATTTCGGCCGTTTGCACGCCCTCGACCGCCTGCAGTTTCGGCTGCACGACGCGGACGAGATAATCCGTGATTTCGTTGCGCGCCAGAATATCGCTGCTGAAGCCTAGATATTGCGCGTCGAGCGTTTGGCCGACCTGAATGGTCAGAATGGGTTCCTGCGCCGCCGCAGGGAGTTGATTCCGCACCGACGTGATCTTGGCGCTGATTTCGGTCAGCGCCTTGTCGGAATCGTAGTTAAGCCGCAGGTTGACGGTGATCGTGCTTTGCCCGTTCTCGCTGACCGACGTCATATAGTCGATGCCGTTAGCCTGCGCGATCGCATTCTCCAAAGGCGTCGTGATGAATCCGGCGATCGTGTTCGCGTCCGCGCCATAATACGTCGTCGAAACCGTGATGATCGCGTTTTCCGTCCGCGGATACTGCAAAATCGGCAGCGTTGCCAAAGCCTTAAGCCCAATAACGAGGATCATCAGACTGATGACGGTCGCCAAAACCGGGCGGCGGATGAAGATGTCGGTGAAATTCATGGTGGCTTATTTGTCTTCCGGTTTCGGATTTTGGTCGCTCGTAGGCTGGATTTCGTTGTTGACGACGACAGGCGTTCCATTGCGCAACTTCAACTGGCCGGTGGTGACGACTTCGTCGCCTTCCTTAAGGCCTTCAAGGACCGCAGCCTGATCGCCGCGCGTGGCCCCGAGCGTCACGAACGTCTGGCGCGCCGTTAAAGCGCCCTTGTCGTCTTTCGACACGATATAGACCGTGTTGCCGTAGGGGTTGAACGTAATCGCCGTCAAAGGCAGCGTGAGTTTCTTTTGCGGCTCGCCCACCGCGACGGAAACGCGCGCGAACATGCCGGGCAGAAGCTTGGCGTCGGGGTTTTTAAACATCGCGCGCACCGAGATGTTGCGCGTCGCCTCGTCGATTTTGGCGTTGATCGCCGAAATTTCTCCCTCGAAGGAACTGCCGGACAGCGCATCGGCGCGGGCTGTGACTTTCTGCCCGACGGAAATTTGCGGGAGGTTCTGTTCGGGCAGATTGAAATCGACATAAATTGGGTCGAGCTGCTGCAGCGTGACGATCGTCGTCCCCGCGTTTAAAAATTGCCCGATATCAATTTGCCGGATGCCCAGACGCCCCTTGAACGGAGCGCGGATCGTTTTTTTCTCGACGATCGCCTGTTGCGCGGCGACTTGCGCTTTGGCGCTGTTTAAAGCTGCCGTGTCGGCGTCGATCGTCGCCTGGCTGACCGCCTGCCCTTTGATTTGCTTCGCGTCGCGGTCGCACGTAATCTGCGCGAGAGCCGCCGCCGCTTCGAGCGCATGAAGCTGCGCGACTTCGTCTTCGTCGCGCAAGCGGACGAGAACGGCGCCTTGATCGACATCGCCGCCCGATTCGAACGAAAGCGTTTCGACGATGCCCGACACTTCGGACGACAAATCCGCGCCGTTGATCGCGCGCAAGGTTCCGACGGCCTGAAGGTCGCCTTGCCAATCCTGCATCGCCGCCTTGATCGTCGAGACGGTTTGCGTCGGAGCGGGTTGCGTCGACAGGTATTTCTTCATCCCCATCGCGTTCATAAATTTGAAGCCGAGCATCCCTCCGACGATCACGGCGACGGCGACGATCATGAGAAGCATGCGTTTGATCATGGAAAAACCTCAGTATTGGGATTTGATTATTGAGTCGACATGCGGAACGCCCCGGTTCCACCAGCCTCCGCCAAGCGCCGCGAAAAGCGCCGCCGTGTCGGCATAACGCAGGGCCTGAGCTTGGGCGAGCGCGGCTTTGGCTTGCTCCGCGGATTGCTTCGCGACAAGAAGCTCGGCAATGCCGACGGCTCCGGCGTCGAGTTGCGTCTGGGTCAGGGCAAGAGCGTCCGAGGCGGCTTTTTCGGCGTCGCGCTTGGCGTTCAGGCTTTCGGCGTCAGATTGCAACGCATGCAGCGCGTCGGCGACGTTCTGGAACGCCGTCAGCACCGTTTCGCGGTATTGGGCCGCCGCCGCGTCGAAAGCGTCGCGCGCGGATTGTTCTTTTTCGGCCAAGGCTCCGGCGTCGAACAACGTTTCAGACGCCGATCCGCCGAGAGCCCAAAAACCGCCGCCGGGCGCGAACAGCTTGCTGAAGGCGTTTGCCATCGAGCCGATGTCCGCCGACAGCGAAATATCGGGCAGGCGCGCCGCTTCCGCGACGCCTATGGCCGCGCTGGCGGCATGAAGGTTTTCCTCGGCCATGCGAATATCGGGACGCTGCTCGACGAGCTTGGAAGGCAAAGACAAAGGAATTTGCTGCGGCAGGCTCATGTCCGCGAGCTTGAATTCGGCTTCGGGCGCGGAGGATGGCATTTGCCCGACGAGAGCCGACAAGGCGTGGCGCGTCACGACAAGCTGATGCTGCAAAGGCGGCAATCCCGCCCTTGCCGAAGCCAGCGCCGCTTGCTGCGCGACCACGGCGCTTTTTGACACGGCTCCCGACGCGAAGCGCACGTTGTAAATGTCCAGAACTTTTTCCTGAGCCGCAATAATTTCGCGCGCCGCTTTTATCTGCTCGCGCAAAGACGCTTCCGTGACGGCCAGCGTAACGACGTTAGAGGTTAAAGCGAGAGTGGCCGCTTCTTTTTGAAAACGCGCGGCGTCGGCTTCGGCTTGCAGCTCTTCAACGGCGCGACGCGTGCCGCCCCAGACGTCGAGGTTGTATGAAACGCCCACCGAAGCGGCATGAAGCGAATAGTCGTAACTGGGAACCATGCCCGCATCAGACGCTCCTGAAATGCGCTGACGCGACGAAGAGAAAGAACCGCTGGCGGTCGGGAAGAACGCCGCGCTTTCCGCCGACAGATTGTCTTCGGCCACGCGCAAAGCCGCTTCGGCCGAGGCCAGATCGGGATTGTCTTTAATCGCCTGCGTCACGAGCCTGTTCAGGCTTTCGGAACGGAACAACGCCCACCACTCGGCAGGAATGTCTTCGCCGGACAGGATTTTCTGCGCGCCGTCCGCTGTCGTATCGGGCATAGGCGTAGAATCATAGGACAAAACGCTGGGCGCCCGAGGCGGCAAAAAATCGGGCCCGACGGCGCACGCCCCTAAAAGCAGGGCGGCGGCGCAGGATGGAAGGAAAACAGGAGAAGAAACGCGGCGCATGGATAAAGCCGTTTACAAGAGGATCACGAAGACTTATACATTCACTTGTGTATGTATGTAAAGAAGTAAAATCGCGCAATGCCCAGACGAACCAAAGACGATGCCGAAAAGACACGCGGGCGCATTCTTGACGCGGCGGAGAAGGTTTTTTACGCTCGCGGCGTGACGCGGTCGTCTCTTGAGCACGTCGCCAAAGAGGCCGGGGTCACGCGCGGCGCCGTTTACTGGCATTTCAAGGACAAGCCCGCCTTGTGCGACGCTCTGGCGCAGCGGATTTTTCTCCCTTATGAGGACATGCTCGAAGAGTTGACGGCCCAGCCGTCGGCGACGCCGCTTCTCGATTTGAAAAGCGCCTGCGTTCATTCGCTTAAAATGATGGCGAAAGACAAAAGGCGGCGCAACGTCGTCACGATTCTGTTTCTCCGCTGCGAATATGTCGAGGAAATGCTTGGTATTATTAAGCGCCGCAACGCTTGCAAAAGCCGCATGCTGGATCTGTCCGAAAAGCTTTTTTCCCGTGCGAGGGAGCTAAAAATGCTTGCGCCTTTCTGGACGCCGCGCCAAGCTGCCGTCGCGATGCAGGCTTTGGCGACGGGATTGATTCTCGGCGGGCTGGAACATCGTAAAAACTTCGGCTTCGCGACCATGGGGGTGGCTTGCATCGAAGCTTTTTTCACTTCTCTGCAAACAAACTGATTTCGAGCATGTATCCAGCAAAAATCGAGTTTTTTCCTCCCGTCGTCGCCCATCGCGGCGCGCCGCGGCGCGCGCCCGAAAATACGCTGGAGTCGTTTATCGCCGCCCGCGACGCCGGAGCCAAATGGATCGAGACTGACGTTAAACTGACCTCGGACGGCGTTCCCGTCCTGATGCACGACGATACGCTCGACCGCACGACGTCCGGACGCGGCCCCGTCGCCTCCTTGGCGTGGAAAGACTTGCAGTTGCTCGACGCCGGAAGCTGGTTTTCGCCTTCTTTTTCGAATACGCGCGTAACGTCGTTGGCGGAATTGGTGGCTTTTTGCGCCGCGTCGGACATGCGGCTGATTCTGGAACTGAAACCAAGCCCCGGACGCACGCAGGCGACCGTCATGGTCGCTTTGATCGAGGCCGCCAAATTATGGCCGAAGGACATGCCGCCGCCGGTTATCTCGAGTTTCCATGCCGACGCTTTGTTGATCGCCGCGCAGCTGAACCCAGACTGGCCGCGCGGATTGCTGTTGGAAGAGTGGCAGGACGACTGGATCAAAACGGCCACGTTGACCCAAGCTTCGACCGTCACTTTTAAAGCCGACTTGCTGACGCCCGAACGCCTTGAAATCCTGCGCGATTCCCCCATGCCCGTTCTGGCTTATACGATCAACGATTCCGCACGCGCCAAGGAATTGATGGCGGCGGGGATCGCCGCCGTCTATTCCGATAATGTCGGAGAGCTTTTGAAGAAATAAACTTTTTCGTTTTCAAAAAGCTTTTGTTTCGTTAAGCCTAAAGTCATGAACATCTTTATAAATCAATGTGTTTTGGGCGTTTTAGTTTAGTCCTTTTCCCTTTTTGAAAGCAAAAAAGCGTGGTAGACAACAAAAAAAGGCGAATTCATTTCACGTACGTTTGATTTTCAAGGGAGATATATATATGGAGCCGGAGACAAACAAACCGCCGAGCGCTTTATTTTTGCGCAACAATTATTCGTTCCAGAAAATCAAAGACATCTCGCGCGATATCGTCAATCAGAGAAAAATCGATGTTGGCGATCCAAATAACGAGAAGCAAATCCGCGATATCCGCAAAGAAGTCGTGGCCGAACCTATGAAGATTTGTTTTGCCAGACTGACGAACAGCGCCTACCCGCTCCAGCCGAGGGACATCGTAACTCTCCGAACCTTGATTTTGACGCTCAGCAGCTTTGTCACCGGCGATATAAAAGACGGCTTCGGCGGCCGCCCCGACGACGCGATTTGCGATCTTTTGCGAAAAACGGTTATGGTGGCCTCCGGAATCTCGGGCGATGCGTTGCTGGAAAAACTGGTTGCCGGCAGCGACGGCGAAACCCTCGAATCCGTCAAAGCATTAAAGAACCAAATCTCGAGGGTCCTGCCCAACAAAACGGGCGGAGAAGGCCTGACCTTGATCGACGACCTGAGAATCAGGAGCGCGCGTGCGGCGGCTATCGCGCGCGTCAAAAGGCGGCAGAAATTTTGCGCGGCGTCGAAATAGTCCGGCGCATGAACCCGAAGAGAGGGACTTTTTCGCGACAACCGGCATAAAACCTCATTGCAAGAAAGCCTGACGATGATTTCATCCGTTGAAGACGTTGACGATACTTTGAGGCGCGCGTCCGGATTCGCGCAGCGTTTTCTGGAAAAAGGGGATATGGCGGATTTCGTGCGGGCCGTGGGATATTTAGGGTCGCTTTTGGATTCTCCTTTCAGAATTTCCGCAGCGCCGTTCGGCATCGCCTTGCTTTGCGAGGAAAAGGCGGATTCTTTGTTAGATACGGATATTAAAGCCGCCGAGGATTTTTTCAAAAAAGCCGCAAAATATTATTTTATCGCGGCCGCGATGCCCGACGACGGCGGATATAATTCTTCGCGCGCGAAGGTTTCGCTGGCAACGCTTATCGACGATTGCCTCATTCCCGTTAACCATGGAGAGGATCGGGATAAAGTGTCTTTCGATCTTTGCCTCGAAGCGGCGAACGCCGGATATGCCGAAGGCCAGATGAGCGTCGCCGCCAAGTTCTATGCCGGACGCGGCGTGGAAAAATCCTTGCCGGACGCCCTTTTTTGGATGAAAGAGGCGCAAAAAAATAAAGCCCAGCTTTGTCCGGACCTTCAAGCGGAAGCTGATTGCGCCATTATAGTTATCGAAAGCGATTTGGCGGCTGAAAATCTGTCTGTTCCCGCCGGACGTTCGGTTCAGGATAATTCCCGCCCGCCTACTCCGTAATCTTTTGATAAAGGCGTAAGAATGCCGCTGTTCCGTAAGTTTTTAAATCGGGGGTTGCCCTTTTCCCCTTTTTAAAAGCAATAAAGCGTGATAGACAGCATGCAATCGTAAAGTTATTTCAGATAGTTATCCTATTATCAGGGGGGGGTATATGGAACCCAAAATAAACAAGCCGTTGTCCGCTTTGGTGTTAGGCAACCGGTATTCATGTTTTTATATGCGACTTGAGGCGCGCGATATCCTTAGACAGGAAAGGATCGAGCCCGACGATCTTGAAAAAGAGGAACGAATCCGCGAGATTCGCCGCGAAGTCGTGGCCAAGCCTATTCAGCTTTGCCTTAACAGGCTTATGGACGACTCCCACCCGCTCACCGGAGGGGAAATCGGGAGTATCGGACGCTTGGTTTTAAGGCTCAACGGCTTCGTCAACGGCGATCTGGTAACGGATATGCTCGGCGATCCGGATGACGCTACCATAGAAGCGGTACAAAAAGCCCAAAGCTATGCTTTCAAAGCCAGCGGCGAAAACGGGCTTAAAAAACTGGCCAGCATTGATCATCATGAAGACGAGACAACCATTGATAAACTGGCCAACAAAACAAGGATTCTCTTCGCCAAAAGCACGGGCGGAAAATCGTCTTCCGCCGATTTGACTCGCCTGAGGAATGCGCGAGTGGCCGCCAAGGCACGCGTCAACAGGAAGAAAATCGCCTGCGGACAAGAAGGGCCGAAATAATCCGGCGGGACGGCATAACCCCTTGATAAAGGCGTGGGAGTTCTGCTATTGGCTTGCCCTTACCTCTTTTTACGGGGCATGCGGCCGTGGCGAAATTGGTAGACGCGCCAGCTTGAGGTGCTGGTGGGAGAAATCTCTTGGAAGTTCGAGTCTTCTCGGCCGCACCACCACCCCTTAAAATGGGACGCGCTTCTTGAATTGATTGGGACCTGAAAACCTTAACCCGTTCAGAATTATCGGTTTTCCTGTTTTCTTGACAGAAGCGGGAAGTTGTCCTTATGTACGGGGCTCGTTTTCTGATGAAATGGGACTTATGCCCAGAGCCACTTGTCCTCCGAAGCTTTGGCGAAGGAGGATGGCACAGGGTCGTTTGGCGGCAGAGCCGCCGGACGGTCAAAGCGACTTATCTTTCAACTTTTACAATGAGATCTTCTATGAAACTGTCTGTCAAGGGCAAGCAAATCGATGTTGGCGACGCTTTGCGCAGCCATGTGAAGTTCCATCTGGAGGAGGTTGTTGGCAAGTATTATGATGATTCTTTGGACGCCACGGTGACTTTTTCGCGCGACGCCCATTTGTTCCGCGCCGATATTCTCGTGCATGGGGGACACGGCACGCTTCTGCAAAGCACCGCCGAAGCCGTCGAGCCCTACCCCGCGTTCGACGCCGCCGTCGCCAAGCTTTCAGGCCGCCTGCGCCGCCATAAAACCAAGATTACTCAACATCATCATGACGCCAAACGGGAAAAAGCCGATTCCATGCTTGCCAGTTCGTTTGTGCTTCACGGCGACGAAAAAGGCGCGAACGAAGAAGTCGGCGATAATCCCGCCGTGATCGCCGAAATGACGACGCCCGTGGAGACGCTGACGGTCGGCGAAGCCGTGATGCGCCTTGATCTGGGCGATTTGCCCGCGCTTTTGTTCCGCAACCGCGGCCACGGCGGACTGAACATGATTTATCGCCGCGAAGACGGGAATATCGGCTGGGTCGATCCCGCCGAATCCGCTCCGCCCTCGCGGAAAGCGTAAGGGTCATTCATGGCTCAGACGCTTTCCATGCGCGATTTGATCTCTCCGCAGGCTATCGACGCGTCTTTGACCGTTTTGGCGAAAAAGGATGCGCTGCAAAGCCTCGCGGCTTCGACCGCGCTCATTCTCGGCATGGATAAGTTCGCCGTATTCGACATTTTGTGGGAACGCGAAAGATTGGGCACGACGGGAGTCGGGCAAGGCATCGCCATTCCTCACGGGCGCGCGCCCGGTCTTAAAAAGGTTTTCGGATTCTTCGCGCGTTTGCAGAAGCCCGTGGATTTCGAGGCGATCGACGAAAAGCCGGTCGATCTTGTTTTCCTGCTTCTGTCGCCCGAAGACGCCGGAGCCGACCATTTGCAGGCTTTAGCCTCCGTGTCGCGCCTTCTGCGCGACGCCGCGTTGTGCCAGCGGTTGCGCGACGCGAAAGATGTCGCGTCGATTTACCGCCTGTTGACGGAAAACGAGACGGCTCCGGCGAAGGCGGCTTAGGCCGTTATGCCGTGTATTGGCCGCTGTTTGTTCGCCCTCATGGGAAAGTTTGGTTCAAGATTAGCAAGCAGTTCGTCCGTCGTCGGTTCGCCCATTTTCATAAGAAGGCCATTTACGTTATCGATGTATAAATAGGCATCGTTGTCGAATAGTTTATCAAACTTAGCTGTCGAATCCGGCGCGCAAATTTGCGAGGCGAAGATCGTCGCCAATCTGACTTTTCCCGTGTTGTCCAGCCAAACATAGCTGGCGGCAGGGATTTGTTCCTTGTTCTCGTTAAACCATTCCTGGTCGATCCGGATTATATTCATCCAGTCCTTGTGCTTCAGTAAGGCGTTTCGCATGGGAATAACGTCCGCCTCTTTGTTGCCGATTTGCGGACGCTCCATATTGGCCGTCACGATAGTGATAAAAATGTTTATTTTTTTCATCATCTTCCACATCGGCTTGACGCGCGCAAGAACCGTGGAAAGCTGCGCCGGGTCGTTGGCTTTTTCGGGCGGCATTAAACCAGTCGGCACTTCGACGCCGTCCCCCAGCTTAAAGAGCTTATCCTTTTCGTCAAAATAAATGTCGTCGGGATTGAAAAAAAGCGGGGTTAACATAGTCGGCACGAAAAAAACCACAGCCGCCCTTAACGCCTTCGCCACTTCAAGCTCGATTTCATATTGGCTGCCGACGATTTCTATTCTTTTTTGCGGCTCGTCGCTGGTCATGAATTTTTCCTTTTATAAATAGGGTTTTCGAATGTCCGGAAAGTACTACGCGCCCATGAAATTAAAAAGAAGAAATTATGGTTAACATCGGGCGTTTCGAACTTCCTCAAGAGGCCAACGCGGACGGGCGCGGACATCAAGGCCGTCGGTCAAGCCTAAGCGGAATCTTTCAAGACCCGCCCATGCGACCATGACGCCATTATCGGTGCAGAGTTCGGGCGGAGGGGCCGCGAAGGCGACGTTATTTTCTTCGGCGATCTTCGTGAGGCGCTCGCGGAGTTTTTGGTTTGCTGCGACGCCTCCTGCCGCAACGAAAGCCGTGACGGATTGCTTTTCTTCTTTCAGAATTGCGAAGGCGTGACGGGCGCGGTCGGCGATGCTGTCGGCTATCGCCGATTGAAGGCTCGCGGCCATGTCGGAGACGAGGATTGGCGTTAGGGTTTGACCTTCGATTAGTGTCCTTACGGAAGTTTTAAGGCCCGAAAACGAGAAATCGCAGCCTTTGCGGCCGAGCATGGGTCTTGGTAACAAAAATTTCTTAGGATCGCCGTCACGTGCCGCGACCTCGATTAACGGCCCGCCGGGATAGCCAAGCCCCAGCATTTTCGCGCATTTGTCGAAGCATTCCCCCACCGCGTCGTCGATCGTGCGCCCTAAAAGGCGATAATCGCCGACGCCGTGCACCAGAAGCAACTGGCAATGGCCTCCGGACGCCAGCAATAACAGATAGGGAAAATCGATGTCGTTCGTGAGGCGCGCGGTGAGCGCGTGCGCTTCGAGATGATTGACCGAAATGAAGGGAAGCTTGCGCACCGCTGAAATCGCCTTGCCCATCATCGAGCCGACCATGACGCCGCCGATAAGCCCTGGCCCCGTCGTCGCGGCCACCGCAGCAATATCGGAAAGGCTGAGGCCGGATTCTTTCAAGGCTTGCGCGATAACGCCGTCGATAACGTCCAAATGCGCGCGCGCGGCGACTTCGGGCACGACGCCTCCATACGGCTTATGCGCCGCAAGTTGCGAGGCGACGACGTTTGCAAGAATGTTGCGGTCGGCATCGACGATGCCAACGCCTGTATCGTCGCAACTGGTTTCAAGGCCTAGAACAAGCATAGAAATTTCCTTTGTCGCGGGCGTTGGCGACCCCTTGCATATTTTCCATGAACGCCCATTTGTTTGGTACTATACTTTAAGCTTCGAAGGTTGGGAATTATATGCTTTCTCGCACTCTTGAACGGACGTTGCATCGCGCGTTGGCTTTGGCCAACCAGCGCAGGCATGAATATGCGACTTTGGAGCATCTTTTGCTCGCGCTGCTGGACGACGCCGACGCCGTCGCCGTTTTGCGCGCCTGCAACGTCGATCTGGAGATGCTGCGCGCAGAATTGATCCGGCACATCGACTCGGAACTGGCCGATCTTGTCATCGACGCTTACGAAGGCGACGCCAAACCCACGTCCGGATTCCAGCGCGTTTTGCAACGCGCCGTCATTCACGTGCAATCCGCAGGGCGCGAGGAAGTGACAGGCGCTAATGTCCTTGTGTCTCTTTTCTCGGAGCGCGAAAGCCACGCGGTGTTTTTCCTTCAGGCGCAGAACATGACGCGCTTCGACGCGGTCAATTACATCTCGCACGGCATCACGAAATCCGGCGAGGCCGCCGAGGGCGAAAGTGAAGAAGAAGAGAGGGCCGGAAGCGAAGGTGGCGTCAAAAAAGCTAGCGCGCTTGATAACTTTTGCGTCAATCTGAACGAAAAGGCGAAAGAAGGGCATATCGACCCGTTGATCGGGCGCGGCGACGAGGTTGATAGGACGATTCAGATTTTATGCAGGCGGCAGAAGAATAATCCGCTTTACGTCGGAGATCCGGGCGTAGGCAAGACCGCGATTGCCGAAGGATTGGCACGGCGGATCGTACGCGGCGAAGTTCCCGACGCCTTGCGCGAGGCGGTGATTTTCGCGCTCGATATGGGGTTGCTTTTGGCGGGGACGAGGTATCGCGGCGACTTCGAGGAGCGCGTCAAGGCCGTTTTGAAGGAATTGAAGGCCGTTCCGCACGCCGTTTTGTTTATCGACGAGATTCATACGGTTATCGGCGCGGGCGCTACGTCTTCCGGCTCGATGGACGCGTCGAATTTGCTGAAACCCGCTCTGGCGAACGGCTCGTTGCGCTGCATCGGATCGACGACGTACAAGGAATACCGCAATCATTTCGAGAAAGACCACGCGCTGGCGCGGCGGTTTCAGAAAATCGACATCAACGAGCCTTCGGTCGAGGATGCGGTTAAAATTCTCGCGGGATTGAAGCCTGTTTACGAGGAACATCATCATTTGCGCTTCACCGACGAGGCGATACGCGCCGCCGTCGAGCTTTCCGCGCGGTATATCAACGACCGCAAATTGCCGGATAAGGCTATCGACGTGATCGACGAGGCGGGAGCGTCGCAGATGCTGCTGCCTCCCGAAAAACGCAATCCGCTTCTGGATGTCGCGGATATGGAGGCCATTGTTGCGAAACTCGCGCGCGTGCCGCCGAAATCGGTCGGCGCGGACGACCGCGAGACGTTGCGGAACCTAGACCGCGATTTGAAGACGCTCGTTTTCGGGCAGGACGAGGCCATCGGCGCTTTGGTCGCGGCGATCAAATTGGCGCGCGCGGGTTTGCGCGAGCCGGAAAAGCCTATCGGATGTTATTTGTTTACGGGACCGACCGGCGTCGGCAAGACCGAGGTGGCGCGGCAAATGGCAGCGAGTTTGGGCGTCGAGATGAAGCGTTTCGACATGTCCGAATACATGGAAAAGCACAGTCTGTCGCGGCTCATCGGCGCGCCGCCCGGATACGTTGGGTTCGAGCAAGGCGGGCTCTTAACCGACGCCGTCGATCAACAACCGCATTGCGTTTTGCTGCTGGACGAAGTCGAAAAAGCGCATCCTGATTTGTTCGGCATTTTGTTGCAGGTGATGGATCACGGGAATTTGACCGATCATAACGGAAAGGTCGTTAATTTCCGCAATGTGATTTTGATCATGACGACGAACGCGGGATCGGCCGAACTCGCGAAGCCCGCAATAGGATTTGTGCGCGAGGCGCGTTCGGGCGAGGACGTCGAGGCGATCACCAAATTCTTCTCGCCGGAATTCCGCAACCGCTTGGACGCGATTATCCCCTTCAGCGCGTTATCGCGCGAGACCGTCGAGCGCGTGGTGGAAAAATTCATCCTGCAGCTTGAAAGCCAGTTGGGCGAGCGCGGCGTGACGATCGACTTGAAGCCGGAAGCGCGGACGTGGCTCGCGCAAAAAGGATACGATCCGTTATACGGCGCGAGGCCGCTCAGTCGCGTCATACAGGAGCATGTCAAAAAGCCCTTGGCCGAGGAATTGCTGTTCGGCGCTTTGCAAAAAGGCGGGGCGGTGACGGTGGGATTCGATGCGGCTGCGGATAAACTGACGTTCGAGGTTCACGCGTCGGACGCGCAAAAGGCGCAGGGCGAGAAAAAAGAGGATGAGACGGTGAAGGGGTAAGAGTTTTTCTGAGAATTATTTATTCTACTGCATTTTTTGTTTTTCTCGCCTGAGACGCCAAGAACATGCCGGAGGCTATGATGATGACTGAACCAACGACAAGATTCCATGTGGGAATGTCGCGCCAAAAAATGTAACCAAAAAGCGCGCCAAAGACGACTTGAGTATATTGGAGCTGAGCAACGTTCGTTGAGACAGTATTTTGAATCGCCCGGAAGTATAGGAGACTCGCAAGAAGAGTTAAGGTTCCGGCAAAAGCGAAAATGAGGAAGGCCATTATTCCTATACCACCGCCGGATGGCTGGAGAAGAAAGCCCAAGACTCCGCCTGTGCCTGCAAATAAATTACAGAGAATTTGTGTGCTTTCCGAAGTGACGGTTTTTCCCATGTGACGCACGAAGATTGCGCGCAGGGAAAATCCCATGATGCCGACAAAAATGGCAAGATAGCCGATTATATCCCCGCTTCCGCCATGCACGCCTATCGCAAGAATAGTTCCAAAGAAACCGGCCACAAGACAAGCAATTTTAATGGGGGTAAGGATTTCGTGTTTAAGCACGGCAGAAAGGACGGCAACGATAAGAGGCGATGTAAAAAAAATGACATAGTAGAGCGCCAATGGGAGATGCTTAACGGCGATGATATTACCAATAGTAATGGAAGCGGCACAAACCGCCGTGCAACCCTGTTCCCGCCAGCGCGTAGGGCGGAGCTTCGGCAGAACCCGGGCAAAAACGGCAAAAGCAGTTAAGCCAATCGCGCCAGTATAGCCCACTATTGCCATAACGAGAAAGGGCGAGACCGGCGTTTGCTGGCCAAATTTGATTGCGGTGTCGTAGATGACCCAGATGAAATAGGCGATAAGCGCGGTGAGCATCGCTTGCGAGCTGGTCATCTTTTTCGTTTTTGTTTTAATTCAGAAAAGTTGCGCGTGTGGTTTTAACTGGAAAGGCGGTTTCAGACCTTGATGTCGAGAAGGGATTTCTGCATTTTCTCTTCCGTTTTGACGACATCGGCTTCGGCGGCGTAAGTCGCGCTGTCGGTCTTGAGATTCACCAGATCGCCGTCCACATTTTTTCCCGTTAACGAAGCGTTAGCTATGTTGTCCGCAGACTGTGTCGCGCGAGACACGGTCTGATAAAGGCCGGTTACAGTCGTCGAAAGGGAGCTGGACATGATGGTTTTCCTCATCTTTTAGCGATTCGCCGGGCACAGATATAGCACATCACGATTAACAATCCGTCAATAAACCCGAATAAAACATAAAGTTTTCAAGGCTCTTTTTTTTGAAAAAAAGGGAGCGAATTAACCTCGGATTCAATATTCGTCGATAAAGTGGACTTATCAAGAGCGAAAGAGCGAATCACTCACGAGGTTAGAAGATCATGTTTCAGAATTACGAGTTCAGCAGCGCGATAGGCTCCACGGACGAGACCTTGGAAAGATTGGTCGCGATGACCAACCAGACCAATCTCGTGGCCCTGGATAAGACAATCGCCGCCATCCGCCGCTCGCAGGCTTCTTATGCAGCGGCCGCAGCCCGCGTCGGCAGCATCGGCGAACGCATCGTCCGCGCCGCGCACGAAGTCGGCATGACCTTGCCCGCAGAGATGCGCGCCTCAACGGAAGAGGTTCAGATCGCTTTGTAAAAGTTTCTCCTTAAGGGAATAAAGAGCCTGATTTAACGATCAGGCTCTTTTTTTTGTTCCCGCGCGCGGAAAAATGCCTTAAATCAGATGCATGAAGCTTCCGACCTCGCGCATCAACGCTTTTTTGAATAAGCCCGATCCTGCCATGCGGGTTATTCTGGTTTACGGGCCGGACATGGGGTTGGTTGGCGAAAGAAGCGCGCGTTTGGCGAAATTGATTGTTCCCAATCCCGACGATCCGTTTTGCTCCATCACGTTGCCCTCTTCTTCCCTTGCCGACGACCCCGCCCGCCTGTCCGACGAAATGGCATCCGTGGCTTTTGGCGGGGGGCGTCGGCTTGTCAGAATCCAGAATCCGGATGAAAATTTACCTGCGGCTTTGGCTTCCCTTCTGGCCGATATGCCTTCGGGCGACAGCTTGCTTCTAATCGAAGCGGGCGATGTGGAAAAGAAATCGAAACTACGCGCGCTATGCGAAGGGGAAACACCTTTGGCTTGCGCCATACCCTGCTATGTCGAGGACGCGGTTCAACGCCAGCGCACGATTGCGGAAATTCTGGCGGCAGAAAACATTCGCGCCGCGCGGGATGTCATCGGGGCTTTGGCCGACGTTCTGCCTCCCGACCGTTTGGCGATGCGCAGCGAATTGGAGAAGTTCGCCGTGTATGTCGGAAAAAATAATGCTGCGACGATGGCGGATGTTCATGCTTCCGTGCAGGATGCGGGCGCTGCCGAACTCGACGATCTGGTTTTTGCGATAGGCGCGGGAGAAACGAAGCGGGTGGCGCAATTGATCGACCGGCTGAACGCCGAACAGGCCTCGCCCGTCGCCCTTTTACGCGCGGCGCAGCGGCATTTTGTGCGCCTGTCATGGGCGCGGGCGGAAATGGACAAGGGCGTGGCTGCGCCAGACGCCGTCAAGCGGTTGCAACCTCCTGTTTTCTGGAAATTTGAGGGCGCGATGACCTCGCAATTGCGGCGCTGGCCTCGAACGAAGGCGGAAGCGGCTTTGCGCCGTCTTTACGACGCCGAAGCCGCCGTCAAGCGCACAGGCGTGCCGGATACCGCTTTGTGCGCGCAGACTTTATTAGGACTTGCGGCATGAAACGAGTTGCGATTTTCGATTTCGATAAGACCCTTATCACGGAAGATGCCGAATTTCCGTTTTTGATTTTCGCGTCGAACGCCGTTTGGGCCTATGCCGCGCTTCTTGAAGGCGTTCTGCGGTATGTTTTGAGCCGCGCGCGGAGAAAACAAACGGAAGAAGCGCGGACTTTCGTCAAAAGCGTTCTTTTGCGCCACGTTCTAAAAGGCAAAAAAATCGCGGATTTGGAAAAAGCCGTCGGCAAAACGCTGAAATGGCAAAAATTCAACGAGCCTGTGATGCGCGCCTTGCGCGAGCACCGCAAAAACGGCGACACGATCGTCATCGCGTCGGGAAGCTTGAGCCTTTATCTTCCCCAACTGCTGCGCGACGTGCCGCACGACGCTTTGATCTGCACCGACATCGGCATAGAGGGCGGCGTCGTGACGGGAGAGATGATTAACGGAAATTGCACGCGCACACGCAAGGCCGAGCGTGTCAAGGCGTGGCTCGCGTTCAACGGGCCGTTCGATGAAAGCTTTGGGTACGGCAACGCGCCGCACGATTTGCCGATGCTGGAATTGGTGAAGCACAGGGTGATCGTGGGGTAGTTCTGCTTTCCTTAAATTTTTTCAGATTGAATGTTGTCAAATCTCCAGTTTTAACCTTTTAAATTAGGGATTTGGCGACTTCCGTTTCCCGTGGTAAAAGGCCGCATGAATAAAAATAACACCCTGTCGCAGTCGCGCCCGCGAGCGATGGCGAGCATTCTTCCTGATCGGGGAGCCAGCGAAGCTGGCGTACCGCAGAGCAGTCGCGACCAAAATAAAATGAACGATTCGGACATTTTGCGCGCGGCGGCGCGCGTTCTGGCTGCCGAGGGCGAGGCTTTAAAGCTTTTGGGCGACGCGCTCGACGACAGCTTTTTGAAAGCCGCCGAAACGATGCGCGCGTGCAAAGGCCGTGTCATCGTGACTGGCATGGGCAAAAGCGGCCACGTGGCGCGGAAAATCGCGGCGACGTTGGCCTCGACCGGCACGCCTGCGTATTTCGTTCATCCGAGCGAGGCGAGCCACGGCGATTTGGGCATGATCGTGAGCGAGGATGTCGTGCTTGCGCTGTCCAATTCGGGCGAAGTTTCCGAAATGACGGATTTGATCCATTATTCCCGCCGTTTTTCGATTCCCCTCATCGGCATGACAAGCGGCGCGAAAAGTTCGCTTGCCACGGCTTCGGACGTTGCGCTGATTTTGCCGCCCGTGGCCGAAGTTTGCCCGATGGGACTGGCGCCTACCACCTCGACGACGATGATGATCGCTTTGGGCGACGCCTTGGCCGTCGTTTTGATGGAGATGAAGGGATTTACCGCCGAGGATTTCCGCAATTTCCATCCGGGCGGCAAACTGGGCAAAAAGCTGATGCGCGTATGCGATATCATGCGCAAGGACGGCGATATGCCGCTTGTTAAGGAAACGGACGCAATGTCGCACGTGCTTCTCGTCATGACGCAGAAGAGTCTGGGATGCGCGGGGATCGTCGACGCTTCGGGAAAACTGACCGGCATCATCACCGACGGCGACTTGCGGCGGCATATGGACGCGGAATTGACCTCGAAAACGGCCGCCGAGATCATGACAAAGGCCCCTATGACCGTTGCCCCCGACATTCTGGCGGCGAAAGTCCTTCAGATCATGAACGACAAAAAACGCACGCAGGTATTCGTCGTCGAAAAGGATAAGCCGGTCGGCATTCTGCATATTCACGATTTGCTGCGCGCGGGGATTGCCTGACGCGTTTTCCGAACTCTTTCTTCTGGACAAGGCGCGGCGTTTTTATCAGATTACGGGAACTTAAAGTCGATTCGAACTTTAAATAGGGAAACAGGCTGTGACGCCGTCTTTGGAAAGTTGCCCCGCCCTCGTTCTGAACGCAGATTTCCGTCCGCTCAGTTATCTCCCTCTTTCGCTGTGGTCTTGGCAGGACACCGTCAAGGCCGTCTTTCTGGAGCGCGTCGATATTCTTTCCGAGTACGACCGCACCGTCAATTCACCCTCCTTCCGCATGAAGCTGCCCAGCGTCATCGCGTTGCGCGAATACGTTTCGCCGTCGCGCTATCCCGCCTTCACGCGGTTCAACGTCTTTTTGCGCGACAGCTTCAGTTGCCAGTATTGCTCGCGGCGGAGGCCGACGCCCGAACTAACGTTCGATCATGTCGTTCCGCGCAGCAAAGGCGGCCATACGACGTGGGAAAACGTCGTGACGGCGTGCGGCGGGTGCAACACGCGAAAAGGCGGCCACTTGCCCGATCAATGCGGCATGTATCCGCGCCGCGCTCCGTGGAGGCCGAAAACTTCGGAATTACAGGAAAACGGCCGCGCGTTTCCGCCCAACTATTTGCACGACAGCTGGCGCGACTTTCTGTACTGGGATACGGAATTGGAACAGGGGTAGGAAAGCCCTCGCTTTTCGATGAAAGCAAAGGGGCAATTTGTATCCGAATTTAAACATATAATTGCAGCGATAGCTTCAAATTTTACGCATTTACTCGGCCTTATGCTTAAAGACCGAGCGGCGCGTTAATAATCCATAAACCATTGTTTTTATTAGTTAGTTTCGCGTTTTTCAGGTACAGTGACTTTATTGATTTTGTATCTTTTTATAGGCAAGCATTATGAAGAAGCCAAATCCTTATACTTATAGACGATATGCCGTTTTCGATCAGAAAACTTCAGACGATCAAACTCAAAAAGAGAGTTTGAAGGTTCTGCAAGAAATCAGGGATCAAAATCGAGAAATTATCAAACAAAATGAACGCACTTGGAGTTTAGGAAAGATTGCGGAACGAGCATTTTTTAGTATTGCAGCACCTTATTATGTTAGCCAATTTTCTTTGCATTTTTTTAGCGATGACTATCTTCAGGCGCATCCGATCGTAAAAGATTTTGTTCTGTCCGCATCCTTGTTGTTTGGTCTAACTATCGGCAATTTCGATATTGTGGACAGATTTATTATATCTGCAAAAAATGTTACAAAGCCAACAAAGAATGCCAAACAGAAAACTACTGTCGCGCCAAACAGACGCAGCACTAATGTTTATTCCAGATTTTTTAAACTTAAAATGGCAGGAGAAGACACAACAAGATTTGCCAGAAACACACCAATCGGACGTTCCCGTAATATCAAGAAAATATTCTATAAAAATTTATGATTCGGCAGTTGGGAGTCTAATCCCAAATAGATTTCTTTTCGATCTATGGCAGGTTAGCCTGGCCAACATCTTTTTTTCTGAATCTTTCCCTTTTATCTCTACTAACCCTTTTGCAACGTCACGTTCTAGGTATTTCATATACCAATATGCGGTAGTTGGCGCAGTAACGATCCCCATAACACATGCAGGATAAGGATTCCCCGTGAGGATTCCCCACGCTGTCGTTCCGCAAAGAGTCGCTAGAACGGCTGCCTTAGCCCAATGTTTCTGAATGCTGTCTCTAAGCATGATTTCACTTTCTTATTGGGGGATTTTACGGCTTTTACGTTAAAAATTCAAGAATAATACCGGCGTAAATACTTTCATGCGGTTTGAATTTTTCCATATCTTTCAACGGGTAATTCAGGCTTGGCGGTTCTTGTGCGCCAATGCGGCTTAAGTATAGAGGGGAAAATACGTCCTCTCTCCCTGAATCCAGATTCTCAGCAATTTATTGAATTATAACGATTATTTTATGGCACGCTCCTTGCTTAACTAAGGCGGGGAGAAAAAGAATGATCGAAATAGGCGCTGTCGCATCCGAAAATACCAATCTGGTCTTGGGTAACATCGCTGCCTTGGACATGGATCACAGCTATTCGCGTTTCGGGCGCAAAAACGAGGCCGTAGACGTTGCCTCGCAAACGATGAGCTTCGACGATGTCGTCGATATGATCAATCCTTTGCAGCACATTCCCGCGATCAGCACGATTTACCGCGCCTTGGCCGACGAGGCGATCAATCCCGTCTCTCGCATCGTCGGGGACACGCTTTACGGCGGCATTACCGGTTTGGCTTCGGCCGGGCTTAGCGCCATCGGCGCAGTAACCGACGAAGTCGTTGCCGCCAACAATGACGGGCAGTCGGCGTCAAAAACCATTGTCGCCGCCCTGTTCGGAAGCGGCGACGATCAGACGACGCAAATCGCTTCGGCTTATTCGGGAACGGGAACGGTTCAGGCTTCCGTTCAGCCTCCTGTTGCGGCAATTGCGGCGTCGGGAACGGCGGCGAGTTCGAATAACGGAGGCATTCCGCTTGCCGGAGTTTCTTCAAGCGCACCTCCTTCCCCGACTGCCGTTTTGCAGGCGTCCGCCGCGCAGACGAACGCCGCGCTTGCGGACTTGGGAACGCCGAAGGAAAGCGCGGACAACGGCTCCTTCAAGGGCTTGTTTCTGGATCGCTCCAAGCTGCCCTACGGCGGCGTGATGGATTCGTCGATGCTGGCGAGCGCGCAGCAAAATCAGGCGCTGGCTATGGCGATGGAGCAACAGCACGAAAACATGCAGGCGCAGCGGAATTTGAGAAACAACCGATTCGAAGTTGCGGTTCCGGCGGCGACTCCGGCGTCCGCGGCGGTTTCGGCGGATTCCTCGCTGGCCGACCCGGGAACGGAAGCCGCGATGCAAAATTTGCTTAAGGAATTGCAGGCGATGAAAACCATCAATATGTACAAAAACGCCGCACAGAATTCGCCTCTCTCGGGCGGCGCGTTCGATGTGGTGAATTAGAGTTTTTCTTAACGAACCAAGCCCGTCAGGGCGCAGACAAATATTGAAGAAGGCCTTCCATATCCAATTGAAATTAAAACGGAACTTGCTTGTTAGAAACGGCGTTGTTATAAGGTCGGATCCGGAAAAATTTGGACCGGCGGCCGGATGTTTTAAGAAGGGCTTGTTTTTGATCAATCGTATTTAAAGGGGGGGGGCTCTAGCCGCGAATAATGCAAGAGGTTTTTTGAGTCTTTTCACTTT
>CAZPKC010000003.1:0-138852 GCA_964587125.1 uncultured Rhodospirillaceae bacterium | reverse complement strand
TTGCGACAAAATACCTTTTCGGACTAAACTTCGCGCTTAACCGGACAGTAGTGCTACCGAGAGGTTTTCATGACCGATAAAGTGCCGATGACCAAGACGGGCTATGAACGGCTTGAGGACGAATTGAGGAAGCTGAAAAACGTCGAGCGTCACGCCATCGTCAAAGCGATCGGCGAAGCGCGCGAACACGGCGATATATCGGAAAACGCCGAATATCACGCCGCCCGCGAACGCCAAAGCTTCGTCGAAGGTCGCATTCTGGAGCTGGAAAGCAAGATCGGCCACGCCGAGATTATCGACGTTTCGTCTCTGACCGGAAAGATCGTTAAATTCGGCGCTTTTGTGACGCTCATCGACTGCGATACCGAGGAGGAAATATCCTATCAAATCGTCGGCGAAGACGAATCTAACGTCAAAAACGGCTTGTTATCGATCACTTCGCCGTTGGCGCGCGCGCTTATCAACAAAACAATCGGCGATACGGTCGAAGTTGCAACGCCTAAAGGCGCCAGAGGCTACGAAGTGACCAAGGTCGTCTTTAAATAAGGATTCGTCCCGTATACCTGAATTTCCAGCCCCAAGATTAAAAGATGCCCATCGAGAAAAATTACAATTCAACCGCGACCGAAACCAAGCTTTACGAACGCTGGGAAAAGTCCGGCGCGTTTGCCTGCGACGTAAAATCTTCCAAAACGCCCTTTACGATCATGATTCCGCCGCCCAACGTCACGGGCAGCCTGCATATGGGGCACGCGCTTAGTTACACGTTGCAGGACATCCTCATCCGCTATCGGCGCATGAAAGGCAGGGATGCGCTCTGGCAACCGGGAACCGATCACGCGGGCATCGCGACGCAAATGGTCGTTGAGCGCCAACTTGCCGCGCAAAAACTCAATCGCCGCGATATGGGCCGCGAAAAGTTTCTGAAAAAAGTCTGGGAATGGAAAGCTGAATCCGGCGACATGATTACGCGCCAGCTTCGCCGCCTCGGGGCCTCGTGCGATTGGTCGCGCGAACGCTTCACGATGGACGAAGGCCTCAACGCGGCGGTGCGCAAAGTTTTTGTCACGCTCTACAAAGAAGGCCTGATTTACAAGGACAAACGCCTCGTCAACTGGGATCCCAAGATGCTAACGGCGGTTTCCGACCTCGAAGTCGAACAGACCGAAGTCAAAGGCCATATGTGGCATTTTAAATACCCCATCGAGGGAAGCGATGAAGTCGTCGTCGTCGCCACCACGCGCCCCGAAACGATGCTGGGCGATACGGCGGTGGCCATACATCCTGAAAACAAAAAACTGAAGCATCTCATCGGCAAAAAAGTAAAACTACCTTTGGTCGGCAGACTGATCCCCGTCATCGGCGATACTTACGCCGATCCCGAAAAAGGAACCGGCGCGGTTAAAATCACGCCCGCGCATGACTTCAACGATTTCGAAGTCGGCAAACGCCACAAATTGCCGATGATCAATATCTTCGATCAACACGCGAAAGTTACCCCTGAAACTTTTACGGGTTTTATACGTACTAAAGGTTTGACGGGAGAAAAATACCGCAATCTTCCGCAAACAGAGCAAGATAAGATTAAAAATGAAGCCAAAAAAATACATCTGCTCGATGACATCCCAGAAAATTATTGGTGGCTAGATCGTTTCGTTGCTCGCAAGCTGATTGTCGCTGATATGGAAGCGGAAGGACTTCTGGAAAAAATTGAACCGCATACGCACGCAGTGCCCCATGGCGACCGTTCGGGGGTGCCGATTGAACCGCAATTGTCAGAACAGTGGTATTGCAATGCGCCCGAGCTAGCTAAAGAAGCATTGAAAGCTGTTGAAGAAGGCCATACGAAATTCGTGCCCGAACAATGGACGAATACCTACTACGCGTGGATGCGAAACATCCAGCCGTGGTGCATCAGCCGCCAGCTCTGGTGGGGACATCAAATTCCGGCATGGTATGGACCGTTATTGCTGCCGGACTCTTCCCTTGACTCTGAAAAATTTCATCAGAAGGCTATGTTTGTTGCTGAGAACGAGGCTGATGCAATTGCTGAGGCAAAAAAATATTATAGAGAACGTCTGCCCATAAAAGACATTGATATAAAGATTGCTCGCGATTTTGATGAGATGAAAGCATCAATTTCTGACGTTACCAAAAACAAATCAAAAACCTTGAAAGTATATCGCGACGAAGATGTCCTCGACACGTGGTTCTCATCCGCCTTATGGCCTTTTTCGACGCTCGGCTGGCCCGACGAGAAGCCCGAAATCGCGGAGTATTATAAGCGTTATTACCCGACCGACGTTATGGTGACGGGCTTCGACATCATCTTTTTCTGGGTCGCCAGAATGATGATGATGGGCACGCATTTCATGAATAAAGACGAGCCTTTGGAGAAGAGGGTTCCCTTTAAGACCGTCTACATCCACGCCCTCGTTCGCGACGAAAAAGGGCACAAAATGTCGAAGACGAAAGGCAACGTCATCGACCCCATCGACATCATCGATAAATACGGCTGCGACGCGTTGCGTTTCACGCTTGCCAACATGTCCACGCCCGGCCGCGACATCAAGCTCGCCACGAGCCGCATCGAAGGCAACCGCAATTTCGCCACCAAACTCTGGAACGCCGCCCGCTTCTGCCAGATGAATGAATGCAAATGGCAGAAGAATTTCGATCCCACCTCCGTGACGGAAACGGTCAACAAATGGATTGTCGGCGAAACCAAAGCGGCGGCGGATAAAATCGCCGGATTGTTGGATGACTATCGCTTCGATCTTTCCTCTTCCGCTGCTTACGAATTCGTATGGAACACTTTCTGCGACTGGTATCTGGAATTCACAAAACCGATTTTGACGGGAACCGATGAAACATCGAAAACCGAAACCCGCGCGACTACGGCATGGGTCTTAGGCCAAATTCTGCATCTTTTGCATCCCTTCATGCCCTTTATCACCGAAGAACTTTGGAGCGAATTTACGGGAAGCAAAGATATGCTGATAGCGGCGAAGTGGCCAGTAATCGCCACACCGAATGACGCGCAATCGGCGCAGGACGAAATGAATTGGGTTGTCAAGTTTATCTCTGCAATTCGTACTGTTAGAGCAGAACTTAATATATCCCCCTCTGTATATATTGAGCTACATTCATTATGGCAGGAGAATACATATAAAAAGATACAACAATACTGGATTATAATTTCTCGACTGGCAAAAATATCAAATGCAATTCATCTGACCGATAAATATCGGGAACAAAATCAAGGCAAGTATGCACAAGTTGTTTTTGATGAGATAAGCATAATCCTTCCTCTCTCCGGTATCATCGACCTCGACGCCGAACGCTCCCGCCTCAAAAAAGAATCCGAAAAAATCGCCGCAGAAATCGGCAAACTCGACTCCAAACTCTCCAACAAGGATTTCATCAATCGCGCCCCCCCCGAAGTTGTCGAAGAAATCCGCGACCGCAAAGCCGAAGCCGAAGCGACGCTCGCCAAACTCGAATCCGCGCAGAAGAGTTTATCGACATGAGGTTGCCAGCGCTCATTGGAATGACGCTCTTTCTATGCGGATTTTCAGCGCATGCCGCCGCGTCTTCGGCAGTCGATCCTGTGCTCTGCGGCGCGCTCGTCAAAAACACCCCGAATGCCGGTGTCGCCTATCAACCCGGCGTCGATGTCAACGGAAACGCGGTGGCTCCGGCGGATCTTCCCGGTCAGCCGCAAATGAAATTGCCGGATCAGATAAAAATTCCTCTCACGCTTAATCTCGCCAAAGTTCTAAACCTCAACACTTCCGCCTATCCCTATAGCCAGCTCGGCGCCGGGACAGAGGCGCAACTCGGAATGCTGACGGTTGAAGGTGGCCGCGTTTTATTCAATGGCCAGCCGATTTCCGATACGCAGCAGGACAAACTCACCACTCTTTGTTCGGAGAAAAAATGACAAAAGAGCCCTATTTTAACGCAGAAATAATCCTTCAAAAAGGCAAGGCCTTTCTGCGCGGCGTCCCGTGCGTTTTCCAGAAGCCTTTCATTGGACTTCCATTCCTGATGTGGTGCTATTTTATTCTCTGTTACATTGTCTTACCGCACAATTCGGTCTGGTTCGGCCTTTTGCCGGACCCTGACGATTATACCTATCTATCGCAAACGCTCGATTGGCTGCATGGGCAAAGCTGGTTCGATAACGTTCAACACCGCATGAGCCCGCCCGAGGGCGTCGATCTCCACTACACGCGCCTTGCGGAAATACCGATTGCGGGAATGATCTTGCTGTTTCGCCTGTTTCAATATTCATGGCAAACCGCTGCGTTATACGCCTCTTTTACATTGCCGTTTATTTATCTTGGGATCCTTTTCTATGTTTTGCGCGTGACGGCGGAGCGCTTTGTATCGAAAGACTGGTCGCGATTAACGGCTTTTACTATGGTTTTCGCTGGCGCTCCGCTGAATAAATTTACCCCCGGGCAAGTCGGCCATCATAGTCTGGAAACGATATTGACGATGGGAGCCATCGGCCTGACCGCGCAAATGTTCGCGCATCCCGATCGAAAGCGCTGGGCAATAGCGGCCGGAGGGGTTTTCGCATTCGCTATGGCCATGGCGCTTGAAAATCTGCCGTGGCTGGCGCTGACATCGACCGTCATAGGGCTTTGGACGATCGTATCGGGAGCTAAAGCGGCGCGATCGGCATCGATATTTGGGGTTGCCTTGTTTCTTTTTGGCTCGCTTTTTCTAGTCATAGAGAAATCGCCGGCGGAAGTATTCCATACGGACTTGTTGGCCTATTCGATAGCCTATGTTGTCTTTATGGGGGGCGTCGCACTGGCTTTACTGGGAGCGTCTGGGGCAACGTTTATCAAGGATATAAAGCTGCGTTTTGTCGTTAGCGGCGGCATAGCCGCCATCCTCGGCGCGATTTACTTATACCAATATCCGGAATTGCTCGCGGGGCCTTATGGCGCAATGGACAAGAGATTGGCCGAGCTGTTTGCTCTCGATACATCGGAAATGCAACCGTTGATTGAGCGCATCAACAACACTCCAGGATTGATGATATTCCTTTTTACCCCAGCGCTAAGTCTCGTCGTCAGCCTCTTTTCGGCATATAAGGAAAAGGGACACAAACGCTGGAACTGGATTCTTCTGGCGTCTCTTTTGGCTGCGTCTGTCGGGCCTGCGCTATTTTACCAGTGCCGTTTGACGGTATACATGGAGTTGTTCTCGGTTATTCCGCTAGTGGCGTTCGCCGAGCGCGGATATATATGGCTCTGCGCGCACTATGAAGGAAGGCGGCTCTTTTTGGCGGAAATTTGTCTCGTTCTCTTGATCGGGCCATTAACGAAAGTCTTGATTCCCGCGCTTCAGGACGGCAGGTCGTTCAACGCCGGCGTTCTTCTCTTCCCGGCGGATTCCACGTTTTACACCTGTGGCATAGACAACATCGCAACGGTTCTCAACGCGCCTCCTTATGCGGGGCGCAAGTTGAGAATTATGAATATGATGAATCAAGGCGCGCAGCTTATTTTTTATACCCAACACGAAGTCATGGCGGCGCCGTATCATAAAAACGTGCGAGGAAATCTGGACGCGGTCGATTTCTTCACGACAAGCGATCCGGCAGAAGCGAAAGAAATCGCGCGGCGCGATGGCATTGATCTCGTCATGTCGTGTCATTATGTCTATCATATGTACTTCAAGGGGAACGAGTCGCTTTACTTTTCCTCGCCCGACGGATCGTATGCCAAAAGACTGCCCGATGGATCGATTGTCAATTTATCGTCCGACGAAAGTTTCGTGTGGCAGCTTGCTTCCGGCAAAGTTCCGGATTGGTTAACGCCAATCCCTGTTCCTCGACCGTCAAATTATTCCTTGTATGAAGTCAAAACCGAATGAGCGGGAAGATTTAGAACAAACAGACCATCCAACGTTCGGAGAAAAAATGACAAGAGAACCCCATTTTTACACGGAGAAAATCCTTCAAAAGTGCAGCGCCTTTCTGCGCGGCGTCCCGTGCGTTTTCCAGAAGCCTTTCATTGGACTTCCATTCCTGATGTGGTGCTATTTTATTCTCTGTTACATTGTCTTACCGCACAATTCGGTCTGGTTCGGCCTTTTGCCGGACCCTGACGATTATACCTATCTATCGCAAACGCTCGATTGGCTGCATGGGCAAAGCTGGTTCGATAACGTTCAACACCGCATGAGCCCGCCCGAGGGCGTCGATCTCCACTACACGCGCCTTGCGGAAATACCGATTGCGGGAATGATCTTGCTGTTTCGCCTGTTTCAATATTCATGGCAAACCGCTGCGTTATACGCCTCTTTTACATTGCCGTTTATTTATCTTGGGATCCTTTTCTATGTTTTGCGCGTGACGGCGGAGCGCTTTGTATCGAAAGACTGGTCGCGATTAACGGCTTTTACTATGGTTTTCGCTGGCGCTCCGCTGAATAAATTTACCCCCGGGCAAGTCGGCCATCATAGTCTGGAAACGATATTGACGATGGGAGCCATCGGCCTGACCGCGCAAATGTTCGCGCATCCCGATCGAAAGCGCTGGGCAATAGCGGCCGGAGGGGTTTTCGCATTCGCTATGGCCATGGCGCTTGAAAATCTGCCGTGGCTGGCGCTGACATCGACCGTCATAGGGCTTTGGACGATCGTATCGGGAGCTAAAGCGGCGCGATCGGCATCGATATTTGGGGTTGCCTTGTTTCTTTTTGGCTCGCTTTTTCTAGTCATAGAGAAATCGCCGGCGGAAGTATTCCATACGGACTTGTTGGCCTATTCGATAGCCTATGTTGTCTTTATGGGGGGCGTCGCACTGGCTTTACTGGGAGCGTCTGGGGCAACGTTTATCAAGGATATAAAGCTGCGTTTTGTCGTTAGCGGCGGCATAGCCGCCATCCTCGGCGCGATTTACTTATACCAATATCCGGAATTGCTCGCGGGGCCTTATGGCGCAATGGACAAGAGATTGGCCGAGCTGTTCTCACAGGAAATTACGGAGATGCGATCTTTGGTGGATCGTTTTGATATTTATTGGTTGCTGCTGTACCTTTTTATCCCCGTGTTGAGTCTGATTGTTGCTTTATTTATGGCGCGTGAAGAAAAAGATTCTAAGAAATGGAATTGGATTCTCCTGATCTTTCTTTTAACAGCATCTGTCGGACTCGGATTATTTTACCAATCTCGCGTAACGATGTACGCGGATATGTTCTCGATCATACCAATGGTGGCGTTCGCCGAGCGCGGGTGTAAGTGGATCAGAACGCATTATGAGGGACGTCAATGCTTTTGGGCGAAAGTTTTTCTTGTTTTATTGGTTGGCCCGTTAACGGTTGTTTTTATCCCGGCACTAAGAGACGGAAGATCATTTAACGTCGGCGTAATGGCCTTTTCCGCACAACACGGTGACGAAACGTGCAGTATTCAAGGAATCAACGGCGTTCTTGATGCGTCGTCCTACGCCGATCGTAAATTACGCATCATGAATATGATGAATTTGGGGGCTCAACTCATTTTTTATACCCCGCACGAGGTCATGGCGGCGCCGTATCATAAAAATGTGCGAGGAAATCTGGATGCGGTCGATTTCTTTAAGACAAGCGATCCGGCGCAGGCAAAAGAAATCGCTCAACGCGATAATATTGATCTTGTCGTGATGTGCCATCATATTCCCGATATATATTTCAAGGGGAGTGAATCGTTTTACTATAATTTACCTAATGGAAAATTGGTCAAAAGATTGCCTGATGGGTCGGTTGTCGATTTGTCATCCGACGAAAGTTTCGTATGGCAGCTTGCCTCCGGTAAAGTTCCGGATTGGATAACGCCTATCCCCGTTCCCAGATTGTCAAACTATTCTGTTTTCGAAGTCAAAACCAAATGAATGTAAAAATTGTTCCGGTGTTCTTTAACCTTAAACTTGTAAAGGAAACCAAGGGCTGCGATAGTCGGCTTCCAGCGAGTATCGGCGCACGTTCGCTGTTTTTGCTTGAAACAAAAATGACAAAAACCCTCAGGTCCGAACGATGAAAATAGTTGAAAAAAGCAACGCTTTTTTGAACGATGTTCTGCGCATTTTTCAAAAGCCTTTTATCGGGCTGCCTTTGGTGATGTGGTGTTATTTTGTCATTAGCTACATTGCCATGCCGCGCGATCAAATATGGCTTGGTAATTTGCCGGACTCCGACGATTATACCTATCTTTCGCAAACGCTCGATTGGCTTCAGGGGCAAAGCTGGTTCGATAATATTCAGCATCGCATGTCTCCTCCCGAGGGCGTCGCCATCCATTACACCCGCTTTGCGGAAATGCCGATTGCGGGAATGATCTTGCTTTTCCGCCTGTTTCATTATTCATGGCGCGGCGCTGCGTTGCTGGGATCGTTTTTGCTGCCGTTAATTTATCTGGGGCTGTTTTTCTTTTTTTTGCGCATCGTAGCCGAACGTTTTGCGTCGAAGGAATGGTCGCGATTGTCGACCTTTATCGTTCTGTTTGCTCCCATCTTGATGTTTAAGTTCGCCCCCGGCCAAGTCGATCATCACGGACTTGAGGCGATGTTGACGATAGCCGCTTTAGGCCTGACCACGCGGGTTTTCGAACGTCCCGACCGGATACGGTGGGCGATTGCGGCCGGAGGCGTTTTTGCCCTTTCGACGGCGATTGCGCTTGAGGTTTTGCCGTGGATGGTGCTGGCATCGGCTGTCCTTGGGTTATGGACATTGGCAAAGGGCAGAAATGCCGCGCGATCGGCATCAGCCTTCGGCCTTAGCCTTTTTATGTTTGGCGCTGCGTTTCTTGTGTTTGACCGGCCGTTAGCGGATATATTTAATCCAGATTTGTTGGCCTATTCGATAGCCTATGTCGCTCTTATGGGCGGCATTGCAGCGGCACTTCTGGGCGCGGCGGGAATGACGCTGATCAAAAATGTTAAAACCCGTTTTCTTCTGGGCGTGGGCTTAGCCGTCGCTCTTGGAGCGGTTTATTTACACCGGTTTCCATCGTTGCTTGCGGGTCCCTACGGCGCGATGGATGAGAAGTTAGCGGCATTGTTTTTTGCCAATCTGGAAGAAGCTATACCGCTTATCAAACGCTACGCCCCATTTAAGGCGTTTTTGTGCATTTTTATTCCCGTTCTAAGTCTCATCGTCAGTCTCTCGTTTGTGCGCAAAGAAAAGGATCACAGGAAGTGGAGTTGGATTCTTCTCGCCTCGTTTTTGGCGGCATCTATAGGCTTGGCGGCTTTTTATCAAATTCGCGTGATGATATACGCCGAAGCATTCTCGGTCATTCCGCTCGTGGTTTTTGTCGAACGCGGATGGGTGTGGATCGGCAGGCATTACGAAGGGCGCAGGCGTTTTTGGGCTGAAATTTGGCTCGTTCTTTTGATAGGCCCATTGCCGATGATTCTTACTCCGGCGCTGCTAGACGGCAGATCGTTCAACGTCGGCGTGCTTCTTTTTCCTGCGGAAAGTGTCGACACTACGTGCGATATTCATAGTGTCGGGGCAGTCCTCAATTCGCCGCCATACAAGGATCGCAAGTTACGCATCATGAATTTAATTAGCGAAGGGGCCGGGCTGATCTTCTATACGCCGCACGAAGTCATGTCCGCGCCGTATCACACCAATGTGCGAGGGAATTTGGACTCAGTTGATTTCTTTTCGACGACCGATGCGGCGCAGGCAGAAAAAATCGCCCAACGCGACGGTATCAATCTTGTTGTCCTGTGCCACTATGTTCCCCAGATGTATTTGAAAGGCAACGAGCCTCACTATGTCGGAATGCCCAACGGGATGGTCAGGATGTTGCCAAATAATAGTTTTGCAGGACAACTTTCCTCCTCCAAGATTCCCGGATGGTTGAAGCAAATTCCCATCCCCCAACCCTCAAACTATTCGCTCTTCGAAGTTAAGGCCAAATGAGCGCGGAAAGCTTATCCGACATCCTTTGCTCGTTTGATAACGGCGTTCGCCTTTCGGTGCGCGTCAAGCCGGGCTTGTCCCATACGCGCGAGTCCAAAGTCGTAGATATCGGCGACGGCAAAAGGGCAATGGAAGTTTCAATCGCGGCGGAAGCCCGCGACGGCAAAGCCAATAATGCGCTCGTCGAAAGGCTTTCGGAAATATGCGGAGTTGGAAAAAGGCAAATAGAAATCAAATCCGGTAAAACAAGCCGCCTGAAAATTATCGAAATACGAGGAAACGCCCAAACGCTAATATCGCGAATTACCGGGATGCTGCCGGATTGTTAATCTATCCTCGTTCCAACGGTTTGTATTTTATCCGGTGCGGCTGATCGGCTTCCGATCCTAAACGGCGATGCCTGTCGGCCTCATAATCCTGATAATTGCCTTCGAACCAAACGACTTGGCTGTCTCCCTCGAAAGCTAAAATATGCGTGGCCACGCGATCCATGAACCAGCGATCGTGCGTGATAACGACAACGCAGCCCGGAAACGCGACAATCGCGTCTTCCAAGGCGCGCAAGGTATCGACATCGAGATCGTTCGAAGGCTCGTCAAGCAGCAAAACGTTCGCGCCAGATTTCAGCATCTTGGCCATATGCACGCGATTGCGTTCGCCGCCCGATAAAATGCCGACCTTCTTTTGCTGATCCGTTCCCTTAAATCCGAACGCGGCGACATAGGCGCGGCTCGGCATGGTTTTTTTGCCCAAATCGATAATGTCCAAACCATCCGAGATTTCTTCCCAAACGGTCTTATCGGCGCGTAGACTGTCGCGGCTTTGATCGACATATCCCAATTTGACGGTTTCTCCGATTTTGATTTTACCCTTGTCGGCTTTTTCTTGCCCCGTAATCATTTTGAACAAAGTCGATTTTCCCGCGCCGTTTGGCCCCAAAATGCCGACAATGCCGCCGGGCGGAAGCATGAACGAAAGATCGTCGATCAATAAACGATCTCCATAAGACTTTCTCAAATGTTCCGCGTCGATGACGGTATTCCCCAAACGCGGCGGCGTCGGAATAACGATCTGCGCGGTATCCGAGGTCGCTTCTGCGCTTTGCGCCAAAAGATTTTCATAGGAGGTGATGCGCGCTTTTCCCTTGGCATGCCGGGCTTTAGGCGACTGCCTGACCCATTCCAATTCGCGGGCGAGAGTCTTTTGCCGTCCCGTTTCCTCGCGCGATTCCTGTTCCAACCGTTTTTGCTTCTGCTCCAGCCACGCCGTATAATTGCCTTCGTACGGAATTCCTTTGGCGCGGTCGAGTTCCAAAATCCATCCGGTGACATTGTCGAGAAAATAGCGGTCGTGCGTGACCATGACGACAGCGCCGGTATAGGCTGCCAAATAAGTTTGCAGCCACGCGATCGATTCCGCATCCAGATGGTTTGTCGGTTCGTCAAGCAGCAACAAATCCGGCTTTTGCAGCAACAAGCGGCACAAGGCCACGCGGCGGCGTTCGCCGCCCGAAAGCTTCGTCACGTCGGCGTCGGGGGCAGGACACCTAAGGGCGTCGAGCGCGATTTCGATCGAGCGGTTCAAATCCCATAAATTTCCGGCTTCGATTTTCTCTTGTAACGCGGCTTGCTCGTCGATCAGCTTTTGCATCTCGTCGGGGGCCGATACTTCGCCCAATTTATTGCTGACTTCTTCAAATTTGTCGAGCAGCGCCTTCTTTTCGCCCAATCCCGAAATCACGTTTTCCATGACCGTTAATTTGGGGTCGAGCTGCGGCTCTTGCGGTAAATAACCGACTGTCGCGCCTTCGGCAACCCAAGCCTCGCCAGAAAAATCGGTATCGAGGCCAGCCATAATTTTGAGCAGCGTCGATTTTCCCGCGCCGTTCGGCCCAAGGACACCGATCTTGGCGTCGGGATAAAACGACAACCAAACGTCGTCCAAAACCTTCTTCCCTCCGGGCCAAGCCTTGGAAAGCGACTTCATCACATAGATATATTGATACGCGGGCATAGATTTTTCCGTATTGTTAAACTCGTCATTCCGCACAAAGCGCGAGGCAGATCGCCGGGCGCGAAGATGCGGAATCCGATTTGTTTCTTTCTCATTAACCGAATATGCGGTTTTAGTCTAAAAGACGGGATAATGGCAAGGAAGTCCTCATTGCTTCTTCCTCCTCAACTCCGCCCAGTAATCCAGCCGTTTTTTGACCTCGCGCTCGAACCCGCGTTCGACGGGGCGATAAAATTCCTGCCGTTTCATGTCGTCGGGAAAATAGTTCTGGCCGGAAAATCCTTCTTCCGTGTCGTGATCGTACTCATAGCCCTCGCCGTAACCGATTTCCTGCATCAATTTCGTCGGGGCGTTCAGAATATGCTTGGGCGGCATCAAAGAGCCATATTCATTCGCCGCCCGCGTTGCCGCGCCCATCGCGACATACGCCGCGTTCGATTTCGGCGCGGTCGCCAAGTAAATCACCAATTCCGCCAAAGCCAACTCGCCTTCGGGGCTGCCCATCCTTTCGTAAGCCTCCCACGCTGCCAGCGCGAGGGGTAGGGCCTGCGGATCGGCCAATCCCACATCCTCGCTTGCAAACCGCGTTAACCGCCGCGCGATATACCGAGGGTCTTCGCCGCCCGCCAGCATCCGCGCGAACCAATACAAAGCCGCATCGCAGTCCGAGCCGCGCAACGATTTATGCAACGCGCTGATGAGATTATAATGGCTCTCCTGCGCCTTGTCGTACAAAGGCCGCCGCCTTTGCACGAATGTAGCCAATTGTGTCGCATTGAGCGCGCGGTCTTTCGGCAGAGAGAAAATTTCCTCGGCCATCACAAGCAAATAGCGTCCGTCGCCGTCCGCCATAGCTTTCAAAGCTACGCGCGCCTCTTGGGTCAAGGGGAGGGAGCGCTTGGCGTCTTTTTCGGCTCGCTTCAGCATCAGTTCCAAAGCGTCGTCGTCGAGCCGGTTCAAGACAAAAACCTGGCAGCGCGACAGCAAAGCGCCGTTCAGTTCGAACGACGGATTTTCCGTCGTCGCACCCACCAAAGTCACGGTGCCGTCCTCGACATAAGGCAAAAGCACGTCCTGCTGCGCCCGATTGAAGCGATGAACCTCATCGACGAACAGCAAAGTGCCTTGCCCCGTCGCGCGCCTGTTTCCCGCCGCTTCGAATATCTTGCGCAATTCCGCGACGCCGGAAGCCGTGGCGGAGACAGGCTCAAAATACAATCCCGTGGCGTCTGCCAGCAAACGCGCGATAGTAGTTTTTCCGCACCCGGGAGGCCCCCACAAAATCATCGAAGCCAACCGTTTTGCCGCGACCATTCTGCCGATAGGAGCATCCGGTTTCAGCAAATGATCCTGCCCAACGACTTCGCTTAATGCGCGAGGCCGCAGCCTGTCGGGCAAAGGCCTGACAGCGGCATTATCGAAGAGAGTAGATGCAGGACGAGGCATAGGAACAAGTATAGAACACTCGCCTTGCGCCGTCATAAGAAAAATTATATCGTCTTGCAAGGAATAAATTGAACGCCTGCTTGGGCAGCATAACGCACACAAGACACTCCGAGATTGAAATCGGCTTCATTAGAAGTTGCGAATTTCCTGGCGAGTCTGTAATTAACTAACGCGTTGTAATATTCCCCTCTCGATTCTGATTCCTCAGCCTTCTTTACGAAAATGGCAACTTTTTCTTGTGGGGGAGTCAGCGCCCATTTTACCTTTTCGAAAAGGGTTATAACGGGATTTTGCATAATAAGACCTCCTTGTTTTCTACCTATACATATTCATCGCTTCGCGGACTTCTTTCAAAGTCTCAGCCCCGACCTCGCGGGCTTTTTCGATGCCTTTGTCGATAGAGCGGCGCACATACCCCACATCCTTAACCAACTCCGCGCGCCGCGCGCGCAAAGGCCGCAGGAACGCGTTCAAGCTTTCGGTTAAATACGCCTTTAATTTTCCCGCGCCGCCGTCGCCGATTTCTGCGGCAATTTTTTCCGGCGCTACGCCGCTCGCGTAACTCGCGATCTCCAGCAAATTGGCGACCTGCGGCCTGCGTTCGGGTTCATAGGTGATAAGGCGTTCCGAATCCGTCGTCGCCGTTTTGATAATCTTGGCTGTTTCGTCCTCGGTGGCCTTCAACGGAATCGAATTGTTGCGGCTCTTGCTCATTTTCTTGCCGCCGTCGAGACCTAAAATCGTTGGCGCCTGACTCAACAAACCCTGCGGTTCGGGGAATATCTGTTTGTTTTTGCCGTACTTCGCGTTAAATCGCCGCGCGATCATGCGCGTCAGTTCGATATGCGGAAGCTGGTCTTTCCCGACGGGAACGGCTGTCGCCTTGCAGAACAAAATATCGGCGGCCTGATGCACGGGATAGGTGAACATTCCCGCGTTTAACCGCGTCATTTTCGCGGCTTCGATTTCTTCCTTGACGGTCGGGTTGCGCTCCAGCTCGGCGATGCTGACGAGATTCAAAAACGGCAGAAGAAGCTGATTGAGTTCCGGCACGGCGCTGTGCGGATAGATAAAGACATTGCCACAATCGGGGTCTAGCCCCGCCGCGATATAATCGGTCGCCAGATTGACGGTGCATTCGGAAATTTTGTCGAACACGTCGTGATCGGTCAGAACCTGATAATCGGCGATAAGGATAAAACACTCGACGCCCATCTTCGAAAGCCGCACGCGGTTGAGCAGCGAGCCGAACAAATGCCCTATATGCAAATCGCCGGTCGGCCTGTCCCCGGTCATCACGCGGTGACGCTTGGGATTTTTCTGAATATCCGCTTCCAATTCCTTGCTCCGTTGAAGCGAGGCGAGAAACGTGTCGTAGGAAAGATTTTCTGAAGCGTCTTGTTCGGTCATATTAAAATTCCCTGATTAAACGAGCGTCGTCTCCGCGAAAGCGGCATCAGGACAAAATAGGATAAACGCACCGAAAAGACAAACAACAACTTATTGAATTATAAAAGAAAACAAAAACAATGCTTGGCTTTTGGGGGATCAAAGGGTAATCTGCGGCTATAATTTCTGAATTATTTTAGGGACAATGGCAAATGATGCCTTCAAAAACCGCCGATGAATCGGCTGCAAATTCACCTGACGACATTTATTTTAATCTGATCGTGCAGGAAAAAGCCTTGGCTCTTTTGTCCAAAAAGATTGCGGAAGGCCTTAAAAGAAAAGTTGGTGTCGGGAAGATTCTGGAATTTAGATCGGAAGCGGGCTTGGCGTGCATGAATGCGCACGTGAGCGTATGTATAAAACTTCTGGAAGAAGGGCCATTATCAAAAACGGATAAATTTCTTCTTAAGTGCCAACAAGAAAGAATCCAGAGGTTGAACGACGAACTAAAAGGCGTGCTGGATTCCGAATATAACCGCCTGCAGATGGAAAAAGGCATAATGCAAACGCCGCTTTTCTTCAGCCAACTTTCGGCGATTGTCTTTGGGGGGCTTCTTGTGGCGATCGGGGTGAAGGAGAAATCTCCCATCATCATCGGAGGCGGTGCGCTTGTTATTTTGTTCTCCTTGGCTGTTATGAAGGTAATGAACGATCAGGCTAAATTAAATGTCATACTGGCGAAATTCTCCGAACATGAAAGATTGTTTGATAGGCAATTTAATCGCATGAAAGCCGAGAATAAATCTCCCTGTTTTCAAGGAGCCCTAGCGCACATGCGGGACCCACAATAGCTTTGCCGAATAAGAAGGGGCTCATCCTCTTCCCAAAACCTCTTTCACATCCTCCAATCTCATCGCCCCCGTCATGTGCAGCGCGGCGGCATAAGCCGCGCCGGAGGCCGCGATCAATGCGCCCAAACAAAAAATTTCCTGCACAATGCCGGAAAACGCAATCGCATTCCATCCAAACGCCGTCAAAAGATACGTCGCCAAAGCCATAACCGCCGCGCTCAGGGATATTTTTTTTATCCTTCCGGGCAATTTCCCGTCGCCTATCGGCGCATTTTTGCGGCGTAACTGGCGGTAGAGCAGCGCGGCGTTGACGCTCACGGCGATGCTATTTGCCAGCGCAATCCCCATATGCTGCAACAATCCCAAAAGTAAAACAGAACAAAAAACATTAACGATCATCCCGATAACCGCGATTTTGACGGGCGTTTTGGTATCGTGCCGCGCGAAAAATCCCGCCGCGAAAACCTTGACCAACAAAAATCCCGGAATGCCCAACGCATAAGCCTGCAAAGCCTGACAAGTCGCAAGAGTGTCTTCGTGCGTAAACCTGCCGTGTTGGAACAACGTCTGGATAATCGGCTGCGCGAGGATAATAAGCCCGATCGTCGCGGGCAACCCGAGCAAAAGGCAAAACTCGATCGCGCGGCTGTTGTAATGCCGGACTTTATCCTCGGCTCCGGCTTCGATATGCCTTGAGAGCAGGGGCAACAACGTCGTCGCAACCGCAATCCCGACGATGCCCAAGGGTAGCTGATTTAACCTGTCCGCATAAAACAAATAAGACACCGCGCCCGTCGGCAACGTCGAGGCAAGAATGGTCGAAATCAACAAATTAATCTGCGCCGCGCCAGCGCCGATAGCCCCGGGCCCTATGCGGCGGAACAATTTATGGCTTGCCTCGCCCAACTGCGGGCGAAGCAAAGGTATCGACGCGCGCGCGCGGTAACAACTTATCGCAAGCCACGCGCATTGTACGACGCCCGAAATCGTCACCGACCACGCGAGCGTATAGCCTACATGCCAGCCGAAAAATTTCGCCGCGAACAAGCCAACGATCAAGACAATGTTAAAGGCGATAGGCGCCGCAGCACCGGGGCCGAACCTTCCCCGCGCGTTTAAAACGCCCGTTTGCAGGGCGGTGATGGAAATTAGCGCGAGATAGGGAAAAGTGATCGTGCTGAAATTGACCGCGAGGTTGTATTTTTCCGTATCGCGTTCGAATCCGGGCGCAAGGATGAGCATCACCTGCGGCATGAACATCATCACGAGAACGGAGAACGGAATCAAAGCCGCGAGCAGAAGCATCAGCGCCTGCCCGGCGAAGTGTTGCGCGGCTTCCTCGCCGTGGCGTTCCTGTTCGGTCGTATAAAGGGGCACAAAAGCCGCCGAAAAAGCGCCCTCGGCAAAAAGGCTCCGGAATAAATTAGGCAGCCGCTGCGCGACAAAGAAAGCGTCGGCGACGGGCCCCGCGCCCAAGAAAATGGCCGTCAGAGAGTCGCGGATAAATCCGCCCACGCGGCTTATAACAGTCAATCCGCTAACCGTGAAAAGAGCCTTTGCGAAATTCATGGAATCCACACGAGACGATAGATAACGCATAAGAACAAGGACAGGCAAAGGGCGGGGGCAAATGGAAATTCTTTTTCGTTGCTGACGCGCCGCCAGATCAACGTGAACAAAAGGCCGAATAAACCGCTTAAAGCCAAAAACGTCGGCGCCGTGTGCGGATGCAGCCAGAACCCGGATGCGGCAAAAAATTTAACGTCGCCCAGCCCAAGCATTTCTTTTCCGCGCAACCTGCTGTACACAAGCGCGAAAAATAAACCGAGGCAAAGTAAAACGGACGCGACGATCATTCCTAAAAAAACATCTTCGCCGCGCGCCAACACGAATAAAAAGCCGCATATGCCCAGAAGAAGGTTAAGCCCGTCGGGAATGATGCCATAATAGAAATCGACGAGCGCAATCGCGGGCAAAAGTCCGACGCCGATGCATAAAGGCAAGGCGGCCCAAGACCAATCCTGAAAATACATGGCAATAAGGCCGAGAATAAATCCGGCAATCTCGCAAGCCGGTTGTTGCCACATGCCGGTTCGAAGGCCGCACGGGCAAGGGAAAGACAGCGTATCCGGCCTCAAAAGCCAACCGACGAGGGGAGAAGCTTCCTGCCAGGTGGATGGCCGCGCGCAATAGATGCATTGCGGCTTGCGGCTTTCGCCGGGCATCCGGTCGGCGGAACGCGAACCGAAAGACAAGGCGAGACTGGCCGAAACCAAACCCAATCCGCCACCGGCCAGCAGGTGCAGAATGTTCGCGATAACGTGGTGATGTTGGCTGTGCATAAATAAGGAAGACGGGTCAGGGGTTGAAGTTTAGGCTAAAGACCGACTTTATCCGCATTTTATCCGGAAAGTGAAGTAAGAATAGAAGTATCCGGAAAATGCAGCACCAATCTGCCTTACGCCGTCACGGATCGGATCGGCAGGGTGATAATAATGCTGGTTCCCTCGCCATTCTCGCCAGATTGCGCGCTGATGTGGCCTTGGTGCGCCTCGACAAAGCCGCGGCAAATCGAAAGACCAAGACCTGCGCCCGCGATAGGCCCTATCGCCGCGCTGTCCTTCTTAATCCTGTAAAACATGTCGAACACGCGCATGCGTTCGCTTTCCGGAATGCCGACTCCTCGATCGCTGATGACAACTTTAATAGAATCCCCTTCATGCCGCGCGACAATCTTGATCGGCTGATCGGGCAGGGAATATAAACAGGCGTTTTCAATCACATTAACGAAAACGCGGCGCAAAGTGTTCGCATCGGCCTCGATAAGAGGCAGATCTTCCGGGCAATCGAAAACGATCTCGCGTTCTTTAAGGCGACGAATAAGGCGCGCCATTGCCATCTCGATAACGTCATGCACATCCATAAGAGTTCGGTTGTAACGCATGTTTCCGGTTACAAGTTCGGTCATATCCAGAAAATTCTCGATAAAGCGGTCGAGACGATCCGATTCCTCCTCAATATGGGAGACGAGGGAAAAGCGCTTATCGGAAGGGATTTCGTCCCAATCGTTGCTTAAATTTCTAGAGGTGAGAATGATGCTGTCCAAAGGCGAACGCAAATCGCGGCTGACCGAGGAAAGAAGGCTCGTGCGGAGTTTTTCCATTTCCGTCTGCAGCCGCGCCTGCGCGACGTCCGTCACCAATTTGGCGCGTTCAATAGCCGATGCCGCCTGATAGGTAAGGCTCAAAAGAAAATTGTTTTGAACGGAGGTCAACGCGCTCCCGTCTTTAACCCTTACGGCGATGACTCCAAGCATGGAAGCTCCGGATTGCAAGGGCAATCCGTAAAAAGGGGTTCCCGGCAACGTGTCCGAGCGGAATCCCGCCGGTTTGCGATGCCGCAAAACCCAATCCATCGCCGCGCTCGAAGCCGTATCGAGCTTAAGGTCGGCTGGAACGGCCGCCACGATGTCCAACTTTTCGTTGTGAGGCAACAAAACGGCGACATCGGCGCCCAAGGTTATCGCGACGCGCCGTACGGTCGCCTGAGCGACATCGTCAATCGTCGCGGCCGCCGCGATGCTTTTCGTGAAATCGTACAGGGATTGCGTGCGTTCCGCATGGCGGCGCGTGATATTGATCTGAAGGTGTATGCGGTCGGCGAGGAAGCTCGTCGCCACGCCGATTGCAAGAAAGAAAAACAGCGAAAGAACGTCTTCTTCGCGCTGGGGAACAAGGGAATATCCCGGCGCCGTCATCAAAAAGTCCAAAGCAACGCCCGACAGGAAAGTCGCGAGAAGAGACGCGATAAGATCGACATCCAAAGCGACCAAAAGAACGGCGACAATAAAAAAGAAAGGCAGCAACGCCGGTGCGATGAAAGAGCTCATCAGCGACGCCACGAGGCAGGCAAGCCCGACAACAAACGTCGTTTTTCCGATGGCGGGCCAACTGAATTTCCAAAGCCGAGCTTCGGAGGCGCTGGAAAATTTCTGTAAGTCGCCGCTTCGCGCCAAGGCTTCCATATCGTTGACGAGAAGAATATCGAATCCTTGGCCGTTTTTAATGACTGCGGCCGAAACCGAAGGCCGCGTAAGACGCGACCAAATCGAACGTCGGGATTTTCCGATAACGATCGTGTTGACGTTGCGTTCGCGGGCGATGCGCAAAATTTCGGCGGCGACGTCTTCGCTCGTCACGGTCATCGTCTCAGCGCCCATGCTTTCCCCGAGCGCCATGGCCTGGGAAATATCGTTGCGCGCCTTTTCCGATAACCGGCTGTGAAGGCTTGTTTCGATATAAAGAACAAGCCATGACGCTTGCCGCCTTTCGGCGCTGCGTCGCGCCGCGCGCACCAGAAGGGCGGCCTGACTGTCGTCCGAAATGCAAACCATCACGCGGTTGCTGGTCGGCCACGGCCCTGAAATAGCGTGGCGGCGCATCAAATTCGTCATCTGGTCGTCGACGCGTTCGGCAGCCTGCCGCAAAGCCAGTTCGCGCAGGGCGGTCAGATTCCCCGGCGTAAAAAAGCGATGAACGGCCAGACGCGCCTGTTCGGGAATATAAACCTTGCCCTCTTTTAACCGCTGCAACAGCTCGTCGGGGGGCAGGTCGATCAATTCTATGGCGTTGGCCAGCTGCACAATGCTATCGGGAATCGTTTCGCGCACTTTCACGCCGGTGATGCGGGTCACGATGTCGTTCAGGCTTTCGATGTGTTGGACGTTCAATGTCGAATAGACGTCGATTCCGGCCTCAAGAATTTCCTGCACGTCCTGATAGCGTTTGGGATGCCTTGCGCCCGGAATGTTGGTGTGGGCCAATTCATCGATTAATACGAGCTTCGGCTTGAGTTTAAGAATAGCGTCGAGGTCCATCTCCTCGAAAGTCAAACCGCGGTAATCGAGTTTCTGCCGCGGCACGGTTTTAAATCCTTCGGCCAAAGCCTGCGTTTCGCTGCGCTGATGCGTTTCGACAACGCCGATAACGATGTCGATGCCTTCGCTCAGGCGAGACTTTGCCGCGTTAAGCATCGCATAGGTCTTGCCAACGCCCGGAGCAGCTCCCAAAAAAATTTTCAGCTTACCGATGCGTTCGCTCTTGGCTTCTTTGAGCAACGCTTCGGGAGAGGGGCGTTTTTCTTCGTCGGTCATGGGGATGCGTGAGGCGTATCGGGGACAGAACCCAATTTATCAAGCGCTTGATTGATCGCGAGCACATTGACTCGGCTTTCGCCGAAGATGCCGAAAGCGCGAGAGGTCGTGAATGAAGATATCAGCTTTTCAACCTGCGGCAAAGGCAAACGCCTCGCCTCGGCGACGCGCGCGGCCTGAAACTCCGCCGATGCGACGGAAATATCGGGATCGAGCCCGCTACCCGATGCCGTCACGAGATCGACGGGAATAGGACGGGTATCGCCCGCTTTCCGCAAATCCGCAACGCGCGAGGTGATCGTCTGAATCAAATCCGCCGAGGAGGGAGCCAGATTGCTTCCCGATGAATTTCCCGCGTCATAACCGTTGCCTGCGGCGGAAGGCCGCGGATGGAAGTATTTATCCGACGTGAAATTCTGCCCGATCAATTCCGAACCGATGATGGCGTCGCTTGATTTGACAAGGCTCCCGTTGGCCTGATGGGGAAATAAAATTTGCCCCATGCCGGTCATGAATAACGGGTATCCAACGCCGCATAAAAGCGCGAAGAAAATAAGAAGGCCGAGGCTGGAACGAAGTTCCCGAAACATGTTAGACACCCATGAACGCGCTGACGATGACGTCAATAGCCTTAATCCCCGCAAACGGTACGACAATTCCTCCTGCGCCGTAAATCAGTAAATTCCGCCGCAAAACGACGCTGGCGGGAGCCGGAGAAAATTTCACGCCGCGCAAAGCCAAAGGCACAAGCGCGATTAAAATCAACGCGTTGAAAATAATCGCCGACAAAATCGCGCTTTCCGGGCTTCCAAGCCGCATGATGTTCAGACATCTCATGCCGGGAAAAATGCTGATGAACAAAGCCGGAATAATCGCGAAATATTTGGCGACATCGTTGGCGATCGAAAACGTCGTCAAAGCGCCGCGGCTCATCAAAAGTTGCTTGCCGATCATCACGATCTCGATCAATTTCGTCGGGTCGCTGTCCAGATCGATCATATTGCCCGCTTCGCGCGCGGCCATCGTGCCGGTATTCATCGCCACGCCGACATCGGCTTGCGCAAGGGCGGGGGCATCGTTCGACCCGTCGCCGCACATGGCGACAAGCTTCCCCGATGCTTGCTCGTTTCTAATAAGTTCGAGTTTTTTTTCGGGAGAAGCTTCCGCCAGAAAATCATCGACGCCCGCTTCCGCCGCGATCGCCGCGGACGTAATCGGATTGTCGCCCGTAATCATAACCGTGCGGATTCCCATGCGGCGCAAGGTCATAAAGCGTTCATGGATGCCGGGCTTAATGATGTCTTTCAGATGTATGACGCCGAGAATTCTTTTATCCTTGGCGACGAGCAGGGGCGTCCCGCCCGTTTTGGCGACGCGTTCGACGGCGTCTATGATTTCGGAACTTCTGCTTTTTTCGCAAAGCGCCAGAATGGAATCCGGCGCTCCTTTTCGTATGGAAACAGAGTCGGTATCGATGCCGCTCATGCGCGTATGAGCGCTGAACGGAACAAAGCGCATGTTCGGGAGCTGTTTCTCCGCATTCATGCCATATTTATCTTCGGCCAGACGAACGATGGATTTTCCTTCCGGCGTATCGTCCGCCAACGACGAAAGAAAGGCAGCTTCGGCCAGTTCGATTTTACTTGCGCCGGACGTTGGAATAAAATCGCTGGCCATGCGATTGCCCATTGTAATCGTGCCCGTTTTATCGAGCAGCAGGGTATCGATATCCCCGGCGGCTTCGACGGCGCGGCCCGATTTTGCGATGACGTTGAACATGACCAAGCGGTCCATTCCCGCAATCCCGATCGCCGACAAAAGACCGCCGATCGTCGTCGGGATCAGCGTAATCAGCAATGCGATCAGATAAATGGCGGGAATGAGCGTTCCGCTATACGCGGCGAAGCCTTGAAGCGTCACGCAGACGATCAGGAAAATCAGCGTCAGCCCTATCAAAAGAATGGTCAATGCGATTTCATTGGGCGTCTTCTGTCGCTTGGCTCCTTCGACGAGGCCGATCATGCGGTCCAGAAAGGATTCGCCCGGGTTGGCGCCGATTTCCACGACGATGCGGTCGGAAATGATGCGCGTGCCGCCCGTCACGGCGGAACGATCGCCGCCTGATTCCCTTATCACAGGCGCGGATTCCCCCGTAATCGAGGATTCATCGACGGTCGCGATGCCTTTGACGACGTCGCCGTCGCCGGGAATCACATCGCCTGCCTCCGCCACGATCAAGTCGCCTCGCCGCAATTCAGAAGCATGAACGGTCTTATAGACCGTCGCATCGACGTTGGCGATTTTTTTGGCCAAAGTCTCCGTTTTGGTTTTCCGCAAACTATCGGCCTGAGCCTTGCCGCGCCCTTCGGCGACGGCTTCGGCGAAATTTCCGAATAAAACGGTAAACCATAGCCACAAGGAAATTTGCAAACTGACGATGAAAGGTTCTCCCGCTATAGCGTCGCGCAAGGTCAGCAAAGTGGAAAACAGGCTGGCAACGCCGACCGTAAACATGATGGGATTTCGCGCCAGCGCCGTCGGCTTAAGCTTGAAGAAAGCCCCTTCGATAGCAGTGCGCAAAAGAGAGGGGTCGAAGAGGGATGAGCGTTTAGGTTTTTTAGACATGATGCAAGCCTAATGCGCGAAAAGAGAGAGATGTTCAGCCACGGGGCCGAGCGCCAGCGCGGGAAAATAAGTCAACCCGCCGAACAGAACAATAACGCCTATCAAAAGAACGACGAACATTCCTCCGTGCGTGGGGAAAGTGCCGCTGGAAGCGGGAACCGTTTTCTTGGCCGCCAAAGAGCCCGCGATGGCCAAAACAGGAATAATGACGCCAAACCGACCGATCAGCATAACGATGCCAAGCCCGATATTTTGAAACAGGGTATCGGCGTTAAAGCCCCCGAAAGCCGAGCCGTTATTGGCGGCGGCAGACGCATAGGCATAGATCGTTTGCGTCAATCCGTGAGGGCCCAAAGCCGTGATCGATTTCGCTCCGGCGGGAGTCAGCAAACTGATGACGCCGAAACCAAGCACGCAAAGCGGATAAAGAAACATCGCAATAATGGCGAGCTTCATTTCATGCGCTTCGATCTTTTTCCCGAGATATTCCGGCGTGCGCCCGACCATAAGCCCCGCGATAAAGACCGTAATCAGCACATAAATCAAAATGCCGTAAAGCCCGCAACCGACCCCGCCATAAATCACCTCGCCGATTAACAGGTTGAAGAGGGCTATCAGTCCGCCCAAAGGCATATAACTGTCGATCATCGAATTGACCGAACCGTTCGACGTCGCCGTCGTCGAAACCGTCCATAAGACGGAATCGAAAATGCCGAAACGGGTTTCCTTCCCTTCCATATTTCCGCCGGGATTAATGCTGCTGATATGTTGATCGACGTTCAACGCCGCTAACGCAGGGTGCGCCGTTGCCTCAAAATGCAGGCACAGCGCCAGCATGATCAGGAACAAAATCGTCATGCTGGCGAAAAGAGACCAGCTTTGCCGTTTGTCTCCCACCATCCGTCCGAAAGCGAGAACAAGCGCAATGGGAAGCAAAAGAATGGAAACCATTTGCATGAAGTCGCTAAGCGGCGTCGGGTTTTCATAGGGATGCGTGGCGTTGGCGTTAAAAAATCCTCCTCCATTCGACCCGAGCATCTTGATCGCGATCTGGCTGGCGACGGGCCCTTGCGCGATGGTTTGTTGAGCGCCCTCCAAAGTCGTCGCCTGAACCGAGGACATCAGATTCTGAGGCACGCCCTGCCAGATAAGGAATATGGCAAAAATCAAAGCCAAGGGCAGCAACACGTAAAGAGTCACGCGCGCGACATCGACGTAAAAATTTCCGAGATTCGGATTTTCTTTCCGGACAAATCCGCGCACGACGGCAAAGGAGATCGCGAGGCCCGTTGCCGCAGAAAGATAATTCTGCACCGTCAATCCGGCCATTTGGCTGAAATAGCTTAGCGTCGTTTCGCCGCCGTAGGATTGCCAGTTGGTATTGGTCATAAACGAAACGGCGACATTGAAAGCCAAGTCGGGCTGCAATCCGCCGAAGTGCTGCGGATTCCACGGCAAATGGCCTTGCAGCCGTAAAATCGCATACAAAAACAAGCCGCCAAGCGCGTTGAAAAACAAGACGGAAAACAAATAACCTCTCCAATTTTGCTGTTGGGAGGCTTGCGACCCGATGATGTTTCCGATCAGGCGCTCGATAGGGGCAAGGACAATACCGGATTCCGTCCGTCCCTCGTTAAACAAACGCGCCAGATACAAAGCGCAAGGAACGGCAAGTGACAGCGTCACGAGGGCAAAAACGGTAAACTGCGCCAACGAGTTGCCGATCATGAAATGCTCCGCCTAAAACTCTTCGGGGTGAAACAGGGCATAGCCCAGATAAATTCCGAGCGCCAACGCGACCAAACCGCCAAGATACAGATCAATGATCACGGGAAACCTCGGTGAACCGGGAAAGCGCCGAATATTGGGTATGGAATCGCCAAAAAAGCAACTTAAATCGGGTATTTTTTAAGCCAAAATACCCTCAGCCCCTTGACCTTCCTATTGTTGGCATATTACCAAGTGAGTCTCCCTCTCATTATGGAGTTCGCGCATGAATACGCAGAAAAAAGAATCTTTAAACCACACGGCAAAAGGCAAAAATAATCAGCACGCTGCGCCAAAAACGGATATTGAAATTTCGCAAGCCGCTTCTCTCAAACCGATTGTCGATATCGCCCGCGACCGCTTGGGCATTCTATCCGAGCACGTATCTCCCTATGGGCATACCAAAGCGAAAATTTCTCTCAACTATATTTCCTCCCTAAAAAACCGCCCGGATGGAAAATTGATTTTGGTTACCGCCATCAGTCCGACTCCGGCTGGCGAAGGCAAGACGACCACGGCGATCGGCCTGAATGACGCCTTGAATCTCATCGGCAAAAAATCCCTGAATTGCCTGCGCGAACCCTCTTTGGGTCCTTGCTTCGGGCAGAAAGGCGGAGCGACGGGCGGAGGCTATGCCCAAGTCGCGCCGATGGAGGACATTAACCTGCATTTTACCGGCGATTTCCACGCCATAGGGACGGCCAACAATCTGCTGGCGGCGCTTGTCGATAATCATGTCTATTGGGGCAATACGCTCGGCCTCGACGTGCGCCGCATCGCGTTGCGCCGCGCGCTCGACATGAACGACCGCGCCCTGCGCTGCATCGTTCAGTCGCTCGGAGGCGCGGGCAACGGCTATCCGCGCGAGGACGGCTTCGACATCACGGTCGCATCCGAAGTCATGGCGATTTTCTGCCTTGCGAGAGACCTTGCCGATTTGCAGCGCAGATTGGGCAACATCATCGTCGGCCAGACAAGAGACCGCCGCTATGTCCGCGCCAGCGAACTTAACGCCGTGGGCTCGATGACGGCGTTGCTCATAGACGCGATACAGCCGAATTTGGTGCAAACGCTGGAAAATAATCCCGCAATCGTTCATGGAGGGCCGTTCGCCAACATCGCGCACGGATGCAATTCCGTCATCGCCACCAAGGCAGGGCTTAAGCTTGCCGATTATGTCGTGACGGAAGCGGGATTCGGCGCCGATCTGGGCGCGGAGAAATTTTTCGACATCAAATGCCGCAAGGCGGGATTGAAACCCGATTGCACCGTCATCGTCGCGACGATCCGCGCTTTGAAAATGCATGGCGGAGTCGCCAAGGAGGATTTGAAGGCCGAAAATCTTGCGGCTTTGGAAAAAGGCTTCTCCAATCTCGACCGCCATATCGAAAACGTCAAAAAATTCGGCGTTCCGGTCGTCGTTTCCATCAACCGCTTCAGCACCGATACCCAAGCCGAGATGGATTTGTTGAATCGTCTGGTCGGAAAACACGGCGTTCCCTGCGTTTTGGCCGATCATTGGGGCTCGGGCGGCGCGGGGGCCGTCGATCTCGCCAACGAAGTCGTGCGCACGATCGAAACGAAGCCGTCCCGCTTCAAGCCGCTTTATCCCGACGAAATGCCTTTACCTGAAAAAATCCGCACCGTCGCGCGCGAAATATACGGAGCCGCCGACATCGCCATCGACGCCGACGCGGAGAAAAAGCTCAAGGAATTCGAAAAAGACGGATTCGGAAATATGCCCGTCTGCATCGCCAAAACGCAATACAGCTTTACGACCGATCCCGCGGTCAAAGGCGCGCCGACAGGACACATTATTCCCGTCCGCAACGTGCGCATCTCGGCGGGAGCCGAATTCGTCGTCGCGCTCTGCGGCGATATTCTGACGATGCCCGGCCTTCCAAAAGTTCCCGCCGCGAACAACATCGCCGTGACGCCGGACGGAAAAATCACGGGGTTGTTTTAGCTATTCAGAGCCGCATTTGCCGCAGCTGCGACTATCCATATAGACTTCATTGCAAATGAATCGCCTCGGAAACAAGCGCAATATAAGATATTTCCCACTATATGTGATTTTTCCCTTGACTTTCGATTTAACGCGCATTATATTGGCCGCGCACCCTTAAGAAAGGTGCAACCGGTTTGTTTTCGGGCTCGCATCGGCATGCAGACGCGAGATAAACACCGAAAAACAGCCGGTAAGGTAGTCACTGCTGCCGTCTCGCGCTTATCAAACGCGGGAAGGGGGCGCGCGCCACCTATTTTTTGAGTGAGGTTTCATACGAGGCGTTTATGAGAGCGATATGACGAAGAGAGGTTTGTCGGACGAATAAGCGGAGGCTTTCTTTTATAAAGGCGCTTCGAGACTTTTCATAATCTCCTCATACACCCGCTTTCCGGATTCGCCGTCGCGATTGTCGAAAAGTTCATCGCGTAAAGCAATTCGCGCTTTGCAAAACGGATCGGAATCCTGGCGGCCCGCTATGGTGAGGGTAGCTTCGGTTGCGGCAATCAGCTCCGCCATTGTCGAGGCGACGGGCCCCGGCGTGTAATGGTCGCGCCCGGGGATAAGCGGTCGCGCCCTTGTGACATATTCCTGATGGTCGGGCCGGTAAAACAAAACGGGCCGGTCGAGGAGCAAAAAATCGAACGCCAGAGAAGAATAATCCGTCAACATGGCGTCGGTATGTTTGACGATAGGATATATATCCGTATGCGGCGCGACGAACCGCAGGGCGGGATAAATCTGGCGTAATTTGACGACGGCGTCTTGTTCGCCGGGATGAAGGTTGACGAGAAAAAGGATGCCGCGCGCCGCGCAAAAATCGGCCAGTTTCGTTATATCGACTTTCTCGAACCACCCCGGACCGGCGTGATCGCGGAAGGTCGGCGCGTACATAAGAACGGGCTTGCCTTCGCGTTGCGCCGCCTGCGCGGCGGACAAGGTTTCCAAATCGACGTTGAGAAGATCGTTTTTCGTAAGCTCGCGGAAAAAAACGTCGTTGCGCGGATAGCCAAGAGCCGCAAATTTCCGAAACGAAAAACGCTGCGCCCAAACGTCGCGCGACGATTTGTTGGTCGCGACAAGCGTGTCGAAAGGTCCGCAGGCGGCCATCACGTCGACGCGCGAAAGGCTTTGCAGGCCGATTTCCTTAAGAGGGACTCCATGCCACAACTGGATGAACTTCGCGCCCTGAAGAAGCGCGTGAGGAACAGCGCCTCCGGCGTTCTCCGGATAAAAATTATCGTCAAGAACCGCGACTTTTGCGCCCAGCATCGTCGGCAGATAGCGCGGATCGGAGGGCGTCAGGCAGGGAAGCCCTGCGGCTTTGAGCAAGTTCTGCTGCGCGGAATCTTGCGTGAAAAGGGCATAATTCACGTTTTTATCGCGCAGTTCTTCATGAAAGGCGAGATAGGCATATTTGATGTTATTGGAAAAAGACGCGTTGCAAACAAAAATAACCGTTTTCGTCTTGGGATAAATTCTCGAAACCTGCGCTAACGACTGGGCTGTCACATAGGCATCGAGCTTCCGCTCAAGTCCGGCGATTTTTTTTTCAAGTTGCGCGAGCGAGGAATCGTTCATCGTGAACCGGCCGTCCTCCGATACAAAAACAGCGATACGTTGGTTACATCTTCCTGACTTGCATCTTGATAGGCCCCTCGGCGCGTCCGTGGATGAATTGCTCGACGTAGGGATTGCCGGAATGGTCGATTTCGTCCTTGCGCCCTTGCCAGATGATGCGCCCGTCGTAAAGCATGGCGATACGATCCGAAATTTTCCGCGCGCTCGTCATGTCATGTGTGATCGAAACGGCGGTCGCGCCGACCTCGCGCACGCATTTGACGATCAATTCGTTGATGATGTCGGCCATGATGGGATCGAGGCCGGTTGTCGGCTCGTCGAAAAAAATGATCTCGGGCCTCGAAGCGATTGCGCGCGCAAGCGCCACGCGTTTTTGCATGCCGCCGGAAAGTTCGGCCGGGTAAATATCCGCGACGTCGGGAGCAAGCCCCACCGAAGCCAGCGTCTCGATCGCGCGCTTCTTGGCTTCTTTGGCCGAGATATGGGGCGACTGTATGAGCTTGAAAGCGACATTGCTCCAGACGGGCAGGGAGTCGAACAAAGCCGAACCCTGAAATAACATGCCGAATTTCGCCTGATGAGCGTCGAGAGCGCCACCTCTTAAATTCGTGACGTTCTGACCGTCGATCTTGACCGTCCCGCCGTCAACATCAAGAAGTCCGAGAATGCACTTAAGCGTGACCGATTTACCGGTGCCCGAACCGCCGATGATAACGACGGATTCGCCCTTGCCGATGGATAGATCGATGCCGCGCAAGACATGCTTGTCGTCGAAAGATTTCGTAAGGCCGGAAAGTTCGATTTTGGGGACAGAAGTCATTTTATTTTCCGGCAAAGAACAATCCCGTCAGCAGATAGTTTGTGACAAGGATGAGAATAGAAGCGGAAACGACCGCGTTCGTTGTGGCCTTGCCCACGCCCTGCGCGCCGCCCTTGGAATTGAAGCCGTGATAGCAGCCCATCAGCGTGATGATAAAACCGAACACGGCGGCTTTCCACAAGCCGGACGTCACGTCGCGGTTTTCAAGATATTGCCACGTTTGCGAGATGTAGTTAGCGGCGTTGAATTGAAGATCGTAAACGCAAACCAGAAAGCCGCCGAAGACGCCGATAATATCGCCGATCAGAACCAGAATGGGCAGCATGAGCGTTCCCGCGATCAGTCGCGGCGCGATCAGATACTTGAAAGGATTCGTCGAAAGAGTTGAAAGCGCGTCGATCTGCTCCGTCACGCGCATCGTGCCCAGCTCGGCGGCGATGGACGCGCCAATTCGTCCGGCGACCATAAGACCGCCCATAACCGGCCCCAGCTCGCGCGTGATCGAAAGCACGACGACGGTCGGAATGGCGCTTTCGGCGTCGAATCGGGAGAATCCGGTATGGCTTTGCAAGGCCAAAACCATCCCCGTGAACAGAGTCGTTAACCCCACGACGGGCAGGGAGTAATAGCCGATATCGAGGAACTGTTTCAACGTTTGGCGGAAGTAAAAAGGCGGTAAAAAACAATGCCTGACGCCGCGAATCGCAAAACGCGCCAAGCGGCCTACCACCGATAGAAAATCAATAAAAGTGCGTCCGATGAGAGCGAGGGGATTCATGCGATGATGTGGCTTTAATACATAATTAACGAGAAAATCCTATCTTATGCGGGTGGTACAAGTCAAAGAAATTGATTGGGGATTGATGCAACTCCATGATGGGACTATAATCTCAAGCGTTGTGGATAGCTTCCTTCCTCCCCCCTTTAACAGAAAAACGAGAGAACGCAAATGACCCCTTTTTCATCTAAAACCGTCGCCCTAGCAGCCGTGATCACTCTCGGCTCCCTGATGTCCAGTTCAGCCCATGCGGGAATTCTCCGCACCGCTGACGGAACCCCTGTGTTGACAAAGGATGGCATCGCCGTTCTTACGGATGGCATGGGGGGGTGCGATGCGGAAGCCATGACTAAAGTTTCCGACGAGCGCGTCGTTTATTTTGATTTTGCCAAGAGCGGCTTGACGGCTCAAGCGCATCATCAGCTTAGCCATTTGGCGAAGAAGCTTCATCACACCCTTGGCGAGAAAACCGTTTCCGTCGTCGGTTTTGCCGATCGCGTAGGCAATGCGGCGTTTAATGAAAAGCTGGCGCTTAATCGCGCGAAGGCCGTTCGGGACTTCTTGGTTGCGAAGGGCATCAAGGCCGATAAGATTCAGGTTCGTTCGCTCGGAAAGTCCGAGCCCAAGACAAATTGCGCTGTCGATATGCCGCGCGCCGCGATGATTTCCTGCCTGAGCGAAGACCGTCGCGTCGAAATCGAAATCAAGTAATAAGAACGGTAGATTGACGATCAGAGGACGGAGACCGGGAAGCGAAAATTTCTTGTCTCCGGCCTTTGGTTTTTTCTTTTGCTGAGTCGGTCTTTCCTGTATAGCAACGGTCGTGGGGTCGCCCAGGCCCAAAGTTTTTTTTAGCGAGGAATTATGTTCGATCTGACAAGCTTTTTTATTTCCTCCGCCTTCGCGCAGGACGAAGCCGCCTCGCAGGGAGGTGCCGGTTCGGGATTGGCGGATATCTTTTCTCCGCAGGCTCTTTTGATAGCTTCTCTTTTCGCCGTTTGGTTTTTTCTTGTCATCCGTCCGCAACAGAAGAAGCTTGCCGATCAGGAGAAAATGATCAAAGCGCTGCAACGCGGCGATCGTGTTGTGACATCGGGAGGCATTCACGGCAAAATCGCCAAGGTCGAAGAAAAATTTCTAATCCTTGAAATCGCGGACGGCGTGCAAATAAAAATCGACCGCGATAATGTGGTCGCATTGGAAGAAAAACCCCAAGATGCCGTTTCCGCTAAAGAGGGCGAGAAAAAATAATGGTCTATCTGGAACGCTGGAAAATCATTCTTATCGCCGTCGTATGCGCGATCGGCATTTTGTATTCCTCGCCCAATTTACTAGGCCGCGATCGCGCTGCATGGCTTCAGGAACATACGCCGTCCTTCTTTCCCAACCAAACCGTCAATCTGGGGCTTGATCTTCGCGGAGGCTCGCATCTTTTGCTGGAAGTCGCCGTCGATAACGTGATCGATGAACATATGCAGATGATTGTCGATCAAGCGCGCGCATCGTTGCGCGCCGCAAAGATCGGTTATACCGATCTCGGCCTTGCGGGGGGAGAGATCCATTTCAAGCTAACGGACGCGAAGCAAGAAGATCAGGCGAAAGACGCGATGAAGGACATGGATCGCGATTTGGATGTAACTGTTCAGAGTGGCGAATTTACGCTCAGAATGAGCGAAGCCAAAATTGCCGAACGCAAACGCGCGGCGATGGATCAATCGATTGAAATCGTCCGCCGCCGCATTGACGAAACCGGAACGCGCGAACCCTCCATTCAACGCCAGGGAGACAATCGTATTCTGGTGCAGTTGCCGGGTGTCGATGATCCCGAACGCATCAAGAATTTGCTGGGCCAGACGGCGAAGCTGACGTTCCGCCTCGTCGACGAAACAGCCAATCCGCAGGATGTGCATGCGCCTCCGGGCGAGGAAATTTTACCCAGCGCGGAGGAAGGGGATACGCGCAACTACGTCGTTCAAAAGCGCGTGATGGTGTCGGGCGATACGTTGGTCGATGCCCAGCCCTCGTTTCAGGATGGGATGCCCGTCGTCAGCTTTAAATTCGATTCTATCGGAGGCCGTCGCTTCGGCGAAGCGACAAGGACCAATGTCGGGCATCTGTTCGCCATCGTCCTCGATAACAAAGTCATCAGCGCGCCCGTTATCCGCGAAGCGATTATGGGTGGTAGCGGCGTCATCTCCGGCCATTTCACGACGCAATCGGCGCAAGACCTCGCCTTGCTCTTGCGCGCGGGCGCGTTGCCTGCGCCGATCAAGGTTCTGGAAGAGCGAACGGTCGGTCCGGGTCTCGGCGCGGATTCGATCAAAGCGGGCGCTACGGCAAGCCTTATCGGCCTTGCCCTCGTCGTTGTTTTTTTCGTCTTTGCCTACGGCCTGTTCGGTATTTTCGCCGACATCGCTTTGATGTTCAACATCGCGCTGATTTTTGCCGTGCTGTCGATTTTGCAGGCGACGCTCACTTTGCCGGGAATTGCGGGAATCGTTCTGACGATAGGGACGGCGCTCGACGCCAATGTTCTGGTGTTCGAACGCATCCGCGAGGAAATCCGCCTTGGCCGTTCGGTCGTCGGTTCGATCGACGCCGGATACAACCACGCTTTGTCGGCGATTGTGGACGCGAACATGACGACGCTCATCGCATCCATCTTGCTCTTTATTTTTGGTTCGGGCCCGGTCAAAGGTTTTGCCGTGACTCTTAGCATCGGCATCATCACGTCGATCTTTTCGGCGCTCATGATCACGCGGCTTATCATTGTTTGGTGGATGCAAGCGACAAAGCCGAAAGCGATACCGCTCTAATTACGCCGCCACTTTTTCATGATTTCGGCGATTTGCTCCTGCTTGAAGGGCTTGCCGATGTGGTCGTCCATGCCTGCCTTTATACAGCGTTCCTTGTCTCCCGTCATAGCGTCTGCCGTCAACGCGATAATAATAGTGTGTTTTCCGGCAGGTGCTTCGATTTCCCTGATTCTGCGCGTCGCCTCGAAACCATCCACTTCCGGCATATGGCAATCCATAAAGATAATATCATAATCGTTTTTTATCGCTTTTTGAAAAGCTTCTTCGCCGTTCGACGCCGTATCGACGCTGCAATCGAATTTGTCCAAAACCTTCGTCATCAATAGGCGATTGACTGGCATGTCCTCGGCGACAAGGGTGCGCATGCCTGCGATGCACTGTATAAGGTCTTGCGATTTATTCGTGAGGCTGCAGTACATCATTTTGATGATATTGTGGCGCGTGACGATGGGCATTGGCGTGTGATTTTGCCGTCCGTTCAACAAAAGCCTGAATATGGCTTCCAATTGGGCGGGGAAAAACGGTTTAACCAGAAATCCGGAAACGCCGTGTTGAGTCATGCTTTCCAGCGACGTGAAACGTCCGTAAGCCGTCAGCATGACAAACAAGGGTATGGTTTGAATATCGCTTTTTTGCGTGAATTCCCCGCAGAAAATTAAACCGTTTTCCTCGCCAAGCTTGTAATCGAGAATGACAAAATCATAAGGGTCTTTTTCTCGAAGCGCGTCTATAATTTTTCGCTCGGCCTCTTTTGTTGCCGTTGCCGTATCGCAACGCATCTCCATATATTTTTCCACGCATTTCTGGGTAAGCATGCGGCTTGCTTCATAATCATCGACAACCAAGGCCCGTCTGCCCTTAAGAACGATGTCAGGCATCGTGTTGATTTCCTGCTCGGACTTGCCGCGCTTGACGTGAAGATCGCAAAAGAACTTTGATCCCAATCCTTCTTCGCTGATGACGTTGATCTTGCCGCCCATCAGGGCGACAAGCTGCTTGGCGATGGCCAATCCCAATCCCGTTCCTCCAAAGCGTCGCGTCGTGGATTTTTCGGCTTGCGTGAATTTTTCGAAGACGTAATCGATTTTATCCTTGGGGATGCCGATGCCCGTATCCTGAACGCTGACGTTGAGCGTAACGTTTTCTCCTTCGTTGCATCCGACATCCAGTTGAATCAGCACATGCCCTTTCGAAGTGAATTTTAGGGCGTTTCCGACCAGATTGAAGAGGATTTGCTTAAATCGCCCGGGATCGCCGACGATATACGGCGGAACGTCCGCGGTAAAATCTACCAGAACTTCCAGCCCCTTTTCGTGAGCCTTGATCGAAAGGCCGTCCGTTACGTCGGCGACGGCGGCGCATAGATCGAAATTGATCTCTTCAAGCGCGAGCTTTCCGTCCCCGATTTTGGAAAAGTCGAGAATATCGTTGATAAGGGACAGCAAACTTTCTCCCGATTGGTAAATAATCCGGCCCCACGAAAGCTGTTCCTGAGTAAGCCCGGCATCGAGCAACAATTGCGACATGCCGATGATCGCATTCATCGGCGTGCGGATTTCGTGGCTCATTGTGGAGAGAAAATCCGTTTTTGCCCGATTGGCTTCTTCGGCAGCGGTCTTGGCCTTTTCCAGTTCGGCGATGGGCCTGGCGATCGTTCGTCCCAGATAAAACGTCGCTAAAAACAAAAGCAGAATAGGAAACGTAACCCATTTTCCCCAATCTTTAGCCTGCAGCCAAAAGGCATCGTCGATATCGTCGATGTAATCACCATTCGCGATTACCCAATTCCAAGGCTTGTAGAGAACAGAATAGACTATTTTGGGGAGCGGCTGTGTTTTGTTCGGTTCTGGCCACATATAGGAGGTATATCCACCACCGGCGAACCCTTTATCAATGATTTTTCGAATGAAATAGTTTTCATGGATATCTCTTAAATCTGTCAGATTTTTTTCTTCGAGCGCTGGCGTTACTCCGTGAAAAACAATGACCCCATTCGGATGAAGGGCGAAAAAATAACCATCTTTCCCAAAACGAATGCTTCTCAAAACTATTTTTGCGCGCTCTTGGGCAGCTTCTTTTGTGCGCTCGCCGGTTATCTCCTCTTTGTGATAATAATCAAGCGTGCTTATCGAGACTTCAATCAGCTGATGAATGGCGGTCTTGCGATCTTCAATCATCGTTTTTCGCAACTGCATCAAGGTGAACGCGAGAAGAAAAAGAATAAGAGCCACGCAAAAACCAGTCAGCAAAACCAGCTTTTTGAATATCCGTAATGTGTTCTTCATTTTTCACCGTTTGTCGAATTTGGAGCGAACTGACAGGGAGTCGATTCTGCGTCAGCATAGTAAGCAATATGAACAAACAGCTTAACGAAACCATACGTAAGTGTGGTTTTGGGCCTTCGTCGGCGAAATATTTATGCTGAAATTTTTATCAGAAATAATTTGTTCAAAACACACAGCGAATCAAAAAAACCATTTCGATTTATCGACCCCTTTCTAAAGCATCTCTTGGGGCAAACCCTAAAAAGTTGTGGATAAATTTGTCCTTTTTCCCTGTTTTCAGCAAAAATCGAATTTGCTTTGCCTGTGAATAGGTTAATAAATGATAAACGATTCATAGGGTTAAAAAACCATATCTAGTTACTACTCACAATTTATCCACAAGATGCTGTGTTTAGTAGAATCGATTCGCTCTCCGTGGTATGAACCTTCCCTGTAAACTACAAAATCTAGTGGTTAACGATTTATAGCATCAGGGGCTTGTTTAAGAATCACATTGATTTTGGGCAAGGCTCTTCCCGCCAACAAACCGTCAGGAGAGTAAGAAACATGACATGGACCGAGCAAAAAATTCAGATGCTTAAGGATATGTGGGGGCATCATAGCGCCAGCGAAATTGCCGAACACATCGGGGGTTTAACCCGCAACGCGGTTATCGGCAAAGCGCACCGCCTGAAGCTGTCGGCTCAAAAATCTGCGGAAACGCCGGGGACGGGGCTGCAAATGGCCACGGGCGGCATGGTCGCGATCAAATCGAGCCGCAAGCGGATGCTCAGGCATTTGCCTATGGGACCGGCGCCTTCCACGACAGCTTCGATGCGTGTTCTTCCGACGGCAAGGGATATTTTCCGCTCTTTGGAGGGAATAGGGGGCGCGGTGCGTAGCGAGGGTATTGCGATGACCAAGGCAGGCGATCGCCATTGCCGTTGGCCTGTTGGGGATCCACGTTCTCCCGATTTCCGCTTCTGCGGATGCGTTGCGCACGAAGGATTGCCCTATTGCGTCGATCATGCCCGCGTCGCTTATCAAAACGTCGGCAAGCGCACGCGCGGCGCTTCCAACAACGACGAAACGACGCATTAATACAAACCAGCGCTTGAAGCGACTTGCTTAGGTCACGAACGGTTGCGTAAAGCCTGCCGCTCGCCGGACTGTAGAACCCGTTAGTAACAACACGGTTAGCCCGGCAAGCGACAGGCGAGGCGCAGAGCGAGCGAAGTCAGACGGCAAGTCGGATTTCATGGGCCCGCTGGCATAAGAAACAGAACGCAGCATTCAAGGAGGAGAATTTCTTCCCTGAGTGCTTTTTTATTTCCATCTCATTGCGACTTGCGCGGCTTTCATGCCCGAGCGCAGGGCTCCTTCAATCGTCGAAGGAAGGCCGGTGGCGGTCCATTCACCCGCCAGAGCCACGTTTTTCCAACCCGTATAAAAAGGAGGACGGAGGGAATCCTGCTCCGGCGTAGCGGCGATCGTCGCGTATTTTTCTAAAAAGATACGGTATGGCACGGGCTTAGGATCGAGATGCAATACTGTCGCGACTTCCTCCCACACAAGCTTGGCCATGTCGCGCGTCGGAATGTTTTTGAAGCGTTCCGCGCAACTGATAGTGACGGAAACAAGACCGTTCCGAACAAAAATCCATTCGGAATAACCGCCGATAACGCCCGTGAAACCGTCTTCGATAACCGGCGTGGGGATGCGAAAATGCGCGTTGAGGATGGAGCGGAATTCGGTCGGCGTCGGAACTTCGGGCAGAATTTCGCGCATAAACCAGGCAGGAAGAGCCAGAATGACCCAGTCATTGGGAGCCAGTTCGACGGTCTTGTTATTGAAATCGAGTTCGCGCACGCAGTCGCCTTCCCACAACATCGAACGCAGGCGATGATAATATTTTATTTCGGCACCGTGCTGGCGCAAAACATTAAGGCAGGGCGTGATAAAAGTCTCCGACAGCCCGATTTTAGGAATGAGCGGGATGCACGCATCGCCGCCCGCCCCAAAGCTCTGCACAAGGACGTTGCGCAGTAAATGAGCCGAAGCGATTTCCGGTTCCGTATTCAATGCGCCGACGATCAAAGGCTCCCAGAAACGGGTGTATAGATTATTTTTGTTTCCGGCCAACCCCTTCAGCGTGCCGTTTTTTCCCGCGAGCATGACGCGCAATACCGACAGATAATCCGTAAGATTCGTATCCGGCACGCGGCGATTTTTGTCGAAGATCCACCAGGGAACAGGTCCCTTGTTCATCTTGATCGTCCATTTCTTGCCGCTGGTAAGATCGACGAAGGGAAACAAAGGTTCGCCCAAGCCTCCCATCGTATCGAGCGCTCCGGTCAAAAATAAATAATGTTGCACGGCGGCGTTGCCGGATAAAACAAGGTGATTGCCGTTGTCGATGCGGCAGCCGAGATCGCGGTCGAGAAAGGAACGGCATCGCCCTCCGGCGAAGGGAGCGGCTTCGTAAAGGGTGACTTTTTCTCCCAAAAGGCAAAGCTGCAAGGCGGCCGATAGTCCGGCGAGGCCCGCGCCGATGATATGGACATGCCGGTCCGTCATGTAAAAAAGCCTTTAAGAAGCAGGATGATCTTTTCCCATTTTGGCAACGTAACGCGCGCGGAGGGATTGCGCCAATTCGCTTCGATCAGCCTGTCTAAAATCGCGCCATAGTAGCTTCGCATGATGCGGGCAGGGCGCATCGCGGGGGCATAGCATTTATTCATGAAGGCGTCGGCTTCCCCGTAATGGTCCCGCGCGCGAACGCCCAAATCGCGGCAAACGGCCGGAAGTTGAGGCATTTTCAAAACTTCCATCGGATCGCGCGAGGCTACGCCGTGTTTTTCAAGCAATTCGCGCGGGAGATAAAGCCGTCCGCGTCCCGCATCTTCGGACAAATCGCGCAGAATGTTGGTCAGTTGCAGGGCGCGTCCCAAATGATGCGCGACTTTGACCGCCTCCTCTCCGGCGTCGCCGAAAATCCGGATGGAGATTCTGCCGACGGCGCTTGCGACGCGGTCGCAGTATAAATCGAGCGTCGCATAATCGGGAGCTACAATCGCCTGAGAATCCATCTCCATCCCGTCGATGATTTCCTGAAAATCTTTCTCGTTAAGATCGAATTTGCGAATAGCGGGCAAAAGGGCGGTCGTGATCGCGCAGCACGGGTAGCTTTTAAAAACATCCGAGATGCGAACGCGCCACGCTTGCAGTTCGCGCGCGGCGATTTCGGGCGACGGACTTTCATCCGCGATATCGTCGACGGCGCGGCAGAAGGCGTAAAGGGCGTACATTCCCTCGCGCCGTTCCTTGGGCAACGCCGCCATGCCAGCGCGGAAAGACGTGCGCGACGCGGCGACTTGCGTTTTGACCTGGTCGATAGCCTCTTGATACGAGAAGGGCGTCATACCCAAGCCCTTGCGATACCGATCAGCGTTGCGAAAAAAGCGGAAATTTTTCCGAGCTTCACATCGTCGCGCAAAGGATCGCTTCTTCGGAGCAAAGCCACAAGCGATTCCGCGAGCGCGCAAATGACGGAGGTTTCGGTTCGGAGGCGCCCGTCGGAAATCTGGCGCGGCAAAGCACGGGCATCCCGAAGCATCGGATCAAGACGCTCGAACATCGCATAGAAAGTCGCGGTTAAACGCATGGGGGACGCTTCGCACGATAAATCCTCCGCGCGCGCGCCATGAGCCGCCAACATATCTTCGGGAATGTAGACGCGATCCAATTCGCGGTAATCGTCGGCGCAATCCTGAATATGGTTGATGATTTGCAAGGCATTGCATAAAGCGTCGTTGGCCTTCCATGCTTTTTCTCCAATGCCGTGAAGCGCCAGCACATGCCTTCCGACGGGAGCCGCAGAAAAATTGCAATAGTCGATCAAGTCATACCAATCGCGGTAGCGCAATTGAGTCGCATCGCGTTTGAAGGCCGTCAGAAGATCGAGGCCGTGCTGCGGCGAGACGCCGGTTTGACGCAGACTTTTGCGCAGCTTGACGGCGGGTTGGATGTCGTTGTTTTTATCGTCGAGAAGAGTAACCGCGAATTTCTCAAGCCGCGAGACTTTTTCCTTCGCGTCAAGCAGGGGGTGGTCGCTGATGTCGTCGGCGGCGCGGGCAAAATCATAAAAGGCATGAATATGCGGCCGCAAATCGGGGCGTATCAAAAACGACCCGACCGGAAAATTCTCGGTTTTGCGTCCTTTGCCGCTTGCGGTATCGAAAGTGTCTGCCGTCATGAATGCGCGCGGCCTTTCCATTGGCCGCCCTTCCCCTGATGATAAAGGATCGCGGAGTCTATCGTCGCAGCAGCATAGATGAAAGCAGCGGCAGGTAAAGTCAACGCCCAAACCCATTGTAAATGATAGAATTTGACCATCGGGGCATAAAGCGCCGCCGTCAGAACGCATGCGAAAAATCCGGCCAGCAAAGCCGTAAGCGTCGGCGCGAACAGAAAAAGAAGCAAAGGCAAAAGAAATAAAAAAGCCAATCCGATAACCGTTCCGACCAGCAGAAACGGAGAATGCCGCAATTGGGTGTAGGCCGTCCGCGCGATCATGCGCCAAACGTCGCTTATATGCGGATAAGAGCGCAGGCTTTCGATATTGTTAGCGAGAGTCAATTCGATTTTTCCGCCCGCGCCTTTAATCGCCTTCGCAAGGCTGCAATCGTCGATCAAAGCTGATTTGATGCGAGCCAATCCTCCGATTTTGTCCAGCATCGCTTTCCGAACCAGCATTGCGCCTCCAGCCGCGGCAGCCGTGCGCGATTTCGGATTGCCTGCGCGGCGAAAGGGATACAACAATTCAAAGAAAAACACGAAGGCGGGAATAAGGAATTTTTCCGCGAAACTCTCGCAATTTAATTTGACCATCCGCGAAACAAGATCGAGTTTTTTGTCCGTTATCCGCGCCGCCAGTTCTTTCAAACTATGGATAGGGTGGCGGATATCGGCGTCGGCGAACAAAATAAAATCGGCATGGCTGCGTTGCGCGCCTTCGTTCATTGCGGAGACTTTGCCGCTCCACCCCTCGCGCAAATCGGGGGCGGAAACGACGCTCAAATGGCTGGCTTTGCCTAAATTGGCGGCGATGTTTCGCGCGATATCCCCCGTTCCGTCGTTGCTGTGATCGTCAACCAGAATAATATGCCAAGCGCCCGCATAGTCCTGCGCCAGAAGCGAAGGCAGGGTTTGCGGCAAAACGTCGGCTTCGTTTCGCGCCGGAACGACGATATCGACGGAGGGAAAGCTAGCCAGAGCATCGCCTCTTTCCGGCAACAAAGGTTTCCAGAAACATCCGTGCGCGAAAGCCAGATAAACCCATGCGGCAAGGGCGGCAACGCCTGAAAGGGAAAAGATAAGCATAAGGATTTTTATTCGGATTATGAACGACGCGCAAGAGCATCCATTTTTAAAGGGCGATCAGCCGAAACCTTTGGCTTGTGAAAGGATGCTTTTGCTTATACGCTGACGCGGTTTTCTCTCGTGAATGATTTATCATGTCCGATGAAGTTCTTTTTGCCGGCAATCTGACCGCGCTTTCGGGCGCGAAGCACGCTTTCTTCACGCGCTCTTGGGAAAACCAAAGTTTTTCCGAAGCGAAAACGATGCAAGAAGCAATTTCCGCGCGGGCAAGCGTTGCCGCGTATTTCAAGGTTTTACCGCAGAATCTTTTATGCTGCCGTCAAATCCATTCGCCGGATGTCGTGACGGTCGGCGATATTTGGGAATTCCAAAATGCCCCCGAGGCCGACGCCATGGTCACGAATAAATCCGGTATTGCCTTGGGTATTTTAACGGCGGATTGCGCGCCCGTTTTGCTGGCTGCGTCCAATCTTCCCGTCATCGGCGCGGCGCACGCAGGCTGGCGCGGCGCGCTTGGCGGAGTTTTGGAAAATACGCTGAAGGCGATGGAAAAACTCGGCGCGCAAAGGAGATGTATTCATGCGGCGCTGGGACCGTGTATCGGACAAAAATCCTATGAAGTCGGCCCCGAATTTCCCATGCCTTTTCTGGCCGAAAATAAGTCGAACGAACGCTTCTTTATGCAAAACATTAAAAACGGCAAATATCTTTTTGATTTACAAGGATATATTATAAACAAGCTAAACAATCTCGGCATAGGCCTAATAGAATCCGTGCCCTTCGACACATGCGCCGATCCCGACCGTTTTTTCAGTTATCGTTACTCAACCCTGCGCGGGGAAAAATGCGCGGGACGCTTGATATCGGCCATCGTTTTGAATTGACGATAAAGCGTTTGTTTACGGCAAACTTCCTTTAATCACGCGAGTTATCTTGAATTTGCAGGGCGTGTATGCTCAAACCACGCTCCTGATATAAGGTTGGAAGAATTTATGACAGATCAGTCCCATATTCGTAATTTTTCGATCATCGCGCATATCGACCACGGCAAATCGACTTTAGCCGACCGGTTGATCCAAAGCTGCGGCGCGGTCGAAGCGCGCGAGATGCGCGAGCAGATGCTCGACAACATGGACATCGAACGCGAACGCGGTATTACGATCAAGGCGCAGACCGTGCGCCTGACCTATAAGGCCAAGGACGGCGAAACGTATCAATTGAATTTGATGGACACTCCCGGGCACGTGGACTTCGCTTACGAAGTCAGCCGTTCTCTGGCGGCGTGCGAAGGATCGATCTTGGTGGTGGATGCCTCGCAGGGCGTCGAGGCGCAAACGCTTGCGAACGTTTATCAGGCGATCGACAACAATCACGAAATCATCCCGGTTCTGAACAAGATCGATCTTCCTGCGGCTGAGCCCGAACGCGTGAAAGAGCAAATCGAAGACGTGATCGGCCTTGACGCCTCGAACGCGGTTTTGATTTCCGCGAAGACGGGACTCGGGGTCGATAAGGTTCTGGAAGCGATTGTGACGCGCTTGCCCGCGCCCAAGGGAAATTTAGATGCGCCGCTGAAAGCTCTTTTGATCGACAGCTGGTACGATTCCTATCTTGGCGTCGTCGTTCTTGTGCGAGTCGTGGACGGCGCGTTGAAAAAAGGCGAAAAGGTGCGCTTTATGGCGACGGGCGCCGTGCGCGACCTCGACCACGTGGGGATTTTCACGCCCAAAAAAATCGAAACGGGCGAACTCAGCGCCGGCGAAGTCGGTTTCATCACGGCGGGCATCAAGCAAATCAGCGACACCAAGGTCGGCGATACGATCACCGACGAAAAAAATCCGGCGGATAAACCTTTGCCCGGATTCAAACCCTCCGTTCCGGTCGTGTTTTGCGGCTTGTTTCCGGTCGATGCGGCGGATTTCGAGCACTTGCGGGAATCCTTGGGTAAACTGGCGCTCAACGACGCGAGCTTCAAGTTCGAGCCGGAAAGTTCGGTGGCCTTGGGTTTCGGATTCCGCTGCGGCTTTTTGGGACTCTTGCATCTCGAAATCATTCAAGAGCGTCTCGAGCGCGAGTTTGACCTGAACCTCATCACAACCGCGCCTTCGGTCATTTATAAAGTCCATCTGACGAACGGCGCCGTCAAGGAACTGCACAATCCCGCCGACATGCCCGATCCCACTTATATCGAGCGCATCGAAGAGCCGTGGATCAAAGCGACCATCCTGACGCCGGACGATTATCTCGGAAATATTTTGGCGCTCTGTAACGACAGGCGCGGCGAGCAGGTGGAACTCACGTACGTCGGCACGCGCGCGATGCTGATTTATAAACTGCCGCTCAACGAAGTCGTGTTCGATTTTTACGACCGCCTGAAGTCGATCAGCCGCGGCTACGCGAGCTTCGACTATACGCTCGAAGGATACCGCGACGGCGATCTCGTCAATATGTCGATCTTGGTCAACGGCGAAGCGGTCGATGCCTTAGGCATCATCGTTCATCGCGCCAACGCCGAAGGGCGCGGGCGCATTTTGTGCGAACGGCTGAAAGACCTCATCCCGAAGCATTTGTTCAAAATCGCCATTCAGGCTGCTATTGGAGGCCGCGTCATCGCGCGTGAGACGATCTCGGCTTTGCGCAAGGACGTGACGGCGAAGTGCTACGGCGGCGATATCAGCCGTAAACGCAAGCTCCTCGACAAGCAAAAAGAAGGCAAGAAGCGCATGCGCCAGTTCGGCGAAGTCGAAATTCCGCAAGCGGCATTCATCGCGGCGTTGAAGATGGGCGACGACAAATAGTCAAATGCGCATGTAAACATGGTTAACGGATAAGTTTTTCATGAAAGTATTGTTACACTTTAAAAATAGGGAAAAATGAACTAAAAAGCCAATAAGGCGGGATTTTTAAAATTTAAACCATTTATTTCACGGAGACGGATATGTCCGAGCAAGAAGAACTTAAATCGATAATGACCGCTTATTTTGTCGTGGAAGGCGAATATTTCAGAAATGCGGTTGGGGTAAAAAATATTTCAAGCAGCGAGGCAAGATCAAACAAGCATTTGTGTTCCGGAAAAGAGACCGAATACTATGTCGAGGTTGACTCTTGGAGGATTACTCGCGAGCTGGGAATCGATTCTGATTTTAAAAAGTGGCCTTATAATGAGGCAGTAAAAGATTTTGCGGTTCTTTTGAGAAAGAAGAACTTCGTTGTGGAAAAATACGAGAAAGCAACCGCAACTTGGCGCGAAATTGGTTGCATGAATTCCAGTAGCTCGCTTGGAAGTTCGCAAGATCGTTTTTACTTTAAGGTCACGCTGCCGAAAACGGTTGAAACCTATAACAGTCTAAAGGACTTATTTCTGGAAGTGGCTCAAAAATCCATAACGGAACGGCAAGAACAGTTGAAACACAATGCCGAATGGGGATTTGGAGAACAGGGAGACGATGTTTTCCGCACCCTTTCGGCTCATACGGTTTCTTTATATAAAGAAACATTGTAAATACGTTTTGTGCCTTTAACGACCCGCTTCGCCCCAAGCCCCACGGGCTATCTTCATCTCGGCCACGCGTATTCGGCGTTATTCGCCGCGCGCGCTGCCGAGGGAGGGACTTTTCTTCTCCGCATCGAGGACATCGATCCTATCCGATGCAAACCGGAATATACGGAAGCGATATTCGAAGATTTGGCGTGGCTCGGTCTGAAATGGCCGGAACCTGTGCGCCGCCAATCCGAACACCTCGCCGATTATACCGCCGCGCTGAATGTTTTGCGCGGGAAGGGCTTGATTTATCCCTGTTTCTGCACGCGCCGCGACATCGGGCAGGAGGCGCAACGTTCCGTCAACGCGCCGCATGCGGAAGACGGAACGCTTATTTATCCAGGAACCTGCCGATATTTATCTGAGCGCGAACGCGCCGAAAAACTTACGCAAGGCGATGTTGCGAATTGGAGGCTCGATGTCGCAGCGGCTGTAAAACTGACCGGCCCGCTTTTCTGGCATGACCGCGCGCGCGGAAAAATCGAGGCGCATCCTGAAATGTTCGGCGATGTCGTTCTGGCTCGAAAGGATGTAGCGACCAGCTATCATCTCAGCGTCACGGTTGACGATCATTTGCAAAACGTGACGCTTGTCACGCGAGGGGAGGATTTATGCGCCGCGACTCACATTCACAGGCTTTTGCAGGCCCTTTTGGGATTCGAGACGCCGGAATATCATCACCACCCGATCGTAACGGATGCTGAAGGCCGCCGTTACGCCAAGCGAGATTTATCGGCGACGTTGCGGGATCTAAGAAAACAAGGCAAAACTCCGGAAGATGTTGCAACGCACACTCAAAATAACGCCTAATTGCGCGAATACGGCCGTAGGACGAGTTTTTCAGTCTTGGCTTTATGACAAAAGTTCATTAGCCTTTAATCAACGTTCCAAGTGAATATGGATAACGTCCCGCCCTAACAAACTCTAAAAGAAAGAGGTCGTAAATGAAGAAGGTCGTATGTGCCGCGGCATTAGCCGCTACGGTTGTGCTTACTGCTGGAAGCGCTTTTGCCGAAGAATTATGGAATCCGCATTTGCGCGGTACGGACGAAGGGCTGGCTGCGGGCGCGCTTCCGCCCGAGGGAGTTTATTTCATCAACGACACATATTTTGCGACGTGGAAGGACATGAATGGCACCAATTCCAATACTAACGGCATTAAACTTAATGCGTGGCTTGATATTCCCATCGTTTTGTGGAATCCGGGAATCAAAGTTCTCGGCGCGGATTATGCCGTAGCGATCGCTCAGCCGTTTGATTATCTGGACATGTCCGGGGGGCCGTACAAGAATGACAATGGTCACACCGGCACATACAACACAGTCCTTATTCCGGGCCAGTTATCCTGGGCGTTGCCTATGGATTTCCATGTCAAAACGGGACTTTCGGTTTATGTTGACGACCCGAGTTCTTCTCCGGCTCATCCGGCTCCTAACGGGGGCGTAGGATCGGGCAACAGCTTTTGGACATTCAGCCCTGAATTAGGGTTAAGCTGGCTTCATGATGGATGGAATCTCAGCGCCGATATGCGCTATGACTACAATCTTGAGGACGATACGACCCATTATAATTCCGGCAATATGTTCGACGTTGACTACACGGTCACTAAAACGATTGGCAAGTGGACCGCCGGTATTGGGGCCTTCGAGCAGAATCAGCTTGAGAAGGATAAATCGAACGGCGCCACCGTGGCGAACTCCACGCAAGAGAACTATGGCATCGGGCCTATCGCCGGATATAACTTCGGGCCTGTCGATGTGATGGCCACATGGAACTACGGTGTCATGACGCATAACGAGGTTGGCGGCGATATGTTCAACGTTCGCCTCGTCGTGCCGCTGTACTAGACAAACGAGAAGCGCCCAAAAAGAACCGCCGGAGTGTTTTACTCCGGCGGTTTTTGTTTTGTCCTTTTCATGAGGAGCTTTTTTCCTCGATCGGCACGCCCGGCGCGTATTTCGTGCGGCGCATCGCGGGCATCGATTTAATGTGCGCGACGTTGGGCGCGCCGCTAATTTGGCTCGTGACGAATTTCTGGAACGCTTCCCAGTCTTCGGCGACGATTTTCAAAAGAAAATCGGTATCGCCGGTCATCAAATAACTCTCGCGCACCTGCGGCCAGCCGTCGATCAATTTGGAAAAATGAGCAATGTCGCTTTCGCTATGATTTGTCAGCGACACCATGGCGAATACCGTGATGCCGAAGCCCATTTTATCCGGGGCTATGTCGGCGTAATAGCCGCGAATGTAGCCGGATTCCTCCAAAGCGCGCACGCGCCGCAGGCATGGCGGCGGGGAGATGCCGACCTTTTTGGACAGGGCAACGTTCGTGATGCTGCCGTCCTGCTGCAATTCGCGCAAAATGCGAAGGTCTGTAAGATCGAGTTTGACCAGCTTCATGGCATATATATAGGGACCGAATTCCAAGTTTAAAGTAGCACAAAACAAAGGCGGCTTCTATTACGAGATAAATGTCTATAGAATGGAAATGTGTCGTCTTTTCAACAGCAGAGATCCTCGCTTATGTTAACTAATTCGGCGCCTGCTCATTTAAATGTTTCAAAACCTTCCTGTTGGGTCGTTACCGACGGCAAGGCTGGCATGGAAAATCAATGCCTGGGATTGGCATCGGCGTTAGGCCTGCAACCCGTGGTCAAGCGCATTAAACTTCGGAGCCCATGGAAACAGTTAAGCCCTTTTCTGCGGCACGGGTTGGCGTATGCATTCAGCGCCAAGGGCGATCCCATCGCACCTCCTTGGCCGGATATTCTGATCGCGACGGGGCGCCTTAGCGTTCCAGCCTCGCTTTACGTGCGGCGCATGTCGCAGAAAAACGGCGGGAAGAGAACTTTTGTCGTTCAAATTCAGAACCCGGTTATCGATCCGTCGCGGTTCGATCTTGTCGTCATCCCGCGCCACGATCATCTGACGGGCGCGAACGTCATGACGACGCGCGGAGCCTTGCATCGCGTGACTTCCGAGATGCTGGCAAGCGAGGCTGAAAAATTTCTGCCGCAGGTCGCGCATTTGCCGCCGCCCCGTATCGCGGTACTGATCGGCGGAAGCAATTCTGTATACAGCCTGACTTCGCGCGAGATGAAAGTTTTATCGGAACAACTCGCGGCTTTGGCCGGACGGGAAGGAAGCCTGATGATTACGCCCTCCCGTCGCACGGGCACGGAAAACATGGCGATTTTGGAAAATGCCTTGCGCGGAAAGCCCGTCACTATCTGGGACGGGCAGGGCGCAAACCCCTACTATGGTATGTTGGGGCTGGCGGAGGCCATTCTAGTCACCTGCGATAGCGTCAATATGGTGTCCGAAGCGTGTTCGACGGGCAAGCCGGTGCTGGTGATCGATTTGCCGGGCGGTTCGGACAAATTCCGCCGCTTCCATCAGGCGATGGCCGACGACGGCATGACGCGTCCTTTTAAAGGGCACATCGAAAAATGGACTTATGCGCCGCTCGACGACATGCGCCTCGTGGCAGACCGCGTTAAAGAGATGATGAAATGAGCAAGGCCTTCACCAAAGACGAAGGAAACGGCGACGAGGATATCGAACCCAAAACCGTTTTCTCAGGCGCCAAGAACTACATGACTCCGCGCGGCTTCGCGGCGTTGCAGGAAGAGCTGCGCCAATTGTTGCGCGTCGAACGCCCTAAAGTCGTCGAAGTCGTTTCATGGGCGGCGGGCAATGGCGATCGTTCCGAAAACGGAGACTATATCTACGGCAAAAAACGCTTGCGCGAGATCGATAGCCGCGTGCATTACCTTACAAAGAAGTTGGAAACGGCGGAAGTCGTCGATCCCAAACAGCAGAAAAAACGCAATCAGGTGTTCTTCGGCGCGACGGTCACCTACGTCCGTATGGATGATAGCGAAAACACGGTGACTTTGGTGGGCGTCGATGAAGCCGAGCTTTCCGAAGGCAAAATCAGCTGGATATCGCCTATCGCCAAGGCTTTGCTGAAAGCGCGCGTCGGCGATGCGGTCGAGGTGCGTACGCCGTCGGGCGTTGACACGATCGAAATTCTTTCGATCTGTTATGAAGAGAGCTAAGCTATACCTATCGCAGATCAAGAATTGGCAAGCTCTGCCCCATCCCCTCAATATCGTTTTTTAGGGTTTAACATGTCCTTTCATCCAGTTTCCATCGACACGACCTTGCTTGTTTTTGCGCTTAAATCGGAGGCTCAGGAACTTTTCGACGATTTTCACACAATCTATACAGGGGTCGGAAAAGTAAACGCTGCCTATCAGCTCGTGCTTGGTTTGTCGGCGTGGAAAGAAAAGAACGGCGCCTATCCGGAACTTGTCTTGAATGTAGGAAGCGCGGGCTCCGGCTTGTTTCCTTGCGGAAGCATTGTCAATTGCACGCAATTTATTCAACGGGACATGGATGTGACGGTATTCGGCCATGCGCTGTTTACGACGCCGAATGAATGCCTTTCGCCGGTTTTCTCGGCGGGGTTGCGTTGCGAGGATTTTCCCCAAGGCGTATGCGGAAGCGGCGACAATTTTGTGACGGACGGCAAGATGCATGGGTGGAACGTTGTGGATATGGAAGCCTACGCCTTGGCGAAGGTTTGTTCGGGAATGAACGTTCCCTTTTGCTGTTTAAAATATATTTCAGACGGTGCCGATACTCAGGCGGTTAAATCGTGGGGAAATTCTTTGGAAGCGACAGCCCAAGTTTTGCATGATGTCGTGAGTAAGATTGTTGTCTCGAAAAAGGCGCGTTAAACAGGCGCAGGCGCCGTTATGAGCTGATCTTTAACTCTTTCGATGACGCTCGCCCAGTCCCCCGAACTTGGTTGTCTGAAGATGCGCATAGTCGGATACCACGGGCTGTCTTCGCGCTCGCGGAACCAGCGCCAGCAACTGTCGAAACGGTTAAGGAGCCAAACCGGCTTGCCGAGAGCGCCAGCCAAATGCGCGACGGAGGTATCGACGCTGATGATAAGATCGAGGTTGGCGATAAGCGCGGCGGTATCCGAAAAATCTTTGCATTCATCCATAGTGTCGATGAGACCTAAATCCGTCCCAAGTTTAAACCCGCCTTTTTGCAGGCTGTAAAATTGAACGTTTTTTAATCCCGCCAAAGGGGCGAGCGACTCCGGCATCAGCGAACGCCGCACATTTGCCGCCGCGAGATCGAGCGAAAACAATCGGGGATTTCCGGTCCATACCAATCCGGCTTTCAATCCTTTCGGATCGTTCGAAAGCCGTTCGCGCCAAGCTTTTGTTTTTTTCTTGTCCGCGAAAAGATACGGGATATCGGCGGGTATCGTATCAACTTGCGTTTTGAAAGCGACAGGCAAAGACATCATCGGACAATGAAAATCGAAGGGCGGCATGATCGCGCCCGAGGGAAATACTTTATCGACGCCTTTGAGCGAATTGATCAAAGAAACGAGTTCGGGCTGAACCTCGAGAATGACTTTCCAGCCAAGCTTCGCGGCCATCGGCGCATAGCGGCAAAATTGCAGCGTATCGCCGAAGCCTTGCTCGGCATGAATAAGCAGCGTCCGTCCTTCCGCCTCCTCGCCGCGCCATTGGGGCTGCGGAAAAGAACGTTTGGCCTCCGCCAGCTGAGCCGTTTTCCAGCGCCATTCGTATTCGCTCCATCCTTCAAGGAAACGTCCGGCCGTCAAAAGCGCCATAGCCATATTGTTGTGAATTTCGGGATCGTCGGGCTTTGTCGCTTTGACGCGCTCGTAAAAGGAAAGAGCTTCTTCCACGCGCCCCAAAGCCCTTAAAGCGTTTCCCATATTATTCAAAGCATCGCGGTAATCCGGCTGCAAGGCCAATGCTTTTTCGTACCACGCGACGCCTTCGGCGAAGTTTCCTTCCATGCAGAGCGTGATGCCAAGATGCGTCATCGCGGCGACGTTATCGGGATGTTGTTCGAGGACTTGCCTGAAACACGAAGCCGCCGCGGGCAAATCCGAAGCGCCATACATAAGCGCAAGCCCCATGTTATTGACGGCTTGAAAAAGATCGGGCTTGTGGGCCAAGGCGCGGCGATAGCAACCGATCGCCTTCGCCCAGAATTTTTTTTCTTTATAGGCGTTGCCAAGATTATTGTGAGCGGCGGCATATTGGGGACGCAAGTCGATCGCGCGTTGCTCGAGCCGGATCGCCTCGTCAAAATCTCCATTTTCGAACCGGAAGACGCCGAGATTATTTAACGCTTCGGGATACTCCGGCCTTATTTTAAGAGTTTGTTCATAGGCCTTTGCGGCATTCTCGCGTTGTCCCAAAAGCGCGAGGACATTGCCCATTCCGAACAAAGCGTCGGCATGATCGGGCTTAAGCTCCAAAGTTTTTTTGTAATGCTCCAGAGCTTCGGCGTTTTTACCCTGCGCGGCGAGAACTTGCGCGAAACTGTAATGAATTTCGGCAAAGCCGGGTTTCAGCGTTATGGATCGCCGCATCAAATTTTCGGCTTCGTTCCTATGCCCGAAGCAAAACTCGATCGCGCCCATCAGATGCAGACAAGCGGGATTGTCCGGCTTGTTTTGCAAGGCCGTCTGGCAGTGCATGGCGGCCTCATCGAAGCGCTTGGCCTGATAAGCGTCCAAAGCCAGCATGAAAGGATCGTCGGGAGGAAGCGGCATGCGTCAAAAGGGACAAAAGTTTAGGGAAGAGTCTTTTATCCTCTTTTAACGCGTTGGCAAAGATTTGCTTACTGCCACTTATCCGAATTTACAGGGACAGCGATCGGATAAATCCGGAATTTTACGATCTTCTTCCCTGTTAGCGATTGTAGTATATGCCGTTTCAATAGGATTAGGACAACCCGTTTCGAGGGCTTCGTTCAGAGCGGTGCAAAGGCCGACAAGCCCAGCGGGCACGACAAGAATCTCTTTATTGGATTTAGGCACCCGCTTCGCAATTTCGTCCCGGCAACCCACTATGGAATGCACGCTTCCATCCCGCGTAATGGCGAAGGTGAACTTGCCATAATGTCGTGGAATATCGGAATCCATATCGGGATGATTTATCCAAAAACCTTTGATTGTATCGACATTGATTTTGTCTTTGACGCCGATCTCTTCAATTCTGAACCAGGGAAGTTCGGGATCGGGAGTCAGGGGAATTTCTTTTACGGGCCCGCTTGTCATAAGCTCCGCAACGAGACGGTCTTTACAATAGAGAATATGTGGCTGATTATATTTGTCCGCCTTTACGGCGTAAAAAGTGATGTTAAGCACAATGATTATCCCTTCAATTGAAAATACTGTTTCATGAAGGGTCTAACATAACTTTATGAAAGTAATTAGGAACTTTTTGTCGTTTTCCGTCATTTTGCGGATTCGCCGAATTTGGAATGAAATTAAGGTTTACAAGTGACATTGGCCTCGGATTGATATAGTTATTTTAACTCTTTTCCCCTCCTCATAGGTTGAGACGTGCTTAAATTCGTCGTTCATTGTTTTGCGCTTGTAGGATTTCTGATCGTTGTGTCGGTCATCGGCGGCGTCATCGTCGCATATCACGCCCAAAACCGGATCGAACCTGAGCCAAAAAGCGTCGTTCTGACAATGGATTTTAGCCATCCGATCGTCGAGCAAGACGATTCCTCGCCTTTCGATCTCGCCATGGATAACGAACCGGTTCCTCTTTTGGATATCTTGACCGCCATCGACCACGCGGCGGAAGATTCTCATGTCAAGGGAATCGCGGCGCGTTTCGGCACCCAGCAACCGACGTTGGCGCAAGCGCAGGAAATACGCGCGGCTCTGGAACGTTTTCGCGCGCATGGCAAATTCACGTACGCCTATGGAACGGATTTTGGCGAATATGGGCTCGGCAATCGCGCCTATTTCCTCGCCTCCGAATTCGAAAACATCTGGTTGCAACCGGTCGGGACGGTCAGCCTGACGGGGGTTTCTCTGCAATCGCCTTTTGCCAAGGCCGCGCTCGATAAAATCGGCGTCGTTGCCGATTTCATGCAGCGCGAAGAATATAAATCTTTCATGGAAATCGGCCAACGCAACAACTTCTCGCCTCCCGTAAAAGCGGAAATGCAGGCGATGGTCGATAACCTGTCGGGTCAGATCGCCGAAGGCATCGCCGCAAGCCGCAAATGGGATGTCGATCACGTCAAAAATCTTATGGCGCGGGGACCCTATACCGACGAGGAAGCGGTGCAGGAAGGACTGATCGCGCGGTTGGCCTATGCCGACGAATTCGACGACGAGATCGACCGCAAGGCGGGCAAAGACGCCAAGCAGCTCGACGTCGAGGACTATCTCGACATCGTTGACAAGGAGGACGCGAAGAACCAAACGACCGTCGCGCTGATCTACGGCGTAGGGCTTATTATGGACAAGAGCTTCGACGGCGGAAGCCTGACGGACGAACAGATCATGGGCGCTGATACGATTTCGGGCGCGTTCAAGGACGCCGCCGAGGACAAAGACGTCAAGGCGATTTTGTTTCGCATCGACAGCCCCGGAGGATCTCCCGCCGCGTCCGAAACCATTCGCCGCGCGATGATCGCCGCGCAAAAGCAAGGCAAGCCGGTCATCGTATCGATGGGAGAAGTGGCGGCGTCGGGCGGCTATTGGATTGCCATGAACGGCGACAAGATCGTCGCCGATCCTTCGACGCTGACGGGTTCCATCGGGGTTGTCGCGGGCAAATTCGCCGCCAACGAATTGATGCAAAAAATCGGGGTGTCGATGGACGGAGTCTCGACGGCGGCAAATGCCGGCATGTGGACGATGACGGCTGAGTTTACGCCTGTTCAACGGGCGAGGGTCAATGCGCTTCTGGATAACACGTATCGTTCTTTTGTCGATGACGTATCCGAAGCGCGCAAAATCCCGATGGAGAAAATGCCCGATGTCGCCAAGGGCCGCGTCTTTACAGGGGAGCAGGCGGTCAAGATCGGCTTGATCGACGAACTCGGCGGTTATGACGCGGCGTTAAACGCGGTACGCAAGGCTTTAAAGCTCGACGATAAAGCCGTTCTTTCCCTTGAAACTTTCCCGGCTCCGCCGACGCCTGCGGAACGCTTCCTGAAGTTTATACGCCGGTTTAACGCCGAGAGCGCATCGCTCGTTATATCCGCCGCGAAGTTTGCGAAAGCTCAACACGCTTTGGGTTCTTTGTTGGGGTTGGCGTCTTTTGCCGATCGTCCGGTCGCGGCGCGCATGCAATCCTTGGAGCCCATTCATGACTGAATCATCTCCCCTCGTCGTCCTTGCGGCCGGAGGCACCGGCGGCCACATTTTTCCGGCGGAAGCTTTGGCGCGCGAACTTTTAGGGCGCGGCTATCGCGTCGCTTTGGTAACCGATCAACGCGGCGTTAAATTCAGCGGCGATTTGCTCATCCCCGTCTATCGAATCCGCGCCAGCTCTTTGGGGCGCGGAATATTCGGAAAAATTCGCGGCATCGTTGAAATGGGCATCGGCCTGTTGCAAGCGCGGTGGCGTTTGGGCAAATTGCGTCCGGCAGTTGTCGTCGGTTTTGGAGGCTATCCTTCCGTTCCGACGCTCTATGCCGCCGCGCAGTTGAAAGTTCCTATTTGCCTGCATGAACAAAATGCCATTTTGGGACGCGCCAACCGCGCCTTAATAAATAAAGCCCGCGTCATAGCGACATCATTTCCCCAAGTCCTTGGGTTAAAGCCTCCCGATGGCGCGCGTCTGGCCTATACCGGAAATCCGGTGCGTCCGGACTTTATGGCATTGCGCGCCAAGCCCTACGCCGGTCTGTCCGAGAACGGCCCCATGAAAATCCTTGTCCTTGGAGGAAGCCTTGGAACGCGCGTATTCAGTTATGTCGTGCCGCAGGCTTTGGCCTTGATGCCCGAACATCTGCGCCGCCGCATCGTGATTGCGCAACAATGCCGCAAAGAAGACATCGAAGCGGCGCGTTCGGGATTCGCCGCCGCCGGAGTCGACGCCGAGCTTGCGCCTTTCTTTTACGACGTGCCCGAACGGATGGCCGAAGCGCATCTGGTTATCTGCCGCTCCGGAGGCTCGACCATCGCCGAGCTTACCGTCGTCGGGCGTCCTTCGATTTTAGTTCCTTATCCGGGGGGCCATGCGGGCGAGCAAACCGCCAACGCCGAAGCCGTGGCCGAAGCAGGGGGCGCGTGGCTGATTCCGGAGCAGGCGTTTACGCCGGAGTCATTGGCCGTGAGGGTGGAATCATTGATGGCCTTGCCGTCCTCCCTCATCAAAACGGCAGCCGCCGCGCGCGCGTGGGGAAAAGTGACGGCGGCGGATGGGCTTGCCGATTGCATCGCCGCCGTTGTAAAGTCGTCACAATATAGAAATTGGCAAGCTGTTTAGCGTCGCGACTTGTTCTTAGGCTATATTTGAGGCGCATTTGGGAAGCACAAGGGGTTTAGAACGAAAATTATGAATTGGACTCAAGCGACAAACCGCGCGCATTTTTCTCCGCAATCGGTCGGCACGATGCATTTCGTCGGGATCGGCGGCATCGGCATGAGCGGGATCGCCGAAATTTTGCACAATCTCGGCTATAAGGTGCAAGGCAGCGACCAAAGCTTCAACGCCAACGTCAAGCGCCTGCGCGACAAAGGCATTATGATCAACATCGGGCACAAGGCCGAAAACGTAGCGGGAGCCAACGTCGTGATCGTTTCCTCCGCCGTTAAAAAAGACAATCCCGAAGTCGTCGCCGCGCGGGCGGCTTTCATTCCCGTCGTCCGCCGCGCCGAAATGCTTGGCGAGCTCATGCGGTTGAAATGGGCGGTAGCCGTCGGCGGCACGCACGGCAAAACGACAACGACCTCGATGATCGCAAGCTTGTTCGAAGAAGCGAAGCTCGATCCCACGGTTATCAACGGGGGTATCATCAACGCCTATGGAACGAACGCGCGGCTCGGCGACGGCGATTGGATCGTGGTCGAATCGGATGAATCCGACGGCAGCTTCACGAAACTTCCCGCGACGGTCGCGGTCGTCACGAATATGGATCCCGAGCATATGGATCATTACCACGATTTCGAAGCCGTACGCCGTGCCTATGAGACATTCGTGCAAAACGTCCCTTTTTACGGGTTCGCCGTGCTGTGCGTCGATCATCCCGAAGTGCAGGAGCTTGTCTCCCGCGTACAGGATCGCAAAATCGTCACGTACGGATTTTCGCCGCAAGCCGACGTTCGCGCGATCAATATCGAGTCCAAAACGAACGGCACGCGCTTCGATGTCGTCGTAGTCGATCGAAACGGCGCTTCAAGCGTTGCGGTGCCCCGCACGATTAAGGATTTCTTCCTGTCCGTGATCGGTCTTCATAACGTTCAAAATTCCTTGGCCGCGATCAGCGTCGGGTTGCAACTCGGCATCGAAGATTCCGTTTTGCGAAAGGCCTTGGAAAAATTCGAAAGCGTCAAACGCCGCTTTACGCGCACCGGAGTCGTGAAGGGCATAACGATTGTCGACGACTATGGCCACCACCCCGTCGAAATCGCCGCGACCTTAAAGGCCGCGCTGCAGGCCAAGGGAGAAAAAGGAAAAATCATCGCCGTTATGCAGCCGCACCGGTACACGCGCCTTTCAAACCTGTTCAACGATTTTTGCAAAGCGTTCAACGACGCGGAAACTGTGATTGTCGCCGATGTCTATCCTGCGGGCGAGCAGCCTATCGAGGGAGCGAGCCGCGACGCCTTGGTCGAAGGCCTTCGCGCGCATGGTCACCGCGACGTTCATGCCCTGCGCGACCCGAAAGAACTCGCGCCAATGATCGCTAAATTGGCGAAAACGGGCGATTATGTAATATGCCTCGGCGCAGGCTCGATCAGCGCATGGGCGTATGCCTTGCCAAAGGAATTGGAAGAAATTTTCGCCAAGGGAAAGAAATAAAAGGCTAATCCCTTCTTGCCCTGCGCCGTTCCCAGATCATTTCCATCTTCAGGTAGGCGAACGAGGCCGACCACGCGATCATCATCATGCCCGCCAAGGATTCGCAGGCGGCGATTGCGCGGGCGGGGCCGACCAGATGAAGGATGTTGTCGCCAAGGGACGTATAATTGACGGCCGAGAGATAAAGGAAATCCCCCCATCCGTAGTCCACGCCGCCCTGAACCGAGCCGAACATGGGGAAATATACCAGAATTTTTGTCACGATAGCGAACAACCCTATCTCGGTAATATGCCCGGCCAAAAGTCCGGCAATTCCATAAGCCATAACGCGGCGCGAGTGGACGTGTTTTTGCGCCCACGGAATGACTTTGTCGGAAACGACCGTCATGACCTCGTAATGCACGGTCACGGTTACAATCACCATGAAAGCGGAAAACAGCCAGACAAGATGCTCGATCATTCTTTTGCCATTTAAAGAATCCCCCCAAAAAGGGACTATATATTGAGTCTAGCGCGTTATCCATCCCTTGCAAACGGTGCATTTAATGCGCTAAAGTCGCTTGCTATCGAAAGAATCCTTCTGCAGCGCTTTTTTAGAGGAGTTCCCCCAATGCCGACCCACGAACGCCATCCCCTAGAGACGTTTGATAATATGCTCGTTCCGATCGTGATCGAGCAGACCTCGCGCGGCGAACGCTCGTTCGATATCTATTCGCGTTTGCTTAAGGAACGCATCGTTTTTCTGGTCGGCGAAGTCGAAGATCATGTTTCCAGCCTCGTTTGCGCTCAGTTGCTGTTTTTAGAATCGGAAAATCCTGCCAAGGAAATCTCCTTCTATATTAACTCTCCGGGCGGCGTTATTTCCTCAGGCCTCGCGATCTACGATACGATGCAATATATCAAATCGCCCGTTTCGACCGTATGTATCGGCCAGGCTTGCTCAATGGGGTCGTTGCTTCTGGCGGGCGGCGAAGCGGGCAAGCGTTTTGCGCTTCCCAACAGCCGCATTATGATCCATCAGCCTTCGGGGGGCGCTCAAGGGCAGGCGGCGGACATCGAAATTCAGGCGCGCGAAATCCTTAAAATGCGCCAGAGATTGAATGAAATCTACGTCCGCCATTGTAAACAGCCGATCGAAAAAATTGCCGCCGCCGTCGACCGCGACAATTTCATGTCCGGGGAAGAGGCTAAGGCCTTCGGTTTGATCGACGAAGTCGTTTCCAAGCGCCCCGACACCGCCGAAAACGAAAAGAAGGCAGTTTAAGGGTATGGTAACGAATGGTTTTTAAAGTGCTAATCGCAGGTATCGTCACGATGAAGAGAGTTCCATGACAAAACCCACGAACACAGACCCTAAGAACACGCTTTACTGCTCTTTCTGCGGAAAGAGCCAGCACGAGGTGCGCAAGCTGATCGCGGGCCCGACCGTTTTCATCTGCGACGAATGCGTCGAATTGTGCATGGACATCATCCGCGAGGAAAGCAAGACGACGCTCGCCAAATCCAAGGAAGGCGTTCCGTCGCCGAAAGACATTATGGCGATCCTCAACGATTATGTGATCGGGCAGGACCATGCCAAGCGCGTCTTGTCGGTGGCAGTGCATAACCATTACAAGCGCCTTGCGCACAGCGCCCGCTCTTCGGATGTCGAGTTGGCGAAGTCGAATATTTTGCTTGTGGGACCTACCGGCTGCGGCAAAACGCTTCTCGCTCAAACGCTGGCGCGCATCATCGACGTGCCGTTCACGATGGCCGATGCGACGACGCTGACCGAAGCGGGCTATGTCGGCGAAGACGTCGAAAACATCATTCTTAAATTGCTTCAAGCCGCCGATTACAACGTCGAGCGCACGCAGCGCGGGATAGTCTACATCGACGAAATCGACAAAATCAGCCGCAAATCTGACAATCCCTCGATTACGCGCGACGTGTCGGGCGAAGGCGTGCAGCAGGCTTTGCTGAAATTAATGGAAGGGACGATAGCGTCCGTGCCCCCGCAAGGCGGCCGGAAGCACCCGCAGCAGGAATTTCTGCAAGTCGATACGACCAACATTTTGTTCATCTGCGGCGGCGCGTTTTCGGGCCTTGAGAAGATCATTTCCGCTCGCGGTCGCGGCAGCTCGATCGGATTCGGCGCGGACGTGCGCGGGCCGGACGAACGCCGCACGGGCGACATTTTGCAAGGAACGGAGCCGGAAGATTTGCTGAAATTCGGCTTGATTCCCGAATTTATAGGACGCTTGCCGGTGATTGCGACATTGACCGATCTCGACGAAGCGGCGTTGATCGACATTCTGACAACGCCCAAAAACGCGCTCGTCAAGCAATTCCAGCGCTTGTTCGAAATGGAGGACATCAAGCTCGAAGTCGATAACGATGCTTTGAAGGCCATCGCCGTCAAGGCCATTGACCGCAAAACGGGCGCGCGCGGCCTTCGGTCGATTATGGAAGCCGTCCTTCTCGATTCCATGTACGAGCTTCCCGGAACGACCGACGTAGAAAAAGTCCTTATTACCAAGGATGTCGTCGAGGGCAAATCGAAGCCGATCTACGTTCACGGCGAAAAACGCGATGCCGCGCCCATGACCGCGGCCAAAGCGTAATTAAGAAAGGGAGGCATCTATGTCGGAAAGCCTTATGCGCGCCAAAATCAAGGAAGCGTTGGCTGCAGCCGGTCAAAACAGGCATGACGCCCATAAACTTCTTATCACGTGGGCGGTGCGCGATCCCGCTTTGCTTCTGGCGATGACCAAGCCGCATCTTAAGGCAATAGCGACGGGGCATATCGACCATTACTTACGCTTGTCCGCCGAAGGCGAACCGGAAGACGTTTCCTCCGAAAAATTCTCGCGCACGGCGATCAGCGATATCATAACCTCGACGCGCCTTCCGACGGACAGGCGCCAAAACCCGGCAGTTCCTCCGCCGAAATCCACCGAGCGCCAAGCCTCGACAATGCGGAAACTCGCCGCGGCGTTTACAAGAAAAAAGAAATAAAGCGCCATGAAAAGCGCAAACAAAGCCGTCGCCGCTTTTATCGACAAGTCGAACGTTTCCATTATCGCTTCCGTGGACGGGAAGGGTTTTCCCCACGCGAAAGCCATGCAACTCAGGAAAAGGGAAGGGCTCAGGCGTTTTTTCTTTTCGACGAACGCGTCCTCGAAAGCGACGAAGCGGTATCTGAAGAATCCGAAAGCGTGCGTGTACTTCTTCAGCGAGAACGAAGGAGTCCTTCTGACGGGCAAAATGAAAGTCCTGAGGGACAAAATCTCGAAGAAGAAAATTTGGCGCGAAGGCGACGAGATATATTACCCGAAAGGCGTGACCGATTCCGATTACTCCGTTCTCAAATTCACGGCCCAAAACGGAAGGTATTATAGCGCCTTCGATTCCGAGGATTTTAAAGTCGTATAAAGAGCCTTCTTCATGGGAAAAACTTATCCCTGCTCGTCAAACCGTTTTTCCAAATTCGAGAACCTCGTAAACTGCCCGTCGAAGTGCAGCTTGATCGTGCCGATGGGGCCGTGGCGCTGTTTGGCGATGACGATTTCCGCGATGTTGTTGACTTCTTCGCCGCGCTGCATCCAGCGGCTGTAACGGTCGTTGAATTTGCTTTCGTCTTCGTCCTGCCTGCGCGTCGGTTCTGAGCGCGCGTGATAATATTCCTCGCGGTACACGAACATGACCACATCGGCGTCCTGTTCGATGGAGCCGGATTCGCGCAAATCGGCCAACTGGGGCGTCTTGTCCTCGCGCATTTCGACCGCGCGCGAAAGCTGCGACAGCGCAAGTACGGGGATATCCAGCTCTTTCGCGAGCGCCTTCAGTCCGCGCGTGATTTCCGAAACTTCCTGAACGCGGTTGTCTTCGCGCCGCGTTCCCGTTCCGCGCAACAGTTGCAAGTAATCGATAATGACCAGTCCCAGTTGGGGAACCATGCGTTTGAGGCGCCGCGCGCGCGTGCGCAAGGCGGCGACCGATAATCCCGGCGTATCGTCGATATAAAGCGGCACGCGCGACAAAGTTTGCGAAGCTTCGACGAATTTGGTGAAATCTTCGGTCTTGATCTCGCCTCGGCGGATTTTATCGGAAGGGACGCTCGAAAAATCGCCGAGCAAGCGCGTCGCCAATTGTTCGCTCGACATTTCAAGCGAGAAAAACGCCGCCGGAGAACCCTCGCGCCCTTCGCTTTTGAAAAAAGCGTGCGCGGCGTTGAAAGCCATATTCGTGGCCAAAGCGGTTTTGCCCATCGACGGGCGTCCCGCGATGATGACCAGATCGGAACGCTGCAATCCGCCCATCTTGCGGTCGATTTCGGTGAATCCCGTCGTGACTCCGGTGATGTGGTTGTCGCGCCTGTGCGCTTCTTCGGCAAGCTTGATCGAGGTGATGAGCGCCTTTTCCAGCTTGACGAATCCGCGGTCGGTTTCGCCCGTGCGCGCCAGTTCGAACAATTTGGCTTCGGCGGATTCGATCTGCGAGGTCGCAGGCTTGTCGAGATCGTGCTGAAACGCCTCGTTCACGACATCGGTGCCGAGCGTTATCAACTGGCGGCGCAGATGCAGATCGCGGATCAGATGCGCGTAATCCTCGGAATTGAAAATCGTGACGACATTGGCGGCCAGATCGACCAGATAATTGGCTCCGCCGACTGCCGTCAATGCGGGATCGTTGTCGAACAAGCCGCGCAGCGTTTTGGGATCGGCGATTTGCCCGCGATTGATAAGCGTCGCGATCGCGCCGTAGATGCGCCCGTGAACGGGATCGTAAAAATGATCGGGTTCCAAAATCTCGCCGACTTTTTCATAGACGATATTGTTGACAAGCAAGACGCCCAGCAAAGCCTGTTCGGCCTCGATGTTATGCGGGGGCGTGCGGACGGCGCCGATCGCGTCATTAGCGGTAACGGCGCGCAAGGCGGGAAGGTTGATAGGGTCGGGCATGAGAAGGATGCTATCAGATGAACCGCCCGAAGTTACAGATAAATATATGCTATTGCCTGTGGATAACGTGGATAACTAGATACCTTGATGTTTTAAGTTAAAAGGGCGAAGGTCTCCGCCTTATGTTTACCGCCGACTGGAATCTTGAACAAAAAGGCCGTGTGACGCTTGCCGGAGCGCCCGAAGGACATGACGCGCGCGTGCTTGCTGAAATTGCGATACGCAGCGCGGGTAAGCCCATCCTTTACGTGGCGCAGGACGATACACGGGCAGGAGTGTTGGCCGATGCTTTGGCGTTTTTCGCGCCGAATTGCGAAATCGTGCCGTTTCCTTCCTGGGATTGCCTGCCTTATGACCGCGTGTCGCCCCACACGGATATCGTCGGTCAAAGGATTGCGGCGCTGAGCCGATTGCGGAAGGATTTTAAACAACCCTGCATTGTCATCGCGACGATAAACGCCATAATGCAAAAAACATTGCCGCCGGATGTGCTGGAGCAGGCCAGTCTTAATGCCGCCATCGGAGACGCGCTTCCGGTCGAAAAATTACGCAACTTTCTGACGCAGAATGGCTATGTGAACGCAGGAACAGTCCGCGAGGCGGGCGAATTCGCCGTGCGCGGCGGCATTGTCGATTTGTTTCCGCCCGCATACGGCGCGCCTTTGCGCCTCGATTATTTCGGCGATGACATAGACAGTATCCGCGTTTTCGACCCCTTGACGCAGACGACGACCGACAAAATAGACAGCTTTCATCTGGGGCCGAGCGCGGAAGTCATTCTCAACGAAGCGTCGATCGCGCATTTCCGTTCCGCGTATCGCGCGTTGTTCGGCGCGGTGACGGAAGGCGACGCGCTTTATGAATCCGTGACGCAGGGCGCGAGATTTCCGGGAATGGAGCATTGGCTCGGGCTTTTCTATCCGCGTTTATTCAGCCTGTTCGATTATTTGCCCGAAGCCGTCGTGGTTTTCGAACATCAATCGTCCGAAGCGATAACGTCGCGCTTTCAACAGATCGACGATTTTTATCAGGCGCGTCTTTCGTTATATCAGGCCGCCAAACGCGCGAAGAAAAAAGACGGCAACATTCCTTATAAACCAGCGCCTGTGGAAAGTTTGTTCCTGTCCAGGGCCGATCTTGATAAAGCGCTTGAGGGCAGGGCCGTTGCGACTTTTTCGCCTTTCGGAGCGGCTGATCCGTTGACGCTTGATTGTCAGGGCATGCGCGGGCGCGATTTCGCGTCCGCCCGCCTCGCGCAACAAGAAAGCGATCTTTATGCGGAACTTCAAGCCACCATTTTGGGTCAGCAAAAACAAAACCGACGCGTTGCGCTTGCCTGTTATAGCCAAGGTTCCGCGGACCGTCTTGCGGGGCTGCTTCGTACGCATGGCATCTCGGCCCAAACGCAAGTTTCCACGTACGAATCCTTGCGAAAGCTCGACACGAAACTCGTCGCGTTGATCGTTTTAGGCTTGGAACACGGGTTTGTTTCGCCGGACCTTGCCGTCATTACCGAGCAGGACATACTCGGCGATCGTCTTATGCGTCCGCCCCGTCCCCGCCGCGCCGCAAAGCAATTTCAACTCGAACTTGGTTCGCTCAATCCTGGCGATTTTGTCGTCCATTCGGAACACGGCATCGGTCGATACGAAGGGTTGGAAACCGTCGTCGTCCTCGGGCTCTCTCACGATTGCGTCAAGCTTACGTATGACGGGGGCGACAAGCTGTTCGTTCCGGTCGAAAATCTCGATCTTCTGACGCGCTACGGAGGCGCGGAATCCGGCGCTGTTTTGGACAGACTTGGCGGACTAGGCTGGCAGCAGAGAAAATCGCGCGTTAAAAAGCGCCTGAAGGACATGGCCGACGCTTTGATGAAAATCGCCGCCGAACGAGAGATTAAAAAGGGAGAAATTATTGAAATTCCGGATGGCGCCTATCAGGAATTCGCGGCGCGGTTTCCTTACGCCGAAACCGAAGATCAGGAACGCGCCATTGCCGAGGTCTTCGCCGATCTTTCGAGCGGCAAGCCGATGGATAGGCTTCTGTGCGGCGATGTGGGATTTGGCAAAACGGAAGTCGCGTTGCGCGCGGCTTTCGCCGTCGTGCAGGCGGGGCTGCAAGTCGCGGTCGTCGTCCCGACGACGCTTCTCGCGCGCCAGCATTTTAACGTTTTCACCGAACGTTTTCGGGGTTTTCCCATACGCATTGCGCAGTTGTCTCGCATGGTCGCGGCAACCGACTCCAAACGCACGAAAGAAGACATGAAAGAAGGCCGCGTCGATATTGTCATCGGCACGCACGCCCTTTTGGGCGCGGATGTCGTTTTTCGTTCGCTCGGACTTATGATCATCGACGAAGAACAACACTTTGGCGTGAAGCAGAAAGAGCGCCTTAAGGAACTTCGCGCGGAAGTCCATGTGCTGACTCTTACCGCGACGCCCATTCCGCGCACGCTTCAACTGGCCCTGTCGGGTGTGCGCGAACTAAGCCTTATCGCCACGCCGCCGCTTGATCGGCTTGCGGTGCGGACGTTCGTTTTGCCATACGATCCTTTGGTGATCCGCGAGGCGATCATGCGCGAGCATTATAGGGGAGGACAGTCTTTCTACGTCTGCCCTTATGTCGAGGACTTGGCGGGCGTCGCGGAAAAGCTGCATGATCTGGTCCCCGAAGTCAAAATCGTCAGCGCGCACGGGGGCATGAGCGCTGCGCGTCTGGAAGACATTATGACCGCTTTCGATGCGCGGCAGTTCGACGTTTTGTGTGCTACGAATATCGTCGAATCCGGCCTCGATATTCCGAACGCGAACACCATAATTTTGCATCGCGCGGATCGTTTCGGTTTAGCGGGACTGTATCAACTTCGCGGACGGGTAGGGCGCGGCAAACTGCGCGGCTATGCGTATTTGACCTACGATCCGGCCAAGGCGCTGTCGAAAGCGGCGCAACAGCGGCTTGAGGTCATCGAAACGCTGGAACAACTCGGAGCGGGATTTCAGCTCGCGAGCCACGATATGGATATTCGCGGCGCCGGAAACTTGCTCGGCGAAGAACAGTCGGGACATGTGCGCGAAGTGGGCGTCGAACTTTATCAGCAAATGCTGGAAGACGCCGTTGCGGCGGCGCGCGCGGGCGGCGGCGATAACGGAGCGCCGGACAGATGGACACCGCAAATCAATTTGGGGTTGTCGGTGCTCATTCCCGATACTTACGTCGTCGATCTGAACGTAAGGCTCGGCCTTTACCGCCGCTTGGCAGATATAGAGAACGATGCCGAAATCGAATCTTTGGCTGCGGAAATTATCGATCGCTTCGGCCCCTTGCCGTTCGAGCTCGAAAACCTTCTTCAAACCGTGGCGATCAAGCAGATTTGCCGCAGAGCAGGCGTCGCCAAAATCGACGCCGCAGCCAAGGGCGTCCTTATCGCGCTTTATAAGGACACCTTTGCGCGTCCCGAACGCCTGATGGCATGGATCAGCAAGAACGCTGGCACGGTTATGGTGCGTCCCGATCAAAAAATTGTCATTATGCGGGCGTGGGACGATCCCGCGCGGCGATTGGAAGGCGTCAAGACAATGCTCAACGAATTAGCCGCGTTAGCGGCATAAAACCTCTATCCTTTGCGAATGCCCGCGATGAAATCGTCAACGACGCGCCGTAGAGTCTCCGACTCGTGAGCCAACTGGCCGGCGGTATCGAGCAACTGCGTCGACGCCGTTCCTGTTTCCGAAGCCGCCCTTGTCACGCCCGTGATGTTGCGCGTGACCTCTTTCGTTCCCGAAGACGTTTCCTGAATGCTCCGCGATATTTCTTTGGTGGCCGTGCCTTGCTCTTCGACAGCGGCGGCTATCGCCGTCGAAATCTCGTTGATGCGGCGGATGGTCGCCGTAATCGTCTCGATCGTCGTTACCGCTTGGCTCGTTTGTTCCTGAATTCCGCCGATCTGCTGCGTAATGTCTTTGGCGGCATGGCTGACCTGATTGGCCAGACTCTTTACTTCGTTGGCGACCACGGCGAATCCGCGGCCTGCTTCTCCGGCTCGGGCCGCTTCGATCGTCGCATTGAGCGCGAGCAAGTTGACTTGGCTTGCGATGCCTTCGATCAGTTTCACGACATTGCCAACGTCTTCGGCGGACTTGCTGAGAGACTGCATTACTTTTCCCGTGGATTCGGCTTCCGTCATGCACTCCGCCGCGACTTTGACGGAATCGCCAATCTGGCGGTTGATCTCGCCGATCGAGGCGTTAAGTTCTTCGGAGGCGCTTGCCACGGTTTGAATATTCGTGGAAGTCTCTTCGGCGGCGGCGGAAACAGCCGACGACTGCTTGCTTGTCTCCTCCGCGATTGCGGCCATCGACTTGGCGCTGCTCTGCATTTCCGTCGCTGCGGCGGAAACGGTATTGACGACCCCCTTGACGCTGCTGTCGAAGTCATCGGCCATTTTGCTCATCATTTTATGCCGGTCTTCGGCCGCGCGCTGTTTCTGTAAAGCTTCTTCTTTTTCCAATTCTTCCATCTTGATGGCATTGGCTTTGAAGGTTTCCAACGCCCGCGCCAGGTCGCCGATTTCATCTTTATTCTTCGTGTAGTGAACGACAATGGTCTTATCTCCCTCGGCAAGTCTATCCATGCCGTCGGTAATTTCGCTTAAGGGCTTTGTAATTCCTCGGCTGATCGCAAGTGCGCCGCCGCCAATGAGAAGGAAAAGGGCAAACGCGATGCCTCCCACGACCATAGCATTGCTCATAAACTCGGAATCGATATCGTCGACATAAATCCCCGTGCCGACGTTCCATCCCCAAGCGGCATAGGGGCCGACATAGCTGATTTTGGGTACGGCGGGTTTTTGCGGATCGCGCTTCCACATATACGTTCCGAAGGAACCACCCAGCTTTCCGGCGTCGATAAAATGGCGGACAAAAAGTTCTCCGTTTGCATCCTTTTCATCCAGATGATTTTCTCCGGTCCATTTTGGATGCGCAAGAAAAACGCCGGTATTGTCGACAACGAAGACGTAATTGGTCGAATCATACCGCATGGCGCCAATCGTCGCGAGCGCGCGCTTTTTCGCTTCGTCTTCGGTAAGTTCGCCTTTTTGGAAACTTTGATAATAATGATCGGCGATGCTGATCGCCGTTTCTGCGGTCACTTTTGTCTGAGCTTCGCGGTCGCGAAGCAAATTGTCTTTCAAATTAATCAACCCAATAGTTCCAATGGCAGCCATGCCGACAAACATTGCAATAACGATAAGAATCAAACGGTTGCCTATTTTTAGATTGTTGAGCATGGTTATCTCCCTCTCTTGGAAGTTGCGTCGAATGAATGAATACAACTTGACATACGAACGTAACCCATTGGCGAATCAAGCAAATTATCCATACCATGATTCTTGTTAACCATATCAAGTTTTTTGCTTGCCGAAGCGTAATTTTTTTACGGCGGGGTTTTAACGATAAGAAGAAGAGCGAACAATCTGCTCCAAAACCTCGTAATGCCTGTTCAGCATATTTTTTTTCATGGAGGATAATTCAGATTTTTCAATATCCATGCGCAGGTTTTGGGAAAGCTCCAACTCCATCTTCAAGTAGTCGCACATATTTTCCAAGTCGCGCAGCATGAAATAATGTTCGACATGCACGCATATGCGCAAAGTTAATTCTGTCATATCCAAAGGTTTTGTCAGGAAGTCATCGGCGCCGCAAGACAAAGCATGCAACCACGACTGGCGATTTTTCATGGAAGTTTGCACGATAATCGGCATATGCGGCAATGTGTCGTCGTTGCGCACCATTTCGCAGTAACCGAAGCCGTCGAGGTTAGGCATGCTTAAATCGAGAAGAACGATATCCGGCAAAAGGTCATAGGTTTTCTGGATTGCTTCGGCGCCATCGTCGGCGGCTATGATCGTATTAAAGCCCGCTTTTTTCAGGGCAATCGAAATCAGGCGGCGATCGAAAACGCTGTCATCGACCACAAGAATGCGCGCGTGAGAATACTTTGTAACAGAGTCGGGCACGTCGGGAACTCCCGCATAGGTTGTAGATAATATATACAGTAATTCCGATTAAATTTCCAGAAATCTTCAAATAAAACATATTTCCAATACGATTGTATGCAGAAACGATCAATTAAGGCAATGGTTGCAGTAAAAATGAAGGGATGTTCAAAGGCATAACTAATAAAAAAACGATACTCTAGGAATAGAAATTGAATCGGAAATCATCACAATCGATGCGTGTTAATCCAAATTACGACAATTCTTTTAAGAGGTGGGCGAGTCAGTTCCACACGGGACACTATGAGTCGATCAGGCGTTTTGTCCCGACAATCTGGCTTTCGTTTTTTCTTCGCCGATAAGGGGAAGCAAAAATTTCATTTCCGGTCCGTGGTCGAAGGTTGTCAACGCGAGGCGCAGGGGCATGAACAAATCTTTGCCTTTGCGTCCCGTCTCGGCTTTCACTTTTTCGGTCCACGCGTGCCACGTCTGATCGTTCCACGGCGATGGGGGAAGAACGTCAGCAGCCTGTTTTAAAAAATCGGCATCGCTGATGACGGGCGTAATCGAACCGTAAACCACCTCGGCCCATGTATGGACATCGCCGAGCGTCATGATATTGGCGCGCGTGGCGTTCCAGAAATTTTCGTCGAGGTTTGAAAGACCCATCGCTTCCAACCGCGAACGCACAGCCGAAAAAGGCGTGAGATGCAAAATTTTCGCGTTCAGCGCCTTCAATTCTTCCAAATCGAATTTCGGGGTCGCGTGGGAGATTTTGCCGATATCGAATTCTTTCGCCAGTTCGCCGAGCGTCAAGCGCGGCGCAATCGCGTCCGATGTGCCGAGCTTGGCGAGCAGGGCGTTGATCGCCATCGGCTCGATCCCCATTTCATCGCGCATGCTGGCGATGGAAAGCGTGCCGAGGCGCTTGCTCATTTCGATTCCGGCCGCGCTGACGATAAGGGGAAAGTGCGCGAAGACCGGCGTCGGCGTTTGCGTAATCGCTTGCCAAATCTGGATTTGCACGGCGGTATTGGTGACATGGTCTTCGCCGCGGATGACATGCGTGGTCTTATCGTCAATATCGTCTACGACCGAGCAGAATGTGTAAAGCGGCACGCCGTCTTCGCGCACCAGAACCGGATCGGAAATAGCGGAGCCATGGAGGGATTTATGTCCCTGAACCAAATCATCCCATGCAACGTCGGCATGATCGAGTTTAAAGCGCCAATGAGCTTTTCGTCCCCGCCCTTCTAAATCTTTGCGATCCGCCTCGGACAAGTTTAACGCGGCGCGGTCGTAGACGGGCGGCAACCCGCGTCCCAGTTGCGTCTTGCGTTTGAGATCGAGTTCGGCTTGCGTTTCGTAGCAGGGATAGACGCGCCCCGATTTTTTCAACTGTTCCAGAATTTCCGAATAACGCGCGCGGCGGTCGGATTGCCGTCCAAACGTATCCCACGCCAGCCCCAGCCACGTCAGGTCGCGTTTAATCGCGTCGGCGAACGCATCGGTCGAACGCTCGCGGTCGGTATCGTCCAGCCGCAGCATAAAAGTTCCGCCGTGCTTTTTTGCGAATAAGTAATTAAACAAAGCCGCGCGAATATTGCCTATATGCAGCAATCCGGTGGGCGAGGGTGCGATGCGAACATTGACGGGCATACTTTAAGTCCTTAACAAAGCGCCTTGTTTTAGCATGATTTTTGTTCGTTCCAACTCCTAAAAACAATCCTCATTTTAATTTTGCGGAAGTTGTGGCGTTTGTATCGGGATTTTCATACCTTTTCGACTTAATCCTTTGATTCTTGGATAGTAAGACTATGGATTCCGAAACCGAAGACAGTCCGTTCGATCGGATCAGCGAAACCGCCGATTTGGTGGTTTCCCTTGATGGATTCGAGGGGCCCATCGACCTTTTGCTGTCGCTTGCGCGCGAGCAGAAAGTCGATTTGTGCAAACTCGCAATTTTGCCGCTGGCCGAGCAATATCTGAATTATATTGCGGAAGCGCGCCGCTTGCATCTCGAAGTTGCAGCCGATTATCTCGTCATGGCCGCATGGCTGGCCTTTTTGAAATCGCGTCTTTTGCTGCCCGAGCCGGAACGCCAACCCAACGAGGATGATCCCGCCGCGATGGCCGAGGCTCTCCGGTTCCAACTGCTGCGGCTTGAGGCGATGCAACTCTCGGCGCGGAAAATTCAGGACAGGCCGCAACTGGGATCCGACATTTTCCTGCGCGGAATTCCCGAACCCGTCGAAATCGAGGAAAAACCAGTTTATTTTCTCCCAATTCAGGATTTGCTGACGGCGCTTTCGGCTCCGTCGCGCCGCCGCAAGCCTGAAACCTACAGCATCGGACACACACGCCTTTACGGTCTTGAAGAAAGCGTGTCGCGCTTGCGGCATTTGCTCGGCATGATGCCGAGCTGGGGAATGCTTCAAAATTATCTGCCCGATATCGTGGCGGCGGAAGAGATTCTGGAAGTTCGTTCCGCGCTTGCCTCCACATTCGCCGCGACGCTCGAACTCGTGAAGAACGGCGAACTCGAACTCCGTCAGGATGGAACCTTTGCCCAGATTTATTTGCGTCCGCGCAAAAAACAAAACGAAAACCCCGTGAGCGAACAATGACTGAAATCCCTGATCTTTCCCCCGAACTCCGCCTTCTGGAAGCCGTGATATTCGCAAGCGCCGAGCCTGTGACTGCCGATTTGCTCTCCCGCCAATTCGGCGAAGGGACGGACATTTCGGAACTGCTTCGCGATTTAAAAACGCATTATGAAGGTCGCGGCGTCAATTTGGTTGAAATTGACGGAGAATGGAGCTTCCGCACCGCGCCCGACATCAGTCCTCACATGAAAATCACGCGCCAGCCACGCCGTAAACTGCCGCGCGCTGCCGCTGAAGTTCTGGCGATCATCGCCTATCATCAGCCGGTCACGCGCGCCGACATCGAAAGCATCCGCGGCGTCGAAACGAGCAGGGGCACCCTCGACATTCTGCTCGAACTCGGCTGGATCCGTCCGGGCAAAAGGCGCGACACGCCGGGGCGTCCTTTGACGTGGCATACGACGCCGGATTTTCTCAGCCACTTCAATCTGGAGTCTTTAAAAGATTTGCCCGGCCTCGACGAACTGAAAGCTGCCGGACTTCTCGACGCGCGCCCTGTTTTGTCGGATATGCCGCGCGAGTCCGAAGATAAAGCCGATGCCGGAACTTCGGACGAAGATGACGATTTTTCGGCGTGGATCAGCGAAGAAACGGAACCCGAAACCGCCGCTGAGTAGGTTTTAAGGCCTTCCCGCCGCGATAACCTCTTTCCCGCGCTCGACGAGATCACGTAAGGGCTCTACCGTCACATCCATCGAAAAAGAGGCGTTGGCGTGGATGATATGCTCGCTGTCGGTCATGATGCCGATATGGTTGGCGGGATCGGTAAGGAAAACGATGTCGCCGCGCCGCCATGTCCTGTCGCGCCAATGCGTGTCCAAAGGCTTGCAAAAAGCCGCGCATTGCAATGCGCTGTCGCGTGGCGCGTCGATTCCCGCCATTTCCAAAGCCAGTTGCACAAGGCCCGAACAATCGATTCCCTTCGGCGTCCTTCCGCCCCATAAATAGGGCGTGTGCAGCAAACGTCCGGCGGTGAAAACGTAATCGTCAGTATTGGCAAACTCGGTCGCCATTACGTGCCCTTCGAAAATAAACCCGCCGCCGTTCGCCAATTCGAGAAACCTGTTTTTTTTGCCTGCGATGCTGACGAAAGATCCCAGCGTCAGTTCATCGACGGGCGGCGATTTAATATCCGGTTTTGGATAAACAAAGGTTCGTAACGCCGTGACTCTATTGGACATCATGGCGATGGATTCGCCCAAGTTTCCCGTATCTGGTATATAACCGACATAACGGTCGGAGCGGTTTTGAACCCACAAAAAGCCGTCTTTGCGGAATTCGAAAACGTCCATGAACTCGCCATAACGGATTTGGCTGATCTGTTGCGCGTCCTCTTTGGGGGATTCCAGCATCGGCAAAACGCCGCACAGGCACTGGCGCATGGCCGGTTCGACGTAAGCTTCGGCCTTGACGGAGTCGCGCAAAGACACATCCGCGAGATCGGGGCGGTAAGCGTTAATTCGTGAATCTAGAGTCATTCGGCGGCGTCGCGAGCCCACATTCCGGCTGCAGGCGCAATTCCCGTACCGATCGAGGCGACAGGCTCAGCTTCGACAGCGAATTCGATAAGCCGCGCGGGAATTGCTGCAACGTATTCCTTGGCCGCATCGATAAGGTGGGAGAAGCCTGTCAGAAAATCGGCGCCCCCCTTTGTTTTTTGGACCAGAACATTGCGGTGATCGAGATCGTCGCGCTGGCGGCGGATGTAGCCAAGCTCGCCCAAACGGTCGAGCGCGCGGCTAACGGCAGGCTTCGATATTTTAAGAGCCAAGGCTAAACCTCGGACAGTATGCGGGCCGTCGCCCAAGTATACGGAAAGCATTAAGGCCATCTGGCGGGCGGAAAGATCCGGCGCATCGCCACGGACGCTGGCAACAAACGCATGACGCCATAACTCGAGAGATTGCAATTGAGCGGCCACGGAAAACCCCCTAACGGAGAAAGCTGAAGAATCATGAAAGGCAAGTGTGAGTCAGAGTGATTTGATTCGCAAGAGTCTTTGCAAATAAATTTGCGCCTGAATCGCGCGATTCAATTTGTGAATCGAAACAGGGGTTTGCTGCGGGAAAGAGAACTTCATGTAAAAAAAGAAGAAAGGGAACGGAAGCGGAGGAACAGGCCTATGAAAGCCGTTCCTTCGCCCTCCGCCTCGCTTTAAACCACGGAAGTCGAGGCCGTGCCCGCGCTGCCGTTTTCTTCCTGAAGCGAGGATAACAGATAAGAATCTATCGCTTTCAGGAGGGTCGCCACATCGGTTGTCACCGTGCTGGCGCTGCTTGCCGTTGACGCGGCATCGGCGCTGGCCGTGGATGAAGCGCCAGCGGCCGTTGAAGTCGCCGTGCTTGTCGTGGTCGAGCCATCGGTGCTGGTTGTGGATGCCGCGCTCAGATCGCTCACCAGTTGTTGGACATCGGCGTTAATCTCCGACATGAGCGAGCTCAAAGTAGATGAGTCCGTGCTTGAACTCGAAGAAGAAGCGCTTGCCGTTGAGCTTGTTGTGCTGGAAGAAGACAACGAGTCAAGATAACTGGCCAATTGTTCAACGTCCGAATCGATTGTTTGCAACGTCGAACTGAGCGTCGTGTCGGAAGTCGAACTCGATGCGTTCCCGGCCATCGGCGGAGGGGGCGGGGGCATGGGAGGGGCGGAATCGACGGCATCGGATACCGCGCTCTCAAATTCGCTTTTTGTGATTCCGGTGCCGCTGGTGTCGAGCGAACTATAAAGTGAGTCGACTTGGGACGTGGACAGTCCGGAAGAACTTTCCGCTGCGGCGAACTCCGATTCGCTGATCGTTCCGTCGCCGTTGGTGTCGATCGAGCTAAAAAGCTCGTCGATGGACGACGTCAACGAAGCGCTGGTCGAGGTATCCGTCGATGACGAACTGGCCGTCGCCGTACTTGTTGCCGACGTCGTGTTCAGGTTGAACAAGTAAGACATCAACGTTTGGTTCAAGGACGGATTGCCTGTCAATGCGGAGCTTGAGGTGGAACTCGACGAGTCCGCCGATGACGAACTGGTCGAAGATGCCGTAGTATTCGCGGTACCGTTTGCAGCCGCCACGGCGGCGGCGCGATCGGCGGCGAGTTGTTGAAGCATCGCGGCAATTTGCGCTGACGATGAACTTGTGCTGGAAACATATGTCATGGAGGGACTCCTTCTGGGCTTGGGTTGAGGTTTTTTTGCATCCTGCCTCTTCGACACGCCCTAAACGTAGAACGTATTGCATTTCAAAAACTTACGGACTATTTTTAAGGAAATATTTGCCGGGTAAACGGCAATTTCTGCCGTGCATGAGCGTAAGATTTGCCGCAAGACATACGTTATACCAGCGGGCCCATAAAATCCGACTTGCCGTCTAACATCACTCGCTCTGCGCCTCGCCTGTCGCTTGCCGGGTTAATCGCATTGTTTATAACGGTTTCTTCAGTCCGGCGAGCGACAGGCTTTACGCAACCGCTCGTGACCCATACGAGTCGCTTCAAGGAGCCGTTGGTATTACATTTCCGGGATGGGGATTTAAAGGTAGGGAAACCATTGATTGATCAATCATCCGATTTCGATTTGCTGCAACGGACGGCGCAGGGGGATATGTGCGCCTATCGCGAACTTGTGAATAGACATCTGATAAAAGGCGTGAAGGTTGCCGAGCGGATGCTCGGCAACCGGCAGGATGCGGAGGACGTCATGCAAGAGACATGCCTGAAAATTTGGAGGGAGGCGCCGCGCTGGAAACCGCAGGCCAAATTTTCGACGTGGCTCTACCGGGTTGTGTTGAATGCGTGTCTCGACAGGAAGCGTCAGGTATTTCCCGCGATGACGGACGAATTGGACGAGGTCATCGACGAACAACCGATGGCCGAGGACGTTATGATCGAGAAACAGCGTTCCGAGCGCGTTAAGTCGGCGTTGCAGCAATTGCCCGACCGGCAACGCGCGGCTGTTGTTCTGAACTACTACGAGGAAATGAGCAATCAGGACGCGGCGGATTCGATGGGCGTGGCGCTTGGCGCTTATCAGCAGCTTTTGTTTCGCGCCAAGCAAAAATTGAGAGATTATCTTGTGGAGGATGAAGATGAGGCAAAAACAGGATCATGAAGTTGATTCGTGGCTGGCGCATTATGAGGTCGCCGATCCCGACGATTCCTCGCGCAAAGCCTTGCTCGATAAAATCGTGGCGGCGGCTTCGCTTTTGCCGCAGGATCGTCCGCAGCCTTTTTTATCGCGCCTCAAGGCGGAAGAGTGGGTTCAGGACGCGGCGGCGCTGGCTGCGGTTGCCGTTTTGGGTTTTTGGATCGGGAGCGGTTCGTTTGGGATGGCGGCGTCAAAACCCATTTCCGTTCCGTCGGAGGTGTCTTCGATCAGCTCGACTTATCTTAACCGAATTATTTTTGGGCCTAAATCATGGAAGGAGGTCAGTCTATGAGCGATGGTTCCTCGAATAAAAAAAGTCCTCTCGCGCTTTTTATTTCCGTGGCCGCGAATATTTTCCTTGCCGCTTTTATTCTGGGGCGTTTCAGCGCGCACGACATGCCGCATCCGCCGATGGGACCTCCGGACATGTTTCAGCCCGACAGGCATCGCGAATTTGCGCCGCCGACCTTCGGGCCGGGAGACTTATTCGCGCCGTGGGAAATTCACGCCGATGAGGCGCGGATGCATGAGAATTTCGAAAAAATGGACGCCTTGCGCAAGGCTTTTGCCGAACAACTGCAAACGGGTCCCATGAGCAAGGAAGAGGCGCTCAAGCACTTCGCTTCCATCGACGGGGTTATGGAAGGCGTCAAGAAGGAAGCGCAGGAACGCGCCGCCGAAAAAATCAGCACGATGTCGGAAAGCGAACGCAACCATTTCGCGCAGCTTTTGTTAAGCCGCGAATAAAAGACGAACAAGCCTCCCTGCCGCCTACTTGATTTCCGGGGTACAGGTTAGGGCCTGCTCGCCGCTGATATAGCAATAGCTGACTCCTCCGCTCGACGTATCGAGCCGGAACACGCCCGCGTTAGCTAGAGAATTGCTGTGGTGCATCAGTTGGTAGGGGCCTCCTCCGTATGCCTGCGCCGTATGAACGCCGCACGTCGCAATGACGCTGCTTGCGATAAGCGCTGCGCCGATAAGAATAGCCTGAGTGTTTGTCATGAATATCCTCCTTTGGGGTTACATAGGGTCGTTGTTTTTGCTTGAAATCGTCTGTTCTCCACGCCTGCCGCTCCAGCTGTCCTTTTCTTTGTCGCCATATAGGGCGATTTTGGGAATATCCCGTTTGAGGATTTCCAGCATTTTTTGCGCCATGGGACGCAAAGACGGATGCACCATTTTCCCCGAACGCAATTCGCCAACATAAATGGTTTCCGGAACGGAATAGGAGGCATGAACAAGAACTTGCGTCCCCATCGGGAAGAGATATTGGTTCAACATCGCCGTGACGGAGACGCCTTTCTTTGACAATCCGGCGATCGCGGCGAATTGCGCGGCGATATCCTCCTGAAGGCGCACGGAGTCTGCGGAAAACAAATGCGCCTTAAATTCATCCAGATACCAAGGGTTCATCCCAAACCGCCCGTCGATAAGGGGAATCTGGCACACGCCGTTTCTATGCCGCTGTAGATCGCGGAACGACCCGAAATCGAGCAAGAACAGAAAATTATAACGGCCATAGGATTCCAAACGCCACGGCAAAGGCGCAAAAGGCGGACGCGACGACAAAAGCGCGCTCTCGTTTTTGACTAAAGCGTCCAGATCGACGGTATTCGTGCGCGAAACGACGTCGCCAGCCGTTAGGCGTTCGAGCTCGTCCTGCGTCGGCAGGAATTGGCGCAACAAATCGTCGGCGCTGGAGAAAGCGTTGCGCGCGGCAAAATGAGCCGCATACGCCTCATGAGGGTTTTCGCCGATGTCCATATCGGCACCGTCGAAACTATGCGGGTATTTTGTAAGCAATTCGGCGAAAATATTTTTGGCCGTTTCGCGCACTTCGGGCAGGGGATGATGTTTCAGGCGGCGCAGATGATCGCGCGCGGCGCGCAACGACGTCGTCCAGCTCAAAAGAGTGGTCGTTCCGACCGGCAGGAGCGAGCGGGAGATATCGAACGCGCGCGCCGCCAAAGTATTTTGCCAAACTTTCTCGTTTTTATATTCGGCTTTATCGAACGGATAGCGTTTCGTCAGCCCTTCGATCAGGAGCGGCAAGGTGCGGTTGTAAATTTCTTTCCAATGCAACTGAATTGCCGCGCTTGCGGGGGCGTCATATGGATCGACGACGGATTGCTTGGAAAAATCGAGATAGCGCGTAGACGCTTCCTGCCCGTTATAAAGAGGATTGTCCTGAATGGCTTTGGCCGCCAGAATCGAAACCTGTTCGATAAAAACGGTCGTCGCGGCGCAATCGCCGATCGACGCGTGGCCGTAGCCGACATAATACTGATCCATAAACTTGCCGCTTCCGGACGCTTTCAGCTTTTCGAGATGCGCCAGAACGCTTGCGGGGCTGCGCGAATAAAGCGCCTGCAACATGGCAAGGTCTTCGGGATGCTGATCGTCGATAACGAAAATGTCGGGCATAAGGGAGTTCCTGAGGAAAGATTTGGCGATTATCGGTAAAGGTTCCCGATTCTCCAAAGGGTTTTACCAAAGAGCAACAGAATGCGCTTAGACGCAATAAAATATCGTCAAAATATTTGATTTTATCCTGCGGTGCGGGAACGAAAGTTTATTAAGAAAGCCCGTTAACCATAATAACTAATTGACGAATCCGACGCGGTTTCGTAACGAATGCGGAACACAAAACGCATTTGTTTTCTGTTTGACGGTACAGAGTTTAGCCGCCGGACATACGCAAACGATCCGCTTTAAATTTCAATGCGGACAAAACGGAAAAGATCGAAAAAATGAAACAACTGAACTCTTATCGTTTTTACGAACTGGGCGCGAAACTGCACAGCCTGTTCGGAACCGAAAACGGGGCGCGCATCGCGGATATGTTCTCGCCGCTTAGCGAAGCCCAGACGATGCTCGATGGATTCGTCAAGGGCGACGTCATCGCGCTCACGACGTCGAAATCGGACGCGGCCAAGCTGCTCAATAAGATCGGCTCCATCTTCAACCGCTATTTCATCGATCCCGCCACCAAGCAGCTTAAGCCTCAGGAAGGCGAAGACCGCATCGATACGCACGAACTCGCAATGCTGCGAGGGCTGGTCGAGAAATTCGAACATGCGCTCGCGGCGGAATTGAACCGCGCGCCGACCTATATCGCCGACAAGTGCGGGATCTATTCGACTTACGACCTTGCCGAGAACGCGCAGGAGATTTTCGCCGAAAATCTGCGCCCCTCCATTCCCGCCGGAGCGCAAAGCGAATTTTCCTCCGCGGGCCGCGCCCTTGCATTCGGCCTCGGCACTGCTGCCGTCGTCCATACGCTTCGCGCGATCGAGATGACGCTGCGGGGCTATTACGAAGTTTTTGTCGGTTCCGTGCCCGCAAAAGCGGAACGCAATTATTCGATTTATATCAAGAAGCTTGCCGCACTCGCGGACGAAGAAGACCGCGACGTTCGTCCCGACAGGCGCGTCATTCAGATGTTGGCGCAGATCAAGGAGCACTACCGCAATCCGTTGGTGGTGTCCGATGCCGCCGCGACGATGGACGAAGCCGTGCAGTTGTTCGGCATGGCCAGCGCGCTTATCTCGATGATGGCTGAAGTCATTGTCGTTGGCCGCCGTAAGGCCGTTGAATCGGCGCGTCCCGCGCTCGATCCGAGCGAAGGCGATCCGGACGACGATTATAACTTCCGCATGAAGGAAGCCGGATAAAGCTAATCCCTTCCCAGTCCCCGAGCATCGCTTAATATATGCACCTCCGGATGCTTGTTTCTTCGGGCGAACTTGTACATAATGCTGCCATATTCGCGATGTACTGAGCGAGTCATGCCCAATAACCGGAGGTTCCCCATGCGTAAACCCCTTTCGCTTCTTTTGGCAGTCTTTTTGGCGACCGCAGTTGCCGCAACCCCTGTTCTTGCCCAAGATTGGCGCAGGCACGAAGATCGCGCCGATTGGCGCTGGCACGGCGACATTCATCATTTTCACGATTACGATTTTGAATACTGGCGCGGCGGCCATTGGATTCACGATTTTCACGAAGGCCGCTATGGCTGGTGGTGGGTCGCTGGCGGATTCTGGTATTTTTATCCCGCGCCTGTTTATCCGTATCCCGATCCCTTTGTCCCGACCGGAGTCACGGTTGAAATCGTCCCGAGCGGGGCGACCGCCTACTATTATTGCGACAATCCTGCGGGATATTACCCTTATGTTCCACAATGTTTAGCCGCGTGGCGCAGGGTCGTGGAAGTAACGGCATCGGCCCCCGTTGTCGTTCCCCAGCAGCAGGTGATCGTCACTCAGCCCCCACATCCGACGCCAGCTCCGGTTCCTGTGCCCGTGGCGGGTTCGCGCGACGAGGACTATCGGCAGCTCAATATCCTTGCCGATGAGTTTTATCATACGGACCTCAACGCTCCCAACGCGATCGGAAAACTGAAGGCTCTCGGGAAGAGGGTCGAATCCTTCCGCAAGTCTTTGTACAAACGGAACTACAACGCAATGGAGGTTCTGCGGGATTCGGAAGACTTAAAAGACCGCATTACCGCGAAAAGGAAAGAACTCGCCGAACATAAAATGGTTCCTCCGGCGTCGCTGCCGTCTGGATCGACGGTTGTTTTCCCCGCGCACTAGAGTTGGAACCTAAATCTTAACGTTGCCGTTTGCCTTTGAGCCAAGCGTGTTCTAGAAAGAACGAGCGTTTCTTTCGAGGGGGATTTTATGACTTGGCTTGTTCGTCCCGTAATTTTATCCGGCGGGTCCGGCACGCGCTTGTGGCCGGTTTCGCGCAAACTTTTTCCCAAACAGTTTGCGCCCTTGCTGGGGGACGAAAGTCTTTTTACCGGAACCCTTAAAAGGATTGCGGATCGCGCGCGGTTTGCGCCGCCGATGATCGTCGGCAATATCGAGCATCGTTTCCTGATGCTGGATTCCTTAAGGAATCTGGGCGTCGGATCCGCGAAAGTCTTTCTTGAGCCCCTTGGCCGCAATACGGCCGCAGCGGCGCTTATTGCCGCGCTTGCCGAAGGCTCGATGGGGAGAAAGAAAGACGAGAAGATTTTACATCTGGTTATGCCGTCGGATCATGTGATTGCGAACGCGACAGCTTTTATGCAAGCGCTTGCGACAGCGAGTCCCGCCGCTTCTGAAGGGAGAATCGTTCTTTTCGGCATTCAACCTTCACGGCCCGATACCGGCTTCGGCTACATCATGTGCGACGGCGAAATCGGCCACAACGGTGTGCGGAAAATCGGGAAATTTTGCGAAAAGCCCGCCGAAGAAGCGGCCAAAACGCTTATCGGCCAAGGCGCTTTATGGAATAGCGGCATATTCTTCTACGATCCCGAAGTCTTGTTAGCCGAAGCCGCGCGCCTGATGCCGGACGATCTGGAGCTTTGCCGTGAAGCGCTTGCCAAGGCTAAGGAAGACATGACGGGCGCAATGCTCGATCGGGGAGCTTACGCCAAGATGGGCAATCAGCCTTTCGATCGCGCGATTATGGAAAAAACGGACAAGGGAGCCGTTGTTTCCTGCGATATGGGATGGAGCGATCTGGGATCGTGGGAAGCCCTTTGGCAGATCGAGAAAAAAGACGAGCGGCAAAATGCGATGATCGGTTCCGTCGTTTCGCGCGACGCCGAAGGTTGCTACGTCCGTTCTTACGGGCCGACGGTTGCTTTGATGGGCGTTTCCGATTTGGCGGTCGTGGCGACGAAGGATTCCGTTTTGATAACGCCCCGCGCGCGCTCTCAAGAGGTGCGCGAACTGGTGGGAGATGTCGGAGAGGCGAAGGAAACTCTCGCGCTTGAGCATCCGCGCGTCATGCGTCCGTGGGGATCGTATGAAGGCCTCGCAGAGGGCAGCCGCTTTCAGGTCAAACATATCATCGTGACGCCCGGGCGTTCCTTGTCGTTGCAAATGCATCATCACAGGGCCGAACATTGGATCGTCGTGGAGGGAACGGCGGAAGTTCAATGCGGCAAAATTAAAAAATTCGTATTCCCTAACGAGTCTGTTTACATCCCGAGCGGATATAAACATCGCCTGTCCAATCCGGGCAAAGTCGATTTGCACCTTATCGAAGTCCAATCAGGCGATTATCTCGGCGAAGACGACATCGTGCGGTTTGAAGATGTCTATGGGCGGGCAAATGCCGACTCCGTGCAGGAAAGCGGCATTTTGGGCAAGCTCAAAAAGCTTTTAGGCTTGGCGTAAGATTATTTCACAACAACGCCGGTCTTTCCGTCGTGGAATTCGATGCGGAGGTTGTCGCCGGATTTTATTTTCTTTGCGCTGGCGACGACGCGGCCCTTGGCGTCTTGCACCAAAGCATATCCGCGTCCAAGAACCGCGCGCGGCGACAGATGCTCTAAAACTGCACTCTTGTTCTCAAATTGATGGAGTTTGCGCGTATAAAGCGCGCGCCACGCGAAAACTATTTTCTGCTCGGCGTTCGACAAACGCTGCGCGGCCAGATTTAAAATATCTCGGGGATGGCGCAACCGTCCTCCGGCTTCGTTCACCCGCGCCTGATATCGGGCGTATAAGCCTTTCCACGCCAAGGACAAACGCTCCGTTTTTTCATCCAGTCTTTGCGCCAAAGGCTCGATTGCACGGGCTGGATCGCCCAAAGCCTGCCCGATAAGGCGCAAGCGCTCGCGCCTGTCTTGCATCAAACGCAATGCCGCCTGAAACAGCCGCGAGCCGTCACCCTCGACTTGCGCCAATAAATCTTCGCGCACGGGGACGGCTTTTTCCGCCGCTGCGGTCGGCGTGGGCGCGCGCAAATCGGCGGCAAAGTCTACAAGCGTGGTGTCTGTTTCATGTCCCACGGCGGAAATCACCGGAATTTTGCTTTCCGCCACGGCGCGAACGACGATTTCCTCGTTGAAAGGCATCAAATCTTCGACGCTGCCCCCGCCACGCGCGACGATCAGAAGATCGGGTCGCGCCACATTGCCGGAAAGGGGCAGGGCGTTGAACCCGCGTATAGCGGCCGCGATTTGCTCCGCCGCGCCTTCGCCTTGCACGGCGACGGGCCAAACCAAAACCGGACGCGGAAACCGTTCAGCCAATCGATGCAGAATATCGCGGATAACGGCTCCCGTTGGCGACGTCACAACGCCAATCGAGCGCGGCAAATAGGGCAGGGGGCGTTTACGCGACGCGTCGAATAATCCTTCGGCAGCAAGTTTCTTTTTCCGTTCTTCCAGCATCTTGAGCAACGCGCCGATTCCGGCGAGCGCCATCCCTTCGATCACCAACTGGTATTTCGATTGCCCCGCGTAGGTCGTAAGCCTTCCCGTGCAAACAACTTCCATTCCGATTTCAGGCTTGATGCCGAGCCGCCCTACTTGCCCGCGCCAGCAAACGGAAGCCAGAACGGCAGTTCCTTCCTTAAGCGTCAGGTACATATGTCCGCTGGAATGTAATTTTAAATCGGAAATTTCGCCGCGCACGCGAACCTGCCCAAAAGTTTCCTCGACCGTCTTTTTGACGAGAGCGGATATTTCGCTGACGCTGAATTCAGGCGCGTTAATTCCCACGCGCGGCGCGTCGAGCAGGGAGGGTTGTTTTTCGGTTGTTGCCATGCGCAAGGCTAACATAAATTGAATCGTCATTCCGCAAAATTTTCTATTCGCGCCAATTGCGCGAAAGAAAATTTATGCGGAATCCGATTTGGTTTCTTTCGTCAAGCAATAACAAATCGGATTCCGGATATGTTTTCTTTCGTCTGCCGACGCAGCCGAAGAGAAAACATTCCGGAATGACAATGTCTAAGAGTGCTTTTCCCGCTCAGTTTTCCTCGTTCTTTGCGTGCAGCGTCTTTCCGTAAAATTCGCCGACGATGTTTTCGTTGAACTTCGCCGCGATTTGAGCACCCGTATAATGGGGGAAGTTGCCAAGAATCCACATCAGCTTGGCCGTCACGGATTCCGTTGTCATATCTTCGCACGAGATCACGCCTGCCTGTTTTGCCCTTAAGCCGACTTCGTAAAGGTTTATGTCGGCTTCGCCATATGGGTTTTGCGTCGTCACGAACACGGGAACGCCCGAAGATACCGTCCGCCTTATATCCTCAAGCCATTTGGAATAGGAAAAAGGAATGTTCCCCGGCCCGAAGGCCTCGATCACGATAGCCTTCATATCTTTATAGAGGTCGAGCGTCCGGCTTTCGATTCCGGGAAAAAGCTTGATCAATCCGATGCGCGGATCGAATTTGGGGCAAATCTCTAACTTTCCCGATCTGGTCGCCAGCTTGCATTCTCTGTAGGCAGGGTTTTTCAATACGGAGGCGTTTTTGACGCGACCGATGGTGGGAACGTTGACGGTTGAATAGACTTTAAGCTCTTCATTCGTAAATTTTGTTGCTTCGTTCGTGATTTTACGCGCGTGAGTGCCCTTTAAAATTGCGCCGTGAAAACAGATGCATACACCCTTGATCGTGTCGGCGGTTGCGACGGCGACGGAATCCAAAAAGTTTTGACGTGCATCCGAATGCGGCTTCTCCGTCGAGAACACAGACCCCATCAAGACAATCGGCTTGCGGCTGCCTTGAACGGCATAGGAAAGAGCTGCCGCAGTCTGCGCGAGCGTATCCGTTCCGTGCCCGATGATGAATCCGTCGGCATCGTCATAGTGCGCTCCGAGAAACTCCGCCATTTTCGTCCAATCGTTCGGATGAACGTTGGTACTGTCGAGGTGGAAAAGCTGAACCCCGTCGATATCGGCTAATTCTCGGCTTTCCGGGAATTTGGCGATAAGCTGTTCCGGATCGAAAAAAGGCTTAAGACCTTCTTCGGTTTGAATGGCGCTGAACGTGCCGCCCGTGGCGATGAAGAGAACTTTCTTTTTGGCTTCGTTTTTCATTATCCAATGACTTCATGTAGTTAAACAAGGTTAAGAGATTAGCAAGCCCGCACAGGAAATGTCTATCGGAAACAATAAACGCGTTATTTTAAAACGCGTTGTCAAAGGGTAACTTCCTTCTTGCATTCCTTTCGTAAACCGCTATAAACGCCCTCCTTATTGCTCCTTGCCTCTTCTTCGGAAGGGGCTTGACCGGAGCGGCTGATCGGGATGGTCTCGGAACAGCGTCCGGTCGTCTAGTCCGCGATCGTTTCGGCGAAGCCGAAACGTGAATCGCCGGACTTAGTCAAACAACCCAAGGGGAGTGCAGAATATGCCACTCTATGAGTCTATCTTTATTGCGCGTCAGGATGTTCCGTCCACTCAGGTCGATACGCTGACAGCGCTTTTTTCCGACATCATCGTGAAAGACGGCGGCAAGGTCGTAAAGACCGAGCCGTGGGGTTTGCGCAACCTCGCGTACCGCATCAACAAGAATAAAAAAGGCCACTATGTTCTTATGAACATCGACGCGCCGCCGGCGGCGATTGCCGAAATGGAGCGCAACATGAAGCTGAACGAAGACGTTCTTCGCTTTATGACCGTCCGCGTCGAAGAACATGAAGCCGGACCTTCCGCCATTTTACGCAAGGATGAACGCAGCGAGCGTCCATTTGGCGATCGCGGCGACCGTTCCGATCGTCCCGCAGGCGGCGACCGTCCGCGCCGCGCGCCACGCGCCGAAGCCCCCGTTTCCGAAGGAGAATCCGCATGAGCAGAGAAGAATCTTCATTTGGCGACCGTTCCGATCGTCCGCGCCGCGATAGTTCCGAACGCGGCGCATCGGCTGGCGGTTTCGGCGGATTCCGCCGCGGCCGCAAAAGCTGTCCCTTTTCCGGCAAGAACGCACCCAAGATCGATTACAAAGACCCCGCGACCTTGAAGCGCTTCATTTCCGAACGCGGCAAAATCATGCCGAGCCGCATCACGGCCGTATCCGCGAAGAAGCAGCGCGAACTGGCTCAGGCCATCAAGCGCGCGCGTTTTCTCGCTCTTTTGCCTTACGCCGACAAGCGCGGCAACGCCAATTGAGGCTTTTTCTTAGCTCTCGCCCCTTTGCGAGAGCTTAGAAAAACCTCATCCCCGCGAAAGCGGGGATCTGTTGAAAAAGGAGAACTTAGATGATTGAAGTTATTTTATTGGAACGCATCGAACGCCTCGGCAACCTGGGCCAGACCGTCAAGGTGCGTCCGGGCTTTGCGCGTAATTTCCTGTTGCCAAACAAGAAGGCTTTGCGCGCGACCAAAGCCAATCTCGAACTGTTCGAAAAACAACGCGCGGAAATCGAAGCGCGCAATGCCGCCGAACGCGCCACGGCGGAAACGCTCGCCAAAAAGATGGACGGGCTCAAGCTCGTCGTCATCCGTCAGGCCAGCGAAATGGGACAGTTGTTCGGTTCGGTCACCGCGCGCGACGTCGTCGAAGTCGCGAAGGAAGCGGGACAGGAACTGAGCCGCAACCAGGTTCAGATCGACACGCCGATCAAGACGCTGGGTTTGTTCACGGTCAAGATCAAGCTGCATCCAGAAGTGACGGCCAAAGTCACGGTCAACGTCGCCCGTTCGCCCGAAGAGGCAGTTGTTCAAGCCGAAAAGGGCGTTGCCGTCATTAAAGCCGCAGCAGAAAAGGCTCAGGTCGAAGCGGCATTCGGCGCTCCGGTCGAAGGCGCGGAGGAAGCCGCGACGGCGGAAGAGAAACCCAAAAAGGCCAAGAAGTCCAAAAAAGCCGACGCCGATAAGGTCGATGAAAAGGCCGAAGACAAAGCTGAAAAGAAAGCCGATAAAAAATCCGAAAAGGCCGAAAAAGAAGAACCGGCCAAAAAGCCCGCTAAGAAAGCCAAAAAGGCCGACAAGGAATAGGCGCTTTTCTTTCCCGCTGTTATTTTGGGGTCTCTGTTCATGTCCTCATGTCCCTGCGGTTCCAAGCTTGAGTTCGACGCTTGTTGCGGGCCTTATCTTGCGGGCGCGCTTGCCCCCACAGCCGAAGCGTTGATGCGTTCGCGCTATACGGCGCACGTCAGGAGCGATCTCGATCACATCGAACGCACGGATGCGCCGGAATTGCGCGAAAAATTCAACCGCCTTGACTACAAACGCCTTCTTGAAGAAACAAAGTATCTGGGCCTCGAAATTTTAGGCGTCAAAGACGGCGGCGTCGACGATGAGACAGGGCAGGTTGAATACGCCTATCGTTACACTCGGAACGGACAAACCTGTTTTCAGCAAGAAGTTGGTAATTTTGTCCGTGAAAACGGAGCGTGGCTGTTTAAAGACAGTAAAATCAATCCAAAATCAGGCCGAATTTCCAAAACGGGCAGAAACGATATGTGTCCATGCGGGTCGGGCAAGAAGTTTAAGAAATGCTGCGGCGCGTGAGCACGATCTCGTTTATTGGGCTGCAAATTGCGCTTTTTTGATTTTCGCCTCAATATCCGAGATCGTGAAACAGGTTTTTTACTCTTCGGCTTCTTCCGCTATTTCTTCTTTGCTCTGCCACCCGACGCTCCACGGCCTTTTGCCCCGACCAGCGCGAGCGAAGTCGATGCGGAGCGCGTCGCCGCTAAAATAAATCGCGTGCGCGCCGCGCAGTTTCAAAGCTTCGGCGTCGATGACGTTCTTTGCGGCGCATTCGTTCACGATAAAAGGCGCGATAACGATATCGGCGTGTTCGCAATCTTCCAACGCAGCCGTTTCTTTAAAAGGCATGGCGACGACAAAAGAATTATGCCGATAAACGCATCCCTTGGCATCGCACGCTATTTGCCCGTTATCGGGCGGCAAAGCCTTGGCGTCGATGATGCCGACGTTTCCCATGAGTTCCTGCCATTGCAGAACGGCGAATTTCTCGCGCTTGACGTTCGAGACGGCAAGCCTGCCGTCCCCCAATCGCGCCGCCCAAACCTTTCCGCTTGGGGAAACGAAGAAATCCGGCTGAGGCGTATAAAGCGGATACATCATGCCGAAAATAATCGGAAATAACCCCAAGTAACGCCACTTCCTGCGCCACAGGCACAACCACAATCCGCCCAAGACAACGGCGATCAAGGCATATCCCGGCATTGCTGGCCAATAAATGATCGAGTGAGGCAACGCGGCAACGGTTTTGGCGATGCGTATCGTGAGCGCGACCCCAAGCCCTGCCATGTCGATGAAAATTCCGTCATATCCGAAAGGCGCTGTCACATACGCAAGCAAAATCGAAGGCATGACCAAAAAGCTCGTTAGCGGAATGGCGATCATGTTCGCGATAAATCCGTAAAGGCTGAACGACTGGAAATGATAAAGGGCGAAAGGCGTCGTGGCTGCCGTGGCGATCAGCGACGTTCGGGCAATGCCCCAAAAATGCGCGGCAAAAGATTTGAACCATTCGGGCATGAAATTCGAAAAATCTCCCCCGGTCCAATCCCACGCCAACGGATTGGCCGCTATCAGGCAAAATACCGCCGCAAAAGACATCTGGAAACTCGGCCCCATTAAGGCATCTGGCGCGAGCAAAAGGCAAATTCCCGCCGAAAGCAGCACAAGCCGCATGGGAGCCGCGCGCCTGTCGAAGGCAATCGCCAGCATCGCAAGCCCGACCATTATCATCGACCGTAAAGTCGCGGCTTGCGATCCGACCAGAAAAGTGTAGCCAAGCGCCGAAACTATCGCCGCGCCAGCCGCCCATTTTTTAATCGGGTAGCGCAGGGCCAGCCACGGCGACAAAGCCAAAAGCATCCGCAAGGGAAAATAAATCAGCAAGCCCATGATCGTGACGTGAAATCCCGAAGTTGAAAGCAAATGAGCCAATCCCGCAATCCGCATCGCTTCGATCGACGCAGACGTTATTCCCATTTGCTCGCCGTTAAGCCGCGCGGCGGTCATGGCGGCGACGTCGCCCGGCAATCGTTCGTAAACGTGCCGCGCAAGCGTCTTTCGCGTGCGTTCCAAAGCTAAGGAAAATCGCTCGCGCCACGATGAAACGAGGGGGGTAGGGGCAATGACGGTAATAGCGCCTGTGCTCCATCCCACTCCACCCAGATGTTTGAAATAGGCTTGTTCGCGTGAATCGAGCGCATGAGGCGCGACGGGTTCGCTGAATCCAGTTAGCTGACCCATAAAACTGACATCGGCTCCGGTCGGCGGCGCGTCGTCCAAAGTCAATTCATTGAACTTGACGCGGACTTTTTCGGGTGTCGCATCGGCAGCCAAATCGCCGATGTGCGGATGCGTCAGCGTCAGGCGAATTCCGTCGGGCATGATGTCGGTTGAGGCGACGCGACCCGAGATCGGAAGCACCGGCAACTGGGCATCGAGCATCGGCCTTTCGTCGATGCGCGTCTCGATTATCGCCGCAGAAAAACCCAGACTTATGAACGTGAGAACGAAAAGAATGATAGCCAAAGGCCACGACACAGGCCGCGCAACCCACGCTGCCAAAGCCAACACAGGCGTAAGCGTTAAAATCCAAATATTCGGTTCTAAGGGAAGCAAAAAATAAGCAACGATACCCGCAGCCAGCGCGACAGGCAGCCAATAAGGCCAGCGCGCGCGCTCGCGTTCGAAATTTTCAATAAAGGCGCTAAGGGGGTTCACGAAAGCAAAAGAAGTCATTAGAGTGCAGGAACTTTGTATTTAGCACAAACTTAGGTCGTTTCCATGCACGTTGTCACTCGTTTTGCGCCAAGTCCCACGGGATTCCTTCATATAGGGTCCGCCCGCACGGCATTATTTGCTTGGCTGTTTGCCAAGCATCACGGCGGCAAGTTTTTGTTGCGCATCGAAGATACGGACCGCGTGAGATCGACGCCTGAATCGATCGAAACGATTTTGGACGGGATGACATGGCTCGGCCTCGATTGGGACAATAAGGATTACAAAGGCCGCGATTATTATTCCCAATACGAAGAACGCGAACGCCACGCCGAAGTCGCGCGTCAAATGATCGCGAATGGAACCGCCTATTACTGCTACGCTTCGCCCGAAGAACTGACGGCGATGCGCGCCGAACAAAAAGCCAAAGGCATGCCTCAACGCTATGACGGACGTTGGCGCGACAGGCCCGCCGGCGACGCGCCGAAAGGCGTATCTCCCGTTATTCGTCTTAAAGCTCCGCAAACAGGAGAAACCACTGTTAACGACGCCGTGATGGGAACGATCACGGTGCAAAACGCCCAGCTCGACGATATGGTCCTTCTCCGCGCCGACGGCACGCCGACCTATATGTTAGCTGTCGTGGTTGACGATCACGACATGGGCATCACGCACGTCATTCGCGGCGACGACCACATGACGAACACGTTCCGGCAAGTGCAGATTTACAAAGCGATGAATTGGGAAACCCCGACCTTCGCGCATTTGCCAATGATTTTGGGGCCAGACGGCGCGAAGTTATCGAAACGCCACGGAGCGCCCGCCGTCAGCGATTACCGCGACCGCGGCTATCTGCCCGAAGCGGTGAATAACTACTTGTTGCGTCTGTGCTGGGCGCACGGCGACGACGAGATTATCCCTGCCAAAAAAGCGATCGAGTGGTTCGACCTTGGCGGCGTCGGCAAATCCCCGGCGCGTTTCGATTTTGCCAAACTCAATAACGTCAACGCGCATTATATCAAAGAAAAGCCGGATGCGGATTTGGCCAAACTCGTCACGCCGTTTATTTGTAGGGCGTTGGGCCAGACTGTTTTAGAGCAGCCCCAGCTCGATCTGTTGACTCACGCAATGCCGGATTTGAAACCTCGCGCACAAACGCTTGTCGAGATCGCGGAAATGTCGAAGTTCTTTTTCCATTCCGGCGCGTTCACGTTCGACGAAAAGGCGCAGAAAATTTTAACGGATGACGCCAAATCGCATCTTAAAGAACTGGTTTCCCGCATGGAAAAACTTCCCGATTTCACGCACGAAAATCTGGAAAATATCTTCCGTGCCTATGCCGAGGAAAAAGGCCTGAAACTTGGCGCTGTCGCGCAGCCCTTGCGCGTGGCGCTCAGCGGCTCGACGGTTTCTCCGCCGATTTTCAGCGTCGCCGGATTGTTGGGCAAAAAAGAAACGCTGAAAAGAATTCAGGCGGTTCTGTAAATTCAATTTTTTTCGCAAGCTTCCTGCTTGCTAACTGGGGCGTAATTTACTTCCATAGTCTTGCTGCGGATATCTTTGGGTTTATCCCGATCTCCGCTGAGGCTGGTCCCTTTTATCTTTGCTCTATCTGACGCGCTATAGTGGTGAAGCATAATCGCTCCCGACACCACGAATGCCGCGATAGTCACTGCGGCTCCTGTATTTCCGCCTACAGGAGTTGCCGCTCCTTCAAAGGCGTCAAGGATGTCCAGAAAAAGAATTGCGCCGGGGATGCAGGTCACACCAAACCAAAATCCGGCCTTTCGGAATTCCTTTATCGATTCATTGACCCTAGTATCGTAATCTTTTGACATAATTTGCCTCCGAAAACCGGGCCTTATTCTACACCTCATCCCATCCGAACGCCAAAACGTTTTTGATCTCGCTCTGATCGCACAGAAGCATCACGAGCCTGTCGAAGCCGAGAGCCATGCCGGGGCCGCAAGGGGAACCAATCCGCATTGCCGCAAGATATTTTTCGTCCAGATCGACTGCATTTTTGCCTTCCTTTTTGCGTAGGGCCAAAGCATCATTAAAAAGCCGGGTTTGCGTATCGGCATCGGTCTGGGCTGCGAATCCGTCGGCAAGCTCAAGGCCAGCGATAAACAATTCGCTCCGGCAAGCGAGAGCGGAATCGGCTCCATCCCCGGAAGCCGAAGGCGTCTGGAACAAAGGCCATTCGGTCAAAAAAACCGGACAATCTTCGCCAAGCTTCGGCTGAATGTGATCCATAAGAAGGCTGAAAAGAAAATCCCTGTCGTCCTTCCACTCCGGCTTGATCTCCAATCCCGCAACCTCGACAGCTTTCAGGCATGAGCTAACCTCGAAATCTTTCATCGCCCCGCCCGTTATCCGTTCGACGGCTTCTAAAACAGGAATTCTATCCCATGGGGCTTTCAAATTAATTTTGCGTCCCTGATAGGAAACGACAGGCAGCATCTTCAAAGCGTCGAGCGCGTCGTTGACCATATATTCGGCGTCGTTCTCGATGTCCCGCATCGTGCCATCGACGCGCGCCCATTCGAGCATTGTAAATTCCGGATTGCGTACTGAACTTTTGTCTTCGTGCCGGAAATTCTTCGTCAAGGAATAGAGGCGCTTAAATCCGGCCATTTCCATGCGTTTCAGCTGATATTCAGTCGAGCTGACGAGATAACGATCTTCCACTTTGAAGGAATCTATGCATATATCAGGCGATGCTCCGTGAACGAGCAACGGCGCATCTATTTCGATAAACCCCTGTCCGTCGAGATAGTCGCGAACTGCGCGCTTGATGTGATGCCGACGTTGCAAAACCTCCATACGTGAAATACCGCCCTTTAGCGCGATAGGTTTTTGCCACCGAACGGCATCGTTATCGTTTCCCATTTTCCAACCCCATTATTCCCGCGACGAAAGCCGCGACGCAATCGCCCAAGACGCCGAGGTTATATCCCCCTTCAAGAACGGCGACAAGACGACCGTTGCAAAGCGCATCGGCAAGCTCGCGCAGATTTATTCCAAGCCACTCATAATCCTTTGTCTCCAAATGCAACGAACTCAAAGGATCGTCTTTGTGCATGTCGAAACCGGCGGAGATAAATAAAATATCCGGCTTGAAAGCCTCGATCTTCGGCGCGGCCTTTTCCGCAAAAGCTTGTCGCATGACCTTTCCGTCGCTTCTTTTCATGAGGGGAATATTCACGACGTTGTCCCACGCCCCCGTTTCATGCGCGAAGCCGGAGAGCTTGGTTTCCTCGTGAAGCGAGATGAAAAGCCTGTCTTCGAAATTCCAGAAGAAGCTTTGCGTGCCATTTCCGTGATGCGCGTCGAAATCCACGACGGCGACGCGCCTCGCGCCCATATTTTTTTGCGCGGCAATCGCGGCCAAGGCTATGTTATTGAAAAAGCAAAATCCTCCTGCGGTGTCGGCTTCGGCATGATGCCCCGAAGGACCGACGATGCAAAAGGCCTTGTCGATCTTCCCCGCCATCACATCCGCTGTCGCGGCCCAAACGGCTCCTGCGGCGTGGAGAGCGGCCTCGGCGGTACCGCTTACAGCGACGGTGTCGGAAGTGAAGAATCGTTTCTCGCCAAGCGCAATCGGTCGCATAACATCGGCGACATATTCTGGCGTGTGAGCCAAAGCGAGTTTCTCCGGCGCAAGGGCAGGGGCTTCGCGCCATTCTAGATCGGCAAAACGCTTAGCGCGCAAGGCCTCGATCACAACATTCAACCGTTTAGGCGCAAAATCCGGATCGGGCGGAGGCGTGTGTTTTAGGCAAACCGGATGCGTAAAGATATGCATATCAGGAACGAGGATGCCGAACATATAAAGTTTCGGTTTCGCCTTGCACTTTAATATCGCCCGCTGAAACGAAGCGCATGCGCTCCGCGAATTTACGTCCTTCCGGCGAAACGGCAATCATGAGCGCTTCGATATCGGAAGCAAACGCCTTATCGGATAGAAAAGAGTGAAGAAGTTTTTTACTGCATGAAGAATGACGAAGTTCCTTCGCTATGCTGAAATTGAAGACATAGCCGTAACGGATATTTTTGGCCGACGCGAAGCGCAAAGGCAAAATAATGCCTCGGTCGTCAATCTCGGCCTGATTGTCGAGCGCGCCGTCGAAGACAAATTTGGCGATGGGATACCAAGCCGTATATCCAACAGGCGTAAATTTTCTATCCGCCAACCGGCAGCCCCAAAGCCGCGTATAACGATACGCGCTCGTCATAATATATTTCAGGCGAGCAAAATCGGCGCGATCGACGGGCTTTTCGTAACTTGCCCAATCCGCCAAAAGCGTTGCCAAGAAAAAACGTCGCCATGTCGAGGATGCTTCCATACCGAAAGAATGGACAAACTCTTCCTTTAATTCGACGGACGCGAAAGTTTCTATCGCTTCAGGCGTGAATGCGGTTTTACGGATCGCTTCGATGCGCCCGTTAACCCAGTCCAAAACGGCGTCTAAGCTCTCGCCGCCCGGGTCAAGAACATCCTCTAACATCTTCAAATTCATGCCGTGTTATCCCGTTTCCGGCCATTTTCCGCAACCAAATTGTCGTCAACGGCGAAAATCACGGTAATATAATACCACAAGCAGATCATGCCATATTTTACTTAATTATGTTGACTTTACCCCCGCATAATTTGTACAAAGCGCGCCTAACTAAGGAGAGCCCAATGTCCGGAAAAATTCGTATCGCAAAAACGGTTCAAAGCACGAGCTTCGATTTGCGGCACCAAGATGTCAAAAAGAAATGGATCGTCGTCGATGCCGACGGCGTTATCCTGGGCCGTTTGGCGGCCGCCATTGTTCCTATTTTGCGCGGCAAGCACCGTCCGACGTTTACGCCGTCGGTCGATAGCGGCGACACGGTCATCGTCATCAACGCCGAAAAGGTCAAGATGACGGGCCACAAAGCGGAAGACAAGAACTTCTATTATCACACGGGGCATCCGGGCGGGATCAAAGCCAGGACGCGCGCGCACATTCTCGCAAGCGAGCACCCCGAACGCGTGATTATGAAAGCGGTCGAGCGCATGATGCCGCGCGGCCCTCTGGGTCGCCGCCAGATGACGAACCTCAAGGTTTATAAAGGCGCGCAACATCCACACGTTGCGCAAAATCCGGCGATCGTCGATATCGCAGCCCGTAACAGCAAGAACAAGAGGGTCTAAAACATGGCCACGACAACGCGCAAAAAGACATCCACGCTCACGGGGATTAAAGCCGCCGTCAAGGAACAGGCTAAAGAAGAAAAAGCCGTCGCCGAAACGGTCGTCGAAGTTGCGATTTCCCCAGCTGAAGGCGAAGCGCCCAAACACGTCAAGAAAGTCGATAAATTCGGCCGCGCCATGGCGACGGGCAAGCGCAAGAACGCCATCGCCCGCGTCTGGCTTAAGCCGGGAAGCGGCAAGATTGTCGTCAACGGGCGCCCTGTCGAGGTTTACTTCGCGCGTCCCGTTCTGCAAATGATCGTTCATCAGCCTTTTGCCGTTGCCGACCGCGCAAACCAGTTCGACGTCGAAGTCAACGTCACGGGCGGCGGATTGTCGGGGCAGGCGGGCGCCGTTAAGCACGGCATTTCGAAGGCTTTGACGTATTTCGAACCGGAATTGCGCGCGCCCTTGAAGGTCGCCAAATTCCTGCGCCGCGACGCCCGCGTCGTCGAGCGCAAGAAGTACGGCCACGCCAAGGCTCGCAAGCGCTTCCAGTTCAGCAAACGCTAACACTTGTTCGCAATCTCGTCTATTGGGCTGCAAATCGCGCTTTTCTGAAATTTTCGTTGCTCACGTACGGAAGAAGTACGCTCCGCGCGAAAATTCAGAAAATCACGGTTTTCGCCTCAATATCCGAGATTGCGAATTGTTCATATTTTTATACAGGGAATGCTTGCGCTTTCCTCGTTTTATTTTGCATGCTCGCGTAAAGCAAATTTTATCGATGCATAGGCGTTGATCGGACGCGAAAATCGGATAAAGTATAAGGATGACTTCTTCTTCCGTCCCTACGCTGCATCCGCGCACCATAGGCTCCGTCAATTGGCTGGGTCTCGGAACGTTGATCGACAAAGAGATTGAGCGCTTTTTGAAAATATTCGCGCAAACGATCATGGCTCCCGTCGTCGCGACCTTGTTATTCTTCGCCGTCTTCGCGTTCGCGTTTGGAGGGAATCAGCGCAGCATCGGAACCGTTTCTTACCTGACGTTTCTCGCGCCGGGGCTTGTCATGATGTCGATGGCCGAGAACGCTTTTATGAATACCGCCATTTCCCTGGTTCTTTCCAAAATCAACGGCAATATCGTCGATGTGCTGATGCCGCCCTTATCTTCTTTTGAATTGACCGTCGGATATGCGACAGGCGGCATCGTGCGCGGATTGGCCGTCGGCGTGGCATCCGTCGCGTGCCTTTCCCTTTTTGCCGACATGAGCGCCAGCCACTTTTTCTTCGTTCTCTATTACGCGCTCATGGGGTCGATGATGCTGTCGCTTTTGGGCGTTATCACCGGAATTTGGTCCGAGAAATTCGACCATATGGCCGCGATTCAAAGTTTTCTCATCTTGCCCGCGACTTTTTTGTCCGGAACCTTCTATACGACGGAGCGCTTGCCGGAAAGCTGGCGGTTCATATGCCATATGAATCCGTTTTTCTACGTCATCGACGGCTTCCGCTATGGATTCATCGGCAAGGCCGACGGAAGTTTATTTGTTGGATTGGTTTTGGTTTTTGTGATTAATCTTGGCCTCTTGGGGGCTGCCTACGCGCTGTTCGAGAGCGGCTACAAATTGAAGGCCTAGAAGATATGTCAGACTTTCCCGTCCTAATGCCCGTTTACAATCGCGTCGATCTTTATCTCGATCGCGGCGAGGGCGTCTACGTCTTCGACGACAAGGGAAACCGTTATCTTGATTTCGTCGCGGGCATAGCAGTCGTCAGCTTGGGGCATTGCCATCCGCGTATCGTCGCGGCATTGAAGAAACAGGCCGAAACTTTGTGGACGGCATCCAACCTATTTTACACCCACAGCGCGGAAAAGCTGGCGCAGCGCCTTGTCGATTTGACGTTCGCCGACACCGTTTTCTTCCAGAATTCCGGAGTCGAAGCTTGGGAATGCGGCGTGAAAACGATCCGCAAATATTTCAGCGCGATCGGCCAGCCGCAGCGTTTTCGCATTATCAGTTTTAAGGGTTGCTTCCACGGGCGCACGATGACGGCCATCGCCGCGTCGAAAACAGAAAAAATGGCAGGCGGCTTCGGGCCTTTAATCGATGGATTCGATCTCGCCGAATTCGGGGATATCGCCTCCGTTCGCGCCGCCGTCACCGATGCCACGGCGGCAATCGTTATCGAACCCATTATCGCCGAAGGCGGCATTAAAGTCCCGCCGCCCGGATTTTTGCGCGCCTTGCGCGATTTATGCGACGAAAAAGGGATGCTTCTTTTCTTCGATGAAGTCCAATGCGGCATGGGACGCACCGGAAAACTTTTCGCGCATGAGTGGGAAGGCGTGACCCCCGACGTTATGTGCATTGCCAAAGCCTTGGGCAACGGCTTTCCCATAGGCGCGTGCCTCGCGACGGCCAAGGCGGCGCAAGGCATGACCAAAGGCACGCACGGCTCGACCTACGGCGGCAATCCGCAAGCGACGGAAGTCGCCAATGCCGTTCTTGATGTGATGACGGCACCTGGTTTTCTGGACGATGTTGCGAAGAAAGGCGACGCGTGGGGCAAGCGTTTAGAGAAAATAGCCGCCGCGCATCCGAAAATTTTCAGCGTTGCGCGCGGACGCGGTTTGTTGCGCGGGCTGGTTTGCGTTCCGCCGAATACGGCGGTTGTTACGGCGCTGCGCGAAGAAAAAATGCTGGCGGTCGAAGCGGGCGAAAATGTCATGCGCCTTTTGCCGCCCCTCGTTGTCACCGATGCCCAACTTGACGAAGCGGGCGCGCTCATCGACCGCGCCGCGAAGAAACTGGAGGCTGCGCTATGAAAAAATTCGGAAGTCTTTTTATTCTTTTGGCCTTAGTCGCCTGTTCGAGCGATAAGCCCGAACCGCCCAAAGACGCGTCGCCGGAGCCGGAAATCAAAACGGAAAACCTGATATGCCCTCAAGTCGCCATTATCAAGGAAGCCGACGAAGTTTTCGATTACGGCGGCGCCGAGAAGCCCGATGCCGATCAACTGGTTTCCAAAGCGCGCCTTAAGGCGATTAGCGGCGATTGCGCCTATCGCAAGGGCGATGAGAAAGAGTCTGGAATCGATATCGCTTTTACGCTTAACGCCGCCGCGGCGCGTGGGCCCCGTTTGGGTGGAAATGAAGTGAGCTTTCCTTATTTTATCGCCGTGGTCGATCCGGCTGAAAACATCCTCAGCCGTCAGGTTGTGACAGCGCAATTTAAATTCTCGGGCGAGAACAAGGTGACGGAAACATACGATCCCTTGCACGTTTTCATCCCCATGCCGGAGAAAGACCTTACTTCCGGGCCGGATTATCGCGTGCTTATTGGCTTCACGAAGTCGGAAAGATGACCTTCGCGTGATGCCGGGCTGCGTGTTTAAGCTATCCGCCTGTATTTATTTATATAAATGATACTTAGGCTTATTGAGTGTCGTTGTACTTTTTTAACGCATTTCATGCTATAAATAAGCCGTCGGCTTGCCGACTATGGCGATAAACGCCTTGTAGAATAGACGCTGCGGACCCGGGGGCGGTACCCGGCGCCTCCACCTAACTTCGGGCAAAGCGCGAAGTTAGACGGGGGCGAAATAGGATCGACGCGCGTAATAAAGGCAAGGTTTTTGCCCGGCATGATACCGCCGTTATCGGGTCAATTTAATAAATGCCAACGACAATGTTGACATGAGCACGGTTGCACTCGCTGCCTAATTCCGCCTAGCGGAATAAGGTTGGGTGTGGCTTGCACGCGGTCCGGGGGGAACCGGGCAACAGAATCCCCCCACTTTTTAGCCCCCTTACATAACCCTAACTCGGACGGGAAACTGCTTTGTCGCTTCAGTGCTCGGATCCGCACGTACGTCAAAGTACGCTTGCGGTCCTGCGCGCCTCGCTCCTCGCATTTTCCTCGTCCGAGCGGGTTCTGTAAGGGGGCTATTATCTCGCACCGCGCCGCGCGCTCGCGGCCTTTTTCACTGCCAAAACCGGCGCGCGTTTCGCGATGCGGCGGCGTTGAATCGTTGAAGCGGGTTTGGCGATGAGGCGCGCTGAAGCCTTAATCTTGCGCGCCGCTACTTTAAGAATTGGCTTTGCCTCAATCTCCGGATCGAAAACGAGCGTGAGCGATTTCAAGCCGCCCTTCCAAGCCGAAAGCGTTGTCTCCGCGCCGCGCTGGACGCTTTGCGCGGCGGGCAGGCGAACGGCCAAACCGGCGTCGCCCGAAATAAAACTCTGCACGGAAACCGCCATGCGTATCCGCGCTTCGCCGCTCACTTCGTCTCCGCATGCGAACAAGGGCCTGTCCCGCAAAGGCAATGACTTGGCATTCCGCGCTGTGCCATAGCCATAGCAATAAATATTTGCCTCGCCGACTTCGGCATCCGTAAAACCCAAACGCCGCAACAAATCGAAGTTCGGCGATTCAATTTCCTTCACCGAAATTTTCAACTGCTTATGGCAGAAATCGGGGCCGACGATCCACGGCGTCACGGCAAGCCTGATCGAGGTAACGCAAGGCAAATAAGCTTCGATCTTTTCCAAAGCCACGTCGGTCAGTCCGCGCGCCTTAAGAGAAGAAGCGTTGATGTGAGGAGCTTTCCGCAAGCTGCACGCGCCGACAATATTCTGCACGGCGGCGTTTACCGTGGTGCGCGGATAATCCATGCGCATGAAAGCTTCGCTCACGGCGGGATGCAAAAGGCAACGCGGCGCGCCGGAATCGTCCGGCTTCAGACAGGTCAGGCTTCGCATCGGCTCCAACCCTTGCGAAGAGCTTGCCATCAGAACCGCCAGAACGGGCGAAGGAGTCAAATCCGTCGCTTGCGTTGCGCGGAGGCCGAAGGCGCGGGCGAGTTCGAGCGCTTCGTCCCAGCGCCTTTGCGCTTCCGCGACCAAAGCCAGATCGGGGCAATTCTTCAACGGCAAAGGCGAAGGCAAAACAGATAGTTTTTCGTAATCGTTGTCATCCCCATATACGGCGCGACGGTGATTGCGCAAAGACCGCATCACGGCTTCGCGATTGTCCGAAAATTCGACGCTCATGCCGCGCAAAGCCGCCATTTCCGCCGAAGTCGCCGTACATTCCGCCGTTACGAGCGCGGCAAGCGAGGCTGCCAGCGCGCGCGCTGCGTCGCTGTCGTAGGCGAGGCCAAAGGCCAAAAGCAAAGGCGCTAAATTGGCGAATCCTATCGTCACATCCGGGCGTTCCTGTAAATCGAGCAGAATCGTCATAAGTCGCGCGGTTTGGCGAAGCGCGGATATATTGATGCTGCCGTCATTATGGCGCAGCGCCAAAAGGTCGATCGCGGCACGCGCTGGATTTGGCGAAGAGGAATACCAATCGGTCGCAATGTCGCACAAGCGAAGCGAAACGGTCGAAAATTCCTTGCCGCGCGCCGCGAAAAGTTTTTTCCATAAAGCCGCCGATGCCGCGTTTTTCGTTTTCCCGATCAATGTGTCGATAGCGGCGTTGGAAAGCTGCGGTTCTTGCGAAACCGGCTTTTCAGCGTGTTTCGGCGTTTCTTCGATTCCGTAAGCCCACGACAAACCCCACGTCGAAAGAACTTCGGGCGCGAACGCGATGTTCCGTTGCATGAGGGCATAGCGCGTTTCGTCGTAGAAAGCGCGGGCGTGTTTTTCGCTGGTGAAGAGGCCCAATTTCCACGCTTTGGCGGCTGCCGAGCCAACGGCGCGATTGAAAATATCGCGTAAATCGGCTTCGGTCTCGCGGCGCGCGCTGCCGTGCCGATGACGCCACAACCAGCTTGGAACCGTGTTTTCCTCGTTGGCTCGCAAATCGGCGGGAACGGCGGGACAGGCCGCTTCGGCCATAACCGATACGGCTTCCGCGCTCCACGTTGAAGGCGAAGTTAGAGCAGGGGAAGCCTCGTCCCCGAACGATTCGCTCGACTGAAAAGGGATCGAGTCGAAAGCGTCGTCCATGCCGCGCGTAAAAAGTCGCGCGACAGGGAGCAAGAATTCGTGTTTTCTTATGATATTAGACATGCGTTCAGACTTCGGCCAAAAAAGTTATCCACAACATAAGGTATGATAACAGCCTTATGCCACAAAATATGGTGGGTATAAAGAAAAAGTTACTAACAGGGTACTTGTTATCATTTCCGCGCGCATCTTCGCCAAGGCTTCGGCGTGGCAAGAGCGGGAATCCATTTTTTTGCTGCATTTATAAAATACGAGGCTCTCATGACACAAATGCGCCGCGGACGCGGCACAGGATTCCCGCCTTCGCGGGGATGATAAGGAAAAGCTTAAGCTTTTCCTTATCACTTTTCTGTTCTCAACCCTCGAAACAACATTTATAAACACCACAGCTTTACTCGAATCCCGAATTCCGAATGCCCACCTCCGAAAACTTCTCCTTCGTTCGCCGCGTCTCGCAAATGGGAACTTTGCTGCAAACGTTTTTGTGCGGCAGGGAAGTCGGGCGCGATTCTTTCGGAAACCGTTATTATTGCGAGCGAGGAAAACTACGCGCGCCTAACGGAAGCCGCGTTCGGCAAAAACGTTGGGTCTTATACGCGGGCGAGCCGGAACCGACCAAAATCCCTCCCGAATGGCATATCTGGCTGCATTACACCGCCAACGCGCCGATATCCGAAAGCATGCGTAAGGTCTGGCAAAAGCTGCACATTTCAAATAGAACAGGAACACCCGAGGCATGGAGTCCTTCTTCGCCGGAAGGCGAAGGCCCCGCTTCTGTAAACTATAAATTGTGGAAACCCGAGCAAGCCTAATCAGAGGAATATTATGAGACACAATGTATTCGAAACAATTCTCGGCGCGATCGTCTTGGCGATGGCTGGATTGTTCATGACTTTCGCCTATTCCAGCGCCAATCTGAACAAGGTCAGCGGCTATATCGTCACGGCGAATTTTCCGATGGTTGACGGCGTCAAGGACGGCACGGACGTCAAAATCAACGGCGTGAAAGTCGGCTCCGTTCAAAGTCTGAAATTAAACACAGATCCTGGACCCAATCAGTTTCTCGTGACCGTATCGATGACGCTCGATCCTTCCGTGCAATTGCCGACCGACACGATGGCGCTTGTGGCGTCCGAAAGCCTGCTCGGCGGAAAATACATGTCGCTCGAGCCCGGAGTCGACGAAACGATGATCAAGTCTGACGGCACGGGCCGCATTACGCGCACGCAAGCGCCGATGCGCCTTGACGATTTGATCGGACAGCTGATCTACAGCAATAAACGCGGCGATACTCCCGCGGGCAAGCCCGCCGATCCTCCGGCGCATCCGTGACATGCGAATAATCCCGATTCTTTTTGCGGCTCTCGTTCTCTTTCAGCCCGCTTCGGCGTCGGCCGTCGTGCCGACGCAAGAACAGCCCATCGCCGTTGTGCGCGCGCTCGATAAAATGACGGCGCGCGTGGAGGAAATAGACCTTCCCGTCGGCAAGGCAGTCCAGTTCGGCACGATAAGCATCGTGGCCAGAACCTGCCGCGTGACGCTGCCGGAAGAATCGCCTCCCGAATCCGCAGCTTATCTTGAGATCAGCGAAATCAAGCCCGGCGCGCCAAGCGATGCGGTTTTTCAGGGCTGGATGTTTGCCTCCAGCCCGGCGCTATCGGCGATGGAACATCCGGTCTACGATATCTGGGTGACCGCCTGCAAAGACAAGACATCCGCCAACAATTGATCCCAATGGGGATAGAGCGAGAAAGGCTTGACGCGCATTTTAATGGCGTCATCCAACATCGACAGATAGATCGAGCGAATAACTTCGAAAGTCCCGAAGCGTTCCAAATGCGGCGTTTGGAATTGAGTATCGAGCAGCTTGTATCCATAGTGTCGCAGCAGGCCGATCAAATAAACGAGCGCGATCTTGCTGGCGTCTCTTTTACGGGCAAACATGCTCTCGCCGAAAAAGGCACCCCCCATCGAAACGCCGTATAAACCGCCGACAAGCTCCCTGTTTTCCCAGACTTCGATCGAATGGGCGTTGCCTCGATAATACAATGATGTGTAAAGCCTCAGGATTTCGGAATTGATCCACGTTCGTTCGCGTCCCGTCCGAGGTTCGGCGCACCCTTTCATAACGTCTTGAAAGGCATGATTTAAAGTCACTTCATAAGGATGTTGCCGCAGCGTGCGCGCTAATCTGCGAGGAATATGAAATTTGGAATCGAGAGGAAGAAGCGCGCGCACCGGAGGGTCAAACCAATGCAAATCCCGTGCTTCTGCGCTTTCTGCCATGGGAAAAATGCCCGCAGCATAAGCATTCAGGAGCATCGTAGGGGTCGGAAACGGCAAGGAACGGCTTGACATTCGCTCATTCAAAGGCGGCGAAAGGAAGCTGTCAATAGGCCGCCGGAAGAAATCCTCGAATTTATTTTTAAAAGTTAACGATGTTTACATAAGGGGACGCATGCTTGTTAAAAGAATTTGGATCGTGTAAATTGCGGCGTGGCTTTGTGCCAAGAAAGTTGTCTAACCTCTAACGGGAAGGAACATAACATGCAAGAATGCAAATCAGGACGTTGCGATATCGGCGCTTCGAGCGAATCTACATCCTCATGCGGATGTTCCGGAAAAAGCTCATGCGGCTGCCCCGCTTGCATATGCGGCAGCAAGGGTAAAGCCGAAGAATTTCTCTGCCTCGCGAAAAGCGCGCATCACGAACTTCTCAAACAAAAGATGAAAGCGGTTTTCGAAGCCAAGATCGGCAAAAAGATGGACAAAGTCGCCGAATTGGTCGTCAACTCGGCCCTTGTTTATATGCAAGACAAAATGGCCGAAGAACAGACCCGCGAACAGTTCGAACAGAAGCTGATGAACATATTCAAGGGCTGAAGGCATCATACCAAACGATCAATGAAATTGGCTGCGGGGTTTGACGTCACTCGCTCTGCGCTTCGCTTGTCTCTTGTTGATGCGCTTGTTTTACTGCGCCGCGCTGCCCGCAACCGCTCGTGACCTAGGCGAGTCCCTTCTTGCGATGGTTGGCATTACTTCCTTTCAAGGAAGTTTTCCAGCCAATGGATGTCGTAGTCGCCGTTGATGAAGTCTTGCTCCGAAATGAGGCGTCGGTGCAAAGATAGAGTAGTGTCTATGCCGCCGATGACGAACTCCTCCAGGGCACGGCGCAGGCGCAGAAGGCATTCGTTCCTGTTGGTTCCGTGGACGATCAATTTGGCGATCATGCTGTCGTAGTGCGGCGGTACGCGATAGCCGTCGTAGAGGGCGCTATCCACGCGCACGCCCAAGCCCCCCGGGGGATGATATCCCGCGATTTTGCCGGGCGAAGGCGCGAAAGTTTCCGGATTTTCGGCATTGATGCGGCATTCGATCGCGTGTCCGTTGACCTTGATTTCGCTTTGCTGAAAGCCCAGAGGCAATCCTGCGGCGACGCGAATCTGCTCGCGCACCAGATCGATTCCCGTGACCATTTCCGTAATCGTATGCTCGATCTGCAAGCGCGTGTTCATCTCGATGAAATAGAACTTCCCATTTTCATAGAGAAATTCGATCGTGCCGACGCCGCGATAGCCGATGCGGCGAATGACGCTTGCCGCAAGCTCGCCGATGCTCTCGCGCTCCGACGCATTGAGGCCGGGGGAGGGGGCTTCTTCGATGACTTTTTGGTGGCGCCTTTGAATGGAGCAATCTCGGTCGAAGAAGTGAACGGCGTTGCCATGCGTGTCTCCAAGCAATTGCACTTCAATGTGGCGCGGCTTCTGGAGATACTTCTCCATGTAAACTTCGTCGTTGCCGAACGCGGCCAAAGCCTCGCTTCGCGCGAGATTATAGGCGTCTTCGATTTGTTCGGGGGATTCCGCGACCTTCATTCCTTTCCCGCCTCCGCCCGCCGACGCCTTGATAAGAACCGGATAGCCGATGTCGCCCGCGACTTTTTTCGCGTCGTCCAAATCCTTCAACGCGCCTTCGGAACCAGGAACGGCGGGTAGGCCTAAATCCTTGACCGTTTTTTTCGCCGTCACCTTGTCGCCCATCATGCGGATGTGTTCGGGAGTGGGGCCGATGAAAGTAAAGCCGTGTTGTTCGACCATTTCCGCGAAAGCGGCGTTTTCCGACATAAAGCCTATGCCCGGATGGATCGCGTCCGCGCCTGTAATCGACGCGGCGGTCAGAATGGCCGGAATGTTCAGATAACTGAGTTTGGCGGGCGGAGGGCCGATGCAAACGCTTTCGTCGGCTAAACGCACGTGCATGGCGTCGGCGTCCGCCGTCGAATGAACCGCGACGGTGCGGATTCCCATTTCGCGGCAAGCGCGATGAATGCGCAAGGCGATCTCTCCGCGGTTGGCAATGAGGATTTTTTCAAACAAAGGCGCCTCTATTCGAGCACGACAAGAATATCGCCAAACTCGACAGGCTTGGCGTCTTCGGCAAGGATCGATCCGACGGTTCCTGCTTGGGGAGCCTTGATCGGATTCATGACCTTCATCGCTTCGATGATGAGAAGCGTATCGCCTTCCTTGACCTTGTCTCCCACCTTGATGAAAGGAGGCGCGCCAGGAGAAGGCGCCATATAAACGGTGCCGACCATTGGCGACGGAATAGGAGTTCCGCTTGGTTCCTTTTTCGCCTCGGGCTCTGTGGCGGCAGGAGCAAGAGCCGCGACGGGCGCCGCCATTTGAAACGTTTCCGCGCGAGGCCCGACGCAACGGATTTTGCGGTCGCCTTCGGCGTACTCGATTTCGCTCAGTCCCGTCTCTTCCAAAAGCTTCGCGAGCTTCCGGATGGAGGCGATATCGAGGTCGAATTTGTTTGTTTTAGGCATAAGCTAATATCCCGCCTCAAGATTTTAATAGTTTGGCGACGGTCTTCATAGCATAGGCATAGCCATCAATGCCACATCCGCATATAACGGCCTTGGCCGTGCGCGAAATGTAGGAATGATGCCTAAACTCTTCGCGGGCATGGATATTTGTGATGTGAACCTCGACGACGGGAAGCCCGGTTAAGGTTAACGCCTCCATGAGCGCCACGGAAGTATGGCTGAAAGCGGCCGCGTTGATGATGATTGCGGCATGCGTTTTTCGAGCCGCCTGAATCCAGTTTATCAGTTCATCCTCGGAATTGCTCTGGCGGCAATCGCACTTCAACCCAAGGCTCTTTGCCGTTTTGTGGCACAAAGCTTCGATGTCTTTCAGCGTTGCTTTTCCATAGATCTTCGGTTCCCGAACGCCGAGCATATTGAGGTTCGGGCCATTAAGCACCAAAACAGGCTTCGCCATATCACTACCCTCTTATGCGAAAACAGGAGCTACTTAACTTTGGCTCGCGCGTCGTCGATGGCCTTTGCAAGTTGGTCGTACTGCAAGACGCCGGGATATGCGGCCTCGTTGATAACGAAGAAAGGCGTTCCCCGCACGCCGATGTCCTGACCCAGCTTCATGCTGTCGTCAACCGCATCGGTAACCGATTTTTCAGCCATATCCTTTTTCAGCTTATCGACATCAAGGCCGGCATCCTTCGCGACCTGATAGATCATGTCGCTGGTCAGATGCTCTTTTTTGTTCATCAAAGCCTCGTGGAAAACAAGAAACTTGTCCTGTTTGACCGCGGCCATGGCAGCCTTTGCGGCTTCAAGCGACACGGGCCCAAGGATCGGATAGTTTTTAAAGACGAATCTGACGTCCTTGCCTTCTTTCAAGACGCGTTCGACCGCATCTTCCGAAGCTTTGCAGTAGCCGCATTGATAATCGTAAAATTCGACGACGACGACCCCCGATTTCTTGTTTCCGGCCACGGGCGAAAGTGGATCGTAAAAAAGCCTGTCTTTTTCGACGGCGACTTTTTTCTGCGTTTGGGCTTCGGACTGTTCTTGATCGCGTTTTTGCAGGACTTGAAGCCCCATTCCCAAAACTTCCGGGTGTTCGTTTACAAGAAATTCCTTGATAATGTTTTCGATTTCCGCGCGCTGGGCCGCCGTAAATTTACCCGAGGCCGCCGTTTTCGGCGCAGGCGCTGCGGAATCGTCCGCTGCAAAGCCGGAAGAAGGAAGGAAAGCAATAAGAGCGAGGGCGAGTAAGAGGACGGTTTTACGCATGGAGTCTCCGATTCTTTTAAGGGAGCCGGAAGAAAACCAACTTTTGGATCAGAAGTCAACGTTTGTGCCGTGCCCTGTGTTAACCCGAAGCTCCCTTTCTTTCCCGCGCCAAGCTCCATGTCACGACCGTGTCGCCCTCGTTCGTTATCCCCGATGTTCCGATTTGTATCGTTCGGCGCGGGCTGGCGTTGCCGCAATAAATGCTGGATTCCAAACCCAATTCTCCTTTTTCGGTCCTCAATCTCCATCCGCTTCCCGAAGGCGTGCGCAAAAGCGCCGTTTGACCTCCCTGAGACAAAGACGCCTGCACGGTGGGATGCAAATGCCAGCGCAGCGTGAAGGCGCGTCTCTTGGTACCCTGAAGCACTTCGCGTCCTTCCAATATTTCCCCGTCAGCCGAAAGCCGCAGCGTACGGGTATGAGTCAAGCCGAAGCGGGAATAATACCCGTTATGCGCCATTTCGATGACCTGCATACCGTTTTCCTCGAAACGCTGGGAAGACGTCTGGGCATGCCCCGTAACTCCGCCGTCGTCGTCGATATCGCAGGCGTTCGTGTCGCCGATAGTCAAGGTGGAATGCGCAGCCGTCGCGGCGCAAGCGGCGCGCCATTCGGAAGAGCCGCGCGGGACGGAACCGCAATTGACGATAAGCCTTTCTCGTCCTGCGCTGAATTCGAAACTCATCAATCCCGCGTGGCCTTCGTTTCCGTAAGAGCGGGGAGGGGGCGACGCGGCATCGACGAGAAGCAGGCTGCGCCCCGCGATCAGGCGTTCGTATCCGGCTTCAGGCAAGCGCCGCAAAATGCGTCCGCGCACGACGGCTTGCGTCAATACGGAATCGATCATTAAAGGCGTCTCTTCGACCGATCCGTTGAACAAAGCCAATCCGCCGTCGCCGTGGCGGAAAAATTTCAATCCGGGTATCAACGCCGCTAATCCCGCGCCGATAGTCGCGGGCATGCGGATATCGGCCATCTCCAGAACGTTGCGGATATCGACCAGATGCCTGAGAAGATGCAGTTGTACGGACGGATTGCGCGAGATGTGCGCTCCGTCGGGCAGAATTTCCGCCGCCAGTTGCCGTTGCAGCAAGTCGCAGGCGAGGCCAAGCGCGCTGTCGCCTCCGGCGAAATTCAATCCGCCGTAAATCAATCCGCGCGCGGCCTGCACGGCCTCGACTCCTTTAAGTGAGGTCGAAATCGTGCGCTCCAGATGCCGCCATTGGCGTTGAAGGCTTGCGACCAGCGCCCGCGTAAAATCTTCGGGCGCGACGGGAGCGTAGAAATCATAAAACCCGATCCACGCCGCGATTCGCGACCCGAGATTTTCCGGCGTCCATTCGTCCTTGTCCCAGCGGTCGAATTGCCGCATCCACATATCGATCAGGCGAACGCAGGTGTCGCGCGCGGCGTCTGTGCCGACGGCGCGCAGATTGCGCAAGGTCGGCGCGGCGTTGCGCAGCGACGAATCCTCGGCGGGATCGAACATGGACGTTTGCCCCGCGAGCAGGGCCATTCCGGCAGCCGCGTCGCCGGGCCACGGATCGGCGGGAGTGAAATGCAGGCGCAGAGGCGTTTCGCCCGCCGCCAGAATTTTTTGATACAGCGGGTTTCCGTAAGCGACGTTTTGAACGCTGCGCCGCACTCTTCCGATAAGTTTAGCCGCTTGAGTCATTTAAAAATCTCGCAACTCAAAGACCGGAGCGCAAAGCCGCAATATTAGAAGCGTATTTTCCCTCGCCGCCCTTAAAGCTGGCCGTGCCCGCCACCAGAACGTCGGCTCCGGCGGCGATGACCTTTTTGGCGACGGCGGGATCGACGCCTCCGTCAACCTCAAGATCGATCTCTTTCCCCAAAGCCGTGATGTGCTTTCTGATCGCGCGGATTTTGTCGAGCTGCGAAGCAATGAAAGCCTGTCCGCCGAAACCCGGATTGACCGTCATGACCAAAACCAGATCGATGTCGCCCCAGACGTTCTCAAGCGCCGACAAGGGCGTTGCGGGATTCAAGGCGACACCCGCTTTTTTCCCCTGCGCTTTGATGAGAGCAAGCGTGCGGTGCAAATGAGGGCCGGATTCGGGATGGACGGTGATGATGTCGGCCCCGGCTTCGGCAAAATCGCGCACGAAGTTATCGACCGGTGCAATCATCAAATGAACGTCGAATATTTTTTCGGTATGCGGGCGCAACGCCTTAACGACGCTCGCGCCGATCGTGATGTTCGGAACAAAGTGGCCGTCCATAACATCAATGTGGATATAGTCGGCTCCGGCGGCGTCGAGCGCGCGAACCTCGTCGCCCAGCTTGGCAAAATCGGCGGAAAGAATGGACGGGGCAATGCGGATCATGATCGTCAACGGCGTTAAGGAATGAAGACAAGGATAGCAAAATAGAATAATGTGATAAATAAGAGGTTAAAGCGCCATTTATGCCTGATTTTAAGGCACGTTAATTACTTCCTGCTTTTCAAAAAACACCGTCATTCCGGCGAAAGCCGGAATCCAGTCAGCCTTTCCGCAATACCCATCTTTCAATCTTTGACTTGAATTATGATGATGCTACATTCCGCCCTCGTTGCGGGTGTAGCTCAATGGTAGAGCTGTAGCTTCCCAAGCTACCTACGAGGGTTCGATTCCCTTCACCCGCTCCACCGGCGTGCCGCCGGAGGCAGTCACTTTATTCCCTGTAGAAAACACTACCCAACGCGCTTTTGGATTCCTGCGGTCGCGCTTCTTGATACTTCTCATTATAAAACAGCGTAACAATTCCTTCTCCGTTCGTCGCAAAGGCGTTTGAAAGCGCGGCCAGCCATTTTCCGTTCGCAATGCCGACGACGGCGTTCAAAACGCCGACAGCAGTAAGGGCCGCCATTGGCACTCCCTTATTAAGCCTGACCCTCCCGATTTTTCCCGTGGCTATAAGAGAGGCGGAAACAAGGGCCAAGGCGATGGGAATGATCGTCCACCACCCGAAGCTTGTCGCCAATCCCGCCATGAGCCCCGAGCAACACACTCCGGCCGCGTCGAGAAACGGCGGGCTTTTGACGACGTCCTTCCAGCATTTTTCCGCGCTGACGTTTTGATCGTTGTTAAGCTGCAATCCGACAAGGATATTAAAGCTCGCGAAAAATCCCGCAGCAGCGGCGGCCAGCCAGCCGATCAATTGAAAGGGATCAAGCGCGGCGCTCACAAAACTCCCGAATGAAATGACTGATTGCGCCAAGCCGACGGCGAGCGTCGTCGCTCCGGGTTTGCCTCTTTCGAAGTCATTTACCGGAATTTTGTTCAGGAACGGAATCTTGGGAAGAACTTTCAAAAACAAAATTCCCGCGGGCCGTTCCAGATTTTCGAGAAACTTTGCCGTTTTTCCCGTCGCTACGGAGCGGAAAAAGATATATCCCGTAATCGCCATCGCGGGAAATTTGGCCCAAAGATTCGGAATTTGCGCAAACAGGAAAATATCGGCCAGAGAAAAATTCGTCCCGGGGTCGCGGCGCAATTTTTCCAATAACCTCATGCCCTATCCCGTTTTTTTATCGAATGCCCGGGCCCTTCGCCGATTGTCCGCCCCAAAAGGCTGATTCGTCCCGCGATGCACAAAGCGCATTGCCCTGTGTCTTCGTCGACGCAGGGCTTGTCGGGATATAAAAGATAATCCCCGCGGTACTTTTGCGGCGTGTTGTTCGGCATGAAAATATTCGCGCCGCGCTGAAGAACCAGATTGCGCCCCTCATGATTTGGAAAAATGGAATCGAAAGCGGTCGTCGCGGGAATATGCGCGTCGGGGTTAAAAATTCGCAAAACGGAAACCGCGATAAAATACATATCCGTATCGTTTGCATAAGCATTTGTCTTTGCGCCGAACGGCGTGTCGGGATGGGGAATGAAAGGCCCGATGCCGATCATGTCGAAATCGCGCTCGCGGCAGAGAAGAATATTGTTCGCCAGAATCTCCAAAGTTTCGCCGGGCACTCCGATCATAAATCCGCTGCCGACCTGAACGCCAAGCTCGCGCAGCGAGTCCAGACACGCAAGCCGTTCCTTGAGCGTGCAATCGGGATGCATCGCGGCGAACAATTTCGGGTCGCTCGTTTCAAAGCGCACGAGAAACCTGTCCATGCCGCACTCTTGCCAATATTTATAAACATCTTTCGATCTGTTCCCGACCGACAACGTGACGGCAAGATTTGTTTCTTTTTTGAGGCGCTTGACGATTTCGCCAATTCTTTTGTTTTCCTCGGGAGAATCCGCTTCTCCCGATTGAAGAACGATAGTTCCTTGTTGCCAATCCGCCATTTGCTTGGCGACGGCCAGTATTTCGTCGGCGTCCATGCGATAGCGGTTAACTTTTGTGTTTGGGGCGCGAATGCCGCAATAAGCGCAATGATTGGAACAAATATTCGAAAATTCGATAATGCCGCGCAAATAAACGTCGTCGCCCATAATCTGCCGCCGCATTTCGTCCGCGCGATCGAATAAAGCCTGCCGTTCGCTTGGCGGCGCGCGCAAAAGTTCAAGGGCTTCATCCGCCGTATATTTCATGTTCTCGCCGTTTATCTTTATTAACCTAATTATATGGACAAAAGTAATTTGAAGGACGTAAACTGTAGTTCTTCACGCAGATTATAAAGACTTCTCTTCGCTTTTTCTAGGCGATAATTCAACGGAGAGATTCCCCTCATGATAATCAGGAGTAAATGATGACAACAGTAGATGCTTCTTTTAGTCCCGTTCCCTGGCTTGACGTTCCGTACATACGCTCCCTTGTCGAGAAAGCCGGCACGGAAGACAGGCAAGGCATCGAAGCGATTCTTGCAAAAAAGAAAAGCGAACTCGACGAAGTCAAGAAACACTCGACGGGCGCTTTGGAAGAAAGGGAATTAAAGGGCATCGGTCTCGAAGAAATCGCTACCTTGTCCAGTATAAAAAGCCCGGATTTGTCGAAAAAGCTTCACGATCTGGCCAAAGAGGTCAAGCTGCATATATACGGCAACCGTATCGTTACGTTTGCGCCGCTTTATATTTCCAATCTATGCAAAAACGAATGCAATTATTGCGCTTTTCGCGCGAGCAACAAGGAAATCGTTCGCACGGCTATGACTCAAGAAGAAATAGCCGAGCAAATAAAGATATTGATCGACCAAGGCCACAAACGGGTACTCATGGTCGCGGGGGAAGCCTATCAGGCAAAGAACGACGGTTTTCAGTACGTTCTTGATTCGATGAAGACCATTTATTCCGTGAAAGACGGCAATGGCGAAATTCGGCGCGTTAACGCGAACGTCGCTCCGTTAAGCGTCGAGGATTTCAAATTGCTGAGAGAAGCCGGCGTCGGAACCTATCAATGTTTCCAAGAGACCTACGATCCCGTTGTTTACAAAAAGCACCATCTCAGCGGGCCCAAGGCCGATTATGTCTGGCGCGTCAATGTCTTCGATCGGGCGATACAGGCGGGGATCGGGGACTTCGGCATGGGCGCTTTGCTCGGCCTAGCGGATTGGCGCTTTGAAGCTCTGGCGCTTAAAAGCCATATTTCGCATCTGGAAGAACTTGGCTCTGGCGCGCATACGATCAGTTTCCCGCGCATCGAGCCTGCGACGGGTTCGGAAATATCGCGTCATCCGCCGAACAAAGTTTCCGACGAAGACTTTTTGAACATGATTGCGATCATGCGCCTTGCCGTTCCTTATACCGGCATGATCATGTCAACGCGCGAGAATTCGGAGATGCGCCGGAAAACGCTTGAAGTCGGCGTTTCCCAGATTTCCGCGGGCAGCCGAACGGACCCCGGCGGATATTCAGCGGACGATAAAAGCGCGAGATCCGGACAATTTGAGGTGGGAGATCATCGCTCTCTGGATGAGGTCGTTAAAGAACTCATCGAAAACGGTTTTATTCCTTCCTGGTGCACGGCGTGCGAAAAGAAGGGGCGCGAAGGCGGAGACTTTCTGAAAATCGCGCGGATTGGGGCCATCAAGAAAACCTGCACGCCGAACGCGCTGGTGACGCTCAAAGAATATCTTCTCGACTACGCGTTGCCCGAAACGAAAAAAGTCGGCAATGCCTTGATCGAAAAAGAAGTCGGGATGCTGGAAGAGCCAAGAAGCGCCAATACGCGCGCTACGCTGGAGAAGACCGAAAAAGGCGCCAGAGGCGAGTGCTTTTAGGTTTTTTCTTTCGCTTTCATCTCGTTCCAAAGCCGCTCCATTTCGTCGAGCGAAGCGTCGGATATTTTCTTGCCTTTTTGGGCAAGAGCTTCTTCGATTCCTCGGAAACGGCGTTCGAATTTTCTGTTCGTGCGGCGCAAAGCCGTTTCAGGATCGATACCCAGTTTCCGCGCCAGATTGGCGACGGCGAAAAAAACATCGCCGAGTTCGTCCTCCAATTTATCTTTGCCTGTATTTTCCGCGACTTCTTTTTCCAGCTCGCCGATTTCTTCTTTGATCTTGTCGAAAACGTCTTTGGCATCCTTCCAATCGAACCCGACGGTCGCCGCGCGTTTTTGCAATTTAACGGCGCGCGTCGAGGCGGGAAGAGCCGCGCTCACGCCATCCAGAACGCTTAACGCGCGGCCTTCGTTTCCGGCGGCCAGCGCTTTCTTTTTTTCCTTATCTTTATCCCAATTCACCACGACGTCTTGCGCGGTTTTCACGTCGCGGTCGCCGAAAACGTGCGGATGCCTTTCGATCATTTTATCGGCGACGGCGCCCGCCACGCCGTCGAAATCGAACCACCCCGCTTCGCGCCCCATTTGCGCGTAAAAGACGACTTGAAAAAGAACGTCCCCCAATTCGTCCTTGATCGCTTGCGGATCGTTGTTTTCGATCGCTTCGACAAGTTCATAAGTCTCTTCGACCGTGTGAGGGGCGATCGTCGCGAAAGTCTGCTCCAAATCCCACGGGCATCCGTCGGGACTTCTCAAGCGCGCCATAACGTCAAGCAGGCGCTGAACATTGGAGGTCATGTCGCAAGCCCGGCGCGCGGCGTCGCTTTCGTTAAGGACGTCGGCAACTGGAAATGAACGTTTTCCTGAATGCCCCCCGGCATGACCTCGACGGTAACGTTCTTGAATTCCTTGCGCAGGCGTTCGATCACTTCCTGAACCAAATCCTCCGGAGCGGAAGCTCCGGCGGTGACTCCGACGCGTTCTTTGCCGCGAACCCAGTCCAGATTTAGGTGCGACGCGTCCTCGATCAGATAAGCGTCGATGCCGACTTCCTTGGCGCGTTCGCGCAAGCGGTTCGAGTTCGAACTGTTATGCGCTCCTATGACAAGAACGACATCGACGTTCTTGGCCAATTCGCGCACGGCGCCTTGACGGTTCTGGGTGGCATAGCAAATGTCCTTCGTCGCGGGGCCGACGATATTGGGAAAACGCGCCTTGAGCGCGTCGATCACATCGCGCGTCTCGTCGAGGCTCAGCGTCGTCTGCGTGATATACGCAAGCTGGTCCGGATTTTTGACGTTGACCTTTTTGATATCCTCGATGTCGGAAACCAGATAAACATCGCCCTTGATGCTCCGGATGCGCCCCAAGGTTCCTTCGATTTCCGGATGCCCCTTATGGCCGATGAGGATGATTTCGTAATTCTTTTTCGCGTATTTCTGCCCCTCGGTATGCACCTTCAGCACGAGCGGGCAGGTCGCGTCGATGACGGTCAACTTGCGTCCCTTCGCGTGCGCCTCGACTTGCGGCGTCACTCCGTGGGCGCTGAAAATAACGACCGCGCCTTCGGGAACCTCGTCGGTCTCCTCCACGAAAATGACTCCTTTTTCCTTCAGGCGCTTCACGACGTGGGGGTTGTGCACGATTTCATGGCGCACATAGATAGGGGCGCCGAATTTCTCAAGCGCCGTCTCGACGATTTCGATCGCGCGTTCGACGCCGGCGCAAAAACCGCGGGGTTGAGCCAAAATGACCTGCATGATTGTCCGCTTTTGTTAATCTAAAGAGGGAGGATTCTTAGCATACCCCCCTGTTTGTCTGCCAGACTATATAATATAGGAATCCATTCATGGAAAAAACGACGCCTTTTCCCTCAATAAGTTGACTTTTCGCCGAATAGGGGGGAAAATTCCCCAATTCATTCGGAGGTTGCCCATGTTGACCGTGAACGTGCCGAAAATTTCCTCCTCGTTGGCGCAAGCGATTGAAGAAGCCGTTTTGCTTGGGGGGGCGAAGGAAATCGACGGCATTCTCGCCCTTGTTAAAGAAGACGAAGACTTTCCCGAAACTCTCCGTTACGGGCTTGAGGCGATGCTCTACTTCCGGCGCTTTTACGGCGAAGGGGGCGAACTCGAGCCAAAAAACATCGACGATAAGAAAAAAGCCCTGGAAATGGGGACTCTATGGGGGCAAGAGCTGATCGAGAGCCTCGACTATTATATGGATCCCGCCGAGAAAAAAGCCACGCAAGGATAAGACATGAACGATGCCGTTCCTAAACGCAAATCCTTTTGGCGCGAATCGTTACGCTCCTTAATGCCCACGCTGAAAGCCGAAATCCGGTTGGTTATGGGGTTTGCGGTGGTCATGGCGGCAGCGCAGTATCTGCTCTCAATGGGCTTCGATGCCCAAGGATTGGCCGATCAACTCAAGAATGCCCAAATAACGCCCGCGCAACGGGCAGAAGTCATGCATGAGATCGTGAGACATGGATTTTTCATGGCTATGGCGCAAATTCCCCTCTACGCTTTTTCCGTCTATGTTTTTACGACTCTCTTCTTGCGGCGCGCGGCGGAATCGGCTCTGCCCCAATTTAGCCTTGGCGCGTTTCTTTATTGGCTCGGCAAGAGCCTTCAGAAATATCTCTTTTTATTAGTGCCTCTTTTGCTGCCCGTGGCGTTTCTTGGCATAGTTATAGCCCTTGGACCCGCGCTGAAATCAGCCAAAATCCTTATTCCTTTACTGATTTTTGTTCCATCGTTTCTGGCCGTCTTTCTTTTTATTTTTGTTTTGTTACGGCTGTCCTTGGTATCTCCGTTGGCGATCTTGCAAAAGAAGCCCGTCTTGACAACAAGCTGGAAAATGACGAAAGGGCATTGTTGGCGCATTTGGTGGGGCGCGTTCGTCCAGACGATCGTATTTATTCCGGTTTTTTGGATACCCTATATAGTCTTATTGGGCATAAAGAACGCGTTCGGGCTTTCCCCGAATGAGATTCAGTCTTTATCGTCGTTGATATACGGGGCTTGGTGCGGGATCGTCTGTGTTGCGATGGCCGTCTATTACTGCACGGTCTATCGAATCCTTTTGCAGGAGCAGGCGACCGCTTCCGTCCCAAATCAACAACAAGCATGAACGGCACCGAACCAAAACGCGCGTCTCTCTGGCGCGATGCCTTGCGCGATTTGCTCTTTTTTGCAAAAGCCGAGGGACAGTGGATCGCGATTTTTGCCGTTGTGGCGGCGATCGAGCAGATTCTGCTCTTTACTTATCATGATCCCCATCAAATTATGGATCAACTGAAGCAAGCGCGGGAAAATCCCGCCGCGAGCCTCGATATCGTAATCCGGTTTATGCCGTTCATCGTCCTGTCGGCGGCTGCGAATTTAGCGACAGCCATGATTTCGGCGTATTTTTTCACCGTCCTTTTCCTCCGGCGATTTGCGCAGGCGAACGCGCCTGAATTTTCGTTCCGGAATTTTTTCTTCTGGTTCGGCAAGGCGTTTCAAAAATATCTGATTTTGCTTTTCCCTTTAATCCTCGTGGGGGTCGTTTTCGTTTTTGGCGGATTTCAAAAACCCGCCGATGCGTTTGGCGGCGTTATCGCGGTGGCTTCCGTCCTTTATTCGGGAGGGGCCGTGCCCATGCCCGGAGACGACGATCTGGGCTCGCTCGGAGCCGCCAATTTACTTCTGCTTTTTCTTTTTAATCTGTGGTTCTTTTATTATTACTACGCCGTCTTTCTGCTTTATCTGGTTTCGCCTCTCGCAGTTCTGCGCGACAAGACCGTTTTGAAAACCAGCGCGCAGATCACGAAAAAACATCTGGGACGCGTTTGGTGGGACTCGGTCATCGTGTGGACCGTCATGTTCGTCCTGTTCTCTCCTTTCTTCCTTGCCGATATGTCGGTTTCGCGCGCGTGGGGCGAATCTTCTTCTCAGGCGCGGGGAGTATCGGCGCTGATTCAGGGCGCGTGGGGGGAAATAGCGGACATCGCGATGATCGTCTATGCATGCGTGGCCTATCGCGTTCTTCTGCGCGAGCAAAGGGACGCTCGCCAAACTTGAATTTGTTAACCATGATTTATCCTATCGCAGGCCAAGAATTGGCAAGCTCTGCCCCGCGAATGCTTATCGGACGAGCCTTGACGCTAAACAGCTTGCCAATTTTTGAGTTGCGATGGTTATATATTGGGGCAAAAGGAAAAAGTCATTAATGACCATAATCAAAAAGTTTATTAACCATAACCGGCGCGAAGAGAAACCCTGTCTTGATATAATTTGATCTTGTCAAGAAGGATTCTCTTGTATTGAAATGCAATCTACGTTAATCCAGACCATAGATTTCATTTCCATAGCCAAGATTATGGCTGTTTTTTTTACAGGGGGATTTTATGTCCGAATCAGTTCCTTTCGATCTTACAACGCGTCATGGAGATGCGCCGGTTAATCTTTTTCGTTTGTTTAAAAACGAACTGTCCCCCGTAGAGAAAGATCGGGCTATCACCAAGTCGGAATTTGCCAGATATGGCAAATTGATCGCCGAAGAGCTTATCGCTCTTCCGCGGAATTTGTGGAACCTCCCTTCGCAATTGAAGGAAAATCCAAGAAGCGGCGCGCCGATCCTCGCCAGCATTACCGTAGCCGGCGGACTCGATATTGCGCTTGTTGCGACAGTCGGAGCGACGGTTCCTTTAGCGGCTGTGGTTATTGGAGTGGGCGCGGTGACAGGCGCTGGCGTGAGAACCGCTATTGTGTGGCATCATATGAATCAGATGACGCCCGAACAGAAAGCGGATTTGGATGCGGCTAATCCAAATTGGAGAAAGGATGCCCTTAAGGATGCCTTTGTGGTTGGCCTTGGTCTCGGAACGGTTCTTTCCACAACTACTGTTGCATTGGTGACAGGAGTCGATGCGGCGGCGAATGCGGGGGCGAACGTTATCAATCCGGCGACGGTTCATCAGATGCCGTCATTGCAAAGCGGAACTATTCCTCCTCAATCCATAACCCTTCCGTCCTATTGCAGCGTCAAGGCTAACGGGATGCTGGATCCTAATTGTACTCATTCTATGTATGTTTATGTTCCAAAGGGCGGCCATCATGATCCTTGCCCGCCTGCGGGAATTCATCTGATCCATAGTCAAGGCGGCGGCGGCGGCGGAATTGTCGTCATCGTAGGCAACAGCAACGGCATCACCCAAACCAGCTCTTCCGGAAATGGCGGTATTACGGTTATCACCGGCACTTCCGGCAGTACGAGCGGGAGCAACGGCATCACGCTCGCCGGTTCGTCGAGCGGCGGCGGCATTACGGTTGGAGGCACGACGTCTACGACGATCGATCCCTCGTGGGCGCATAGTCCTCCTCCGCATGGTTGGAACGGCGAATGGAACGGCATGGATTGTAAGAACGGCGTGCCTGTTCACCCACACCAAGATACTTACATCTCGCATTGGAGCCCAAAGAATCCTCCTCCTATCGGTTGGAAGGGCGCATGGCATAGAAGCAGCGACGGCACGTCGGGCACCCATGCGCGCGTTCACGGCGGGAAGGGAAGCCATGCTACTCGTCCCCATGGTCATGGTGCCCATGGTCATAGCGGCGGCTCCCATCATAGCCGCTAATTCCGAGCGATATTACAGAGAACGGCGCAAGTCATTTGCGCCGTTTTCTTTTGGCGGGCCCGACACTAAGCCCCTATGGTTAACGCGAGTGTGTCGGGGAAGTCATGGGAAAAGCTCATGAAAGTAAATAATCGGTTGGATTAAAGGGCGCAATAAAGTATAAGTAAGCAGCAGTATTTATCGCTTTTGTGCAGTAACTATATTAAACGGAGAACAAGATGTCGGAGAATGAACTTTCTTTTTCAGATTTGATTCAAAATGGCAAATTTTTAGGCGATCTCGCCGAAAACCTTTTGAATCTCGATCCTCAGATCAAGAAGAATGTAATCGAATATCAGGCGATCTGTCTTTTGGCCTCCGAAAAGGGCATCCCTTGCAAGGAGGGAAGAAAACTTTTCCCGCGCGCCAATCTTATAACGGCTCTGGAAAATGTACGCGTCAATCTTGACGCCGATTCGTTGGATGCGGCGGTCAAGCGCATCGGCGCCGAAACGATGCCGAAAGAAGTTCCGCCGTTTGGCGATATTCTTCAAAGCACGGCAGCCATACCCAATCCGACGCCCGAAACGAAACCATATCTTGAACAAGATATTCTCAATGATCTGCTTATTCTCCAGTCCGCGGGCAGGATAATCGGCGGAATTGCCCCCCAATTCGACGCGAGATTCGATGAAGAGAACGATCCTCCGGACCTTATTAAATTACAAAAGGTGATCAACTCGTTCAAGGCGGGGAATCCCGTCGATTCCGCGACGGCTGAATTTGCTGCGCGTTGCTTCGTTCAAACCGAATCGAAATTGTCCAGAAATAACGGAACAGGCCACAAACTCAGTTCCAAGGCTCTGGAAAAATTGGCCGAGTTCAAGCGCGCGCATCCCAAGATGTTTAATATAAGAGCCCGTTTCAAACACGTCGCTCAGGATATTTACAAACGCCGTTATGAAATCATCGTCGGCGCGGCTGCCGGTCTCGGCATCAGATACGCGTTTGGCGTTGCAGCGACCGTGGCTTTCGGCGCGACGCTTCCTGCCGTGGCGATAGCAGCAGGCGCAGGTTTTGTCGCCGGCTCCGTCGTCGGAGGCAGCTTCGGGGTTTATCACGCGCACCAAAACATGTCCAAGAAAGTCCGGGCCGATGTCAATGCGAAAGGCGTTTTGTGGGCTCTTGGATATGCAGGCAAGTATAAGGAAGAAGCGAAGAAAAAGGACAGCACCTGCGGATGGGCGCTTGACGCATATGGAAGAGAAGGCTTCAAGGGCGGCGCGTTCGGCTTAGCCACTTCTGTTTTCTTCTTCGAATTGCCGGATATTATTTCGTACGCCTCTTCGGCATGGAACGGATTGACGCACGCCTCGACAACGGCGGCGGCGACATCTACGGCAGGGACTCCTGTTCCGACGCCCACGCCTGCGGATACTTCGACGATAAATCTGAACGGGACGGAAATGGCCTCGGGCAATGCTTCGGTGTCCTTGGGCAATGCAACATCATCCTTGAGCAATACGACGGCGTCTTTGGGTAGCACGGCGTCTGCGGCAGCTCCCTCGGCTGGGGCTGCTTCTGCAACAGCGGCAGCGAACACGACGGCTGCGGCTTTCCCGACGCATAATTTGGTCATTCATGCCGTCTCCGAACCGGCGCATGTCGTTGACGGCTGGGCGCCGGGTAATGCGCCCGCCAACGCGAACGGCCTGTGGGGCGTCGGGGGCACGCATAACGATGTCGCTTTATATAATTCGGGCACGGTTGCGGTAGATCATGCGATTCCGCAGGCGCAACCCATCGTTGACGGCTGGACTCCGGGTAACGCGCCTGTCCATGCGAACGGCCTGTGGGGCGTCGGCGGCACGCACCACGAAGTCGCGTTATATGCTTCGGGAACGGAAACGGCTGTTGTCAATCCCGATGTTGCGAGTCCGGCGAAGGGGATATCGCCGATCTTGGCTCCGGATCAGATCGTTGACGGCTGGGCGCCGGGTAACGCGCCTGTCAACGCGAACGGCTTGTGGGGCGTTGGCAATACGCATCGTTTAGTCGCTTTCTTCAGATCGGGGATGGCGACGTTTGGCGTCAATGTGCCGCATGGATCCGATGTCGCCGCCAGTTCGACGACAACCGCTTCCATACCAACTCCCCCGAGCATGGATGTTGCGAATCCCTTTGCTGCATCGCCTGCTAACGTGACGGTAGCAAATCCTTACGGAGCGGATGGCGTTATACAAGCGGCGGCCCCTTCGGTTTCGACAAGCGCGGCGATGGCGCCTAATGCGACGGGAATGGAGAATTTGACGGCAAGCGGCCTTCAGATAAATCAGACGGTTTTGGGGTCGATTCTCGGCAGCAACCCGACGAATGCCACTCAGGTGATTTGCACGGATGCGTTTGGCAACATCACCGAGGTCATTCGTAGCGGAATTGCAGGAAATGCCTCCCTTAGCAGCCTGTACCAAATGTGTTCTCCTTCCTAAGCGCGGGAGACGCGTTTGAAACATCTGATAGAACGCGCTAGAATAAGTTGAATGTATTTCGGATGATGGGGTGCGGAATTGAGCGGTTTCTTTTTTGGAGGATTTTATCATGAGTGAAACAAACTTGCGCATTCCATTCTATAGCGGCGCCATAGGCGTCGCTTTCGGAGCTGCCGCCAGATATGTGTGCAGCCCGGGCAGTCCTCTCGGCATTATATTGCCTGTTGCATATGGCATTGTTTGCGGCGTCTACGGCGGCGCGAAAAAAGCCATGAGCATGACCGAAGAAGAAAAAAACCACGGAGCGGAAAAGATTTTAGACGCGGGTGCCTTCAATTTTGCCGCGGGAGCGGGCGGGTTTTTCGCCGGATGGGTGTTGGAAGGATCTGTCCTAAATGCAATTGAGGCTCATCAGCAGGCGGCCCAGATAGCGGCAGCGGCCAAGGATTTAACGACTGCGACTAATAATGAAGCTGCGGCGAGCAACAGTTTATCGGCAGCGGCTAATAATTTATCGGCGGCAGCTAATAATTTGACGGCGGCGGGTAATCTGGGGACATCTACGGTTCAGCAAACAGGGGTAGGTTGCGGCGGCGTCTGGACCGATATATTGGGAAACTCGCATTACCTCGGCACTTTGATTGCGGACCCTAATGGCAATCTGGTCTGTTCGGCAAACCACATTTATTATACGTACAATGGATTGTTTTATGATAACGGCAATCCAATTTGTTCCGTTTGGGGACAAGGATGGGAACAGTTCCATGCCTGCGGGATTGTGGGAGAGAATTATGTTAGTTCGGGTTATAATTTTTTGAATAATGGTTTGACTTATGGAAGCAACTGGGCTTGCAACCAATATACCTGTTGGGCGAACGCCGTTTCGACATATACCCCCCCGGTCATATCTCCCTCGAATTATGAGCCGACCAAAGCCAGTACGTATACGGCGCCCATTGTAGATTCCGGTAAGACAGTCGTTTGCGCTGCCGGAGAGGTTCTTAGAAAAGGTGTTTGCGAGCCTATCAGAACGACATGTCAGGTCGGGTACACATATATGAATGGCGGTTGTGTGCGCAATCTTTGTTCGGCAGGGGCGCGTTGCTAACGCCCGAACAAGCCTCAAATGCGCGGTCGAATTTTTTGAAATAAAAAATGGTGCGCCCGGCGGGATTTGAACCCACGACCCCCGGTTTAGGAAACCGATGCTCTATCCAGCTGAGCTACGAGCGCAATTCGTCCCATGAATGGCCATGTGCGACACTTTAGCCATATTAGTCGGAAAATCCAAGGAAAGGATTAACAACGACCCCGATTTTGCTATATATTTTCACAATATATTGATAGAAGGATCGCCTTCTTAAACGCCGTTATTTTTAAAAATTTATTGGGTCAGGAAATTATGAGCAGGCACGAAATGACCATCGAGGAATATCTCCGTTCCTGTGCGGTAGAAATTTGCGTTTCCATCAGAAGGAAAAAAGAAAACCTTTCAGATCAAGAAGTGCGCCGCAGGCATAGGACGCGCGCAAAATTCATCAAGAGCGTCAAAAGCAATGATTCAACGTATCTGGCCATCAAGAAAATAAATCTCAGGAAGAAGAAAGGCCGGAGAATAAAATTTTCCCTGCATCACATTTTGCCCAGATGGCTGGGCGGCGCGGATAACAGGGGAAATTTCGCCTATGTCGATAAAAGGCTGCATCATGAAATCCACAAATTCATACAAAAACAGCTCGACGAAATCGGCGACGTGCAAAAAGGCAAATCGATAAGAATCCTCATCCCTGTTTTTGACGGGCGAGTCTGGGTTCTTCCGCCCCATGTAATCTTTCCGCCCGAACCGGAACCCGCTCCGCGGCAGGCAAGAACAAACCCCGATATCGCCTCTAAAATAGGTTCTTGCAAGGTCTGATCGTCGCCCTCTTGCCCTTTTCCCCGACATCGCGTAAATCTCTATGTGTCGCGCGAAAAAGGCGCGGCCCGTCGCTTGAACGGTTTCAGGCGCTTACGTGCGAGTTATTTCATGATCGGTCCCTCGACGGACTTCCCCCGCGTCTCGCGGCTTCCTCCATACGTTTTCAATATTACTGCCGAGCTTAAGCTGGCTGCGCGCCAACGCGGAGACGACATCGTCGATTTCGGCATGGGCAATCCCGACGGTCCCACGCCGCCGCATATCGTCGCCAAGCTGTGCGAGACGGCTCAACGTGCCGACACGCACGGCTATTCGACGTCGAAAGGAATTCCGCGTCTGCGCCGCGCCATCTGCGCCTGGTATAAAAAACGCTACGCGGTCGATCTCGATCCCGAAACCGAGGCAATTGTCACAATCGGCTCCAAGGAAGGCATCGCACATCTGACGCTGGCGACGCTTGATCGCGGCGACAGCGTTCTTGTCCCGTGTCCCAGCTATCCGATCCACATCTTCGGCCCCGTGATCGCGGGCGCGGATATCCAGCAGGTTCCGTTGATTCCGGGAATCGACTTTTTCGCCGAGCTTGAAAAAGCGATCCGTTCGCGCATCCCGAAATCCAAGATGCTGATCCTTAATTTTCCCGCAAATCCGACCGGCCAGTGCGTCGAACTCGATTTCTTCGAGAGGATCATAGCCTTGGCGCGCGAATACGGAATTTATGTTGTCCATGATCTGGCCTACGCCGACATCTGTTTCGACGGATGGAAATGTCCAAGCATCATGCAGGTCGAAGGCGCGAAAGACATCGCCGTCGAGTTTTTTACGATGAGCAAAAGCTATAACATGGCGGGCTGGCGCGTCGGCTATATGGTCGGGAATCAGGCCCTTGTGAACGCGCTGGCGCGGATCAAGGGGTATAACGATTACGGCATGTTCACACCCATTCAGGTCGCGGCGATCGCGGCGCTCGAAGGGCCGCAGGATTGCGTAAGGCAGATTTGCGCAACCTATCAAAGCCGCCGCGACGTTCTTTTTAAGGGCCTGACTGAATCGGGATGGCCGGTCGAAAAGCCCAAAGCGGGGATGTACATTTGGGCGAAAATACCCGAAGCTTATGCGCGGCTTGGGTCGCTTGATTTTACGAAGAAACTTATCGCGGAGGCTAAAGTCTCGGTTTCGCCGGGCATCGGTTTCGGCGAATTCGGCGAAGGATTCGTGCGCTTTGCTTTGATTGAAAACGAAGCGCGCGCGCGTCAGGCCGTTCGCGGGATTAAGGAAATGTTCCGCCGCGACGGAATTTTGAAGGGAAACGAATGTTAAAAACAGATCCTATAGGCATCTTCGATTCCGGCATCGGCGGCTTGACCGTCTATCGTGCTTTGCGCGAAGCGCTGCCGCACGAGGATTTTATCTATTTGGGCGACACGGCGCGTCTTCCCTACGGAACCAAAAGCAAGGAAACCGTCGAACGCTATACGATAGGCGCGGCGCGATTGCTGGAGGGGCAGGGGATCAAGTTTCTCGTTGTCGCGTGCAACACGGCGTCGGCGCACGCGCTCGGCGCCTTGCAGCGCGTCATGCCCGATTTGTCCCATTGCGGCGTGATTTCGGCGGGCGCGGAAGCGGCGGTGAAAGCGACCCGAAACGGACATATCGCCGTTCTGGCGACCGAAGGGACCGTGCGTTCGAGAATATACGCCGATATGATCTACAACCTGAATCCCGACGCCGAAGTGCAAATGGTCGCGAGCCAGTTGCTTGTCGCTTTAGCCGAGGAGGGCTGGTGCGAGGGCCTTGAGGCCGAAGCGGTCATTTCGCGTTATCTGGCTAGATTGGCGCCGGGCTACGATACGCTGCTTTTGGGATGCACGCATTTTCCGTTATTGATCCCGACCTTGCGAAAGCTTTGCCCGCCCGAAGTCCGCATCGTCGATAGCGCTTCGGTCACCGCGCAGGCCGTCAAAGGGTTGATCGCGGCGCGCGGTCTTGCCAATCCGCAAACGAAAGCCGGAAGCGACAGATTCTTCGTTACCGATCTTCCCGAACGCTTTATCCGGATAGGCAAAAGCTTTCTGGGGCGCGAAATCGCCGATAACGTGTCGCAAGCGGGATTTACAGCACCCCCCTTGGAAAATGCCGTGAATACGCTACACTCCGTGGCATGAGAATCTTTTCCAGCGTTTTTGGACTTGTCCTTCTTATCCTCGCTTTGTCTTTTGCTTTGTCGAACAAGCAGGACGTGACCGTGGCGATGTGGCCGTTCAAGGAATCCCTGCAAGCGCCGCTCTATGCGATCGGTCTTGCGCCTCTGGCTTTCGGGTTTATCGTCGGCGGCTTTGGAGGATGGATAAGCGGTCTTCCGCATCGTTTGCATGCGCGTCGTCTGAACAAGGAACTTTCGTCGCTGACAAGCAAGATCGGCGAGCTTCAGAAGAACGCAAGCGTTCACAATGAAAAAGCGAAAGCAAAAACATCTTTTTGGAGGCGCCCGTGAATCCTCTTTTCTGCGCGGTCGATATGTCCGATCTTTTAGCGGCGGATAAACTTGCCGATTCTTTGAAAAAAGAAGTTGGCGGTTTTAAACTTGGGCTCGAATTTTTCATGGCTCATGGCGTTAAAGGATATAAATTAATTGCCGATAAAGGATTGCCGATTTTTCTCGATGTTAAGCTTCATGATATTCCCAACACAGTCGCGGGTGCGGTTACGGCTTTACTGCCGCTGCAGCCCGCTTTCATCACGCTTCACGCGTCCGGCGGCCCGTCAATGATGCGCGCGGCGGCGGAAGCGGCGGCCAAGGCGGGCGCTTCAAGACCGAAGCTTCTTGCCGTGACGGTTCTCACGAGCCTCGACACAAACGACCTTGCCTCAATCGGGCAGGACAGCGACACGTCGGGCCAAGTCGTTCGCTTGGGAAAATTGGCGAAAGAAAGCGGCATCGACGGTTGCATCTGTTCGGCGGAAGAAATTCTCCATCTGCGCGCGGCGGTCGGCAACGATTTCATTTTGATGGTTCCGGGCATCCGTCCCGATTGGGCGGAGACGAACGACCAAAAGCGCGTGTTGACTCCGCGTCAGGCCTATGACGCGGGAGCGACTTACCTTGTCATCGGGCGCCCGATCACAAAAGCCGAAGACCCCGTGCAAGCCGCGCGGCGCATCGCGGCGGAACTCGCTTGAGGGGCGTTCATGTCAAAATTTGCGGCCTTAGCGACGCAGAGTCCGTAGCGTCAGCCGTTGACGGTGGAGCGCGCTATCTTGGTTTTGTTTTTTGTCCCGTCTCCCGTCGCGCAATAGACCCGAAAACGGCCGCTTCCCTCATTGAGCGGATTCCGTCCAGAATCGCGTCCGTCGGCCTGTTTGTCGACCCGCAAGATGACGATCTTGAGCGCGTCTTAAGCCTTGCGCCTCTTAAAATGATCCAGCTTCACGGTTCCGAAACGCCGGAGAGGGTGCAGGCCGTTAAAAAACGGACAGGCCTGCACGTCATCAAGGCCATCGGGATAGCCGCGCCACAAGATATAGCAAAGGCAAAACAGTATGAACCGGTTGCCGACATTCTTCTTTTAGACGCCAAGCCTTCTTCGAACGGGACTTCCGGCGGAAATGGAGTTGTTTTCGACTGGTCATTGCTTAAAAACGCGGTTTTTTCAAAGCCATGGATTTTAGCCGGAGGGTTGGACGCGGGGAATATCGAGGCTGCTGTCGCGGCGACGGGCGCGCGTATCCTCGATGTCTCGTCGGGCGTCGAATATCCTATGGGGCGAAAATCGCCTGCAAAAATAAAGGCCTTTCTTGATAAAGCAGCTACGATAGAAACCTGTTGTTAACATAATAAAGAGAGAATAAGAGCCGCTTTAGTCTTGAGAGTACGGTCATGCGTATTTGGGAATTCGAAGATAAAAAAGAAACGCCTTCCGATCTTGTGCGCGAACAGGATTTCATTCTGCGCGTCCGGCGGATGCAAAGGACGGGGCTGCCTTATCTTATTCTGAACTTTATGCTGGTGGCGATCGAACCGTTGGTCAAGAACGCGCATGCGCTTGAGGAAGCGCAAAAGAAACTGAGGACTTTTGCGTCTCTGACGGGCGGCCTTTCCTACGAAATGTCGAACGGCGACGTCTTTCTTGTCTGGGAAAATCCGGGCGAAACGCGCAATTTTGCCAATCAAGCGATCGACGCGGCGCTCGCGGAATACAAAGCCAACACCAATCTGTTCCTCCTGACGTATAAGATGCCGGAGAACTACACCTTGTTGCGCGAACGCACAAACGATTATGTCGAAGAAGCGCGCGCCAGAGCGACCATGGGCGGAAGCAAGGGAAGGGTCGATGAATCGAGCGGCCATTTGACGGCGAAAAACGTCGATCAAATCGAGCATCTCTTAAACGAAATCGACATACGCAATTACGGCCGCACGCAAAATATTTTTCGCGACTCCAAAGGCGCGTGGACGGCAATGGCCGAGGAGTATTTCATCAGTTTCGAAGAATTGCGCCGCGAACATTTTCCGAAACTTGAAATTGCGAGGTCCGAGCATTTTTTCTTCGCCATCTGCTCTTTGCTCGATCAGAAATTGCTCGGCGCGATGACGGTTTCTATTAAGGCGATAGTAGGGAGGTCGGTTAATCTGAATCTTTCCACCGCCTCGATCATGGGTTCCGTTTTCGCGCAATTTGTGCGCAGCATTCCGCGCGACCAGCATTCGTTGATAGGCTTTGAGCTGAATTGCGGCGATATTCTTCAGGATTTCTCCCTGACTTTGGGGGCGATCGAAGTTCTCAAGCGCGAAAATTTCCGCGTCGCGATCGACGGCATAACGCCGGATATGGCTCCCTATTTCGACCTCGGCAAGTTTGACGTCGATCATATTAAAATCAACGTGGCCAAGGATAACGTTTCGCAACTGGCCAATCCTGCCGTACGCAAGGGTGTGGAGCGTACGCCTAAAGAAAAGCTCATTTTCTTCCATTGCGACAACGAGCGCGCGCTGACCGTTGGCCGTGAAATGGGCGTTTCGCTTTTTCAGGGTTGGCTGATCGACGATCTCGCCACAAAAAAATCCTAAACGACGGATTGCAAGGCCTGGGACAGGCTGTCCGTCGTGTCGCCGTTTGACAAGGCCGTCAGATAAGCCGCAATCCCCGTCGAAGCGGACGTTCCGCTGACTTGGCCTAACAAAAGGGCGTTGGCGTAAGTCTCAGCGGAAGCCGTCGTTTTATATTCCGCCGCATAAGTCGAACCCGAATAAATGCCGAATTCGTATGGAGTGTCGCTTTTCGTCGCGCCCGCGGCATAGGAGATTTTAACGACGTACGTTCCGGTGCTTGCCTGAATCCCGCTTGAGGTCGTAAGTTCCTTATAGGCTTCCTGTTGCGCTTCCGTTCCTTCGTTGTCGGCAATGACCTCCGTTCCGGTGCTGTTCATAAGCTGTACGCGAAGGCCGGAAACGTCCGGCGTCGTTGACGAGTTGAAGCCGAGTTTCAGATTATCTCCCTGTTCGAAAACGAAGGAATAATAATCGGCGTTATCGGCGCTCGTGAGTTCGCTATAGACGTCGAGCATCGACTTGTCCTGCTGCATCCAGCCGATATTCACGGCGGCGGATGCCGAGGTAGTGATCTCGTTGTAGGCGGACGTTGTGTAAAGCTCGGCATTCGATGCTGCCGTGACCGATCCCGCGGCGCTGTTGTCATAGGGTTGGGCTTTAACCGTATTGTTATAAACGACGGCATAGCTGCTGCCGGAATAAAGATTCATCGTGTAATTAAGATTCTGCGTCGTGTCCGCGTTTGGAGCGTACGTCACTTCGACGGTGTAATCGCCGGACGTCGCGGTAAGCCCGGTTCCGGAAGTCAATGCCGCATAATTCGACTTTTGATAAGTGTTTCCGTCGCTGTCGGCGACGACATTACCGTTTTTATCCAGAAGAAGCACGCGCGCCGAATTGGAATCGTTAGACGCGTTAAAATTCAGCTTGATGTTGTTGCCGGAGAGCGAAAATTTGTAATATTCGTTTGTATCGCTGCCCGTCAGCGAACTCTTGACCTCAAGGCTCGTGCCTTGTTGTTCCGTCGCGCCGACAGTCAGGGGCTCGCTTGTGATAACGGAGGTATTGGGAGTCGCCGTCGCGGTATAGGTTCCGGCGGCAACCTGCAAAGTTCCCGCGACCCACTCTTCGTAAGCCGCCTGTTGCGCCGTCGTTCCCCCGCTGTCGGCGATGACCGTGCCGGAGCTGTCGGTAAGTTGGAACGAAGTGTATGCCTTATCGACAAAGCTGCTAAAAGATTCGGAAAGACTGACGACCCCGGCCTCGGCGGTGAACTGGGTCGAAACGGGGGAAGTTGTCGCCGTTCCCTTATCGCTAATCGAAATGATCGAGGCTTCCTGATCCAAATTGCCGATATTAATAGCCTCGGCTTCGGTCTCGTTCTTTTTATGCGACGTCGTGAGGCTATACGTCGCCACGGGAGGAACGGCGTTGACGGAAGATGTGACTAGGAAATTTGAAACCATTTTTGCCTCGACCCGGGGGACTCCCTCTCCAACCTATCATTCTATCACTGTTGCCATTAAGAGTAAATTAATCGCCAGTTATTAGCTAAGTCATCTAAAGCAAAAAACTTGCCATTTACCGATAGGAATCGCTATGCGCTTGTATCGGCTCTTTCTTCATCTTCTGGTTAACGATTTGGAAAATGTCCGGATAACTTGCGGTTTCGCGTGGGATTTTAGCTTAATCTCGACCTAAATAGTGTTCCGCGACCTTCGTGGGTCAGAAGTTCGCCCAAAATGGCCCACGGGCGGAATCCGTCGATGATGGCTACCCCGCCCACTCCCTGCTTGACGACGCACAAGGCGCTTTCGACCTTTGGAACCATGCCGCCCGAAATGACTCCTTCTTCGATCAATTGCATGGCCGTCAGGGGATCGATCACGGGGATGCGTTCGTGATTGCGGTCGAGGACGCCCGCGACATTAGTGACGAGAACGAGCCTTTTGGCCTTTATCGCGCGGGCGACGCTCATCGCGTAGTCGTCGGCATTCGTGTTGTAGAGCGTCTTTCCGTCCGCGCCGATCCCCATCGAATGCAAAACGACAATCTTTCCGTCGCGCAAGGCGCGCTCGATAAGGTTCGCATGAACATGGGTGGGGAACCCGGTCCGGTTGCTCAGGGGATTGGCGGGGTCGAGGCTTTCGGCTTGCACGAGAAGATGTTTCTGCTTGCAGGCGGCGAAAATTTTCTCCTTCTTGCATCCGGCTTCGACCAAGGCCTCGACGACTCCACGGTTGATTTCTTTCATCACGCGCGCCACGATTTTAATCGCCTTCGGCGATGTGATGCGGCGTCCATCGACGCCTTTGACGAACTCGATGTTCTTGTCGGCAAGCGCGGTGTCGATCTGGGGCCCTCCGCCGTGAACTACGATCACGCGCACGCCATTGGTGTTGAGGAATAAAACCTGCCGCGCGATTTTGGAAAGAAACAAGTCGTCTTCGGCGATCGAATTACCGCCGATCTTGACGACGATCGTGCGGTGCTGATACGCGCGCAATTCGCTCATCATTTCGGCGATATGGCCGAGAGTCAAAGGCTCAGACATTCAAACGGTCTTTCTTTTCGTCATCATCCATCTTACTTGCCGTTATTTTCAAGCGTAACCCGCTTGTGCAACAGTTCGCGGTAAATCTCAATCGTTTTCGATGTCATTGCGGTCGTGGTGAAATGGGCGCGAATATGGGCGCTCGCGCGCTCGGCCAACGCTTGCCGTTCTTTCGGGGACAGGGAAAGAACGGCATCTATCATCCGCGCCAGTTCCTGCGCGTCGTCAGGCGTCGTCAGCCAGCCGGTTTTCCCTTGCATCATGGTTTCTTTCGCACCGCCGTGATCCGTGGCGATGACGGGAACCCCCATGGCTTGAGCCTCCGCAACCACGCGCCCGAACCCTTCGGGCCGCGTGGAGGGAGCGACGACGACGTCCGCAAGGCAAAAGGCGGCAGGCATATCGCGGCAATCGCCGAAAATTTCGACGTTTTCATCCAGCCCCGTTTTTTTGATCTCGCGGGCCACTTCATGCCCGAACGAAGTATCCTTGCCGCCGCCCACGATGACGCACATGAAATCGCGCCGTTTAAGGAGCGCCAAGGCGCGCACGAGAACCAACTGCCCTTTCCAGCGCGTCAATCGCGCCGGCATGAGAATAAGGGGCTTCCGATCCTTCAAATTCCACGCGTTTCGCAGCGCATCCAGACGCCGGGCGTCCACTTTTTTCGGATCGAAGGTCTCGATATCCACGCCGCGCGGAACGACGCGCAGAATATCCCTCCCGACGCCGTAAGTTTGAGCGGCATAGTCGGCGACGAATTGCGAAATGGCGATTACGCAGGCGCCTTTGGCCATAACGGAATTATAAAAACGCTTGAGGCGCGATCCCGCGCCGTAGGCGCTATGGAAGGTCGTGACGAAAATCGCGCTTGTGCGCTTGGCTGCAAAATATGCGCTCCACGCCGGAGCGCGGCTGCGGGCATGAACGATATCGACTTTATAATGGCGGATAATTTTTTGGAGGCGAGTCACATTTGCCGCCATCGTCAGGGGATTTTTCGACGCTAAAGGCAAAGTGATGTGCGTGCCGCCCGCAGCTTCGATCTCCCGCGCCATAGGCCCTCCGGAAGAAGCGACCAGCGCGCGGTAACCCGCTTTCACAAGAGCTGCGGTCGTCTCGACCGTCCCGCGTTCGACCCCGCCCGTGACAAGGGCAGGGACGACCTGCAGAACGACGGGAGGCGCTATAACATCTAGAATCGTCTCGGCGGCGCGTTCCGAAGGCACAAACTGCCCGCGCCCCAGCCATTCGCCCGTGGCTTCCAGATAGGAAATTTGCTCCTTCCGAGCCGCTTTCTTGCTTAAGAGAACGTCAACGGCTTCGGCCAGCTTTTCCGGCTTGCAATCGTTTTGCAGGAATTCCGGCACGATTTCCCTGTCGTGCATGATGTTGACGAGATTGGCATATTTCACGCGGATGACGTGCCGGAGAAGAAGATAAGTCAGAACATTGATCTTATACGCGATAACGGCGGGAAGCCGCGCCAGCGCCAGTTCCAAAGCGACGGTGCCGGAACACGCCAAAGCCGCGGTCGAGGCGGCAAAAGCATCGTATTTATCGCGGTCGCTTTCGACAATATGCGCGGGCAATCCCCACGCGGCGACCTCGGTCGTGACGCGGCTGATGAGATGAGGCACGGTCGGCACGACGATGTGCAAATCCGGATGCCTTTCGCGCAGTATGCGGACGGATTCGCGGAAAACGGGCAAGAGGCGCGAAATCTCGCTTGTTCTGCTTCCGGGAAGAACCGTCAGTAAAGGAGCATCGGACGGAATCTTGTGCGCAGACCGGAAAGCCTCGCCGTCGCCCTTATCCGCGCTGCCTTCGACGATGGAATGGCCGACGAACGTGCATCCCAAGCCTTCGCGCGTGAAATAAGGCGGCTCGAACGGAAAAACCGCTAGCAGGTGATCGAGAAACTTGGCGATTTTCTTCGCGCGTCCGGCTCTCCACGCCCATACGGTCGGCGCGACGTAATGGATAAGGGGAATTTTATCTCCGGCGCGCTTTTTGACTCGCTTCGCGACGCGGAAGCAGAAATCGGGAGAATCGATCGTAATCAAAGCCGCAGGCTGCGCGCGCAAAACGGCCTGCGCGGTTTCATCGATGCGTTTCAGGATTTGCGGAATATGGCGCAGAACTTCGACAATGCCGAAATGCATCAATTCTGTGTGGGGAAAAAGAAGCTCAAGCCCCTCGGCCTGCATTTTCGGGCCGCCGATGCCCGTGAAATGCGCCTCGCCGTTCAATTTTCCGCGAAGCGCCCGCATCAACCTCGCGCCAAGCAAGTCGCCCGAAGCCTCGCCGGCAATCAGAAAGAAAACAGGTATTGTCATTTTAGGTTCAGCCTAAACTTAAAACCGTCATTCCGCAAAATTTTCTCTTCGCAATGCGAAAGAAAATTTATGCGGAATCCGATTTGGTTTCTTTCGTACGTAAAATATCCTAATACCCCGTCACAATCCGTTCGACCAACTGCTTGACCGTGGGGACAAAACCATTGGCATAGAAAGGGTCTTCTGCGAACCGGTAAGCGTTGTGTCCCGAAAAGACAAGCGTGTGATCGACGTCGTCGCTATGGCTGACCTTTTGCAGCGTTTTCTGAATGCAGAAAGAGCGCGGATCGGGCATCCGGCCCGTAGTTCCGGCCTCGTTTTGCGACCAGTTCGAGAAAAGGCAGGCCGACAGGCATCCCATGCAATTCGCTTGGTCTTTCGAAATTTCCTTGGCCGTTTCCGGCGTAACGAAAACGAGCGTGCTGTCGGGCGTGTGCAAAGCCTTGGTGAACCCTTGGCTCTGCCATGCCTTGACTCGGGCGGTATCGGCGGAGGTCAGAAACACAGGCCCTCCGACGGCGCTAACCTGAAAGCTTTCCGTATGCGCGCCGACGGCCTCGTGCGTGTAGGCGACCTGCCGTTTGGAACGCGCTTTTAAATCTTCGAGAAACGCGTTGTTAACGGCGGAAGAATAAAATCCTGTCGGAGAAAACCTGTTTAAAAACACGTCGCCTTTTTTGAGCGTTAGAAGCTTTTTCTTCCACGCATCGGAAATAGGGCTTTCCTTCGTCAACAAAGCGCGCGTCCCGAATTGGAACGCGATAGGGCCGATATCGGGATTGTCAAGCCAATGCTCCCAATCCGATATCCACCAGACGCCGCCCGCCATGACGATTGGAACGTCCTGCAAGCCGTATTCGTTCATCTGCGCGCGCAAGGCGATCACGCGCGGCATGGGGTCTTCGGGCTTCAGAGGGTCTTCGCTGTTGGAAAGTCCGTTATGTCCGCCCGCAAGCCACGGGTCTTCGTAAACGACGCCGCCAAGGCCGCTGCGGTATTTATTGTAAGCGCGCAGCCATAAAGCGCGAAACGCCCGCGCCGAAGAAACGATGGGATAATAAGAAACGCCGAATTTGGCGGCGATTTCGGCCACGCGATACGGCATCCCCGCGCCGCAGGTAACGCCGTGGATCATGCCCTTGGCGCCTTCCAGAATGCCGCTTAAAATATGTTCGCTTCCGCCCATTTCCCACAGGATGTTCATGTGGATGCGGCCCTTGCCATTCGAGATTTCATGCGCGATTTTGGCTTGGGCGATTCCGCCTTTGATGCCGAAAGCGATCAGCTCTTCGTGGCGTTCTTTCCGCGATTTTCCGCAATAAATCTGGGGGACGATGTTTCCTTCTGCGTCGTAGCTGTCGGCGTTGACGCCGGAAAACGTGCCGATGCCTCCGGCGGCAGCCCACGCGCCGGTGCTCGATCCTGTGGAAATGGAAATGCCTTTGCCGCCTTCGACTATGGGCAAGACTTCGCGCCCGGACATAACCAGACTTTTAAGAGCCTTCATCATATTCCTTAATTCTATGGATTTGCCGCCCGACTATAATAAGGAAGCCTCATTATGCAAAGAAAATACCATTAAGACGTTTCATGAAGCAAAAGGAGAGCCCTATATGCGAATCGCGCAAACTCGTATAGTACGTTGGCAGATATGGACAAACGCGTACCCGAACAGCTTGATAAAATCCTTGCCTTGGCGGATTCCAACCACGAGGGCGAAGCCGTCGTCGCCGTGCGCAAGGCGCGGCAAATGCTGTCGCGCGACGGACTCAGTTTCGGCGATCTGGCGCGGGCTGTATCGGGTCATACGCATATCAAATCCCCGGGTGTCTTTTCGTTTCTGTCCGGAGGCCGCGAGTATATGGAATCCCAAATCCACCATCTGCGCCAGCAGGTCGAGGATTTGAAATCGGAATTGCAGACGCAGGATTTTCAGCTCGATTTCTGGCGCCGCCGCGCGGCGGAACTCGAGCAAACGTCGCAACACGCGCTGAGCGAATCCGAAAGATGGAAAAAACTGGCGAGCGAAACGGCCAACCGCCTCTGGGATATGGGCCGCAGCATCGGCTGCGAGGAATTCATCTCGACCGAACCCGCGCCGGAAGCGTTGCCCAAGGTCGCGGAGAAGAAGTAAGAAGAACCGGTTGCGGGGAGAGGATTTGAACCTCTGACCTTCAGGTTATGAGACCGATAGGGGTCATTATGGCAACCCCTTGAAACTTATGCAACCCCTCCCAAATACACGGTAAGTACTTGATATTGCTGTGTAACATGGCGACATGTGTCGCCCGTTCAATGACGCGAAATGACAGATGTCGCCATCGAGCGTGTTGACACAGTGCTGACACGGAAGGGGTCGGGTTATGGGAAGGCTATCAGAACAATCAGTGCGAAAGGCGCTGCCGCCGGTTCAGGGGCAGTTGGTGCTGTGGGATGATGACGTGCGCGGGTTTGGGTTGCGTGTCACGCCCGGTGGCGCCAAATCCTTCATTCTTGATTACCGCGCCGATCAGCGACAGCGCCGTATCACCATCGGTTCTCACCCGGACTGGACGGTGGCTGCTGCACGCGATGTTGCCAGAGACCTGAAGCGCGATGTTGATCGTGGCAATGACCCGATGGGTGAACGGCGGCATGAGCGCGATGCACCGACCATCAACGATCTTTGGGAGCGGTATGAAAAAGAGCATCTCGTGCAAAAATCCGAACGGTCGCGCGCGGATGAAAAAGCGATGTGGGAGAAAATCATCATTCCACGTTTTAACAAAACAAAAATTTCTGCCATCACCCACTCCGCCATTGATGCCTTTCATCGAGACATCACCACTATTCGGGGAACGCCGGTGCGAGCCAATCGCGTGATCGAGGTTATGCGCAAGGCGTTCAATCTGGCGATCCGGTGGCGGTGGCTGAAAGATAATCCGGTGTCAGGCGTGCGCCGCAACCCAGAGGAAAAACGCAACCGCTATTTGAACAAAACTGAAATCGCGGCTCTGGTGCTGGCTTTGAATAATCACCCGCAGAGAACATCTGCCAACGCTATCAAGCTGTTGATGCTAACCGGCGCGCGCAAGAGCGAAGTTCTGAATGCCACATGGGATATGTTTGATCTTGAAAACGGCATCTGGACAAAACCCAGCTCGCATACCAAGCAGCGAAAATTGCATCGCGTGCCTCTCGGCGGTTACGCGCTGAATCTATTGATCGATATCAAACGTCAAGCGGATGAGGACTTTCAGAAAAGAGTGAGTCGTGATCAAATGGCCATCAAGAACCCGTTCGTTTTTCCAGGGGAGTCCGAACAACCGATACAGGAAATCCGTCGCACCTGGATTGCGGTATGCAAGGCGGCGGGACTGACGTGCCAGATTCCCAAGAAAAATAAGCAGGGTAAAATCGTTAAAAACGATAAGGGCGAACCAGTCATGACCGATTGGCCCAATGTGCGTCTGCATGACCTGCGCCATTCTTTCGCCAGCATCCTGGTGTCGTCTGGTGCTTCGCTGCCCCTGATCGGCCAGATGCTGGGGCACACCCAGGTGCAAACCACCCAGCGTTACGCCCACCTATACGACGCCCCTTTGCGGAAAGCCGCAGAAATGGTCGGACAAACGATGCAAATTGGTGTAAATAATACCCTGCCAACCGCGCAGGAGCACCATGAAAGACAACTGGATTAAAAAGCTGCCGACCAAGCCGCTGATCTCTCTTCTGGAAAAGCTGATGCATGCAGACTTGCTGATAGAGTCCGGCATGCTGTCGCATGAAATAGATGATGTTCGCGTCGATTATTGGAAGCGCAGCCAGGAATTGATGAAGGCGATACGAGAAACAAAACATCAGATACTGCATGCAAAAACAAAGAACGAAGCCGGGATAGCGGAAGCCCGCCTCAGATTATTTGAGAAAGAATATCAGAAAATCATTAGTCTCACCCGGAAAGTTTTTGTCCAATTCCTTTTGAAAGGGGAGTATTTCGCGGCTGGCTATCTTGGCGGTGAAATGGTCATCGTTCCATCGCGCGCATGGTCTGGTAAAATTAACTGGGATGAAGAAAAGATCATATTCGCCCGCAAAGAATATTCGCACCTCCTCATCATAAGGCATCTTGAATTATCAGCAGACCACCAGAAGCTGGTTGAGCAATATGCCTCTGAAGATATTGACGCGCAGCTCAACGAGGGTAAAAACCCTGGCCGCCCTTCACCAGGGATGCATCTGGTCGAGCAAAAACTTCGGCAACGGGCGAAGGCTGGTGAATTGGAAACATCTCTCAACGAGGAGTCCCGAGTCCTGGCGGCATGGTTCAAACGTAATCATCCCGATAAACCGTCGATCACGGCAAAGACCATCGCTAACAAGCAGCGTTCGCTCTACCGCGAACTGAAAGGAAAATCCGCGTAAGAAATACCCGAAATTATAATTTCGGGTAGGGTTTCGGGTAGCTTTTTCGGGCATCGAATCTCTCTCATCCTCCCATCTACGTCAGCGCAAGACGCTGTAACCGCAAGGAGGATGAAACATGGAAACCCCGTTATCCGGCACTGTCGCCGGAACAACCCCTGAACTGCTTCAGGGTTATCTCAGTGAAGATGAATATGCGCGCCAGCGTGGCGTGTCGTTGCGTACCTGCCAGCGTGACCGCGCTCTGCGCCAATCGCCGCCCTATGTCGTGATAGGCCGTCAGGTTTATTACCGGCTGGAAGCGGTGCGCGAATGGCTGATCAAGCGTGAACAGCTTCTTGAACGCCAGCCCAAATCCCTCATGGGACGGAGGGCGTCATGATGAGCTACAGCGAAAAAGAACTGAAACGCACTTATCTGGACTATCTTATCGCCGCTCAGCAGACCCCGACCCATCTGAAGCATATCATGATTGCGATGCGCGATTATGGAATCAGCTTCTTCACCATCCTCCAAAACTCTCCCCGTTTTGAAACTGAACAGCTTGAACACACATGGGGATTTGTGGCTGTGATTGGCGATGACACGAATTGTTCGATGGGGCCGGATAATTTTGATCGGGTTGAGCGCGTTATTTTAAAGCAACTCGTGGACAAATGCTCCTACGTCGCCATCATATCCAGCGAGATAGTCGTCGGGCTATATGATTTTATGGCACAGATGGCGGGACAGCGACAAACCGGAGCCTTGATCATCGAGACCAGACCCGAACATGAGCTGCAATGGGCAGAACGCATCCGCGCTTTGTCGCCTCATATTCCTCTCGTCATCAGCACGCCATACCCCGAAAAAATGTCTCGCTATGTATGGGCGGACTCGTCGGGTGATGCCACTTACGCCCGTAAGCGTTTTTAGGCAGCGATCATGAGTGATTTTGCCTATGCCCTGCAGGAGGCGGGATATGTTCCGCCTCCTGTCATCCGCGACGATGGCCGGTTCCAGCGCTTCGGCCCCAAGCTCGCGCACTGGCTGGTGTTCGATGGCGTGTTTGGTGCCGCTGGTGACTGGCGCGGGCAGAATCCGCAGGTGCGGTGGAAGCAAGGCGGTAACGGCTTTTTCTCCTTTACTGAAAAAAAGCGTTTACGCGAACAGGCCAAGGCGGCGCTTGAGGAATATCAGAATGACCGCGATCTCCGCGCGCAAGAAACAGCGGAACAAGCGCTCACGCTATGGTCGCAATGCAAGAAGGAGGGAACATCCGCTTATCTAGCTCGTAAACGGGTAACGGATATTGACTGCCGTTTCGGCCATGAACCAAAAACCAATCGCCCGTTTCTGGCAGTGCCGGTTCGCGATATGGAAGGCAATCTTTGGAATCTCCAGAAAATCTACGATAACGGCGACAAGCTTTTCCTTAAAGGCGGACGCAAGAAGGGATGTTTTCATATCCTGGGCGATATCGCTGGCAGCGATGTGATCTATTTCTGCGAGGGCTATGCCACAGGCGCCAGCGAACATATGGCCACGGGCAAGGCGGTGGTTGTCTGTTTCGATGCAGGGAACCTCGATCCGGTCATCGAAAGTTTCCGTCAGGTATATCCATCAAAGCGTTTTGTGATCGCTGGCGATGACGACGCACGCAAAAAGATAAACATCGGAAAAATCGAGGCAGAAAAAGCAGGTGCAAAATATGGCTGCGCGGTGGTGTTGCCATGCTTCCGCGATGAACTTACCGAGGGTTCCGATTTTAACGATCTGCATTTCGCTGAGGGCTTGGAGGAGGTTCGCAAACAAATGATTGTAACCGCGATGGCGCAGGTAGTAGCGACACCCAATATCTGGCCGGAACCGGACATGTCGCTGGTCGATGCCGATCAAGCTTTACCACCGGTGTTCAATCCGGCGCTTCTACCGTCGCCTTGGTCGGAATGGGTCTTTGATCAGGCCGAAGCGGTGGGGTGTCCCGTCGATTATGTAGCCGCCGCGCTTTTGGCTTCGGCATCGGCTTGGATCGGCAACAGTCGCCGTATCGCCGCTACCGCTGATTGGGTCGAGCCACCACATCTCTGGATCGCAAATATTGGCATGCCCAGTACCGGCAAAACTCCGGCACAGCGACCCTTCATCGACGCCTGTAAGTTACTGGAGATGGATGAACGTCCGTCATGGGAGGAACGTATGTCAGAACATAAGCAGCAGATCGATATATGCAACGCGCGCCGGGATCAATGGAAAATTGATGTTAAGGCGGCGGTCAAAAACGGATCGACACCGCCGGATCAACCAGACGATGCTATGCCAACCGACCCACCGGGCATGCCGCGAGTCATTATTAACGACAGCACCATCGAAGAAGCGACCAATATTCTGGCAAACAATCCGAAAGGCTTGCTTATGTTGCGTGACGAATTGGCGGGCTGGATCGGCAGTTTCGACCGTTATGGCGGCGAAGGCTCTGACCGAGCCTTTTATCTCGAATGCTGGAATGGAGGGTCACACACTGTTGATCGAGTCAAAAAGACCGGGCAGCCGGTGGAAGTGGCCTATGCCTCGCTTTCTATCCTTGGCGGCATCCAGCCCGACAGGCTGCGTGAGGCTCTGGCTGGTTCCGATGACGGATTTACCGCGCGCTTCCTTTATATATGGCCTGCCCCTTGCGCCTTCCGGCCTTTGACCCAACTCAATCAGTCGGAAAGCGATGGGAGAAAAAATTGGCTGGTCTCAGCAGCGCGCCGGTTGCGCCAGTTGCAGATGGAGAGGACTAGCATCGGCTTCAAGGCGCGTCTGGTACCTTTGGAAAACACAGCGTCATTCGACGCCATTCGTCGTAACGCAATGGACAAGGCTCGTTCGACTCATGGCCTAATCTCCGGCTGGCACGGCAAAACACCGGCACGCGCGCTGCGTCTGGCGCTGGTGATTGAATACCTTGTCTGGGTGGTAGCAGGCGATGATACGCCAGAGCCACAAGCGATCACGCCAGCATCCATCGCTTATGCCGGAGACTATCTTGCCTATGCGGAAAAGATGTTTGAACGGTCAATCAGCGGCCTTGGCATCAGCCGTCAGGAAAACGATGCCGCCCTGGTCGCGCGCCATATCCTCAAATCCTCGCTGACGGAGATTAACGAAAGGCAGCTTTATCAGGCACAGGGCTTTGCTCATCTCCGCGACACGCCACGCCGCAAAGAGGCGTTCGCTGTGCTGGAGCGCATGGGCTGGATCATGCCCGCCAGCAAAGAAGCCAGAGGCCGCCCGCGCGGCAACTGGCTCGTCAATCCGCGCCTCACCTCTGTTCAAAATGTTCAAAACAAGACAGGTGACTGCCCTTTTTGAAGCAACTGCCTATGTTCGAAACGTTCAAATTGTTCAAAATACCGCAGACAAAAAAATCTTTTTGAACATTCTGAACATATTGAACAGCGCCCCACACCATTCCATCAACGGAAGATGAACGTACCACCCCACCTATCATGTGATCGATAGGGTGGTGCGGTGGCGGCATGCTCTTCCGACTTGTCACAATTCATCACGAGGGAGACAATGAAATTCACCGGCGCACCCATCAGGGGGCGGGCGGTTTAATCATAAACGACGTTCAATGGTGCGACCGATTTCGGGTTTTATGCATTCGGCGCCAAAATTCGATGGGGGGGGGCTCTAGCCGCGAATAATGCAAGAGGTTTTTTGAGTCTTTTCACTTT
>CAZPKC010000002.1:0-165215 GCA_964587125.1 uncultured Rhodospirillaceae bacterium | reverse complement strand
CCCAGCCTCCTGCTAACCAACTGAATCTATTCAGCAGTTAACCGGACAGTAGTGTTAAATAAGCGAGAATCATGCTAATAACTCCGGCAACAGAACCCAAGGCAAAGAAGATCATTGATAGAATAAAAGCACTAGAATAATTTTTATTATTTCCAACGAAAGTCAGAATCGCCACAGCAGAAGCACCGTTTAAGATAAACAGTAGTTTAATTCCCTCACGGGCATACCCCATGCCTTCAGCCCACTGCCATTTGGCTGATTCGTTCGACATTTAAAATATCCTGTTCATAAGTGAACCATAGATTTTTCCACGGTAGTTCGGATTGATGTATTATTCAATACGATAGGCAGTCATTTGACTTCCCGCGTCCTCAATCGAGCAAGCTTGAGGCGAAAATCGTGATTTTTTGGATTTTCGCGCGGAGCGTACTTTCTTGGTACGTGAGCATCGAAAATCCGAAAAAGCGCGATTTGCAGCCCAAGATCGCTCGATTGAAAATCTCTACCCCTTCCCCCTCTCATACTGCTTCGGCCATGCAATATCCTCGCCCAAAACTTTCGCCGCATGCAACGGCCAATACGGGTCGCGCAGCATCTCGCGCCCCAAAATCACCGCGTCGGCCTGATGATTGGAGATAATCTGCTCGGCTTGCTCGGCGTTCGTAATTTTTCCCACGGTTCCGACCGGAATTTGCACGCCTTGCTTGACGGCTTCCGCAAACGGCACCTGGTATCCCGGGCCCGACGGAATTTTGACGCCCGTAATGAGCCCGCCCGTCGAGACATCGATCAAATCGACGCCGATCTCTTTCAGCTTCGCGCACAAAGCAACCGATTGCGAAACATCCCATCCGGCTACGCCAGAGGCTTCGCCGGACAAGTTTCCAAGACCCGGCGTAGCTTTAGCGAAGCCGGGTCCGCCTTTTTCGACCCAATCCGTCGCCGAGATGCGCGCGAAAAGCGGGAATTTTTCCGGCCACGCCTTGCGCACGGCAGCCGCGACCTCGCATACAAACCTCATGCGGTTTTCCAAACTTCCGCCGTATTTATCCGCGCGCTTGTTCGAAAGCGGCGATAAAAACTCATGCATCAAATATCCGTGCGCCGCGTGCAGTTCGATCACTTCATATCCCGCCGCCAAACAACGCTCTGCCGCTTTGGCAAACGCCGCCACGACGCCTTGAATATCTTTCTCGCTAAGTTCGCGCGGCGTGGGCGATTTATCGTCGAATGGAACAGCCGAAGGCCCGACGATATTCCATCCGCCTTTGTCCGCGCCTATGTATCCTTCGCCTTTCCACGGAACGCTCGTGGACGCCTTGCGCCCCGCGTGCGCGAGTTGAACGCCCGGAACGCAGCCTTGTTCCTTGATGAATTGGACAAGCGGACGAAAGGCGGCAATATGCGCGTCGTCCCACATGCCCAAATCGCCGAGCGTGATGCGGCCTTCGGGCAACACAGCGGTCGCTTCCTGAATAATGCACGATGCGCCGCCCGTCGCGCGCGCGCCGTAATGCGCCAGATGCCAGTTGTTCGGCTTGCCGTCCTCGGCGCTATATATGTCCATCGGTGAAAGGAAGATGCGGTTTTTGAATGTGACGCCGCGCAGCGTCATCGGCGTGAACAAACTGTTTTTCATGATTCATGCCTCCTGAAATTATAATCCTTTGATAAATATAGCGTTTCTTCCGCATAAAGGGAAAGGCGTTTAGGATTATAACTTATTGCTCTAACATATTGATTATGTTATTGCCTCAACCCTCCGGTTGCCTGTCGAAGGAAGGCCGGAATGTTTTTTGAATCTTGGTTATGTCGATTTTCGCGTCAGGTCGAGGCGAAAAACGCGGTTTTCGAGAACCGCAACGCAAGCGTACTTCAAGGGTACGTGCGTAGCGGAAGCGCAGAAAAACGCGTTTTGCAGCCCGGCCTCACGCGAAAGGTGGTAAATACTAACAATTCCCAGAGGAGGGATGCTTCGTGCAAGTTCTAGTCCGTGATAACAACGTCGATCAGGCGCTCCGCGCCCTTAAAAAGAAGCTGCAACGCGAAGGCGTGTTTCGCGAAATGAAGCTCCGCCGCAATTACGAAAAGCCCTCGGAACGCAAGGCGCGCGAGAAATCCGAATCCGTCCGCCGCCAGCGCAAAGTCGAACGCAAACGCAAGGAACGCGAAGGGTTTTAAATAATACCAACCGGCGCTTGAAGCGACTCGCCTGGGTCACGAGCGGTTGCGGGGAGCGCGATGCAGGAATGCAGGCGTTCCGAGAGGATATAAGCGTACCGCAGAGCGAGTGATGTCACCTTACGTGTCGGATTTTATGGGCCCGCTGGCATAAGGCGCAAAGACCCAGAAGATTCAAGATTCGGCTTTCGGGAAAAAATACGTTATAGTCAGCATTGCGTTTTGTTTTCCCGGATTTCATCCAAACCTTGAGTTACGGTTCTTCCATGCCCCTTCTTTCCGTTATTCTGCCTTTCCATAACGAATCGGCTGGCATTCATCATTTGCTTCAACGGCTTTATCCCGTATTGGGGCAGCTCGACCTCAATTATGAAATCATCTGCGTTGACGACGGAAGCTCCGACGCCACGTTCGAGTCGCTCGTCCACGAACGCCAATTCGATCAAAGACTGAAAATCGTCCGGTTCACGCGCAATTTCGGCAAGGAAACCGCCTTGACCTGCGGGTTACAGCTTGCCAAAGGCGACGTCGCCGTGACGATGGACAGCGATCTTCAGCATCCTCCCGAAGTCATCGCGGCCCTCGTCGAGAAATGGCGCGAAGGGTTCGAAGTCGTTTATGCCGCCCGCGTCGACCGCAAAACCGACAATCCCTGCCGCCGCTTTCTCAGCCGCGCGTTTTATACCGTTTTCCGCGTGATCGCCGATATCCAAATGCCCGAAGGCGTCGGCGACTTTTGCCTTCTCGACCGCAAGGCGATCAATGCGATCAACGCCCTGCCCGAACGCAACCGCTTCATGAAGGGATTGACGTCGTGGGTCGGTTTCCGCCAAAGCACGGTTCCGTTCGAAGTCGGCGCGCGGGACAGCGGCCACACGAATTTCAGCTTTTTCAGGCTGTTGCGTTTCGCTTTCGACGGCCTTTCGGCGTTCAGCACGCTGCCGCTTCGAATCTGGACGTGGTGCGGCGCGGCCGTGTCTGTCGCGGCTCTCGCCTATGCGCTCTTTCTGATCCTCGACACGCTGATTTCCGGCGTGGATGTCCCCGGTTACGCTTCCTTGATGGTCGGCATTTTGTTCTTGGGCGGATTGCAGTTGCTGAGTCTCGGCGTGATCGGAGAATACATGGCGCGGATTTTTACGGAAGTGAAAGCGCGGCCTCTTTATTTTATTTCTGAAAAAGTCGGATTTGAATGAATGCACATTTGCCTTTGCCGCGCGTTCTTTTGACAAACGACGACGGATTCGACGCGCCGGGACTTGCGGTTTTGGCCGAAATCGCGCGAACGATCGCCTCCGAGGTCTGGATCATAGCGCCCGCGCAGGATCAAAGCGGCGCGTCGCAAAAAATCACGACAAACACCCCTTTGCGCTGCCAGCCACGCGGCGACAAACAATGGACGGTGTCGGGCACGCCGTCGGATTGCATAGCCCTCGGCGCGTCGTATTTTATGAAAGAGTGCCCGCCCTCTCTGATTTTATGCGGCATCAACGACGGATCGAACGTCGGCGACGAGGTTAGCTTTTCCGGCACGCTTGGCGCGGCCTTTACCGGCCTGACGCTCGGCATTCCTTCGATAGCGGTCAGCCTCGCCTGCCTTTCGCGCAAAAACATGCACTGGGACACGGCGCGCGCGGTATTGCCCAAACTGTTCGCCGACCTTATCCGCGAAGGCTGGGATAAAGACGCCTGCCTCTCGGTCAACCTGCCCGATCTGCCGCCTGAAAAAATATCCGGCGTTTGCAGGACGCATCCGGCGCATAAAACCATTTCTTCGTTCGATGTCGAAAAACGCGAGGATTTGCGCGAAAAAGATTATTTCTGGATTCGCCTTCACCGGAACAAAATCGCGCCCGATCCGGACAGCGACATCGCCGCTCTCAAACGGGGGCAAATTTCCGTCACCGCTTTGACGCTCGACCGTTGCGCTCCAAAAAACCCGCAATGAGCGAAGACCGGCTTTCCACCGATCTCCTCGTAAGCGCCGCGACGCGGCTCGCGGAAAAAGAAGGCGTGCCGGTAACGGTCGTGCATCGGGGCGACCCCAACAGCGGAACGTTGATTCTGAAAATCAATTTACTGAACGGAACCGCGCGGGTTTTAACCGAAGTCCGCGACGGCGATAACCGCGTCTGGACTCCCGCGACATCCACCGATCCCGTGTCCGACGCGGCGGCAGAAGCCTATCTTTCGCGCCAAGCCGATATCGATCCCGATGTTTGGCTTATCGAAATCGAGGACAAAAAAGGGCGGGTTTGGTTTCCGGGGAAAATCGTCTAAGGAAGCAACGGCGACCACGCGGGATCGGAAGCATCCGTCGGCGTTTGGATCTCGCGTTCGTTATATCCGGTCAAATCCACCGAATAGAGATGCGGCGTCGATCCATGGCTGGAAGGCGCTTCCTTGAAATACATCAGAACGCGGCCGTTCGGAGCCCACGTCGGCCCTTCCGCGTGCCACGCTTCGACAAGCTCCCTCTCGCCGCTGCCGTCGGGACGCATGACGCCGATATAGAACATTCCGTCGTGCATTTTCGTGAAGGCGATCAAATCGCCTCTGGGCGACCACACCGGCGTTCCATAATTGCCTTCGCCGAAGCTGATGCGCTGCACGTTGCTGCCGTCTTCGTTCATGACGTAAATCTGCTGCGATCCTCCGCGGTCGGATTCGAACGTGATGTGCTGGCCGTCCGGCGAAAAGCACGGCGCCGAACTGATCGCGGAGCCGCTCGTCAATTTCTGGATATGGTGCGTACGCAAATCCATCGTGTAGATATTGGAGTTTCCGCCTTCCGACAACGCGAACACGACGCGGTTGCCGCCCGGCGAGAAGCGCGGGGCGAACGTCATATGGTCGAAATCGCCCAGAACCGTCTGCGCGCCCGTGTCGATGTTGAACAAATAAACGCGGGGACGATTGTTGTAATAAGCCATATAGGTGATCTGCTGCATCGTCGGCGAGAAGCGCGGCGTCAAAACCATTGCGCGGCCGTCGGACAGAACGCGGTTGTTTTCGCCGTCCTGATCCATGATCGCGAGCCTTTTGACGCGCTTGTCGAGAGGCCCCGTTTCGGCGATATAAACCACGCGCGTGTCGAAATAGCCGTCTTCTCCCGTGATGCGTTTGTAAATCGCGTCGGCGACGATGTGCGCGACGCGACGCCAGTTATTGGGAATGGAGAAATAGGCCAGCCCCGTCATCTGCTGTTCCGAAAACACGTCCCACAGGCGGAATTCGACTTTCAGCCTGCCGTCGGATTGCATTTCTATTTTGCCGACGACCAAAGCCTGCGCGTTAAGCACGCGCCAATCGGCGAAATGGGGCTGCACCAAAAGCGAATTCGCGTCCTGCACGAAGGAACGCGGGTCAACCGCCGAAAACAGGCCGGAGCGCACCAGATCGGCCGATACGACATCCGCGATATCGCGCCCGTATTGCGATTCGGACGCCGCCGCGCCGAAAAACGAAGGAATGGCGATAGGAATAGGTTCGACGACGCCGCGCGTAATGTCGATCTTGATTTCCGCGCGCGCCGGATTGGCAAAACCAAGAACGGCCAGCGCCACAAGCGCCACAAATCCCTGAATGCTTCTCATAACATGTCCCTCGGATCAAAAGTGAAATCGATGCGTTTCCATTGTTCGTATTTATCGGGCGCCAATTCAAGCGGGCTGCATTTCGGATTGCGCACAGCGCGGACGGCGGCGTCCGCGGCGGCGCGGAAGAAAGAATCGCTGGCATAACGCCCTTTGTCAACAATATCGACGTCGGCGACGGTACGGTCGGGATTGACGTCGATGCTGATTTCGACGACCAGGCTTTGCACGTCGCGCGCGCCGATCGGCGGATTCCAGCATTGCCCTATCTGGCGGCGCAGCGCGTCTTCCTCGGTAATCGTCAGGCGCGAAGATAGGGCGGGAGCGAGGCCAGGCGTGGAAGGCGCGGACGTTTTCGCATCCGTCTTTTGATCGGCGTTCTTGACTTCTTCCGTTTGTTTCAGCTTGGCGACGTTTTTAAGCACGCTTCCCAATAAATCCTGTTGCGGTGCGGGCTTTTCGGCTGGAGGCTTGGGCTTTTCCATCGGCTTTGGCTTCAAAGCTTCGACTTCCTCCGCTTTAGGTTGAGCCAAGGCCGCAGCTTGCGGTTTGGGTTCGGGCGCCGGCGGCGGGGGTAATTGCTTTTCCTCTTCGGGATTTTCGGCGACGCGCACGTTCGTGATATCGGCGATCGCCACGATCTCGAAAGGCACGGGCTCGTGATGCGAGGGAAGCGGCGGAATCAGGTGCGGCAATCCGAAATACAAAAACAAAAACATCAAAAAGTGCAGCGTGGCCGAAAGTTTAAGGCCATTTCCCAAGCTGTCGTCGTTAAGTGTCGGAACGTACCTCATGGTTCCTGCGTATGGCCTTTTTGCGCGGGATTAGGAAGGTCCGCGACCAACGCAACCTTGGTAAATCCGGCGGAACTGATCGCCCCCATGACTTCCATGATTCTTCCATAGGCAATCTGCTTGTCGCCGCGTACGAAAATTCTGGCGTCCGGGTTCGCTCCGGTAATGGCTTTCAGCTTGGGCACAAGGTCTTCGAGATGGATGATTTTATCCTGCAGATAAACATGCCCTTCGGCGTTGATAGCGACGACCAAAGGTTCTTTGTCCTGACTAACCGTGCGCGCCTGCGTTTTCGGCAGATCGATGGGAACGGCGACCGTCATCATCGGCGCCGTGACCATAAACACGACAAGAAGCACGAGCATCACGTCCACGAACGGCGTGACGTTGATGTCCGAAACAGGACGCGCCCCACGGCGGCGGTTACCTCGGCCGCCGCCAGCGTTCATCATTTGCGCCGCCATCCGATGTCTCCTTCCGCCGAGGGCGCCGTCGAAGCGCCGCGCGCGTCTTCCAAATTGCGCGACAAAGTCGCGATAAAGTCGTTGGCGAAATTGTCCAGCCGCGCGGCGTAACGCGCGATTTCCGTGGAAAATTTGTTATAGGCGGTCGTGGCCGGAATGGCGGCGACAAGGCCGACCGCCGTCGCAAGCAACGCCTCGGCGATGCCGGGCGCGACGACGGCAAGGCTCGTGTTTTGCGCCTGCGCGATGCCGATAAAGCTGTGCATGATTCCCCAAACGGTTCCGAACAAGCCAATAAAGGGCGCTACGGACCCGACGGAGGCCAAAAAAGTCATCCACGTTTCGACCATCGCCATTTCGCGGCCTATCGTGACTTGCAGCACGCGATCAATGCGCGACATGACGTTGGCGCGGCTGACGGAATTTAAAAACAGTCCTTTGTCCTGAGCGTTGCGCCATTCCTTCATGCCGGCTACGAAAACCGCCTGCATGGGATCGGCGGGACGCTTGATCTTGTCGTAAAGTATGTCAAGCGAGCCTATCGACCAGAATTTTTCCTCGAAAAACTCGGCTTTTCCTTTCAGCCGCTTCACTTTTCCGATTTTGTCGAAAATGATCGCCCACGTAAGGATCGAAATGATGAGAAGAAAGACAACGACGATCTTTCCGACGATATCGGCATGTCCGAAAAGGCCCATAAGGGACATATCGTTGGCGGTGACGGAACCTGCCAATTGCAAGGCGTTAACGGGGGCGACGGGTGAAGCATCCATAAGAATCAACGGGGGTTAGGGGTTAACGATGTTATAACATAACATGGCGATCCTGGACATACGGCAAGCGGAAACTTGCGTCAATCGAAAAGGACTGGACTTTAGAGCATATTCTCACCTTTTTATCTCCCAAAAATCTGGCGCAATTGAGGCGGAATACGAACGGCGCGCCAGGAAGCTCCAATGGCCACAATAACGACTTTCATCTCGGCCAGAACTGTCTTTTCGCGGCTAATGACCTGCCGCATCGTAAAAGAACTGTTTTTGCACTCGACGACCTCGGTTGAAACATCCAGAAGATCGTCAAGCCGCGCCGAGGCCAGATAATCGATATCGACGTGCCGGACGGCAAGAACGACACCTTGTTCTTTTTTCGTCCCTTCGTGGGTATAGCCGAAACGGCGTAGATGTTCCATCCGGCCGCGCTCGGCGAATTTTAAATAATTCGCATAATAAACAACCCCTCCCGCATCGGTATCTTCGTAATAAACCCTTACCGGAAGATGGTGGGGAGCAAAAGGATCATGCGTCGTCATCGTTAGCTTTTTCCTGTAAAAAGAGGAGTCGCTCGTCCTGCCTTCCGGCCGGAAGCGACAAACCGATATGCTTGTAACCGGCTTCGGTCAACATCCGGCCTCTGGGCGTGCGCTGGAGAAGGCCTTGCTGAAGCAGATAAGGCTCGATGACTTCTTCCAGAACGTCGCGTTGTTCCGACAAAGCCGCGCCCAAAGTTTCGATGCCGACGGGCCCTCCGCCGTAGTTTTCCGCAATCAGGCCGAGATATTTCCTGTCCATTGCGTCGAATCCCAAACGATCGACTTCGAGGCGCGTCAAGGCTTCGTCCGCCGCTTTGGCATCTATCGTTTTATGTCCCGCCACGGACGCAAAATCGCGCACGCGGCGCAGCAAACGTCCGGCGATTCGGGGCGTTCCGCGCGCGCGGCGGGAGATTTCGGAAGCCCCGTCCGAAGTCAGCGGCATATCAAGTTTTGCTGCGGCGCGCGAGATGATTTGCTGCAGCTCTTCGGGCGAATAAAACTGAAGCCGAAGCGGAATGCCGAAGCGTTCGCGCAAAGGCCGCGTAATCAATCCGCTGCGCGTCGTAGCGCCTATGAGCGTAAACGGCGGCAAATCGATCCGCACCGAACGCGCCGCAGGCCCTTCGCCGATCATGAGATCGAGCTGAAAATCTTCCATCGCCGGATAAAGAATTTCCTCGACCGGCGGGCTAAGACGATGAATTTCGTCGATAAACAGAACGTCATGCGGCTGCAAATTGGTGAGCAAAGCCGCCAAATCCCCTGCCCGCGCGATCACGGGGCCGGACGTGCCGCGAAACCCGACGCCAAGCTCCCGCGCGATAATTTGCGCGAGGGTTGTCTTGCCCAAACCCGGAGGCCCAAACAGCAACGTATGATCCAAACATTGCCCGCGTTGTTTTGCCGCCTCGATAAAAATTTTCAAATTAGAGCGCAACGCAGGCTGCCCGATAAAATCGTCGAGCGTCTGCGGGCGCAACGCAATATCCGGCACTTCATGCGGCAATGCCTTGCGTTCGACGAGACGATCGGGGGAGGGCGGCGTTACATTTTTCATGCCGCACTATCCTTCCGGCTCAATTCCAAAAGACTGGAACGAATCAACGCATCGAGTTTTGCCGCGGGATCGTGTTGGCTCGCGGCGGCAACGGCCGCAAAAGCCTCCGCACGGCGATAACCAAGATTCAATAATGCCGAAAGCGCGTCTCCCGCCAAGCTTCTCGGTAAAATCGAAGACGTTCCTCCCGCAGCCAACCGCACGGGCGAAGCCATAAACGAAGGCGCTTTGTCTTTCAATTCCGTCACCAAACGCAACGCCAATTTCGGCCCCACGCCGTCGGCCTCGGTCAACGCGGCTTTATCCTGCGCCGCAATCGCTTGCGCCAGTTGTTCGGGCGAAAGCGCGCCGAGGAGCGACAACGCGACTTTCGCGCCCACGCCCTGAACGGTGGTCAGCAGGCAAAACCAGTCCTGTTCCTCGGCATCGGCGAATCCATAAAGATTGATCGCGTCCTCGCGCACGTGCGTTTCGATGCGCAAAACAGCCGGCTCGCCCACCGCGCCGATGTTCCGCAATGTCCGCGCCGAGCACGTCACGACATACCCGACCCCGCCCACGTCCACGATGACGCGCGAGCCGGAAACGCTGTCGATTCTGCCGCTTAGTTTGCCGATCATTAAAAAACCCGCGATTAGGGTTCTCTATTTGTACTCTTTTTCGCCTGATTGGCAAGTGAAGGAATATGATGTGCGTGAGTGATTGCGACCGCCAAAGCATCCGCAGCATCGGCGGCTAACTTTCCCGATCCCGGCAGCAAAATTCCGATCATCGCCTGAATTTGGATTTTTTCGGCGTGGCCGTGTCCGGTGATGGATTGCTTGATCCGGTTAGCCGAATATTCCGCAACGCTTAATCCGTTTTGCGCCAAGGCCAGAATTACGCTTCCCCGCGCTTGCCCTAAAAGCAAAGCCGAACGCGCGTTTTTGTTGACGAAGGTTTCTTCAATCGCCGCCTCATTGGGAGCATGAACGCATACGACATCGGCAATGCCTTCGGCCAAAGCCAAAAGACGCGAGGACATCGGCAAATCCGGCGACGGGCTTATCCGTCCGGCCGCGATAAAAGACAGATGATTGCCGTTTTGCGCAACAATTCCCCAACCCGTATGGCGAAGGCCAGGGTCGATGCCAATGATGATGCGGGGATGATTCATCGGATCAGAATGACATAGCCCGCGCATTTTAGAAGTGAAATCCCCGTAATACGCGAAATTCCCCGGCAATAGCCTCAACCAACGCTACGGGCACACTATCGTATTCAGCAAATATCAAGGGAGCCTCAAAAATAGTTCCGTGTTGCGGCCTAATCAATATTTTCTTCCCCAAACGTAGTGTATTTGCCTCATTTGGGGTTAAGGATAGGGTTGGAACACCCCCAAGCGCCGATTTTAAGGGCAATAAAGCAGTCAAAGCGGCATTTTTCACGCTTAAACGCTCTAATTCATCCATCGAAACGGCATTTTCCATCGCGAACGGCCCGACTTTCGTGCGCCGAAGCGCATTTACGTACCCGCACGTGCCCAACTGAGCCGCCATATCCCGCGCCAAGGAGCGCACATACATGCCTTTGCCACATAAAACGCGGAATGCTGCGCTGTTTTCGTCAATTATTTCAATAAGTTCTATATTTTTTATCAAAACTTCCCGCGCCGCCAGATCAACGACTTCTCCCGCGCGGGCAAGATCATAAGCCCGCTCGCCCTGAACTTTTATTGCAGAAAAGGCGGGCGGTTTTTGCGAGATGATGCCTGTAAATGCAGGCAAAATTCCGCGCACTTGCGCCTCGGTCGGGCGAACATCGCTTTTTGCGACAACGTCGCCTTCCGCATCGTCCGTCGCGCGCGCTTCGCCCCAACGCACCGTAAATTCGTACTCCTTGTCTCCGTCCATGACGTAAGGGATAAGCTTCGTCGCCTCGCCGAACGCCAAAGGCAAAATCCCCGTCGCCAGAGGATCGAGCGTGCCGCCGTGTCCCGTCTTTTTTCCGCCCAGCAGTCGCCGCGCGCGCCCCAACGCCTGCGTCGATGTCAGGCCAAGCGGCTTATCGAGCGCAAGCCAGCCGTGAACGGTGGAACGAATTTCTGGTTTCGGCATCTTGGTTTAATCCCTATAGTTCTTGCTTCATCCCCGCGAAAGCGGGGGTCCGTCTTTCTCGCTTCTTCTTTAAATTTAATCAAGTTTTAAGCTCGAAACTTCAAACTTCCGCGCTATGTCTTCTGCAGAATCAAATTCGCCTCTTTCGCGCCGCCAGTTATTCGAACTTTTCGTTCGCGTCGCGCTTGGACTCTTTTTTGCCTTTGCGGCCGGAACTTATTTTCGAAGCAGTTATGTGGAATTAAGCAAGGTAGACTTCACGCACTTCGGAACGCATCAAATCGGGCGCGCGTTGTCGATATTCGTGATTGGCCTTTACACCGCGCTGATCGCCTCCGTTTATGCGGTAAGACTACGTCCCGTCAACCGTTTTGCGGGTGTTTTTCCCACTCTTGCGGCGCTTTTAGGCGGATTCCTTATGGCCGCGTTTCTTTTTCTCGACCCGCGCGAGGATTTGCCGGTTTGGACGCAACTTCTTTCCTGCGCTTTGGTTATTCTCGGCAACGGATTTGCGTTTGTCATTCTAACGCAGTTGGGACGCTCTTTTTCTATTTTACCGGAAAGCAGGCGGCTCGTGACAACAGGAGCTTATTCCGTCGTGCGGCATCCTTTATATCTGGCCGAAGCCGTAGCTTCGCTCGGCATCGCGATCCTCTTTTTGTCGCCGTGGGCAATCACGATTTTTATAACTCAATTGGCGTGGCAGCTCGCGCGAATCCATTACGAAGAAAAAGTCCTCAGGGAAAATTTTCCCGAATACGAAGCCTACGCCAAACGCACGAAGCGGCTTATTCCGCGGGTTTATTAGCCCACCAGCTCTCCATCACGTTGCCGTAAAGCGACATTTGCGAGGGATGCTCCACGCGCGTCCACGAAGCAATGTCGTCGGCTCCTAAATAGTACAAGGGAATAAAATAATTCCCCTGCATCAACGCGCGGTCGAGATCGCGCGTGGTCGCAACAAGTTCCGCGTGGGTTTTAACATCGGGAAGCTTCGCAGCCAAAGCATCGACCGCGGGGTCTTTCACGCCCGCGTAATTGCGGCTGCCTTTTTGATCCGCCGCAGCCGAGCCGAAGAAATACGTTTGCTCGTTTCCGGGCGAGAGGGAATTGGCCCATTTATTCGCAGTCACGTCGAAATCGAAAGCGGCAAGCCGCGCCTGATATTGCGCGCTGTCGACCGTATGAACGCGGGCCTCGATGCCCAGACGTTTGAGCGCCGCCGCCCAGTTCAGCGCGATTTTTTCCTCTATCGGATCGTTTAATAAAATCTCGAAAGAAACCGGCTCGCCGGATGGCGCAAAAAGTCTGTCGCCATCGATTTTATATCCGCCTTCGCGCAACATCGTTTCGGCTTTCAGCAAATTATCGCGGAAGTTCTCCTGAGGGGAATCTTCCGGCGGTTTTACGGGTTGTCCCGCGGCAGGAGCAAGCTCTGCCAACCGGGCTACGGAAGGAGCGGTCAAAGGATTGGCTTGATTTGCGGCAAGCTCGGAATTCGGAAAATAGCTGTCGACGCGCGTAAATTGCCCGTGGAACAAATTCCTGTTCACCCAGTTAAAATCGAAACTATTCTCCAGCGCCGCGCGCAAAACGGGGTCGGCAAACAAAAGCCGCCGCGTGTTCATGATGTATCCGTAAGCCGGTTCGGTGCGGCGATGCGGCAATTGCTCCAACCGCACGCGTCCGTCGGCCACAGCCGGAAAATCATAAGCCGTCGCCCATTTTGTCGGATCGGCCTCGCGCCGCACGTCGTATTGTCCGGCTTTAAAGGCTTGCAAAGAGACATTATCGTCGCGGTAGTAATCAACCTGAATTTTGTCGAAATTGTAAAGCCCGCGCTCTACCGGCAAATCCTGCGCCCAATAATTCGGGTCGCGCTCGTAAACGATTTTTCGCCCGATATCGACCGATGCGATCTTATAAGGGCCGGAGCCTATGGGAACGCGCAACGTTGTTTGATTGAAATCGCGGTCTTGCCAATCATTTTTGGGCATAATGGGCATCAATCCCATAATAAGCGGCATTTCGCGATCGATAGCGCCTTTTTCATTCGGCTTGAAAGTAAATTCGACGCGCGTGGGCGATAGTTTTTTGGCGCGGGAAACTTTTTTGTAATAGGTGCGGTGATTGGGGCGCCCCTCGTCGCGCAACGTTTGATACGAAAACAGCACATCGTCAGCAGTAATGGGCGAGCCGTCGGAAAAATGCGCGGTTTTGTTCAAATTAAAGATGATGCCGGAGCGGTCGTCCGCGACTTCGACCGAGGAAGCGATCAAGCCGTAAAGCGTAAAAGGCTCGTCCCATCCCCGCGTCATCAGGCTTTCGTACACAAGCGACATCGTGCCCGACCCAAGCCCGAAAGGCGGCTGCCCGCGAACGATAAAAGGATTCAGGGAATCGAAAGTCCCGGTCGTTCCCAATTTCAAAATCCCTCCCTTGGGCGCGTCGGGATTGGCGTAAGCGAAGTGGGTAAAATCGGGCGGGTACAACGGATCGCCCGTCATCGCCAGCGCCGTTTGCGGCTTTGAAAACTGCGCCGCCTGCGCAGGCAGGAGAACGAAGAAAATAAGAGCGGCAAAAAGAAAGGGCTTAAACATGGGGTTGGGGGTGCATTATAAATTTTCTCGGCAAAAACCTTTTATTTCTGCGATTTTCGCGCGAAGAAACACCCTAGCGCACGTGAAAAATAAAGACAAGAAAGACGCGGAAAACGGCATAAAACCGCTTAACGGCTAACCAAAGTCGATCCATGAACGCCGTTTGGTTTTCAACGTCGCGGGGCGGTTCCGGCCAAGGATCCACGACCGCAGCGCGCGTAACGCCGCGTCGAACGTCAGCCCGCGCCTTTCGAGGATCCAGAAAACGATCATAACGACTATCGCGAGGACAAAAGTCCACAAGCGGGCATGAATCAAAAAGAGAAAAACAGCAGCGAACGCGCGCGCGTCAAGGGCGAAAAACCGTGCTTGTTTTTGCGTGTTGCGCCAATGGAGATCCATGGAAGAATTCGGCGTTCGAAGTTAAGGTCTTGGGAATCATAGTTCCTGTTCGGAAAATCGGAAAGCTCTTTCTTTCCGAAATCCAAAAGTTCGGGACTAAATCTCGTCGTCCCCGTCGCCAATGTCGTTTCCGGCTTCGTCGCCAGTAAAGCCCTTTGTCAAAAACAGATAGGTGCGGCGGTCGATGACGCCCGCCTTAAAAGCCTTCGTCGCCGTCTGTTCCATCGTCTGCCCGTTGCGCGCCAAAAGGCGCTGCGTCTCCGTCGTCCACCTTTCGGTGGGCAGATCGAGCAGAATTTCGCGCGTTCTTTCGTCGAACACCATAAATTCGCGCAACCCTATGCGGCCGCCGCCCACTTTGGGCACAAGCGCCTGCGTGACGACCATGCGCAGCGTTTCCATCATCGCGTAAGCGCGTTCCGTGCGCTCGCTGGGCTCGAAAACGCTGATCATGCGGCGGATGGTCGCGGCAACGCCGATCGTATGAACGGTCGAGAAAACCAAGTGTCCCGTCTGTCCCGCCTCGATGGCGGCCGAAACGGTTTCGCGGTCGCGCGCTTCTCCCACCAGAATAACATTTGGCTTGCGGCGCAAAGCGTTTCGTATGCCTGCGGCAAAAGACGGCAAATGGCGCGGAATTTCGGATTGCGCCACCAAAGAGCGCGGGCCCGCGATCGCGTCGTACACATATTCGATCGGCGCTTCATAGGTCAGCATTTTTCCGCAGCCCTGCTCGCGTTCGATCAGCATCCGGCATCCCGCTGCCAAAAGCGTCGTCTTGCCGCTGCCGGTCGGGCCCGTCACGAGAATCAATCCTTGCCGCGGCGACCAGTTTTCGACGATTTTCTTTTCGATGCCTAAATCTTCGAGTGTCGGCGGCAAATTGGGCAGCGTGCGCAATGTCACCTGAACGGAGTCGCGCCCTCTGCTTAAGACAGCCGTGATATTGACGCGAAACCGCAACCGCGTGTTCCGGTCGGGACGCACCTCGAAAGAAAGATCGAGATCGGTCCCAGAAGCCAGCTTCGCCAGCGCGTCGGCGCCATAAATCTTGCCGAGGATATTCGCCATATCGGCGCTATCGAGCGAACGGCGCGTAACGGGAAAAAGAATGCCGTCGACTTCGATGTAAACGGGACGGTCGGTTTGCAGCGAGGTGTCGCTTGCCCCCTGCCGGACGGCCCATTGAAGCAGCTCATCGACATGTTCCTCGCCGATGCGCAGGGGTTCAGCCGGCCACGTGCCGATCTTCGCCGACAACGCTTCGATCTTTTCGCTTAACGATTTGCCGGAATCCATGCGCTGCTCTTCGAGATAAGGGAAGACTGGCCGGTAATGGTCACGCCGCGATCGCCGACGCGCATTTCCGTTCCGCCTCCTGTTACGCCGCGGTCATCGGCCAAAGCGTAGGGCTTCGATATCATCCCTTGCGCCAAAAGCTCGCGGTAACGCACCATGCCCGTATAGTCGTTTGTCATGCGATCGACGTCGGATTCGAAAGTTTCTTCGGCTTGCTTAATTCCTTGCTCCCACCCTTGCCTGACGTAAGCCGCCCACGCGGCTTTTTCTTCGTCCGTTTTAGGCAGCAAGATGGCGGCCGGAGGATCGACGCGGCCCCAATCGCGCTCCAGATACAAACGCCAGTCGCGGGCCGCCGTGACGATGCGCGCGACGCGATTGATGCGGTAAATGCGATCGGCAACGGCTGCGGCTTGGCCTCCGGCATTGACAAGAACGGCTTGCTGCGCTTCGGAAACGATGGGCGGTTCGATCAGCAGACCGGAAGGCGCCGCGATCAAAAGACGCGAAAAATTAAACGCTTTTGACAGGCTGGCGTCATATTCGGCAAGGCGACGTTGAATTTCAAAAGTGCGGTGGGCAAGGCCGCCGCGCGCGCCGTAAGACAAGGCTGCTTCGCGCGTCGCGTCGACGCGGATTCGCAACCCGATCGTATTTGTCTTGGGGGAGTCGTCTTCCGCCGGAGCGGCCTCGTTCTGCAAATCGGACAAGGAAGGCGGGGGCGGAGAAACGCTGTTATCGGCTGGGATATCCGTGACGCTAAGAAGGTCGTCCGATTTACCGACGTTTCCGGCGCTCGTCCCGTCATCCGCCAAAGCCAAGCCGGGAAGCGGCGCTGCAAGAAACGCGAAAAAGACGGCGGAAACAAGAAATTCCAAGCGCATTATTTTAAGATGGCTGGTCAGCTGCGGCATAGCGCACCTCGACAACGCCTTCGTTCTGGTTGACCGAGAGATTGGCGCGGGAGCCCGCCTGCAAGCCGACATCATGCAGAACGTAAAGTATCGGCTGTTGATAGGCGTCGATATGGACGACCAGCGGTATATCCGGCTTACGGCCGCTCACGCGAAAGCGCAAACCGGCGCGTTCGGCCAACACGCGGGCGACTTGCTCGACGGGTCCCGACCAGCGCAGCGAAACCGGCTGCATGAGGCCTGACGACGCGCCCGCGTAGTCGTTTTGCACGGGGGGTATGGTGGGATTTTTTTGCTGTTCGATGTTGGCGATGCTGTCCAAAGCCTTGGCCGCCTTGTCCGCGGCTTGCGCCAATTTCACGGAGACGATATCGGGCTCGGTCGCGACGGGTTTTACCGCCGACGAATCGGAAGAACTCGAAGAAAACAAAGAATCCCATCCGGCCCCAAGGGAGTCCCAACCGGATTGGAGATCGCTGCATCCGGCCAACAAAAAGGCGAGGCCGGAAACCATGAGTGTCTTCTTGCTGAGCGTCATTTTTTTTCACTTCCGACTGATTCGCTTCTTATTTAATACCTTACACCCGTTTCCCGTTCAATAGACCTGTTGCAAAGCCCCTCGAAAGAGAGGACGGCCCGAAAGATTAGAGCCCACTTAGAATTTCGCATGTTGAGGCAAGATCCTAATCCTGATGTTTGAGAAGGTGTAAGGCAAATCCCGTCAAACACGCGCCAAGAAAGAAAACTCCTATTCCCGGAAACCATCTTCCCGCGAGAAACAGGGAGAAAGAAGCCACAAACAAAAGACTGGCGCCGATGCCATAAATGACAGTGGCGTTCGGCAGGCTGGCAGGCAAGGGCGCTCCGTATTTAAAGGGCTGCGCGGGCAAATGTTTCGTTCGAGGCGCTTGTGCGGGCAATTTTCCGGCCTTTTTTGTCGGCGTCGTCGGCATCAGGATTTTTTGCAGCCAGTTGCCCATCGATTTTCCTATCTTTGCGCGTAACGCCGACCGGGATAAACGGGCACATCGTGTTCGACAAGCCCCTTGCGATCCATCACGGCAATAACCTTGTTCGCATAGGGAATGCCGATGCCAGGCGTCGTGGAATGGTAAGCGGCGATGCCACCCCACAAGCTTCCGGTATCGTCCATTTTCTGGCGCAATATCCACGCCGCGACGTGAACGTTGACGCATCCGTTGTCGCGCACCCACGACCGCGCGGTGGAGGCGCTTACGTGCCATGTCTGCTGCAACAACGGCAACCAGCGCGAATTAACCTGCATAGGGCCAAGATCGTAAGTGCCGTTGACGTTCGGCCCGACTTCCTGCCCGATATGACCGCCTTCGACGTTCATGATGCCGATCATCACGGCTTCGGGCACGTGATACGTGTTGGCCGCCATCAAAACGCATGTCGCAAAAACCTGAGCGGTGAGCATCGATTACCATCCCTCAACATCAAGACGCGCGGACTTGGGAACCTCAAGATAGGTCGCCAAAGTCGCCAACATCGCCATGCGTTGATTAAACGCCTGCCAAACCAGTTGCATGGGAACGATCTGGCCGTGTTGCGCAAAATACGCCGCGCGTTCTTCGGCGGGCATATAGAGAAGCCGGTCGGCTTCGGCAAAATGCGATTCCGTGTATATCTGCCCGGCAGCTTTCAAAACATGCCAGCACAGAAGCCGCCATTCTTCAGGCGAAGCGCCCGTCGGAGCCAAAGCCCGCGTTACTTGATCGGCGGTTTTGACCAATTTTTCGGCAACTTCGGCCAAAAGCGCATGTTCGGAACGCCCAAAAGAATACTGCGCGACAGCGCCTACGACCGGAACGATAGCTTCCAGCATCTTGGCGCGGAACGTCGCAATGGTATTGGGAAGGTTTTCCTGCTCCGCAGGAATTTGAGCTTTGAATTTGTTTTGTAAATCAATGGCTATTGAGGAAATATGCCCCGCCTCTTCCTCGGTCATCAACCGCCCGGACGCTTTATAAGACGCTCCCACAACCTGCGCGGCAGCCCCGGCCAACGCCCAGCGCACCCAAGCATCGACTTGATCTTCGCTGGCGCCTACTTGCTCTGCAAGTTTCCGGCTGAACATGACCGTGGTATCGACAAGGGGGCCAAGAGCCTCGACATTCAAAACGGCTGGCGTTTCACCCTCTTGTTTGTTCTGCGCCTCGGAAGCCGCTTGCAATAAGGGCAAACCTAATTGACGAAAGGCCATAAGCAGGGTTTGCATCCGCGATTTGTCGGAATTTTCATCCATCTTTCTATCCTCATAAACGCAATAGTCCGCCACTTGCGCCTAAACGCTTCGCGAAGGGCAAGGCACTATAAAGGCCTTCTTTTGCCCCGTGAAGCCCCGTTTTAAAGGGCTGCACCTAGGACAATGCCATTGAAATGTTAGGAAAAGATGAAAAGCCCGTCTTTTCACCCGAAGCCGTCCCTTTTTACGGTAGAATAAACCAATTCTAAATACTATTTCCCTAGCATATCAGAGTGGTAGAGTTCATTTGCCTTCGGCCGAGATTTCAGAAAAAGCGGAGGCGGGAAGGCTTATCGTTATGAAATTTTTTGCGTTTTTAATCGCTGCGATAGGTCTTCTAGACATGCTGGCTTCGCCTTCACCCGCGGCAGCCCAAGCTTGCGAGGCGCTTTTATGCGTTGGCGGGGCGCTTCAAACTAATCAACCGCCGGGTTCGCTGGGCATCGGATATGGGGGCGCTCAATGCAATGCCGGAGGAACGGATCAATTTTTTCATTTATGCGGTTATTACTGCTGTGTCCTTCCGCCTCCCAACAGCAATCTGCCTTGCCTCGAATGGTGTTGGAGTTCGGATCAAACGGCATCCTGCAGGGAGAATTTTGTGCGGCAGGGATGCACCTCTCCCGAAGAGGCATATAGGGACGACACTATGCTCCAACCCAAAGACGCAAACGGGGTTTATCTGAACTGGCCGGATAACATCGGACAAAGCAAATATGGGCATTCGAAATGCCAATATAAATGGGCATCGGGACCTGGCCCGAGCATATCCGGCGGCGGCTTCTGTTGTCCCAATACCATTGCGTACCCTCATGGGGCTGTGTGCGAACAATGCAAAGACGACGGAACCTGCCCTTGAGGATTTTGCCTGGTCGGAGGAGCCGGTTAATTAAGCGTTGATTAATCTTTATTAGCGACACTATTATAGCGGATTGATGTGTCGCGCAGGCGTTGAAATTACAGCGTTTTGCGTTTATTGATTTGCGGGGTGTTTTGCCGTTTTACCGCCGCGTGGAGGATATTTATGCAGAAAAAATTCCGGGCTTTTGCGCTGGTTTTAGGCGGGGCTTTGCTGGCCTCTTTTTCCTCTGCTCAAGCGCAAGCGATATTTATCCAAGACACTTCTGACGATACCCTCAATAATAGTTTGGATTGGATATCGACTTCCATCGGAGGATCTTCCAGCGATAACAACCCATTAAATGAGGGGAACACTTCACCATCCAAGACCTACAATACCAATTTCCTTTTAGGCGGCGACGGAACGACATACAAACCCGCCAATAACTATAACCTCACTTATCTCTTGGGAGGGGGCATTCCGGGCACAGCCAGTTACAATACGAACGCCATTCTCCAAAACGCGTTTATGGGAACCGACACGGATCCAAGCTATATCACGACGACTTTAAATGGAACGACGTTACAGGGAGCCCAGTTCTCAACCCCGACTTCCGTTTCTTCGACGAGCTGCCCTTCGCTGCCGCTGCCCGATCCAAAAAGTGGCGGCGCGGTGCAAGACGCGGCATGCAACGCGGCGCAAGCGCAGTTGAATGCAGTCGCAAAATCGATGTTGCCGCCCAAAATCGGCTTGGCGCAGGATTTCAATTATAGATGCCTCAACGGATTCAACCCCACCGACCCCAACGATCCTGAAGGCGCTATCAACACCAGCAGTCTTGGTTGCGCAAAGTCCCCGAACCCGGGACAGAACGCCACCTATGTGCGCCAAGACCGCTCGCTTGAATCGTTGCTTGGTTCTTTGGAATATCTTGCTCCCAACGACACCTCGCAGATGGTTATGTCTCCGCCGACTTTATCGGCGGCGGGGACGACGCCCTCATCGCCGAATACGGCTGTGCCGCAGACAAATTTGTTTCCCAAGCCCATAGCAACCGTTGGCGCCGCCTATTACCCGATCTATGCGGCGGCGGGTTTTTGCCAAAATCTCGCGCAGGATGTTTTCGTAGCGTTGCCGCCCGCCGCGTCGCCGCAAAATGCCTTAGGCGTCGTCGGAGAGATCGCTCATCAGGAATCGCTCGACAGCAGGCTGCTCTCCGATTGCTGGAAGTTTTTCGAAGAGCGCGTGCAATATCCGAAAGCCTTCAAGGACCAACACGCCGCCCAAGCCAATCGTTGCACGGACGACTATAATAACCAGATTATCAGTGCCGCGGCCAATAACTACTGTCAGGCAAACGGCCGCAGCACTCTGCAAGCCCGCGCCGATGTCGCGTACCGGCTATCCTCGCCGACGTATATTGCCTATCTGAACTCTTTGGGCGTCGCCACGAAGGAGCAGCTTTTTGCGCTGGCGCTCGACGCGCCGGAAAAATTCGAGCAAGGGCTTCTGCTCGAACGCCAGATTATGACGGAAGCGATGTCCTTCGTTCACGGCGGCATAGACAGAAGTTCAAGCCAATTCTCATCGACGCCCGTGTTGATGCCGGGCGGCTCCGGTAACGGCGGCAATGGAGGAAACGGCGGGAATGGCGGGAACGGCTCTTAGATTTGAGCCCAACAAAGAGCCGAACGCCCTGTTTCTGCTGGAAAGACGGGTATGGCAATATAGGTGGATAAATTTTGTAAATATGAAGCTAAATTAACGAATCTTTTGCCAAAATAGGCCAAACTAAAGCGATGATAGATACTCCGCCTCCCGAGGTTCCGTCCGGCAAGCCAAAAGCCGCCAAGCGTTCGGCTCTTGACGTCATATTCAACACGCATTGGGGCGCGTCGTTCGATCCTTTAAAAGAAAGCACGGGCATCCTTCTCCAACTGATCGCCGGAGTTTTCGCGATCTACGGTTTGTTGCCGAAGGATTATCCGGGATTGAACGATTCCGGCGCGCGTTTGTCTTTCCGCGCCATTTTCGCCTCGGCGTGGCAAAACGTGCGTTTCACCCGCGAAGGCGTGCCGCAAGCCATTCTCTTTTTCGCCGTTATCGGCGTAATCGTCTTCGGGGTTCTCGCCGTTATTTCGTCGCTGCTGTCTCTTTTCATCGGCCACGCGCACGCGGCGGACGCCTGCGCTTCTTCAGCGAGCACCAGTATATTCACGGCGCCGTGTCCCGATACGGACCTTGCGCAGACATGGATCAGCTTTTTGTTTTTGGGGGCGCAGCCGGCGTCTTTGACCGCCTATTCCTCCGACTATATGAACTCCGCCGTCCCCGCGACGATGAATCTCCAAACTGCTTTGACGCAGGCGGTTTTGCCATTTTACAGCGACGCGATTCTCGTCGTCGCCGGAATCATCCTTTTCTACCACCTCGCCTCGATGGTCGTCGAAACGGCGCATTCCGGCGTCCCGATGGGAGACAAAGCAAGGCAGATTTGGGCTCCCATCCGCCTTGTCGTGGCCATAGGTTTGCTGGTTCCCGTGAGCGGCGGCCTTAATTCGGGCCAATACATCGTCATTAAAATGGCGGAAATGGGTTCGGGGCTTGCAAGCAACGCATGGGATATCTTTCTCAACTATCTGAGCACATATTCCACGACGCCCGTATTGCCGGCCGCGCCGATCGTGACGCAGATCGCCAACGATCTTGTTTTAAGCGAAGCTTGCGTCGCGGATTATAACGCGCGCGTTACTTTGATGAACCAGCAGATTTCCGGTTCCAATATCTCGACAATCCCTACCACTGGAATAGAAATAGACGGGCAGACGATAGGCGGGCAGACGGGGACGAAGTATTCTTTTTCCTCTCCCGATTTGGGAGGGCAGGATATGTGCGGGTGGTATTTCATCCCGGACAATCCGTATAAGGATCCGACGTCTCTCGATGTATGCAACACAACCTCTTCCTCGTCCGACGCGGCGACGTGCAATGCCGATACGGCTGCGGGATTGGCCTATACTGCGGAAAGCCAGACTCTCTCCAGCAATTTCGGAGCCTTCGTAACCGAAGGTTCAAAAATTGTGGGGACCATACCCACGAGCGACGGAGGCACATACGACGGAACCACGCCGATCACGCTTTCCAACAGCACGTTAAGCGCCGTGATCGCGTATCAGCAGGCGGCGACCAGCAACCTGACCGCCCTTGCCGCGCCGACGGCGTCGGAGATGTCCACGGTCGTCAAAAAAATCGAACCTTATGGATGGGTGTTTGCCGGAACGTTCCTGCCTACGGTCGAACGCGAACAGTCGATGATCAGCGACGCCATAAAGTCTGGAATGCCGCAAGCGCAAGCGCCCCAGTTCGACAGTAGCGCGCTTGGCACGGCGGGATCGGTTGCGAACGGAATGGCGTCCGGCGCAGCGCAAGGGTCCGCAGCCGGAGGCTCCGTCCTTCCAATAATAGGAAATATCATCGGCGCGATAACTGGCTCTATAATGGGAGGTCTCGATGCCGCTACGGAAGTCAGCATCGGCCAAAAAATTTCTTCGGATATTTCCAACTTCGGTTCATTGATAAGCAAGGGCGCGGCGCAGACAACGCTTCCGTCGGATCAAATCCAATGCGCGTCCATGCTCGGGCTTCAGGATCAAACGCAGGGATGGTTTCAGTCATTCGGCGCATGGTCCGCCGATGCGGTTATGGGGATCGTCGATCATATAGCGACGTTGAACGGCGTTTGGACCGCGGGAACGGGAGCGCCTTGCAGCAGCGGCGGGACCACGAACAGCACGTTTCAGCTTGGCGTGACCCTTTCGGGGCCGGACATCGTCGGGCAAATGATCAATTTGGGACACGCGAACGTCAATACCGCCCTCGGGCTTTACGCGGTTGCCTTTATAGGTCAGGCGGCAGGCGGGGTTATCGCTATGATCCCGTACATCGGAAACGCCGTCAATTCAATTCTTACCGCGTTCATGCCGCTTTTGACTTTCCTTGCTATGATATTCTGGGTTTGCGGTTTTACGTTGGCTTATGTTCTGCCGATGATTCCGTTTTCCCGCTTTCTTTTCGCCGTTATTTCATGGGTCGGCGCGCTTGCCGAAGCCGTGGTTGCGGTTCCTCTTGTCGCGCTTGCGCATTTGAGCCCCGAAGGGCATGGGTTGCCCGGAGGAGCGCAGAAGGCATATTACTTCGTTTTCAATATTTTTCTGCGTCCTATTTTGATGGTTCTTGGATTAATCACGGGATTGTTGGCGTTTATGGTCGGCGCTAACTTTTTGACTTATACGTTTTCGCTTGCCGTCGCGGCGGCGGGGGGAACGGCCAACGGCCCCGTCGTGTTGAGCAAGTTTATCTTCACCGTTCTTTACTGCTTCTTCATGTACATTCTCGCCGATCATGCCTTCGCCATGATCGAACATCTGCCCAAAAATGCATTAAACTGGATGGGACAACAAGGCCAGTCGATGCCTGAGCTTGGCGATGCAGGTAAGATGCAAGGTATCGTAACAGCTGTTGGTGATTATGCCGTAATGAAGTCAGCGGATAAGGTAGAGGGTCTGGCCAAAAATGTGGACAAGGGAGTGACTGCCGGTGCAAATTATATGAAGGGCAAGCTATCGGGGCCTGGGGATTCGGCTTCGCCGGGCGGTGGATCGGGGGCGTTGATAGGAGGAGAGACAAGATACTCCGTAGGAGGGGGAACGGGCTCGGAAGGAGGAAACGCTGGATCAGGAGGCGGGACTCAACCCTCCTCGTCGGGCGCTGCATCGCAGTACTCGCAATACAATATGCCCGGGGGATCGGATTCGGGAGACTTGGCCGCAGGCGCAATGGGCGGCGCGATGGCATCCGGCGGTTCTTCTGGTGGCTCGGGCAGCAACGCTAATCAGCAGGGAGATTCGGGCGCAGGTCAAGCCGCGGCAAGCGCAGCCGCTTCGGCAACCAAAGCGGATACGGCGGCGACCAAAGCGACAGAGGCAGCAGAGGCCGCGGGCAGGATGGGTAAAACTTAGCTTTGCTCGGCTTTCCAAAAATTCCCGATTTTCATTATTTCCGAAGCCGCAATTTTATGGTTAAACGCGCGTCGTTTTTGCCATTTTGGCATTCATGAAAGTATTACAAAACTTGAGAAAACGCTGAAAAACAGGTAAAATCGGAAGGCTTTATGTTTTTATGACATTGCAAGGATTGGTAGAAAAAGCCGGGTATGATTAGCAACAGACCGGGGAATTTATTTTGTGCTTGAGGTATTAAGTGGGAGAAAATAATGATCGATGATGATGACGGCTATTTGAGAGGATTTATTGGCTATACCCCATCATACAGATACGAAAGGGGTTCTTTTGCTCGATTAGGGGCAGAAGAGCGCGAGAGAAACGAAGCAGAACAGCAAGGGAATAACTCACCCCCCACCCCAACCACAGCTCCTGCTTATTCAGGCAGTGGTTCAGGAAATCAGAGTGAAGGATGGCTTGGCAACCTACTAGTCTGGCTAATCGAGGCCGCCTTAACGGTAGTGCTTCTCCCCGTCGCAATCGTTGTAAGGTGGGCTGTAAAAAAGCTGGAAAAAAGAAACGCAAACAGGAACGCACTAAAAGGGATCATCTCCCGTTACAAGAAAGAAAACGGAAATGTAATATTTTTTAAACCGACGGCAAGTTTGGGAACTAAACTGAGCTACTGGGCGGAAGCGCAGAGATTGGGCGTCAGAGTCGAAGGGTTCGAACCGACAGCCTTGCAAAAAATGATAATGGGTTTTTCCCCGGATCATCGACAGCCCTGCGGATTTTTGGCGGATAGAAACGGACGCATACATTCGTTTGGTTTCGACAAGCTCGATCCCGAAGCTCGGAAAGAAATTGTCGATAAACATTTTCGTTATTTCAAACAACGTTCTATAGAAGTCTTGGATTTAGGAAAATTTGTCGGTGCGAAACTTCAGTTGGCCTTTTGGGCGGAAGCTCAGAAGCAAGGCATTTATGTCATAAATTTCGACCCCACGCCCGAGCAAAAAGAAAAACTTGGATTTTCCCGCACGTATCAGCAACCCTATAAAATCATCGTGAAAAAAGACGGGGGCTTGCGTTTGCTTGGGTTCAAACAGCTTGATCCAAAGGGCCAGGAAGAAGCCGTCAAAGAATACGTGAGCCGCCTCAAACAAAAGTTCGGAGAAAACATACCTATCGGGGACAATTACAGCCCGGAAGGCAAGCTGGCTCTGTGGGCCGAAGCGAAAAAACAGGGCATCACTTTAAATTTCGAGCCCACGCCGAAGCAAAAAGAAGAACTGGGAGACCCTCCTTCGTATCTGCGCTATTGCACCATTCGGGAGGAAGAAAAGAAAAACTGGGCGACGGCAATCGAACAGAGCGAAAGCAATCCGGAACAACTTAAAACTTTCGCCAACGACTATGTACTCTGCTTTAAGGATGCAGGAGGAGAAGTTTTAAGCATTACTTCCGGCAGCAGAAAATCCAAGCTGGCTGTCTGGAAAGCGGCGCGGGATCAGCACGTTAAAACTTCGCACTTTGAACCTACGCGGGAAGAAATAAGGGAGATGGGCTACCCCGATTCCGCCGAAACGAATGCCGCGCCTCATTAGGCCTGCACCGTTGGTTTGCATTTTACTTTTCCCCGTCAAATCAACCCGTTATCGTTTCGATCCCGAATCTGTCCGCACCAAGCTTTCAAGATATTTTCTTGTCAAGAAGAATAATTTGGAGTATTGTCGCACGTGCGTTGGGGTGTGCGCGGCGAGTTTTGTTCGTTTCTTCCCGCGCCACGTGTAAAGAGGAGGCACCTGCAATGACCGGAGCAATCAATACGATCAATTCGTCTTTAGGGGCGGCTTCAAGCGTGAACGTTCCTTCGCCTGCTCCTTCGTCCGACACGACGTCTTCCGCGACAACGGCCGCGCCGCTTAAAAATCCGCAGGTCATCCAAGACCCGATGGCGGGTTTCATCACTCAATATCTCGATAAGAACGGCGGCAATATCGTTTCGCAAACTCCGTCTGCGGCGACGGTCGCTTATCTGCGCCAAGGTCTGACGGCCGACGGAATGCCCAAGCATTCTTCGTCTACATCGGTCGCCGCGACGGCTTGAATCTTTCCGCTTTTTATAGCGCGTTTTTGCGAAGGTTTTTCTGCGCGCGCTTAAACGTTATCTCACGCTTGTCCCTTCGGGCGCGCTTGCGGCGGGCGGAGGTTGATTATCCGATGTGCTTATACCAACCGGCGCTTGAAGTGACTCGCCTAGGTCACGAGCGGTTGCGGGGAGCGAAGGTGCAAAAATACAGGCGTTCCAAGAGGATATGAGCGTACCGCAGAGCGAGTGATGTCAGTCGGCAAATCGGATTTCATGGGCCCGCTGGTATTAGCGTGCTTCCCTGCTGGCTCATGAAATCCAGCTTCTTTCCAAGCCCCAGCGAATGAATGGCGTCCTGAAGCGCCTTCAGCGTCTGCCGGTCGCTTTGAATGGCGTCGAGCTGCTGCTGTTTATACGCATCCAAAGCCGCGCAGGCGGCGGCCTCTTCCGGCGTTTTGGCAGGCGTTTTCTTTTTCTCCTCCGCGAGTTTTTTCAGAAGAGCATGGGCTTTCTTTTCCGCCGATTCGTGCTCGGGGCTCGTTATAGGAACGACGTTCTGCGAAGGCAAAAACGTCATGCGAACGTTAAGCGGCGATGCCTCCTGTCCGTCGTTTTCCCCGTTATGCGCTTTCGACATTAAACTTTTCTCGGACGGAGGAGCCCAATTTTTATCCGGCAACCGAATATCCGGCGCTGCATCGGGCGCGGCGGCGGGGGTGGGCGTTGTTTTTTCATCGATATCGTCGGTCGAGCTGACCTGCACGTTGAACCCTTTGTTCAGCCCGGGCAGGACAGGCGTCGAAAAAACCATCGGCGGACGAGGGGGCGGTTTGACTTCGGGCGCAGGCGCAGCGGCGGCCATTTTATTCTCCGGTTCTTCCTCGGCGGATTTTCCCTGCTCGGGCGGGGGCGGACGGCGAAGCAAATTATCGTTGTACGTCTGGGACGACACCCAGTTTCCCGCGTCGAATTCAAAGGGATTGTCTTCCGCCTGCGCCGGAAAAGAAGCGCAAAAGCCCCCCACCCCCGCGACGAGAGCGAGAACGCAGAGGTCGCGTTTGGCTAATTCTTTGATTTCGGACGGTTTACGCACGTTATGGACTCCGAATCAGACCCTCTTCATTCAGGGTCGATTCTCATTTTACGCCAATTTGCCTAATAAAGTCTGAACCGCAAAAAGGGTAAAAATTGCGCGAGTTATTGGAGCGCCTTCGCCAGAATAGCGTCCAGCCGTTCCCCAAACGCAACCGGATCGGACGGCGTATCGCCGTCCAAAAGCCTGGCCTGATCGAACAGCAGCCACGCAATGTCTTTAAGGCTGTCTGCCGCGCCGGATTTTTTGGCGCTCTCGGCCATTTGCGCGATGAGCGGATGCTTGAGATTGATTTCCAGAATGCGTTTGCTGGGCGTGCGGATTTGATTGTGCTGTTTCAGAAAGCGTTCCAGATGAATGTCCAAATCGCCTTCGTCCGCCGTAAGGCAAACGGGGCTTGACGTCAGGCGATCCGTCGCCCGCACATCCTTGACCGTGTCGCCCAGCGTCAATTTAATGAGAGCGATAAGGTCTTCCGCCTTCGCTGGCGGCGCTTCGGCGCGATTCGTTTCTTCTTTTTTCTTATTCTCCTCGTTTTCGATTTTTCCCAAATCTTCGCCCGACCGCGTGACCGATTTAAAATCCTTGCCTTCGAATTCTCCAAGCGCGCCCGGCCAGAAATCATCGACCGTTTCGGTAAGCAGCAACACTTCCACGCCTTTGGATTTAAATCCTTCCAGATGCGGATTGCGCCGCAGTTTTTCCTCGCTTTCGCCGCAGATATAGAAAATGGATTCCTGTCCTTTCTTCATCCGCGCGACATAGTCGGCCAAAGACGTAAAGCCCTCGCCCTCGGTCGACCGGCAACGCACCAGTTTGGCAAGATCGCCGCGATGTTCTATGTCTTCGTACAGGCCCTCCTTCAAAACCGCGCCGAAGTTTTCCCAAACTTTGGCGTATCCTTCGGGATCGTCTTTGGCGAATTTTAAAAGGTTGGACAAAACGTGTTTCGTCACGCCCTGCCTGATCTTGGCCAGCATCGGATTGTTTTGCAGCATTTCGCGGCTGACGTTGAGCGGCAAATCCTCGCTGTCCACGATCCCGCGCAGAAAGCGCAGCCATGGCGGCACAAGGCCTTCGGCGTGGTCGGTGATAAAAACGCGCTTGACGTACAATTTGACGCCATGTTCGCGCTTGGGATCGAATAAATCGAACGGTTTCATGCTGGGCACGAAAAGCAGGCCCGTGTATTCGATCCTTCCTTCCGCGCGCCAATGCAAGGTCAACGCCGCGTCATCGAAAGCATGCGCGACGTGGTGGTAAAATTCCTTGTATTGCTCGGCCGTAATATCCTTTTTAGGACGCAGCCATAAAGCGCCCGCGCGGTTGGCGGGTTTTTCTTCGCCGTTCAGAATCACGGGAATCGCGATATGGTCGGAATATTTGGCGATGATGTGGCGCAGGCGTTCGACATCGAGAAATTCGTCTTCGCCTTGTTTGAGGTAGACGATGACTTCGGTGCCGCGTTCGGCTTTTTCGCCTTCTTCGATCGTAAAATTGCCGCGCCCGTCGGATTCCCAACACCAGCTTTCGGCGCTTCCGGCCTTGCGCGAATTCACCTCGACGGCTTGGGCGACCATAAAGGAGGCATAAAATCCGACGCCGAATTGCCCGATCTGGGTGATATCGGCCTTTTTCGCGTCCCCGATTTGTTCCAGAAACGCCGACGTGCCGGAACGCGCGATCGTGCCCAGATTCTCGACCAATTCGTCCCGCGTCATGCCGATGCCGTTATCGGCGACCGTGACGGTACGGGCTTTTTTGTCGAGCGTGACGGTAATCTTGAAATCGGGCTCGTCATCGAGCAATTCGGGCCGGGTTATCGCCTCATAGCGCAATTTGTCGCAGGCGTCGGAAGCGTTCGAGATAAGCTCGCGCAAAAACACTTCTTTCTCGCTGTAAAGCGAGTGAACGACAATATCGAGCAACCTTGCGACTTCGGCGCGAAAATGCATTTGTTCGGAGGGCATGGATTAACCTTTGGAATTGAAAGGATACGGATTTTCCTGAAATATGGGGGTTAAAGATGATTTTGCCAAGTATCGAATAGATGTTTATTTGCAGGAAAAGTCAGGGTATAGGAGACAGCCCGCCTTCGCTAAGAAGCTTCGGCGTGGCGCAAAATATGTTTTTATGAGAGTCTTTTGAATTTTGCGGAGAGGTGGCCGAGTGCCCGCGAGCGAATGCGAGCACCCTTTTTGTCTCAACCACGAGGCAAGAAGCAGGTAGTTGAATTTGGATATGCGGAGAGGTGGCCGAGTGGTTGAAGGCGCTCGCCTGGAAAGCGGGTAAACGGATAAAACCGTTTCGTGGGTTCGAATCCCATCCTCTCCGCCATTAGAAATCGGGCCCAATTGGGTCCCATTTCTAATGGCGAAAAAGATAGAGTTGAAGAGCCCGCCGGGTTCGACAAATTCGCTTCTGCGCGAAGCGCAAAAACAGGTAAGCGAATTTGGACGGAGCGCTCTTGCGCGACGCCCGAAGGGGCAAAACGCGCAGCGTTTTGATCAATCCCATCCTCTCCGCCATAAAAATTTGTCTTTAACCCTATTTTAGCGTTTGAAAGTATTTTTTCCCGTTGTGGCAACGGCGGACAGAAGTTATTGTCAGGACATACAAATAAACCCTTTTTTACGGAGAGAGATATGTTCGATAAAATTTCAGGCGCGGAAACTCCTGTAGATTGTTACGACATCGATGGCATAATCCAATTGATGCATGAAGTCATCGAGGCCCGAGAAAGGGATATCGGGTGTGCAGAAAGCACGGGCGTCGCCAACGCCATTGCCGCACAAAGCGTAAGGGCTATGCGCCACGTAGAGGGTTGTTCCCGTCAATATTCGCGTGAAATCGCCTTAGTCAACGGTTGGATCCATGACTTTTCGGAAATGAAGGCCGCGGGAAAAGAAATCGCCATTCCGAAATCCTCTTATGGAAGAAATATCGATACCCTCGTCCAAAACGAAGTGCGTGCATGGCATGTTTACAAATCCGAGCATGCGGTTCGTACGGCCGACACCGATAGTAACGCGATTGGTTCTTCAGAAAAAAGTTCGCTCGACAACAATCACTGAGACAAAAAGGCCCCCGATTGTGGGCTTCTTAGGTGGCGGATACGAATGCCGTGAACAACCCACGGGGTTCGATGACCGCGCACGCTAAAAATTTTAGTTGCGCGCGGGCAGGGCGAGCGGCGCAGCCGCGCTGCAAAGAAATCCCGTCTGCGCGAAGCGCAAGAATCGTTTAGCAAAACGCATAGTGTTTTGATCGTTTTTACCTTGTATGCTACACTTCGGTTCAGATGGGTTGTTGAGAAGCGCCAGACGCCCAATTAATACCAGAAAAAATAACAAACCCTTTCCACAGCTAATGGGCGGCGTGGTTTAGCACATGCGGCTCACAACTGCACTCATTCGGGAGAAAACATGCAAAAACGCAAACTGGGAAAAAGCGGCCTTGAAGTCTCGGCGCTTGGCTACGGCTGCATGGGAATGAGCTTTTCCTACGGCCCGCCCAAAGATACAAAAGAGATGACCGCCCTTCTTCATGCCGCGGTCGAGCGCGGCGTCACGTTTTTCGACACGGCCCAAGTCTACGGCCCGTTCACAAACGAAGTGCTCGTGGGGGAAGCCCTCGCCCCGTTCCGCAAGCAGATATCGATCGCGACCAAATTCGGGTTCGACTTCAGCCCCGACGCGGACTCGCGCGGAATGAAGGGTTCTCCGCGCCTGAACAGCGCTCCCGCGTATATCAAGGAAACCGTCGAAGGCTCGCTCAAACGGCTTAAGGTCGATGTTATCGATTTGCTTTACCAGCACCGCGTCGATCCGAACGTGCCGATCGAAGACGTCGCAGGCGCCGTCAAAGACCTTATCAAAGCGGGCAAGGTCAGGCATTTCGGCCTCTCCGAGCCGGGAGCCAAAACAATCCGCCGCGCCCACGCCGTTCAGCCCGTTACCGCCGTTCAGAACGAGTACTCTTTGTGGATGAGAACGCCGGAAGCGGAAATCATTCCAACTTTGGAAGAACTGGGCATCGGGCTGGTGTGCTATAGCCCGCTCGGCAGAGGCTTTCTGACGGGCGAGATCGACGATAGAACGTCGTTCGATAAAACCGACTTCCGCAACACGCTTCCGCGCTTTACGTCTGAGGCCAGAAAAGTCAATCAGGCCTTGGTCGGTCTGCTTGGCCAGATCGGGAAGAAAAAGAACGCGACGCCCGCGCAAATCGCTTTGGCGTGGATATTGGCGCAGAAGCCCTGGATCGTTCCCATTCCGGGCATAACGACGCTGCGCCATCTTGAAGAGAATCTGGGCTCCGCGCAAATCCAGCTCTCAGCCGCCGACCTGCGCGAGATCGAAAGCGCCGCGTCGAAAATCAAGGTACAAGGCGAGCGGTATCCCGAAAATCTTCTGAAAATGACGGGAATCTAGGGGCCTGGCGCTTTTTTTACCGCACGATATTCCAGCTTCCGTCCGGATCGAACTGCGCGATATTTCTGGCAATCTCCGCCGTATCGGAACCAAGGTTCTTTTCGTAAACGATTCCATGCCGGTTCACGATGAACGTCATCACGCCGGAATCCCCGTAGCGCGCGGGAAAAGCGATAAGGGCAAAGCCGCGCGTCATGTGGCCGTTGACGACGTAATCCTTAGCCCCTTCCGGCGCATGCGGTCCCTGACGTTTCAGAATCCTGAAGAAATAGCCTTCGTAAGGCACGTGTTTGTTAAATGTCTTGCCCTCATAGCCCTCCGCCGTCGCGTTGGAGACCAAAAGGCCGAAGGGGCTTTCCGGCTGGCCCGAAGCCGTGGGCCAATAAAGCCCGTCGTGCTGCCCGTCAGAACTTTGGAAATGCTCTGCGTACTCGTGCTTTCCGCCTTTAAGCGGATGCCGAGCCGCGAATTCCTGCTGCGCCTCTACATAGGCGCGGCAAACGCCTATCGCGTTAAGTTCATTGTGCCCGATGCGGCGGTCGAGGATCTCTTGCTCGCCGGCAACCGCGTCGAACCACCAACCGCCTTCCGTATGCATCAACGGAACGGGCATCGGCCATTCCTCTTCACCGACGATTAGCCGATCGCGATCGCCGCTTTCGCTTTCGATCCTGTGCGCCTTGTCATAGGCGGCAAGAAATCTTTCGCGGCCGCGTTCGTCGGCGACCTTGTCGCCCGAATGAATAAGTTTCCACGCGTGAGGCCCGAGAATCTTCATAAGCTCCGATTTTTCGTCGCCGCGCGTGGCGGAAACGAGAGCATCCACGGCGTCGCCGGGCGTCGCGAAAACCTCTTGATGCGCGCCAGGAGTTTTCAAAACTGCAGGAGAAGCGGGGGGCATGGATTCAACCGCGCAGCACGCCGAAAGGCTTAGAATGCCGCCAAGAATTATGATTTTTGTCAAAGCGCCAAAGGCGTTTTTGTTCCAGCCATACATCATCGCATCCTCACATTTTGACCTTGTCCGCCTCGCGCGGAAGGAGTGGAAATGCGGGGAGCGGCCCTCGCGGGCGACGGCGCCCGCATCGCCGCAAAGCTCATAGATCCTCTCTGGGATTCCGCGCGCACATCGGCCCCGCGCGAAAAAGATTCAAACACGGGGGCTTGCCGCTCCTGCCGTGGCTGAGAAACGCTTGCAACCGGAACCGAAGCCCGTTGAACGACGCTTGTCTCGCGCATAGCAGCAATAGGTTGCGCAGCCCGCGTCAACTCCCTGTTTTCCACGGGGGAAGGCGCGGCGGCAAAACCGCGAAAATTCCGGCGCGCTTGATCCGCCGCACCCTGAAATTGCGCGCGCGCGGCGGCGTTGGCATAAGGAACGCCGTGGCGATGCGCGGGATCATGCTCCCACACGCCCGAAGCAAGCGGCGCGCGGCCTCCGTTGATTTCCGCGAAACGGCGGTCGTCGATATCGATGCGATGACGATGCCAATCCCAAGAATCCCAGCCCCACAACCAATCGACCACGGCGATGCCAAATCCGAACCCGATCAGGCCAGCCGCCGAATAATAAACGCCCGGCCACGGAAAATAATACGGAGGATAATCGGGATACGGCCACAAGCCGTAAACGGCGGTCGGGTCATAGGCGGGTACGTAAACAATTTGGGGGTTCGAAGGTTCGATGACGATCTCGCCGGGCTCGCCCGAAACCGTCTGTTGCGGCGTCGAGGCCAGATGCCCCGACGCTTCCGCCATCTGCCGCAGGCGTTGCACCGAATCCATAACGGCAGCCTGCTCCGCGAGAAAGGCGTCGCCAAGCTGTTCGGTCCATTGCAGATTATCGTTCATCATCCCCAAAATTTGCGGAAAAGCGACGAGCGACTTGACGCTCGGATCCCACGGTTGCTGCGCCAGCGCGACCGTCAGGGCATCGCCTTGAAGCTGGGCGTTTGGGGAATTTTTCAGCCAACGGTCTGCTTCAACAATTTCTAGAGGATAGGTCGCGGCCATCAGGATTTGCGCGACCAAAGGATCGGGGTAAAGCGCGATAGGCGCCACCATTTGATCGATCTGCTGCTGCGTAAGCGCAGAGGAAGCAGATGCGGATTGCTGCGCGCGAGCCTCAAAAAGCGGCGCAAAAAACAGGATCAGGAGGAATAACGCCTCAAAAACTTTTTTTGGCAAACGCGTCACGATACCACCTCCAACTTCCGCATTATATCACTCCGGACACAGAAAGAAACGGATCCATTTGCAGAACACATGTTTAACCATTTTACCCATGCGTCAGGCATCCCCTCAAAAACAAATCGACCGTATCGTTCGCCCAAGCTCCAAGTTCCGTCGCATTCATCGGCATGCCAAATCCCAACGCGCGGCGTTGCGGCTCCGCCGTAATCATGTGCAAAAATTGCTGGGCGGCAAACGCGTGCCAAGCGCTTATGTCTTTTCCTTCCGTTTCCTTATTTATTTCTTGCCGTAAAAGGAAGGCTATGCGGCGGATTGCTTCCTGACGCGTGGCTTGCTCGCTGATGATGATCGCAAGTTCGGGAAAGCGCTCCGCCTCGGCCAGCATCACGCGTTGCAAGGACAAGGCCTCCGGCGACAAAGACGCGCGCAAAATGATCGGCGCGATGCGGCGTAAAATCTCCTCGGCATTTTTGCCTTCAAACAATTTATCCGTATCGGCATCGGACGGGCGCAGGCGCTCCGCGACGCGGCGCACAACCGCGCGAAACACGGCGGCTTTATTTTCAAAACGAACGTAGAAAGTCCGTTTTGATATCTGCGCGCGTTGCGCGATCGCCTCGATGCTCGCCGCGCCGTAGCCTTCGCTGAAAAAAAGCGCGGCGGCGGCATCGAGGATTTTCTCTTCCAGTTTTTCCGATTCTTCGCGCGACGGGCGTCCGCCTTTGTGTTTGCCTTTTTTCATTGGGGATAGGCGTATACCTGTTGCGGATATCCGTAAACCACGACTTGCCGGGGCGGATAGGCGGGCGCGTAAGCATAAGGAGCAGGAGCCGCGTAATAAACGGGCGCAGGCGCGGGCGGCGGCGCGGAAGCCGCTGCGGCCATGCTAAAAGGCGCGGTGGCGAGCGCGACAAGCGCGCCAGTAACGGCGGCGCCTGCGGCAAAAACGCCAAACGGCAAACCTCTATGATCGTGATGCCACCCGGCATTGGCGGGGGCAATCGGAGCTGCCGCAAGAGCGGCGGTCATCAAAGCGACTGTTGCGAATTTGTATTTCATGTGAACCTCCCTTGGTGAACCTCCCGCCGCAAAGCGGAAGAGAAACGACTCGCTCAATAACTAAACGCAACTGTACCGTTTCATTATGGCGGGATTAAGGCGCAGATTCAGGGGATGAAGAAGGAACACACCAACCAATTGTAAAATAAAGAAAATATACCTATCGCAGGTCAAAAATTGGCAAGCTCTGCCCCGTAGATGTTTTAAGAACATGTCCTTACGCTAAACAGTTTGCCAATTCTTGAGTTGCGATGACTATATACCGGATTAATCTCCGAACGTGAACGCATAGGCTTCGAATCCTGGGCTTGTCGTTTTGATTTCAAGAAGTCCGCCTTGAGACGAAGCCTGATTGACAAGTTCGTAAAGCGTATGCATGCCGACTGTTACTATGCCATTTTTCGCGTCTTTTCCGGCATTTTTGCCCAAAGGCCTGCCGTTAAGCGTCACGATGATTCTTTGCGGCGCGCCGGAAGACGTTCCCATAACCAGAAACGCTTTTCGGGCGCGGAACCTTAGCCTCAAAACGGCATCGTTGCTTTGAGCGGTGATTTTTTCTCCCTCGACTTTCCATTTTCCGCCGAGAGTCCACCCGTGCTCGGCCAAGGAAAGGGCGGGCATGTAAGTAACGCTGTCGTCGCCTTGCAAAGACGGCGATCCGGCAAAACGCTCCGCGCGCGCGTAACCGAGGTAGGTTTCCGGCGTTTGATTTTCAGGAAATGATTCCGCGGCCCCCGTAACTTCGGCCGTCCCCTTCAGCCCCAACAGATAACGGATATTGTTTTCGGTAACGTCGTAATCGCCTTCGCCAAAATGGGTGTAAACGACTTGGCCGTTTTGGTCGATCAGGTAATGCGCGGGCCAATAGCGATTTTTAAAATTAACCCATGTTTCAAGATTATTGTCGACGGCCACGGGATAGCCGATGCCGTACCGCGCTACGGCCGATTTAATGTTATCGATGTTTTTCTCGAATTCGAATTCGGGCGAATGAACGCCGATAATGACGAGCCCTTTGTCGCGATAAAGCCGATCCCATGCGGTGATATAAGGCAATGTCCGGACGCAGTTGATGCAGGAATAAGTCCAGAAATCGATCAGTACGACCTTGCCTTTGAGATTGGACAAAACGAGCGGCTCGCTGTTCAACCAAGCCTGAATGCCTTTAAGCTCCGGCGCGGGATAAGGATTTTCAAGGCCGTCTTCAAGACGATCCGCGTTTTGTTGCTGCGCGGGAACGCTGCTTTCAAAAAGCGTTTGCACCTGAGGCCCAAAGCCGAGATAGGCGACGGAAGCAAGAATCAGCACGGCAAAAACCTTGCGCAAGGCCGCAGTATGTTTTGCCAAAAAGCCAAAGCGGCTCATAAGCTTCCGGCCCATAAGCGCAATCGCAAGCATGGGAAGGCCCGCGCCGAACGCAAAAGCCAGCGTCACAAACACGCTTTGCAAATTGGTTTGCTGGCGTATCGCCTGAACCAGCACGGCGGCGAGAATCGGCCCCGCGCAGGGAGTCCAGACAAATCCGATCAAAGCGCCGATGCCAAGGCCGCTCGCAAATCCGTCCTCGTTTCCGGTTCCAAACTTGCTTCCGAACTCCGCCGCTCCTTGCGTCAGGCGGCTGAATATTTCGGATAATTTGTCGAACAAAAGAACCAGTCCCAATAGAAACAGCAGCCCAAGAGACGCATACCGAATGATATCCGTATCGATATGCAGGGCTTCGACGATCTCGCGTGACAGAAGTACAAATGCGCTGAAGGCCGCGACAAACCCCGCAATAATGCCGAAAGGCCGCCCCCTGCCCCCGCTCGCCGAAGCCGAAAGCACGAGAGGCAATACCGGCAAAATGCACGGCGAGGCGATCAAGGCCAAACCTTCGAGAAACGCCAATAAGATATCGAGCATTTCGTGCATGCTTCATTTCCTCCTTATCGCGTTCCGGAATGACGAAATCATGGCTTCACGCAAAGCTGGGGAAGCTCTTTTTTCAGCGCCTCGACTTTCGGCGTATCGTTGATCGCAATATAGGGATCGTCGGGATGCGCCCGCGCGTAATTCTGATGATAGGCCTCGGCTTCGTAAAATTTCTTTAAGGGTTCAACCTTGGTTGCAATCTGTTTTGGAAAAATTTTCGCTTTTTGCAACTGGGCGATATAAGCCTCGGCGATTTTCTTTTGTTCCGGCGTATCGAAAAAAATGGCCGAGCGGTATTGCGTGCCTCGATCGGGGCCTTGGCGATCGACTTGCGTGGGATCGTGCGCGACGGAAAAAAAGACTTTCAAAATTTGTCCCAACGTGATTTGCGAAGGGTCGAAGGTAACGCGCACCGATTCCGCATGGCCCGTCTTTCCGCTTCCGACCATTTCATAATGCGCCGTCGAAGCTTCGCCTCCCGCATAACCCGCCGTCGCTTGCGCGACGCCCTTCACATGTTGAAAGACCGCCTGCACGCCCCAAAAACAACCGCCCGCCAAAACGATGCTCTCTTCCGATTTTGTTTGGGTCAAAGAAGCGTCGAGCGCGGGATCGGGCAACGCAACGGGGTTGGCGTTTACAAATCCACACGCCATTGATGCCATTCCAACTATTGCGGCCATGATTTTCCCTCCTTTGCTTTTTAACATGCGTTAGCTTTCTTTATCGGGAACGAATTTAAGAGCGACCCCGTTATCGCAATAACGTAATCCTGTCGGCGCAGGGCCGTCGTTAAATACGTGTCCCTGATGTCCGCCGCAGCGCGCGCAATGATATTCGGTGCGAGGAACAATTAATTTATGATCTGTTTTGGTTTCGATATGGCCTTTAATGACGTCGAAAAAGCTCGGCCAACCGGTACCGCTGTCGTATTTTTGCTGCGATGTGAAGAGCTCAAGCCCGCACCCCGCGCACACGAATTTTCCCGCGCGATGCTCATTCAAAAGCGGGCTTGTAAAGGGGGGTTCCGTGCCTTCCTTGCGCAGCACGTCGAATTGTTCTTTGGTTAGCATTTGCTTCCACTCCTCTTCGCTGCGAGAAATTTTTTCAATTTGTTCGGAAGCCCTAACTCCTTCTAACGGATTGAAACTGAAACAGACTAAAGCGCAAGCGCCGCCCAACATGCCTTTCAGGAAAAGACGCCTGTTCATAACGCACCTTTTTGCAGGTTTTGAAAAGGGGTTTAGCTCTATTGAACAATATAGGTGGCGATTAAACCCTGATTTTCAAACCCTTGTATTTGACGTTTATCAAATTTGGGCGGCGCGTAATGATCGCGGCTAAAAAACGAAGTAAAAACTTTGGCTTGGAGCCCAAAGTATGCAAGATTTATGCAGGATTAAGATTCTTCCAAGAGAAAATCATGAAACGTTTTTTCCTCCTGCCTCTTTTGATGCTCGCCCTTGGATGCAAGCCCGAGGCCGAAACGTTTAACGGCTATGTCGAGGGTGAATATCTCTATATTGCGCCGACAACTTCCGGTCTTTTGCAAACCCTTTCCGTCTCAAGAGGACAGCAAGTCAAAGCGGGCGACGATTTGTTCGCTCTGGATCAAACAAATCTTAACGCAACGCTCGTTTCCGCCGAATCGGAAGTGGCCCAAGCCAACGCATCCCTCGAAGACGCAAGCAGCGAATTCGACCGCGCGACGCGGCAATTGGCGTCAAATTCCATCAGCAAATCCGATTACGACTCGCGAAAGGCCGCCTTCGAAACGGCGGAAGCCGCCGTGCAAATCGCGCAGCAAAAAACGGTGCAGACGCAAAAACAAATCGCCGAAAGCGCGCCCAAGGCTCCGGGCGCCGGGTATATCGAAGACACCTATTTCAATCCGGGCGAATACATCGCTGCGGGAACGCCCGTCGTGAGCTTCTTGCCTCCGGAAAACATAAGAGTTCGTTTTTTCGTTCCCCAAGCAAAACTTCCCCTTTTTCCGTTTGGAAGCCTCGTGACCCTTCGCTGCGACGGATGCAAAAAACAGATGAAGGCCGTTATCAACTATATCGCCTCGCAAAGCGAGTACACGCCTCCCGTCATTTACAGCGTCGGGTCGCGGGATAAGCTTGTTTTCCGCGTCGAAGCGTTGCCAGAGAGCTTCACCCCGGATCTGAGGCCGGGCCTTCCCGTCGATATCGAGCGGGACGCCCAATGACGGCAGCCGCTTACGCGATAGATGTCAGGGGCCTCACAAAAATCTATGACGGAAAACCGGTCGTCGATAGGATTGATTTGCGCGTTCCTCGCGGAAAAATTTACGGGTTTCTGGGACCGAACGGCAGCGGCAAGACAACGACCATCCGCATGATCTGCGGCCTTCTGACGCCCGACGCCGGGGAAGGAACCTGCCTCGGCTTCAATCTCAGAAAAGAATCCGAAAACATCAAGCGCCGCACGGGTTATATGACCCAGAAATTCAGTTTCTGGGACGACTTAAGCATCGAAGAAAATCTGGCGTTCGTCGCTGAGATGTTTTCCCTTGACCGTCCGAAAGAACGCGTGCGCCATGCGCTAGAAAACCTGAATCTGACGGATCGTGCCGGGCAATTGGCCGGAAGCCTTTCTGGCGGCTGGAAGCAACGCCTCGCGCTGGCCGCCTGCATTTTACATGAGCCGGAACTTCTTCTTCTCGACGAACCGACTGCCGGCGTCGATCCGCAGGCGCGGCGGGAATTCTGGGACCAGATTCACGAGCTGGCGGCCAAAGGCCTCACCGTTTTGGTCAGCACGCATTACATGGACGAAGCCGAGCGTTGCCACGCCATTATCTACATCGCCTACGGCCATTTGATTACGGAAGGAACCGTCGAGGAAGTCATCGCCAGCGCGGGCCTTTCCACGTGGACGGTGCAAGGTTCCGATTTGACGGCGTTGATGGACGACTTACGGTACAATCCCGCCGTAACGACGACGGGCCTTTTCGGAGAAACGCTGCACATCAGCGGCCCCGATGCCGTTGCTTTGAAAAACGCGATCGCCCCCTATCGCGCCATGTCCGGATACACTTGGGCCGAAGCCGCAACGACTTTGGAAGACGCTTTCATCCATTTTACAGCCCGTTTGCCGAAGGAGGGCTAATTTATGCGTTCTTTGTTTTTTCCCTCCCTGCGGCGCACGTGGGCCATGATGATCAAGGAGCTTACGCAGCTCCGAAGGGACCGCGCGACTTTCGCCACGATGCTTCTCGTCCCGATTATGCAGTTGCTTCTGTTCGGATACGCCATCAATACGGACCCAAAAAATTTACCCACGGCCGTTCTCGCACAGGATCATAGCCTTTTTTCGCGCAGCATCATCGCGGGCCTCAAGAATTCCGAATATTTCCTGATCGACAAAGAAACGGATTCCGAAGCCGAGGCAAGGCTTTTGCTCCAACAAGGACAAGAGCAGTTCGTCATAACGATTCCCGAAAATTTTGAACGCGACATCGTCCGCGGCGAAAAGCCGGCTCTTCTGATCGAGGCCGACGCGACGGATCCCACCGCTTCCGCAAACGCCTTAAGCGCCGTGGCGGGCATCGTCGATCAAATCGTCAAGCAGGATTTTCACGGGGCGTTGGCTCATCTGCAAGGCGCCGACGAGCCTTTTCAGGTTCAGGTTCATCGCCTCTACAACCCAGAAGGTTTTTCGCGCTATAATATCGTGCCCGGCCTCATGGGTATTGTCTTGACGATGACGGGCGTCATGATGACGGCGTTGGCCCTCACGCGCGAACGCGAACGCGGAACGATGGAAAATCTTTTATCCATGCCCGTCAAGCCGATCGAAGTGATGGCCGGCAAAATTCTGCCCTATGTCGCGATCGGCTACGTTCAAGCGTTCATCATCGTCGGCGCGGCGAAGTATTTGTTCGACGTGCCTATTCTCGGAAGCCTTGGCCTTCTTGCGGCGGCGTTATTCGTTTTTATCACCTGCAATCTCGCGCTCGGGTTTACGATATCCGCGGGTTGCCAAAGCCAAATGCAGGCGATGCAGATGTCCTTCATGATTTTGCTGCCGTCCATTCTTTTGTCAGGATATATGTTTCCGTTCCTCGGAATGCCCAAATGGGCGCAAGTCATCGGAAGTATGTTGCCGGTCACCTATTTCATGCGCATCGTGCGAAGCATCCTTTTAAAAGGCGGGGATTTTGTCGAAATCTGGCCGCATCTATGGCCTTTGTTTATCTTTATGTTTCTCGTCACGGCGCTGGCAATGAAGTTTTACCGCAAAACGCTGGATTAACCATCTCACATCGTGGTATTGTTTCGCCGTTTTCCCGCGCACTCATGGAGCATCAAATGCCGTACCAAGAACCCTCCGCCGATTTGCCCGATGAAACTTGCGACATGCATCGCGCTCTCGAATCTTTGAAAGAGGAAATTGAGGCCACCGACTCGTATAACCAACGGGTCGCGCTCTGCAAGGACAAGGAGCTCAAAGCTCTCTTGGCGCACAATCGCGACGAGGAAAAAGAACATGCGTCGATGCTTGTGGAATGGATCCGGCGGAAAGATTCCAGATTCGCGAAAGAACTCAAAGATTGGCTCTTTACCGATAAGCCCTTCGCACATTCTTGAGGTTTGAGCCTAACGCACTGTTTTTTGCCTTTTGGCGTAAACGACCAACATTCCGGCAAAAGCCAGCGACGTGAAGACGGCACCCGCGAGGAACGTCGCTTTGGGACCGCCGACTTCCCATAAATATCCCGCCAGCGCGCTTGCCGCCAACAGGACGAATCCGCTGATGAAATTAAACAAGCCGAACGCGGTGCCGCGTATTTCTTCGGGCGTCGTGTCGGCGACAAGCGTCGTCAGAAGCCCCTGAGAAAGCCCCAGATGCAGCCCCCAGAAACCGATGCCGATCATGACGCCCCAAATGTTTGCCGCGTATGCCAGAATAACGTCGGCGAGAACGAGGGCTCCCGTGCCGATCATCAAAATAAAACGCCTCTCCATGCGATCCGATAAAACTCCGGCGGGATAAGCGGCAAGCGCATAAACGACGCTCATCACCACCATAACCAGCGGAACCCACGCAGGATGCAGTCCGGCGTTTTGAGCGCGCAGAATAAGAAACGCCTCGCTGAAACGGGCCAGAGTTAAAACGCCGCCGACAAAGACGACGCCCCAATAAGCACCGCCGAGTTTCGCCAGTTCGTTTTTATTGATGGCGAATTTTGCGATTTTCCCGTCGTTTTTGCGTTCGGGTTCCTGCACGCCGAAAATGAGAAGGGCGACGCAAAGGAAAGCGGGCAAAACGGCAAACCAATACACCGAGCGGATATCGCCCGCGAAAACGAACATCAGAACGATCGCCAAGCCGGGGCCTACGAAAGCGCCGACGGTATCGAGCGATTCCCGAAGTCCATAGGCCGCGCCCCGCAGTTCGAACGGCGTTATCTCGCCAAGCAAGGCGTCGCGCGGCGATCCTCGAATGCCCTTGCCGAGCCGGTCTACGATGCGCGCCGTAAAAATAAGTTCGAGATGTTGCGCCAAGGGAAACAACGGTTTTGTGATCGCGGACAATCCGTATCCGATAACGGCGAGCGCCTTGCGTTTACCGAGCCAGTCGCTCAAAACGCCTGAAAACATTTTGGATATCGCGGCCGTTCCTTCGGCAAATCCTTCGAGGAAACCCAGCGACAGCGTCGAAGCTCCGAGCGTCGTCACGACGAAAACGGGCAAGAGGCTATGGATAAGTTCCGAGGAAACGTCCATCAAAAGACTGACGAAGCCGAGAGCCCAAACGGCCCGAGGCAAGCGCATTTTTGACGCAGGGGCTGGCGTTATTTCCATGCAAGAATCTCCGGCAGTTTGCGGGGCGAGGGCGGCGTTTCGCCAGCGGGCGCGCCGACGATGATCGCCGCGACGGCGGTCGCTTCCGGAGGGATTTTCAATTCGGCTTTCCACTCCGGCGTATTGAGCGCAGGGATCGCAAAACCGATGGGACATGTGCCGAGGCCCTTCGCGCACGCGGCAAGCATCAGATTTTCCGCGGCCAGCCAGCAATCCCCGGCGATATACGGGGTATCGCCTTTGCCGCAGATGACGACGAGCGTTTCGGCGTTATAAAAAACGTTGAAATCGGCGTTGTTGACAAGCTCAAGCTCATGTTGGGCTCTATGCGTATGTGAACCTTCAAGCTCGCGGCGTATCAAATTTTTGACGCCGTTCGACAAATGGTTCAGCAAAGCCTTGTCTTGAACGATAACGAAAGACCACGGCTCCAGATGCATCGCGGTTGGCGCATGAACGGCGGCATCGAGCAGTTCCTCGATAACGGCTTTGCCGATTTTCCCGGGCGCATAATCGCGCACGGCGCGGCGGCGGTAAATCGCGTCCAGCGCGCTCACGGGAATTTCGGATTTAGGCGGGGGTTTCAAGGAAGGCATTTGTTTTTCCCTTATCGAAGAGTTTTATTTCCCGAGCCTATCATGTCCGCGAACGCCTTACCACTTCCTCCGGCATTTTATTTGCCGCTGTGGAATATTCTGATTCCAAAAGATTTTTTGGCCGACGCCGCGCCCAAAATTTGGACTCCCCTTCCTTTGCGTTTTTTGCTAAGTTTTCCGGTGTCGGAGGCAGCCATGTTGTTCCAATGTCTTCTTCGGTCCGTCGTTCATAAAGGTTCTCTGACGCTAATCGCGGCCAACGGCAAGACGCGCACATTCGGGGATGGAGCACCGCCGCGTATTGTCGTGAAATTGCATCGCAGGATTCTTGAATGGTCGCTCGGCTTGAACCCCGATTTAAAAATCGGCGAAGCCTACATGAACGGATTGCTGACGATCGAAGAGGGCGATCTTTACGGTTTCATTCATCTCCTGCTTTCGAATTATATGGAAACCGGCGACAAATCGCCTTTCCATTGGCGCGAACATCTCTACCGCTACTTTATCCGGCTGGCGCAATGGAATCCGATTCCGCGATCGTGGCGCAACGTCGCGTTCCATTACGATATGCCCGACGAACTCTATACTTTCTTTCTCGACCGCGATCGCCAGTATTCATGCGCCTATTTTACGGATATGGGCAACAGCCTCGAAAAGGCGCAAGAAGACAAAAAACGGCACATCGCTTCAAAGCTCGGGTTGAACCGTTCGGGATTGAAAGTTCTCGACATCGGTTCGGGATGGGGCGGCCTCGGCCTTTATCTGGCCGCCGAGACCGGTTGCCGCGTCAAAGGCATCACCCTGAGCACGCACCAGTATAAAATCAGCAATGAGCGCGTTCTGGCCGCGGGTCTAGGCAAGCGCTGTTCTTTCGACTTGCGCGATTACCGGCAAGAAACGGCTTTGTACGACCGCATCGTTTCGGTCGGCATGTTCGAACACGTCGGCAAGAAAAATTACGACGAATTTTTCGCGCAAGTTCAACGCCTCTTGGCCGAAGACGGCGTATGCCTCATCCATTCCATAGGCAGGTACGGCGAGCCGAAGCCTATCAATTCTTTCATCCGCAAACATATCTTTCCGGGGGCCGATTTACCGACATTGTCGGAAGTCATGGACTCCGTGGATCGTTCCGGGCTTTTTGTCACAGACGTGGAGATTCTGCGTTTGCATTATGCCGAAACCCTGAAGCGGTGGACCGAACGGCTTCGGGCAAGGCGCAACGAGGTCGTCGCGCTATTCGGCGAAACTTTGTACCGGAAATGGGAGTTTTATTTCACGAGCTGCGAAGCGGGATTCCGCCTTGGAAATATCATGGTCTTCCAGCTTCAGTTGACCAAGCAGCTTGAGACGTTGCCTTTGACTCGCGACTACATGCTCGATTGGGAACGGGCGCAGAAGATCGAATCCCCCGCTATCGAGCGTTACGTCGGGGCAATAGCCTCTGCCAGCGCGTCTTTAAGGGGAAGAAATATCGGCAAAGGTTAGCCCTGAGCTCGGGTTTCGATCAGTTCATCGACGAGAAGGGGAAGAACTTTTCCCGCCATCCCCGTGCGTTTTTCGTGAAAAGCCGGAGACCGCTGCGTTTCGGCAAGATTGACCTCGATGGCGTACGCTCCTGCATGCGCGGCAATATCGACGAAGCCCGCGGCAGGATAAACGAAGCCCGACGTTCCTACGGCGATAAAAAGATCGCAAGAAACAAGCGCGGCGTAAATTTCGTCCATGAAATAGGGCATTTCGTTAAACAGAACGATATCGGGACGCAAAACGCCGGATTGATTGCACGAAAGACATCGCGTTTCTTCCAGCGCATCCTCCAAAAACGGAACCCTCTGCCCGCATGCATCGCAAAGAATGCTTTGTAATTCGCCGTGCATCGGCAGAAGATTTTTGCTGCCCGCGCGCTTGTGCAGGGGATCGACGTTTTGCGTGACGACGAGAAGGTCCTTTTGATAAACGTCTTCCAGTTTTTTGAGCGCGCGGTGCGCCGGATTGGGTTCGACGCTTTTCACAAAACGGCGCAGCCCGTTGAAAAAAGCGTTCACGCCCCACGGATCGCGGCATAAAGCTTCGTGCGTCGCGACGTCTTGCACGCGCCTGCCGTGCCAAAGCCCGTCGGGCCCGCGAAAAACAGGCACGCCTGATTCCGCCGATATTCCCGCGCCGGTCAGAACGACGATTTTTTTAAACTTTGGAAGCACATGTTTTGCCGCTTTTCAAGAGAATGCTTTTTCTTAACGCTTCCCGCCAACGAACCAGTTTTTGCTCGTATCTCATTTTCGCATGGGCAGGACTGGTCGATGGCAGAACGCGCGAGGCAATTGTATTCTTCTTTACGTGCCGACGAAACAATTTTTGCGCAGGTTGCCCGTTGAAGCAAATGAATTCGATGTTTTTATGTTTTTTAAAAAATGAATCGAAGTCATTTGGCGTCGCGCACCTGATATCGGCATCGAGGCTTCCTTTGCGCTGCGCTGTCTCGCACACATCCCATAAAGCGATTTTATTTTTTGTAAGCTGCTTAAGTCTTTTTTTATAAGGCAGATCGGGGGAAGCGCCGACCAATTCCCCCATAATTTTCCAGAATTTGTTTTGCCTGTGGGCGTAATACTGTTGCTGCTTTAAAGATTCCGCGCCCGGCAACGTTCCCAGAATCAGCACCCGCGCATTGCTTCGAGAAACAGGGGAAAATCCGATGCAGTTTGGCATATGTGCTCATTTTTTGTCAGAGTTAAATGCCTAAATCTTTTTTCATAGCTTCCTTTAATTCATGCATCGCTTGTGGACGATCGGGATGAACCTTTCCATCAATAGGATTTGTTTTTATGATTTTTTCAAGAGCTTCGATAACTTCTTTTGATGCAACCACCTCACATCTGTTTTTCCAATGACCGCAATATAATGCCGCTTCTTCATTTCTCTGGATGTCTGATTTGTAAGTAGCATCTAGGTAACCAATATACGCTTCTTTCTTTTCCTGAAAGGATCGATCATCTAAATGTGATCTACGGGCGTAGTATGCCTGCACAATGGTTGTCAGCAAACTGCCAACTACGCCGCCAATTCCCGCAGCAGAGATGATTTGAACAACGTCCATTTGAGGATGACCTATATCCTAAAAATGCCGTTTTGCAAAGGTTCGGCCAGAAGCCGTTTTCAGATATGCTTCAAATTTATCTGCTTTGTCGGGGTCTGAAAAGGCGATGTAACCCTCCAGTTTCCAAGGCAGGAATTTTTTAGTGTGTAGCGAATGGCCTTTATTATGTTCGGCAAACCGTACCTTTAAGTCTGATGTGCTCCCAACATAATATCGTTCGGGGTAAGGAATGCTTTGAAGCATATATACATACTTCATTAAGCCCGCCTCCACTTCGTTACGGCGTGGCATCCGCCTTCGCTTCGCTACGACATAATCACGCCGTAGCGAAGCGAAGGCGGATGGTCGGGGAGACAAGATTCGAACTTGCGACCCTCTGCTCCCAAAGCAGATGCGCTACCAGGCTGCGCTACTCCCCGACAAAAACAGGGATAATCAAAAAAGCTTGTTTCGGCAATCTTTATAGTGTTGTTTAGAAACTTATGTTTGCCTCTTTCCTCATTTCCGTCGTCGATTTCGGCCGCAAATTTGCGGCTTTTCTTGCCGTGCTGGCCTTATTGCTTAGCGTCGGGTTAGGCGTTTATGCCGCCCAAAACACTTCGATCAACACGGACATTAACCAGCTTCTTTCCGAGACTCTGGATTGGCGCAAGCGCGAAAAAGCCTTGGAAGCCGCTTTCCCGCAAAAGGTCGATACTCTCGTCATCGTTATCGACAGCGACGATGCCGCGAAAGCCGAAAGCGCGGCGCAAGGTTTGGCAAACGGGCTCGCGGCAAGAACGGATATGTTCTCCTTTGTCTCGCGTCCCGATGCTTTGCCTTTTTTCCGCGCGAACGGGCTTCTCTTCCTTTCCAAAAAAGAGCTGGCCGAAGCGCTCGATCAAATCGCGCAGGCGCAACCGATGTTGGGCACGATCATCAGCGATCCTTCGCTTCGCGGATTTTTCGATACGATTGATCTGACGATGCAAGGCGTGCAAGCGGGCGCCGTCCCGCCGAAGCAGGTCGAACGGCCCTTGGCCGAAATTGCGAAAACGCTTCAAGCGACGTTGCAAGGGCAAGACCATTCTCTTGATTGGCTCCAAATGGCGCCGGAAGCGAACGATCCCTTTGCGGCGCGGGAATTACGCAAATACATCGTTACCAAACCCGTTCTGGATTACTCGTCGCTGCAGCCCGGCGAAGCGGCGACGAAGGTCGTAAGGCAAATCGCTGCGGATTTAAATCTGACGCCTTCAACCGGCGTGCGCGTGCGTTTGACCGGCTCCGTTCCCTTGAACGACGAGGAATTTGCCAGCGTCGCGGAAGGCGCAGGCGTCGCAACCGCCTTATGCGGCGTTCTTGTTTTCGGCCTTTTGTTCCTCGCGATGCGGTCGTGGCGCATCGTTCTGCCTATCGCGCTGACCTTGGTTGCAGGATTGATCGCTTCGACCGCTTTCGCGACGGCCGCAGTCGGATCGTTGAATCTGATTTCGGTCGCTTTCGCGGTCATGTTCATCGGCATTGCGGTCGATTTCGGCATCCAGTTCGGCGGGCGTTACCGAGATCAACGAAATCGGGAACCCGATCATGCCGAAGCGTTACGCAATACCGCCAAGATTATCGCTTCGCCCTTGGCAATGGCGGCGGGATCGACGGCTTTGGGATTTCTGGCTTTCATCCCGACGGATTACCGCGGCGTGTCGGAGCTTGGATTGATCGCGGGCGTCGGTATGATGATCGCGTTTATTCTGAACATCACGCTGTTGCCAGCGCTCATGACCTTGATGAATCCTCCGGCGGAAGCAGAAAATATCGGGTTTAAAGCGCTCGCGCCGCTGAACGATTTCCTCGTGTTGCACCATAAGGCGATTGCGCCGTTTATTCTTGCGCTTGTTCTGGCGGGACTTGCCGTTGCTTCGCAAATCCGGTTCGATTTTGATCCTTTGGATTTAAAGAATCCAAAAAGCGAATCCGTTTCGACGATGTTCGAAGCGATGCAAGATCCCGATTCGGACGCGTATGCCGCGCAAATTCTGGCGCAGCCGGAAGAAACCCAAGCTCTGGCATCTTCGCTCGAAAAACTGCCCGAAGTCGATCATGTCATGACGCTGGCGAGCTTCGTCCCCGAAGATCAGGACAAAAAGCTGGCGATGATCGCCGATACAGCCTCGCTTCTCGCGCCGACGTTTGCACTCGCCCAAAAACCCGCCGCGAGCTACGAAAATAATTTAGAGGCGCTTCGCAAAACGGCGGCGTTGGCGCGGCAAATCGAAGGCAAGATGCCTGCGGCGCAAATTCTGGCCGATGTTCTGGATAAAATCGCCGCGCAGGCATCGCCGGAACTTTTAAAGCGCGCGCAAGACAACCTTCTTTTGCCGATGCAAGCAAAATTGGTAGAAATTCAAGGGTTTCTCCGCGCAAAATCCGTGACTTCGGACGATATTCCGCCGGAATTGAAACGCGATTGGGTAGCGGGCGACGGGCAAAAGCTTATCGAGGTTTTTCCCAAACGCGGCGCGGATAACAATCCACGAAACCCCGAAATGTTAAACCGTTTTATCGACGCCGTGCAGAAAATCGCTCCGCAAGCCTCCGGCACGCCGGTTTCGATCAGGGAATCAGGCCGTACGATCGTTTCCGCTTTTGTTCATGCCGGAATTTACGGATTTGCGTCAATCGCTTTCCTGTCTTTCCTCGTTTTGCGGCGTTGCACGGATGTTGTTTTGATGATGTTGCCTTTGGTCGTCGCCGGAATCTTGACCCTTGCGACGGCAACCCTTATCGGCTTGCCTTTGAACTTCGCCAACATCATTGCCTTGCCGTTATTGTTCAGTCTGGGCGTATCTTATGCGGTTTACTTCGTTTTTTATGGGCGTTCCGGAAACCGCGATTTTTTGCAATCTTCCATGGCCAGAGCCGTTTTATTCAGCGCTGCCACGGTGTTAGTCGCTTTCGCTTCTTTGTGCTTTTCTTCACACACGGGCACGCGCGGCATGGGTGAATTATTAACTATTTCCCTGTTATACTCCTTGCTGTGCACGTTTTTTATTCTTCCTGTATTGTATGCTTTCAGGAAAAAAGATACGTTGCCGTAGGTTCCTTTTGTGTCACTTTCTTGGGATTTGTCATGCGTATTCACCGTTTTGTTCTTGCCCTTGCGTTTTTGTCCCTGCCTTCTCTTCTGGCAGCCTGCGCGGAGGTTCCCAAATCGCCTGAAGCTCAAGCCGAAGCGCTGGAGGCAAACGATCCTCTGGAAGCGATGAACCGCGTTACCTTTGACGTCAACGATTTCCTCGACCGCCTGCTTATCAAGCCGCTGACCGAATTATATCGTTTCGTCCTTCCGGACGCCGTGCGCGAACGCATCGCCAACGTCTTGTTTAACATGGACGAACCGGTGATCTTCGCCAACAATCTGTTGCAAGGCGAAATCTCTCACGCGGGCATTACCGCGGGGCGCTTTGTTGTGAACACGACCGTCGGCGCCGCAGGTATTTTCGAAGTCGCCGATTCTCTGAATCTGCCCAAGCAAAGGGGCGATTTCGGCCAGACTTTGTCCGTGTGGGGCGTCGGTTCGGGACCTTATCTTGTTCTGCCGCTGTTCGGGCCGTCGAATTTCCGCGATGCGTTTGGCCTTGGCGTCGATATGGTCGCCTCGCCGTGGCAGTGGATCGCAGCGCGTGGCGGAAGAGCCGTGAAAAACGAAGTCGTTTATTCCAGTTTCGGCGCGGACGGCTTGACCCAACGCGAAGAAACGCTTGACGATTACGACGCTTTGAAGACCGGCGCATTGGACTTCTACGCCGAAATGCGCAGCGTCTATCGGCAATACCGCGACAAGCAGCTGGGCATCCAAAATCCCGACATGTCGCCTTCGTTCGATTTCCGCGAATAGAAAAACCTGACGCCGGAAATTACGAAATTCCGTTTTCTGACTCTATTTTCTCAGCAATGCGAACCACTCCGCGCATATATTGAGGTCGCGCGCGATCTCCGTCTGGCGTCCCTTCAGAAACGGATCGTCGCCCCATTTTTTACTTTGCCAAAGAGGATCGCATTCGGCGGCCTCGAACGCTTCGGACGGCGGGGCTTTTCCTTCCATCAAGGCCAGGCCAAGCACGAGGGAACCGAGGGCGCGGCAAGCCTCGCTAAGTCCCGTCAGGAAAAACGCATCCAGCGTTTCGACAAACGCCCGCAAGGCGGCAAGAGCCGTTTTGTCCTGCTCAAAGGGAATGATGCCGCTGCCGACTTTTAAATCGGCGCCAAATCTTTCTTTGCACCAATCGAGATAGGGTTGCCATTTTTTGTTCTGCTCGGCCACCAGATCGGCGGGATCGGATGCGCGCTGGCAAATAAGTTCCGTTTCCCCATAGCGCAGGATGCCCGCGATAACTTCTTCGCGTTTCGGCGCCGCAATATCGATCGCGGTCAGAGCCATTTGCGTATAGGGCATTGCGCGTAAATTCCTATTGTTGCCCATGGCTTCGAATTCTTCCGCGATTGCTTCGGCCAAAGCGCGCGACGAAACGATCAAAGGCAAAAGAAGCGGGGTCTTAAGCGCCTTATCGCTCTGATAAATGGCGAAGCCTTTGCCTTCTGCTCTTGTGGAATAGAGGGGGCGTTTAAGAATCATCTTAAAGTTCCTTACTTTTTATCTTCCGCCGCATCGTCCCTAAAAAACAAATTACGGATAAAGCCCGGGGTCAACAGAGACACCGGATTGACGGAAATTTTCGGCGCATCGAGCTTTCCCTTGATCTTATACGCCACGGCCAGAACGCCTTGGTTTTTGCCGCCGGTAATGATGTCTCCGATCAGAGGGATGGAGTTCAGCACGTTGTTCATGACGCTGAAGGGCACGAGCGTTCCCTCCAGATCGGCGTTGCCGGAATTCATGTCGATTTTGCCGTCGCTATTGATCCCGATGGCCGATCCGGCGGCATGGGCGCGGGTCAATGTAATATCGTCGCCTTGCCAAACAAAATCGCCTTCGAAGCGGTCAAAATCGGCGCTGTCGGTTAAAATATTTCCAAAACCGAAGGGCGACGTGGCGTTAAGCAAAAGCGCCAGAACGGGAAGTTTTTCGACCGTGAAATCGTCGATTTTAAAGCTGCCCGTGACGATGCGCGGATTTTCGACCGAGCTTTGTCCGGAAACGGAAATTTTACCGCGCTTGATCGTATCGGTAAACCCGAGCCCTTTCATCGCCTTGCCGAAATTCCCGCAGGCAATTTCAAAAACGCGGCTTCCGTCGGGTTTCGGCGTCAAGTCGATATTTAAAGGCGTATCGCCGTCGGCTAGGCCATGAAAGTTTATTTCTCTCCATCCCGCCTTGTCGCGCGCGGCTATTCCTTCAGCCTTGTCGATTTGGCCTGTTTCTCCGGCGTAGAGCCGATCGACTTGGATATGGTATTCCTTGGGGCGGGGGTCCCTGCGGTCGGGATCGTTGCCGCCGCGCAGCCCGGAAACATCCAAAGAAGCGCCCTTCACGTCGAAGCGCAAAGCGCCGCCTTGACCGAAATCCTGCGTAAACCGCAAGGACGCGTTCGTCCGTCCCAGAACGAGCGACGCAAGATCGACGGATAGAATTTGCGACGCATCTTTCGAGAGAACGGCCTTGCCTTTCGCCGACAGCTTCGTTCCGCGCAGAAGGATCGATGAAATATCGACGGGTTTTCCTGAAACAGCCGTGCCGGAAAAATTCAAAATCGCGGGAATGTTCGCGGGCTTTTTCCATTTCAGCATATCGACCGCAAGCGCCGCCGGCGTCATATTAAGAGCGCCCGAGAACACCGTTTTGTTCTTGGCGGGTTTCGTCGCTTCCAGAGAAACGTCGATCGGCCCCTTAGTTCCCGTAAAGGCCGTAACGCCGAAATTTTTCCATTGATCGTCTTTGATCGTGCCCGTCGCCGTGATTCGGCGCAAAGGCTTGCTTTCCTTGGATTCAAAATTTTCTTGCCAAGAAATTTGGAACGGCGCGGTTCCGAGCGCCGCTTGTCCTTTAAGATTGAAGCCCGAAGCGTCGAGCGTCAGCGCCAAATTCCCCTGATCGATCGGGACGTTCGGAATCAATTTTGTCGAAGCGACCGCCGTCGCGGAGGCTGTGGCGCGAATATCGATGTCTTTCATTGCCAGCTTTTTCAACAAGGGAAAGTGTAAATGAACTTCGCCTTCTATCTTGCCGCCGAGATCGTCGGGCGACAGCCCCAAAGCCGCGGCATAGCCCAGCGGTTGATGATCGAGCAAACGCAAGACCTCGGGCAAAGGCCCGGAAACCTGCATCGGAATGTCGATCGTCTGGTCGGGATCGGCAAGCCCGTCGATCCGAAGCGTGAAGGGCGACAGGCGGATAGCGCCGATACCGCCGCCCGTAATGCGCACGTCCATTTTCTTGAGGTCGAACGAAGCCTCGGCGCCGACGCCTTCGGCGGGGGGCATGCCGTCGATATAGGTTACGCGCCCGCCCGAGGCCATTATTTTACCGCTGCCTTCGGAAACGGAAAGATCGGCAAGATCCCCCCAAGCAAACGTGCCTTTTAGGGCGACTTCGGCGTGATCGAACGTCCCGTCGCGCAAATTCGCGGTCAGCCAGTAACGCGGATCCGGCAAAAGGAGCTTGGGCCAAATCTCGCCGTATGCGTTCATCGGAAGATGGTTTATTTCCGCTTCAGCCGTAAAATCGATATCCTGGCCTTCTTGTTTCGACGGCGCGCCATTGACTTTCAAATCAAGCGCGGGGCCTCCAAAATCGATGTGCGTATCGGAAATCGTCAATTTACGCGTCACGCGGTTATATTTGGCATTCAGGTCCAGGCTTTTGACGGGGCACGGGGTATCCCAATAATCCGAAGAAACCAAATGGCCTTCGTCTCCGTGAATTTGCGCCGCGATTTTAACGAGCGTCAGTTTTTTATCGAACGCAAGCTCGATCTTGCCCGTCAAGGGCAAATCGGCGATTGCCGCAGAGGCAAAACCCCAGACTTCTGGGTTTCCGCCCGCGACGGAGGCCGGGGTTATGTTGTTGAAAACCGAAGTCAGGTTGTGCTGTTCGATCGAAGGATCGTACATGTAACGAATATCCAGCGAAGCTTCGGCATCCGGTTGGGCTATCTCGATCGTCATGCGTCCCGACAGCGCGCCGTATTTAAGCGTGCGGTCGAAATCTCCAACGCCGTTCCTTTGGATCGAAATTTCAGGAATGGAAAGCGCCCAGTTTTTCTGTGTTTTTTCGTCATGAATGTCGAAAACGGCTCGCGTTACCGCTAGCTTGTGCATAAACACCGAATGCGAAAGATGCTCCGCGAGGCCGCTTAGAATCACATCCGCCGACTCCGACGAAGGGGAGCCGGAAACCCCTCTAACCGTAACCCCTCCGAATGCGAACGCGCCGTCTTTATCGCGATCCAATTTGATTTGAGGGTGGTCGATAACCAGTTCTTTAGGCATCAGTTGCCCGAAAATAAGCCCGAGCAGGCTCATCTTCGCATCGACGGACGGAATATTTGCGATTTCGTCGCCTGCGGCGTCGCTGACTTCAATGTTTTGGGCATGAACGGCCAAAGCGCGATCGACGCCGTCCCACGTCAATAATGTCGATTCAAGATGAACTTTGCTGTCCGGAACGACGCTTTCGATGCCCGTTTCGATGTAAGGCGTCAGAAAATCCGGATTGGCGGGAGCGGAACTCAGTCTCCACGCCAGCAACAACCCGCAGACGACGGCAATGCCGACAAGCGCGGCAAGGATTTCGACGATATATCGCAAGAAACGCAGCATGGGGGACAGATAAGGTCTTTTAGAAACGCTCAAACGAGGCTATCTCTATCACAGAGATTTATTATACGCCAATAAAAGACCTTTTACTTATGCCCACGCTTTTGCCCATCGATGACGCCTCTATCGCCCGCGCCGCAGCTCTTTTGCGGGAGGGCAAGCTTGTCGCTTTTCCGACCGAGACCGTTTACGGGCTTGGCGGCGACGCCACAAACGGGCGCGCCATTGCCGCGATTTACGAAGCCAAGGGACGCCCTGCGTTCAATCCTTTGATTATCCACGTCGCGGAAACGGGCGCGCTCGATGCGCTGATTGAATGGAGCGACACGGCGCAGATATTGGCCTCGAAGCTATGGCCGGGTCCTATGACGCTGGTCTTGCCGCGCAAAAAAGATTCGCCCGTGTCGCTTTTAGCTAGCGCAGGATTGGAAACGCTTGCGGTGCGCATTCCGTCAAACCCTCACGCCCAGATGTTGCTGCGCGCCACAGGTTTGCCTATCGCCGCGCCCAGCGCCAACGCTTCGGGTAAGCTCAGCCCCACGACACCCGAGCATGTCGCGGAATCTTTGGGCGATAAAGTCGATTTGATTCTGGCTGGCGGCCAATCGCGGATCGGCATTGAATCGACTGTGATTAATTTAGCCGCGCCGGAGCCTACAATCCTGCGCCCGGGCGGCGTCACGAAAGAACAGCTTGAGAAAATCCTTGGCCGTAAAGTCGCGACGGTCGAAGCCGACGCATCGCCCGACGCGCCGTCCTCTCCCGGGATGCTGGCGAGTCATTATGCGCCGCATCTTCCCGTTCGCCTGAATGCGGTAACGGTTGCCGATACCGAGGCCTTTTTGGCTTTCGGCTCCGATGTTTCCGTCGCGGGCGGCGCGGCGCGCTTGAATCTTAGCCCCCAAGGCGATTTGAACGAAGCCGCTGCCAATTTATTTTCCATGTTGCGCGAATTGGATAAGCCCGTTTATTCCTGTATTGCCGTCGCTCCTATTCCGGATACCGGGCTCGGGGCGGCGATCAACGATCGGTTGAAACGCGCGGCCATATAGGTTTGTTGAGAGTGAAGCGTGGGCGTTGAAACAAGGAACATAAATGTTTTCTTTAGACATACACGAGCTCGCTCAAGAGGTTGTTTCCGTTTATAGGGCCTCCGGCCTCAGGCTGGTCACGGCGGAATCCTGCACGGGCGGATTGATAGCATCCGCGTTGACCGATGTTCCCGGATCGTCCGCCGTCGTGGAGCGCGGGTTCATTACTTATAGCAACGAATCCAAGACCGAAGTTCTGGGCGTCATGCCGGAGCTTATCGAGCAATTCGGCGCCGTCAGCGCGCGCGTGGCCGAGGAAATGGCGAAAGGCGCTTTGGATTTTTCGCGCGCCGAGGTGGCTCTTTCGGTCACGGGCATCGCGGGCCCCGACGGCGGAAGCAAAGAAAAACCCGTTGGCCTTGTTTTTTTCGGGCTTGCGACGCGGCAAGACGTATTGCTGCATTATGAATGCAGGTTTTCCGGCAATCGCGAAGAAGTGCGGATGCAAGCGGTCGCGGAAGCTCTCAGGCTCCTTTTGTCAATGGCGGCCGGGAAATAGCGTTTCTTTCTGTTTTCGTCGGCAGTTAAATCGGCATCAGTCGAGACTCCTTTAAAAAAATAGAAGGCGCGCCTTCCGAATTCGCTTTGTTAAGGCGAACCGGTAACTAGCTACCTGCTTGATTTGTCCCTCAGGCCGATTTCCCATACTCCGGCCGGACGACGGGTCCTGAGACCAAACCAAACACGTTCTTTCGAACGTACGGGATTTATAGACCGAATGAAAACGCCTGTCAAGGGAAAAATCACACGTTTTAGAAATTTGTTTGGATATTTCCCGCGTTGGTGTAACAATTTGATTCTTCTCAAACTTGCAAATCTAGTTTTTTAAATGATTTTTTGGTTATGAAACTATTAATTAGCAGAAATTTTTGGATTTTTTACTATCTATGTTTTATCATAACGCCGTTATGGGGAGATGGGCATGGGTATTGAAACTTTGATTACAACTCCAAATATGGTCGGGGGGGCGCTTTGCTTAAGCGGATATCTTTTGCTGCGTCACCCGGATATTCTTGATCGCTTTATCCACAACAAAAAAATTTGTTCCAACGATGTTGCCGTTAAATCTGTCACTCGTGATGAGTTAAAGGCTGTCCCGTGGCATGATTCTAACTCTTCCCCATCGGTCAAATAGAGCTTTTCCGTTAAACGACCGTCCCGTTTTCGACCCGAAGCATTTGGGCGAAGGGAGCGAGGCGCGAGAAGGTTTCACTATCGGTTCCGGTAAACCACGCCTGAGCGCCAAGCGACAAAATTTCATCGAACAAAGCCTCGCGGCGATAATCATCGAGATGCGCCGCGCTGTCGTCGAGCAAAAACAAGGGCGTCCTTTGCCGCTGTTCCGACAAAAGCCGGACATACGCCAGCATCAAAGCGATCATCAGCGCCTTCTGCTCGCCCGTCGAGCACAGTTCGGCGGGGCACTTTTTATCGCGATGAACGACGCGCAAATCGCTGCGGTGCGTGCCCACGGCGCACGTGCCGCGCAGCGCATCCGCGTCGCGCGCTTGGGTAAAAGCATCGCGCAAGGCGTCCTCGACCAAAAGCGCGGGCATATCGTTCAACCTATCCTCCGCCGCGCCTCGCACGTCGATTTCGGCGCGGGGAAAAATATCGCCGCTTTTGTCTATCGCCTCGCGCAGGCAGAAGATCATGTGCCTTCGCGCGGCGGCGATAGCCACGGCCGCTTGCGCCATTTCGTCTTCGAGCGCCGAGAGCCAATGAATATCCGCGCGCCCCTCGCGCAACAAACACAACCTCTCGCGCATTGCTTTTTCGTAAACGCGCACGCGGCTTCCGTGCGCGGGATCGAAGCTATAGACCAGGCGGTCGAGAAATTTGCGGCGCGCCGTTGCGCCTTCGGCAAGCAAGCGATCCATATCGGGCGTCATCCAGGCCATTGCGATATGTTCGGCTAGAAAACTCTGGCTTCGCGTGCGGATTCCGTCGATTTGAACCAACCGCTTCTCGCCGACGGTTTCGTCAACGGCGTCGTCGCGCCCCGTTCCAATGCTCAAAGGCCCCGCATCGGTGCGCAAATCAACCGCGACGGCCCAAGGCTCGGCTAAATCCCGATTTTGCAGATCGGCCAGCGCACAACGGCGCAGACCGCGCCCGGGCACGAGAAGGCTGATCGCTTCAAGAAGATTGGTTTTGCCGCTGCCGTTCGGGCCCGTCAGAACGACCGGAGCATTTTCAACGGTCAGCCGCGTGCTTCCGTAGTTGCGGAAATTCGAAAGAGTGATTTTGGAAATGGAAAGGGGGAAGGAATCAAGAAATTCGGATTCGGCGATACTTTCTTTCCGGATTTCGGCTTCCAGTCCTTGAGACCTAGCCCCCGGCATAATTGATCATTCCCGTCCAGAAGCGCTCGAGTTTGCGCAAAACATCGCCCGCTTGAGTCAGTTCTTCGGGCGTGATTTTAGCGTTGCCCAAGGCCGCCGATTGGCGCTCGAGGCTTTCGGATACGTTTTTGTGCAACGTCAGCCCCTTCGGCGACAATTTAATGCGCACCGAACGGCGGTCATGCGGCGAACGCTCTTGAACAAGATATTGATTCTCGACCATTTTCTTGACGTTATAGGAAACGTTCGAGCCGAGATAATATCCGCGCGCCGTTAATTCGCCGACCGTCATCTCATCGGTGCCGATATTGTAAAGGATCAGCGCTTGAACGTTATTGATGTCTTGAATGCCCGCGCGATCAAGGTCGGTTTTGATGACTTCGAGAAAGTGCCGGTGAACGCGTTCGATCAAGAGAACGGCTTCATAGTAAGCGTGGCGCACGAGTTCCCCCTTTGGCGGAAGAATAATGAATAATGGGCGATTGTCGCATAGGCGCGAAACAAAAGCCATTTATTCGTCTATTTGTATTGATTTTACGTTAAAAATCAATACGCATCCGCCTTTGGCGGCAGAATCCGGGCTATTTATGAGCGCGAGATCTAAGACTTCAACTTTCTTCCGAAAGCCATTTGCTTAATCGAATTGACGAACGCCTCAACTCCCCGCTTCGCCACCGGAAGGGCAAAATGCCCGGAGGCATCGATTTGCGCTTGCGTAACGACTCCGGCATTTAACAAATTTTGGCCAAAAATTTTCATCGTGTCTTTTTCTTCTTTGCCGGATTCAAGTTCGACTTTAACCCGGAAAAATCTGACGGGCCTTTCAAGCAGGCTGGCGTTTATATTGACCAGATTGGCCTCATACATCAGGCCTGTTGTCCCTTCGGCCAACAGTGTTCCTTCCTTTTTGGCGTCGGAAAGTTTGCCTGTCAGCCTTTTCATGCCTTGTTCGAACGAAGCATCCGGCGCTTTTTTGTAATTCTCGGCAATGAAAAAATTCAACATCATGCCCTTTGCCGGGTCCGGTATATTGGCGGACCATATCAGGCCTATGGTGGAATCTTCCCTGCCGATCAATGCAACTTCCCTTTCGGCTCTAATGGGAAAAGGGACTTTCTTCCATTCACCGTCAATTTCTTTCCACTCTTTAATTTCCATTCCGGCGTAAACTTCCGGATTTAATAATTCTTCGTTCTTCATAATAAATCTCCGCGTTATATGGTTATAAATATGCATGACTATTGGTATTTTTGCAATCGTGGAATTACTTTCATAGGCAAAATGGCCTGTTAACCGGCGAGAAAAAGTCAATAATTACGCTTAAAATCCTGCTCTTGCCTTCTGGTGCGCCTTCGGGCATTCTGCGCGCCAGTTTCCGCCGTTTTCCGGCAAAGAGCTTCCTTTTAACCAAACCTACGAGGACAGACGATGAGTAACGCGTTTTTGCTTATTTTTGGCTGCGGCATTCTTGCCCTGATTTATGGGTTTTTGACTGCGCGTTATGTTTTATCGGCTCCCGCCGGCACCGCCCGGATGCAAGAAATTGCAGCCGCTATTCAGGAGGGCGCAGAAGCGTATCTGAACCGCCAATACATGACGGTCGCCATCGTGGGCGTCGTAATTTGCATTATCCTAGGCTCTTTTCTGGGCATTCATGTCGCGCTGGGCTTCATTATCGGCGCCGTTCTTTCGGGCGCGGCAGGTTACATCGGCATGAATGTTTCGGTGCGCGCCAACGTGCGCACGGCAGCGGCCGCTTCGAACGGCATGAAGCAAGCACTGGACATCGCTTTCAGATCGGGCGCGATTACGGGTTTGCTCGTGGTTGGGCTCGGGCTTTTAGGCGTCGGCGGCTATTATTTCATATTGCTGCATTGGAAAGACGCGGACGGTAATGCTTCATTGCGTCCGATTATCGAAGCCCTTGTGGCTTTGAGCTTCGGCGCATCGTTGATCTCGATCTTCGCGCGCCTTGGCGGCGGTATTTTCACCAAGGGAGCCGATGTCGGCGCCGATCTCGTGGGCAAAGTCGAAGCCGGAATCCCGGAAGACGATCCCCGCAACCCGGCCGTGATTGCCGACAATGTCGGCGATAACGTCGGCGATTGCGCCGGCATGGCGGCCGATTTGTTCGAAACCTACGCCGTCACAATGGTGGCGACGATGCTTTTGGCGTCCACCTTCTTCAGCGGCGCGCCGCGTCCGGCCATGATGATCCTGCCGCTTCTGATCGGCGGCGTGTGCATCGTGGCGTCGATTATCGGCACCTTCTTCGTTCGTCTTGGCGCCAACAAGAATATCATGGGCGCTTTATATAAGGGGTTGATCGTCACCGGCGCCCTTTCGGCGGTGTTTATCGTCTGCATCGTTCACTTCCTGATCGGCGTGAACAGCTCGGTCTTAAAGATCGACAACACGATGATTTCGGGCATGCAGATAATCTATTGCGCCCTGACGGGGCTTGGCGTGACGGCGCTGATGGTCATGATTACCGAGTACTACACCTCGACCGCGTATCGCCCGGTCAAGAGCATCGCGGCGGCTTCGGCCAACGGCCACGGAACTAACGTCATTCAAGGTTTGGCCGTGTCGATGGAATCGACGGCTTTGCCTGTCGTCGTGATCTGCGTGGGCATCGTCATCGCCTACTCCTGCGCGGGCCTGTTCGGCATCGCCCTGGCGGCGACGACGATGTTGGCTTTGGCGGGGATGATCGTGGCGCTCGACGCTTACGGCCCCGTGACCGATAACGCGGGCGGCATTGCGGAAATGTCCAATATGGACAAGGAAATCCGCGTGACGACCGATGCGCTCGACGCCGTCGGCAACACGACGAAAGCCGTGACAAAGGGCTATGCGATCGCTTCGGCCGGCCTCGCGGCTTTGGTGTTGTTCGCGGCCTATATTCAGGATTTGCACTATTATTTCCCGACGGTTGACGTGAAGTTCGATTTGCAGAATCCGTTTGTGGTCGTGGGCCTGTTTATCGGCGGATTGCTGCCTTATCTGTTCGGCGCTTTGGCGATGACCGCCGTGGGCCGCGCGGCGGGCGCCGTGGTGCAGGAAGTGCGCCGCCAGTTCCGCGAGATCAAGGGCATTATGGAAGGCAAAGCCAAGCCCCAATACGGCGTGGCTGTCGATATGCTGACCAAGGCCGCTATCCGCGAAATGATCGTGCCATCCCTTCTGCCGGTTGCGGCTCCCATCGTTTTGTATTTCGTCGTGCGCATCGTGGCGGGACAGGCTCAGGCCTTCACCGCTTTGGGCGCGATGCTTCTGGGCACGATCGTGACGGGTCTTTTTGTCGCCATTTCGATGACTTCGGGCGGCGGCGCATGGGACAACGCCAAGAAGTACATCGAAAGCGGCAACTATGGCGGTAAGGGCTCTGATGCGCATAAAGCCGCCGTTACGGGAGACACCGTTGGCGATCCGTACAAGGATACTGCGGGTCCCGCCGTGAACCCGATGATCAAGATCATCAATATCGTGGCGATTTTGTTGCTTGCGATTCTTGCGGCGGCATAAGCCCTTCAAGAAAGATTGGATTTTAAAACCCCGCCCCTCAAAAGGCGGGGTTTTTGTTTTAACGGCAAATCGGGGTATAACGAAATAATGGAAACAGCGAAGCATCCTCCTTTACGCCTCTATGGCCGCCGCAAGGGTCGGCCTTTGCATACGCGTAAAAAAACGCTGATGCAGGAATTGTTGCCGAAGCTTCTCATTACTTTGAAGGAAGGCGTTCACGCTTCTCCGCACGAACTTTTTTCGGATGGCGGCGCGGATGCCGCGCCCTCACGGGCTCCCGTGTGGATGGAGGTTGGGTTCGGCGGCGGAGAACATTTGGCGGCGCAAGCCAAAAGGCATCCCGACGTCCGGTTCATCGGGTGCGAGGCTTTCGTCAACGGGGTTGCCGGATTGCTCGGCCATATCGACCGAGAGAAGATTGAAAATATCCGCATATTTAATAACGACGGGCGGATCATGCTCGATGCGTTGACGGATGCCTCGATCGACAGGTTCTTTCTTCTCTTCGCCGATCCGTGGCCCAAAAAGAGGCATGCGGAACGGCGTTTCATCGGGCCCCAGAACCTCGACCGGTTGGCGCGCGTGTTAAAACCCGGCGCCGTTTTGCGGCTTGCTTCCGATCATCCGTCCCTGATCGAGTGGATGCGAGAATGTTTGTCGATTCATTCGGATTTTACCTGCGTTTACGCGCACGCCGCCCCTCCGGACGATTGGGTTCCCACGCGCTACCAGAAAAAAGCCGTCACGGCGGGACGCCCGCCGTTTTTCATGGATTATAGGCGGAAGTAATTGGATATATTTCCAATGAAGCAAGCTTGCTTCATTGTTTCAGAGGATCATCACGACGGCGGTCAAAAGCAAGCCCGCTCCGGCAAAAGCAGCCGCGGCTCCGTAGAGAAGAAACCACCGCGCCATTTCCGCATGAAGGCCGCGCGGGCTTTCGTTTTCTTGCTCGAAACCATCTAAAACGAACTGGGGCTTTTCCGCGCCATAAACCCACAACACAAAACCGCCGACGAAAAGGAGCGACAAGCCCCAAAGGGTCATCCACGTTACCAGAGAAAGCGTATGCATGGCGTCCTCTTCTTGTTTTTCAGTTCCATCCGTTGGGGCCGAGAAATTGTAATGGCTGGAAACGCGATTTATACGCCATTTTTCGCGTTTTGGCGATCCAATATCCCAAATACACGAACGGCTTGTGACGGTCCAGCGCCTCGTCGATCAGCGACAGAATCAATGTCGTTCCAAGACTACGGCGGGGTTCGGCGGGAGTAAAGAAACTGTACACGGCAGAAAATCCGTCGCCGACGGCATCGGCGATCATGCACCCCTTCAAAGCACCTTTCCCGTCGCGCAGACAAAAGAGGTGCGTATCGGCCCGCCCTTCTTTCAGCATCGCCGAAAAATCGGCTTCGGTCATATGCGCCATATCGCTATCGCCGTGGCGCGCTTTTTGATAGGCGCAAAAAAGGCCGAAAAGTTCGGCGCTCGATTGAAGCGGCGCGTCCTCTTTGCGCAAATCGCGGTTGCGCGCCGCGACGCGTTTAAGAGATCGGGAGGGAAGAAAGGCCTTCACGGGAACGCGCACGGGGATGCACGCGTTGCAGGCGTTGCAGGCCGGGCGGTAGATAATATCCTGGCTGCGCCGAAAACCGGCGCGGCATAAAGCGCCGTTGATTGACGCGTCGGAATTGGACCCGTTGTTTTGAATGCGCGTAAACAGTTTTCGCTCGACTTGCTCCGGCAGATAGGGACATGGCAACGGCCCCGACAAATAAAATTGAAGGTCCGAGGCAAGATTGGGCGGAAGGATTGACATGCGCCGATGTTAGTCCTTTTTGCCGGAAATGAGAAATGGCTACGAAAGAAAATTCATGATCGCCGTCGATATTTCGGCCGGAGGGGTAAAATCGACGCGCGGATGACGGAAAGGAACCCAACTGAACCGCGCATATCCCAATTTTCCCTGATGCGGCGATTGTTCATAGTTGTAAACGGAGAGCGGGCGATAACTTTCCTGCTCGACGCCGATAAAGGAAAGATTGCCTGCTTCCGACGCGTAGATTTTCAACGCGTTCTGCTTGGCGGCGCGTTCGGACGGCGTCAGGGAAATGACGCGCGCGGTTTCGTCCGAAGAAATAAAGAGCTGCGACCGCATCTTGCCGCCGAAGAAATTATATTCGGCGAATTCCAGAACGCTGAGCCGAGGTTTAAGCTTAAATCCGACCGCGTTTAACGCGTCATGATCGGGGTTTCCCCCTTCATACGCCGGAACCCATACTTGATCCGGGCGGTATTGCGCGAGCGCAGCTTGAACCTCCTCAAACACTTGCGGCAGTTCGCGCCACAGGGCGCGCGCGGGGCGGGCGCTCCAGCCGACCGGCTGCACGCCGAGCGCCGTTGCCGCGCTTTCCGCCTCCGCGCGGCGCGTGGCGACAATGCGGTCGTAGCGCTTGCGCTGCCACGGCCACAAAGTCTCGCGCGCGAGGCATCCGTTCGTAAGATAAAGAGCGGAAACGGTAGCGCCTTGCGCGCGCGCGCGGCCTATGGATGCGCAAGAGGCCACGACTTCGTCGTCGGGGTGAGCTATGAGAATAAGGATGCGTTTTCCGAACATTATTTTTGCTCCTTTCGCGCGACGTTTTGCCAAACCGGCAGAAAATCTTCTTTCAAAACATCGCTCCACGCGGCGAGTTTGGAGTTCCGAAAAGTCAATGCCGCCTCGCGCATTGTCCTTTGCTGCATCTCGTTTTGCGACAACTCGGTTAAGGCTTCCGCCCATGCCACTGCATCGCTCTCGACTTCTTTTACCGCAGGCGTTGGGCCATATAAAGCCGCAATGCCGTTTAACCTCGACGTCAAAACGGGGCATCCGCACGCCAGCGCCTCAACTCCGACAAGTCCGCCGATTTCGATATCGGACGCCATCGAAAGGCAATCGGCGGCAGCATAAAGCCGCGCCAATTTTTCGGGAGACACCCAACCCGCCAGAGTCGCGTTGTCCCCCAGCACAGTTTTAACTTCATCGCTTAGCGGGCCGATTCCGACGACGATAAGGTGCAAGTTCGCGCCTTTTTCCATAGCTTGGGCGCAAGCTTGCAGAAAAAGCGGGATATTTTTCCCAGCATCGACGCGCCCGACGAAAAGCGCGAGAAATTTTCCCGGCGCAATTTTACACTCGCTTTCGATTTCGGCGCGTGCATCGGGGTGCGGTTTAAAAAGGTTTTTATCCACGCCTAAACGCATCGGTTTGATGTTTTCCGGGGAGACTTCGCCCAAAGCCAGCGCCCGATCTTCCGGACGCATTGCCAGAACGGCTTTGCACGCGCGCAAATGTTTTTTCAGCCGTTTTTCCTTGCTGCGGCGTTCGCGCAGAGAAATTTTAAAAAAGGCATCGACGGCATTGCCAATTTTTTTTCCCAAAAGGCTTTGCAGCGTTTGATGCGTGAACAATTCGGCATAGGCGAGCGTATCGGTATGAAAGGACGTAACCAAAGGAATGCCGCATTCTCTGCTCACGCGTTCCGCCGTGCGGGCAAAAGAGAAAAAGCCGCCCGTCGTATGGAGAATGTCGTACGCGGGCAATTTTTTCGCCAGTTCGGGATGAAACGGCGCGAGATCGGTATGCGCGGGGACATAGGGCAGAAATTTAAGCCGCGCCGTGCTGAAAACGGGGGGAAGAAAACGAAAACGCACATGGGGCGACAAAACCTCGTCCGCGCCATCGCCTAAAAAATAGACCGTCAGATCGATGGGCGCGTTTTCTTTTGCACATGCCTCGGCAAGGCGTTCCCAGTATTTGACGTGCCCCCCCGCGCCCGCGTTTCGCAGCAAATCGACAAGAATGGCGACGCTCAAAATCGACATGTTATGTCCCCGCAACCGTCATGCCTTCGATGCGCAACGTCGGCGCATCGATGCCGTAACGAAACTGAAGATCGTCGGCGGCGGACGTATTTAAAAACATATCTTTTAAATTTCCGGCGATCGTCATTTCGTTGACGGGAAAAGAAACCTGCCCGTTTTCTATCCAGAACCCTGTGGCGGCCTGGCTGTAATCGCCCGTGACGCCGTTGACGCCCATGCCCATTGTTTCGGTTACATAAAACCCTTGCGCGATATCGCGCATCAGTTCGGAGGGAGAAATTTTTCCCGCTTCCATATAAACATTGCTGGGCGAAGGCGAGGGCGTACCCCCAGGCGACCTTGCGGCGTGTCCCGTGCTGCGCATCTTGAGCTGCCGCGCCGAACGCAGATCAAGAAGCCATGTCGTCAATACGCCCGCGTCGACGAGTTTGCGCTTCTGCGGCAAAATTCCTTCGGCATCGAACGCACGGGAACGCAAGCCCCTTGCGCGATGCGGATCGTCGATAATCGTTATGGAATCGGGGAAAATTTTTTGCCCGAGCTTGTCCTTCAGGAAACTTGTGCCCCGCGCGATGGCCGCGCCCGATATCGCGCCGACCATAAGGCTTGCCAATCCGCCGGAAATGCGGGGATCGAAAACGACGGGAACGTGCGCCGTCGGCATCTTGCGCGGATTGAGGCGGCGCACGGCGCGCATTCCGGCCTGCATGCCTATCCACGCGGGCGTCGGAAGATCGGCGGCAAAAACGCGCGATGCATATTCGTGATCGCGCTGCATCCCCGTTCCGTCTCCCGCAAGGACCGTTACGCCGAGGGAGTATCCCGTGCGGCGGCTTTCGCCTTTAAAGCCGTTGCTCGCGGCAATCGTGACGCAACTCGACCCCCACCCCGCGCTTGCGCCGTCGGAATTTTTTACGCCTTCGACCGCGAGCGCGGCACCTTCGGTTTCGCGCGCTTTTTCGATCAACTGTTCGGCGGAAAATTCAATTTTATCCGCCGTTTCGAGCGCCGGATAGTTTTCTGCGATTTCTTCCGGTGCGGCAATGCCGCAAAACGGGTCTTCGGGCGCAAGTTTCGCCATTTTGACGGCACGGCAAGCCAGTTCATTCAAAGCTTTCGCGCTTCGATCGGTCGAGGAAACAAGCGCCTGCCGACGCCCGCTAAATACGCGCAACCCCAGATCTCCGGATTCCGAACGCTCCAGATTTTCGATCTTGCCGAGGCGCAGGGAAACCGAAAGATCGGTCGCATCGACGAGCAAAGCATCGGCGGCATCGGCTCCCGCTTTGTGGGCTAAATCTATAAGGTCGGTAAGAATTTCAAGCGCGGATATTGGCATAATTGTTCAGCGTCCTCGTTCATGCCAAGTGCGGATATTCCCCAAATCGACATGAACGTGATTGTCTTCGGGATAATAGGCAACGCCGCCGCGCTGCATCGTTTGAGCGATGTCGCAGATGGCCTTGCCGCTGACCCCCTCGATGCGGAAATCGACAGCCCATCCGTGCATGTGAAGGCTTTCCTTCGCGACGTTGGCGTTGCTGATCGCCAAATGCGCGTTCGTTCTTTTCGTGCGGTAGCCGGAAAGAACCTGAAACGGAACTTTTTCCGGCAGCCCCAGCCTTTTGCGTATATCGACCATATAATCGATCAGCTCGGGATCGATTTTGCCTACGACGTTGGCGTGCCGGTCGCGCATCAGGATATCGATTTTTTTCATCGCTTTCGCGTCGTAACGCCCGTTATGAAAATAGACGGCGTTCAGCGTTTCCTGCGTATAAGGATAAACCAGAACGATGCGCCGCACGGGATCGCGGTCGGGCTCCGTTTTTTCCATTCCGCGCCCGGAAACCGTTTGGACGGGCGGATTTTCCCTGAAACCGACTTTGTAGCTTCCGCACGCGCAAAGAACGCAAATCAATACTAAAACGATTTTCTTCATTTCGGCATTCCCTCCAGGCGATAGGCCCCCGCGTCGTTCATCAGCCAGTTTTCGCCTTCCTTATCAAGTTTGCGGCGCAATTGGTAAATATGCGTTTCGAGAGTATGCGTGTCGATGCGCTCGTCGTAGCCCCACACAGAAGCAAGAATATCCTTCCGTGTGGCGGATTTTTCGCTTTGCGCCAGAAAAACAAGAAGCGCCGTTTCTTTTTCCGTCAACCGGATCGGATCGGCTTCTTTCTCGCGCAACGCACGCCGGTTTTGAGGCTCCAGACGGTAAGGGCCAAAAACGATGGGGCGATCGCGCAATAAAGGCGCCGTTTCCAGATAATACTTGAGGCGCGCCACCAGATGGCCCAGACGGAACGGCTTGGAAAAAGTTTCGTTCACGCCTTCGATGTCCTCTCCGGAGGCAAGCATTAAAATAACCGGTTTTTCAGGACGTTCGGCCAAAGAACGCACCAGCGTTTTTTTCTCGGCGTTCGTTTCGTCGATAATGACGAGGATCGGCGTTTTTTCGTCTTTTTGCTTCGGCGCTATTTCGGTGTTTTTATCGACAACATGCGTCTCGCCGAGCTTGGCGGTTTTGATTTGCTCGATCACCGCTTCGCGAAGCGCGTTATCGGATATAAGAAGGAAAATATTGGACATAAGTTATAGAATAGTGCGCAAATCCTCTTTGGTGTAGAAGAAAATGGACTATTATCCGGAGCGAAGGGGCTAAAGCCGTGACAAAATCAATAGCCGGAATCATGGGTTGGCCTATTGGCCATTCGCTTTCGCCGCGCCTGCACAGTTTTTGGCTGCAACTCTACGGCATCGAAGGAAGCTACGAAGCCTTTGCGGTCAGGCCGGAGGATTTGCCTTCGGCGCTGCGCGGGCTGAAAAACGAGGGTCTAATCGGCGTCAATTTGACGATCCCGCACAAAGTTGCCGCATGCGGGATTGTCGATGCGCTCGACCCGACTGCGCAACGCATCGGCGCGGTTAATCTCGTGACGGTCGACGAACGGGAAAAATTGCTCGGAAGCAATACCGATGCCTACGGTTTTACGCAGAATCTTTTAACGGCTGGATTTAGGCCCGAAACCGGCGCCGCTTTTGTTCTGGGCGCGGGAGGCGCATGCCGCGCCGTGCTTGTCGCGTTGCAGGATATGGGGTTTGCGGATATTCGCATCTCCAACCGCACGAGGGAACACGCCGAAAAACTGGCGCGGGAATTAACGACGCCGCAAAGCCGGATTTCGGTCGTTGAGTGGGATCAAGCCACGCGAACCTTTTCGGGCGTCGATCTTTTGGTCAATGCGACATCTCTTGGCATGACGGGACAACCGGCTTTGGATTTTTCTCTTGAAACATTGCCGCGCTCGGCTTCCGTCGCGGACATTGTCTATGCGCCTCTTGAAACCGATTTGCTGCGCTCCGCGAAAAAGCGGGGGCATCGGACGATTGACGGTTTGGGCATGCTGTTGCATCAGGCGCGCCCAGCGTTCAAGGCGTTTTTCGGATGCGATCCGGAAGTGACGGAAGAAGTGCGGAAGTTTGTCCTCGCGGGAGAGAAACAAGCATGAAAGTTATCGGCCTGACGGGCAGCATCGGTATGGGAAAAACCGCCGTAGCCTTGATGCTGCAAGATTTCGGTTTTCCCGTTTACAGCGCCGACAAGGCCATTCATGACATACTGAGCTCGGGCGGAGCGGCCGTCGATCTTGTGGAAAAAGAGTTTCCGGGAACGAAGAAAAAAGACGGGAGCATCGACCGCGATCTTTTGGGCGGCATTGTTTTTAACGATCCCCAGAAATTGCATAAATTGGAAAAAATCGTTCATCCGCTTATCAAAAAGGCCGAACTTGATTTTTTGCAAGAGGCGCGCAGGGCAAACGTCCGTGCCGTTGTTCTTGAAATTCCCCTTTTGTTCGAGACCGGAGCCGATGCCCGCTGCAACATCACTTTATGCGTTGCGGCCCCGCCTGCCGAGCAAAAAGCCCGCGTTCTTGCGAGGCCAAATATGAACGAGGATAAATTCCTCGCCGTTTTGGAAAGGCAAATGCCCAACGCCGAAAAATGCAATCTCGCCGATTATGTCGTGCCAACGGGAGTGAGTTTGGCCGAGACGGAAGACTATTTGCGCTCGTTATTCGAAAAACTGGGGCTTATGAAAAAAGAGCCTTAATTTTAGAAATAACGTCCAGATGAACGAGGTCGTTCCACGTCGCGAAGACCATGAGGGCAACAATAAGCGTTAACCCGATACGCATTCCCGCTTCCTGTGTTTTTTCGTTCAAGGGACGCCCCAGAAGCTTCTCGATCGAATAAAACATCAAGTGGCCTCCATCCAGAAGGGGCACGGGGAAAAGGTTGATCAACCCCAAATTGATGGAAATGACCGCCGTAAACCAGATAAGCGCGCCAAAACCGTCTTGCGCGATATGGCCGGACATTTCGGCGATGCGCAACGGGCCGCCGATTTCTTCCGATCCGCGCGTGCCTTCGATAATTTGCCCTAAAGCTTTCAGCGTATCGGCCGTCATGTTCCATGTTTCGATGACGGCTTGCTGCAAGGCTTCGAGCGGCGGCCATTTTTTGTGGTCCAGCTTGCCGGAAACAATGCCGATTTTCCCCATGCGGTGTTCTTCGCCGAAGCGATCCGTTTGAACGGAAATTTCCGGCGTCAGAATAAAAGTTTGTTTTTTTCCGCCGCGATCGACAATGACGGGAACCGGCGTTCCTTCGTTCATTCCGATAAAACGCTTGATGTCCTCGAACCGCGAAATGTCGTTTCCGTCGACGGAGACAATCCTGTCTCCCGCCAAAAGTCCCGCTCGCGCTGCGACGCCTTTTTCCTGCACGGCCCCGACCAAGGGCGGGGAAAAGGGCTGCCCCTGAAACATGAACAAAACAGCCAAAACGAGGATCGCAAAAATATAGTTAGAAGCAGGCCCAGCGCCGACTACGGCCATGCGTTTGCCAACGCTTTGGTGGAAAAAGGAAATTTTCTTTTCCTCTTCGGTCATTGTCTTGACTGATTCGTCCGGCGAGCTTGCGGGATCGGCGTCGCCGAACATTTTGACATAGCCGCCCAAAGGCAACCAGGCCACTTGCCATACCGTGCCGCGCTTGTCCGTCCAGCCAAAAAGTTTGCGCCCGAAGCCTATGGAAAAAGACTCGATGCGGATCCCGCACGCCCGGGCAACCAGATAGTGGCCAAATTCGTGCACAAACACGACTATGCTGATAACGACGATAAAAGGCAGGGCGTAGGCTTCAATAAAAGAAAGAAGATGCTGCATAAAATCCTGTTTTGTCGGATAGGGGTGAACTTGCCCCTATATAGGCCGCCTTCTTCCTCTTTCGCAAGAGATGGCCGCCAAAAACCACGGATTCGCCGCAATTCGGAAGTTTTAGCCGTTTCTTTCTCTTGTGCTTCCGAAGCGTAATCCTTAAACTGCATTTTCGCGGTCCCGCCCCTTTTGTTTCTTTTCTCAGGATTGTCTATGCCTAAAAATCTGCTCCGGCTTTTCGCGCTTTTCGCCGTTCTGGCCGCTTTGGCTTCGTCTCCCCTCTTCGCTTCGACCGCTCCTGCGGAACAGAAAGAAGACGCCAAAACAAGCGAGGACGTTGCCGATACTTTCAAGCAATTGACGCTCTTTTCCGACGTTCTGGAACGCGTGCGCGCCGATTACGTCGATCCCGTATCCGACAACAAACTTATCGAAAACGCGCTGAACGGAATGCTCTCGGCGCTCGATCCGCATTCCAGCTACATGGACAAGAAAAGCTTTCAGGACATGCAAACCCAGACCAAGGGCGAATTCGGCGGTTTGGGAATCGAAATCACGATGGAAAACGGCATCGTCAAAGTCGTGTCTCCCATCGACGATACGCCTGCAGCCAAAGCCGGCCTTCAGCCCGGCGATCTGATCACGCACATCAACGCGAAGCCCGTCACGGATTACACGCTGAACGAAGCCGTCGATCACATGCGGGGCTCCCCCGGAACCAAAGTGGTTCTGACGATCCGCCGCGGCGGCCTTTCGAGTCAACCTTTCGATGTGACGTTGACGCGCGCCGTTATTCACGTCCAATCGGTCAAATGGGAGCCTAAAGGCGACGCCGCCTATATCCGCATCAGCGCGTTTAACGAACAAACGCAAGTCGGCCTCAATAAGGCTTTGGCCGAAGCGGACGAAAAGATCGGCCCCAAACTCGTCGGTTATGTCGTCGATTTGCGTAACAATCCGGGCGGTCTTTTGGACGAAGCGGTTTCGGTCGCCGGAACGTTTCTTGAAGCCGGCAAGGAAGTCGTTTCGACGCGAGGCCGCCATAAGGAAGACGACCAAGTCTTGACAGCCAAGGGAGGGGACAAGGCGCACGGAAAGCCGATCGTCGTTCTCATCAACGGCGGCTCGGCTTCGGCTTCGGAAATCGTCGCGGGTGCCTTGCAGGACCACAGGCGCGCGATTCTGGTCGGAACGAAGAGCTTCGGCAAGGGTTCCGTCCAAACCATTATTCCTCTTTCCGGCGGAGGCGCCATGCGCCTGACGACGGCGCGGTATTACACGCCCTCGGGCCGGTCGATTCAGGCCTTGGGCATCGAGCCGGACATCGTTGCGCAGCAAGCCAAGCTGGAAAAAGTCGCTCTTGGCCCGGGCGTTCATGAAGCCGATCTGAAGGGCGCCTTACAAAACGAAGACGCCAAAGACGACAAGAACAAATCGAACGAAAAATCCGCCGCGCCCGAAGACGACGAGGAAGAAGCCGTTCCGCCGATGGATTCCGAAAAACCAAAAGGCAAAGACAAGGACGCAAAAAAAGAAGAGCCTCCCTTCGATTATCAACTGGCCTGCGCTTTGGACTTGATCCGCGGCATCCATTTGTACGAAGGGAAAACGGCGAAGTAATTCTCTGGTTGCTTGGTTTCTGGCGCGTTTTTCACGGAAAAACAGCAGTTTTTAAGCTTGTTTTTCAGCATTGTCCTTTGCAAAATCGGCCAGGCCGTTTTATGAAAAAGGACCGTAATTTCTCAATCGGGGTTAATTCTATGACGCACGTTTTCGATCCGACGATCATCCGCGAGTATGACATTCGCGGTACCGTCGGCAAAAATCTGGACGAGGCCGACGCCCTTGCCGTGGGAAAGGCTTTCGGCACGATGGTCGCTCGCGCGGGAGGCAAGCGTATTGCCGCCGGGTTCGACGGGCGCGTGCATTCGCCGATGCTTGAAGCGGCTCTGGTCAAGGGCTTGATTTCGACGGGCGCGTCGGTCGAGCGCGTCGGATTGGGCCCAACGCCGATGCTTTATTTCGCAGCAGTGGATGGAAACGCCGACGCGGGCATTATGGTCACGGGGTCGCATAATCCTCCCGATCAAAATGGGTTCAAAATGCTGATCGCCAAGCATCTGCCCGGCGGCGGCCCTATTTACGGCGAAGCGATCAAAAAGCTTGAGACAATGGTTGCGGCAAACGATTTTGTTTCGGGGCAAGGGTCCGTCTCGGCGCGCGACGTTTCCAAAGCCTATGTCGCGCGCGTTCTACAGGACTATCGGGGCAAGGCGCCGCTGAACGTCGTATGGGATTGCGGAAACGGCGCGTCAGGCGACATCGTCCGGCTTTTAACGCAGAAACTTCCGGGCACGCATACATTGCTGTTTGCCGAAATCGACGGCACTTTTCCCCATCATCATCCCGATCCGACAGAGCCAAAAAACCTGCTCGATCTGCAAAACGCCGTCAAAAGAAACCGAGCCGATCTCGGCATCGCTTTCGACGGAGACGCCGATCGCATCGGCGCGGTCGATAGCCTTGGCCGCATTGTCGCGGGCGACCAACTTCTGGCGATTTACGCTCAAGAAGTTTTAAAAACGCATCCAGGCGCCACGATTATCGCCGACGTCAAGGCCTCGCAGGTTCTTTTCGACAAAGTAGCGGAGCTTGGCGGCAAGCCGCTGATGGGAAAAACGGGGCACTCCCTCATCAAGGCAAAAATGGCGGAAACAAAATCTCCCTTGGCGGGCGAAATGAGCGGCCATATGTTTTTCGCCGATAAATATTACGGTTATGACGACGCGATTTATTCCGCCGTGCGGTTGGCGTCTTTGCTCAGCGCTTCGGGCAAATCCCTTGCCGCGTGGCGCGACAGCCTGCCGCAAACGATCAATACGCCTGAACTGCGCATCCCTGTCGAGGAATCGCGTAAATTCGCGGTGGTGGACGAGGTCAAGGCGCGGTTGAAATCCGCGAACGCCAATATCAACGACACCGACGGCGTGCGCGTTTTGACAAAAGACGGCTGGTGGCTTTTGCGGGCTTCAAACACGCAGGCCGTTCTCGTCGCCCGCGCGGAATCGCAAAACGAAGAAGGCCTCGCGCGGCTTAAAACCCTTCTGACCGAACAACTGAAGGCCAGCGGATTGCAATGCGCGATTTGAAAACGGCGGATTTCGATTTCGATCTTCCTCAAGAACGCATTGCGCAAACGGCTGCCGAGCCGCGCGATTCCGCGCGTTTGTTGCGCGTCACGCCGGATGCGCTTTCCGATCATCATGTTTTCGACCTGCCCGATTTGCTGAAAGCGGGTGATTTATTGCTCATGAACGATACCCGCGTCATTCCCGCGCGGATTTATGGAAAACGAGATGAGGTCAGGATCGAAATTTTGTTATGCAAAAAAGTTTTGCCTTCGATTTGGCTTGCTTTAGCGCGGCCTGGAAAAAGGCTGCGGATCGGACAGACGATTCAATTTGCTCCGGCTTTTTCCGCCGAAGTTCTTGAAAAACACGAGGACGGCGAAATTCTGGTGCGTTTCAATGTATCCGACGACGCTTTTCTGCCTTTGCTGCGCGAGCACGGCGAGCCGCCTTTGCCGCCTTATATCAAGCGCGCTCCGGGCTCCGCAAAAGCCGATGTGGATCGCTATCAAACCGTCTATGCCGCGCGTGACGGCGCCGTTGCCGCGCCGACTGCCGGATTGCATTTCACGCCGGAACTTTTGGCACAACTTGCCGGTAAAGGAGTCGACCGTGTCAAAGTGACGTTGCACGTCGGCACGGGAACTTTTTTGCCCGTCAAGGCCGAATATGTCAAAGATCACGTCATGCACGCCGAATGGGGCGAGATTTCGCAAGACGCCGCCGATAAAATCAATAGGGCCAAAAGGGAAGGGCGGCGCATCGTTTGCGTGGGCACGACTTCTTTGCGCGTTCTCGAAAGCGCGGCGGATGAAAATGGCGTCGTTCGCCCCTTTTCGAAGGAAACGTCGATTTTCATTACGCCCGGTTATCATTTCCGTGCCGCGGACGCGCTTATAACCAATTTTCATTTGCCCGGATCGACGCTTTTCATGCTGGTTGCAGCGTTTATGGGATTGGAAAAGATGCGCGCGGCTTATGCTTATGCTATCAGGGAAACCTATCGTTTTTACTCGTACGGCGATGCGTGTTTATTAGAGGGCGCAGTCACGGTTGCGGGGAGCCAGCGAAGCTGGCGTACCGCAGAGTAGTCGCGCCAAAACAAAAAGGGGGAGAACTGATGTCGGATTGGGACCAAAGATTCATGAAGCTTGCGCGGCACATCGCGACGTGGAGCAAGGATCGCGGGCGTAAGGTCGGATCGGTCATCGTTGGGCCGGATAATGAGATCCGTTCGACGGGATACAACGGCATTCCGCGCGGCGTGCGCGACGACGTCGAGGAACGCCACAGCAAGGAAACGAAGGAAAAATACGTCTGGTGCGCCCACGCCGAACGCAATGCCATTTATAACGCCGCGCGCATCGGCGTTTCTCTTAAAGGTTGCCGCGTTTACAGCACGCTTTATCCCTGCTCCGATTGCGTCATCGCGTTGATTCAAAGCGGGCTTACCGAACTTGTCACCACAGAACCCGATTTTAACGACCCGCAATGGGGCGAGGGATATAAACGGGCAAAAATTATGTTGGAAGAAGCCGGGGTTAAGGTGCGGTTTTCGAACGAATAAATAAGGGTGTTTTTCTACATGACAAAATTCGCATTCGATGTTTTCTCGATAGATAAGGCGGCGCGGCGCGGACGCGTGACGACCGCGCACGGCACGTTCGAAACGCCCGCTTTTATGGCGACGGCGACAGCAGCGACCGTTAAAGCGATGCTTCCCGATGCCGTTCGCGCGACGGGCGCGGAATTGGCGATCTGCAACACCTATCATTTGATGCTGCGTCCCACGGCGGAGCGCGTGGCGCGCTTGGGCGGCTTGCATAAATTCATGGATTGGTCAGGCCCCATTCTGACGGATTCGGGCGGCTTTCAGGTTATGTCTTTGTCCAAACTGCGCACGATCGATGAAAAAGGCGTGGCGTTCCGCTCGCACATCGACGGCAGCTTGCACGAGCTGACGCCGGAACGCTCGATGCAAATTCAGCATTTGCTGGATAGCGATATTGCGATGGCGCTCGACGAATGCACGCCGAACCCTTCCGCGCCGGAAGCGGGCGCGCACTCGATGCGCCTCTCGATGCGCTGGGCGGAGCGTTGCAAAAAAGCATTCGTTCCCCGCGAAGGCTATGCCCTTTTCGGCATTAACCAAGGCAATACGTACGAGGATCTGCGGATTGAATCGGCGGAAGCTCTTAACGCGCTTGATCCCGAAGGCTACGGCATCGGGGGGCTTGCCGTGGGCGAAGGGCAAGAATTGATGTTCAAAACGCTCGATTTCACGATCCCGGCCCTGAAGTCTGAAAAGCCGCGTTATTTGATGGGCGTCGGTTTTCCCGACGACATCGTCGGTTCGGTTTTGCGCGGCGTCGATATGTTCGATTGCGTCATTCCGACGCGTTCCGGTCGCACGGGGCAAGCTTTCACCCATCGAGGCACCGTCAATATCCGCAATGCACGGCACATCGACGATCCGCGGCCATTGGACGAACGCTGTGGCTGCCTCGCCTGCACGCATTATGGGCGCGCTTATTTGCATCATTTGTTCCGGTGCGAGGAAATGCTGGGCCCGATCCTTCTCACAGCGCACAATATGCAGTATTATCAGGACCTGATGGGCGGGTTGCGCAAAGCGATCGAAAACGAAACCCTGAACGACTTCGCCGCCACCTTCCATGAAGAATGGGCGCTTGGAGATATCGACGTTGTGTCATGATAAAAACTGTCATTGCCTCTTTCGCCATTCTGCTTTTTTTCGCCGCTCTTGCCGTTGCCGAAGAAGCCGATAATACGTCGCATTTGCCCATTCCGCGCTTTGCGTCGCTGCGAAGCGGGGAAGTCAACATGCGCACCGGGCCCGGAACGCGCTATCCCATAGCGTGGGTCTATACGCGGCGCGGATTGCCGGTCGAAATAACTGCGGAATACGACATCTGGCGCCGCGTGCGCGATCCCGAAGGGACGGAAGGATGGGTCAATAAAACCGAACTTACCGGCAAGCGCACCGCGATCGTCACCGGGGGCATTCGCAATCTGCACGACGAACGCAACGATCAATCCGCGACTCTTGCGCATCTTGAGGCTGGGGTCATCGGCCAGATCATTTTTTGCGAGGCCGTCTGGTGCAAGGTGAAATTCGACGGCATCAAAGGCTATTTGCCCAAGACGGGTTTTTGGGGCGCCTATCCGAACGAAGTTTTTGATTAGTTATACTAAACTGCATCGCGTTGCACGTAACCGCTTGTGGCCTGAACGAGCCTTTCTTATGCGAGGATCGGTATTATTCCGCTGGTTTTACCGCAGAGGCGCATAGAGAACCGCCGCCCGGTAGGGACGTGCGTCCGGCGCAGCTTGTGGGTTCCCATCCGCGCTGGCGCATGCACTCCGTCACGACGAGCGTCGGCTTTTGCTGGCATTTTCCATCCTCATCGGGGGTTATCGTCACCCCTGTTTGAGCGAGGCGTTGTTTATCTTCCTGAAACCTGACGGATTCGTCGCGCGTGGCGTTCACGGGATAAATGCCGCAATGGCATTGGCTGAGATCGAAATCGAGCTTGTTCTGCAACGCTTCGGATTGCAGCAAAATATTCGGCTCGCTGATCGGGCGCCAGAATTGGGAGACGGCGATCGGAGAAGGCGCGGACGAAGACGAACACGCCGCAACCAAAGCAGCGCACGAGAGAGAAAGGATAACCGGCCAACGACGCATGAAAGACTCCTGATCTGATGGACGCGCCATGATCGGTGATTCTGGCGTTTAAATCAATACTTTATAGTAACCCCAAATTCTTAAAGCTAACGATGCCCTCCCGCCCAATAATAATATGATCGTGAACGACGATCCCCAAGGGGCGGCAAGCCTCGATGATAGCGCGGGTCATCGCGATGTCCTCCTTGCTTGGAGCCGGATCTCCGCTGGGGTGGTTATGCGCCAGAATTAAGGCTCCTGCCCCTATTTCCAATGCTCTTTTCACGATTTCGCGAGGATAAACGGGGGTATGGTCTATGGTGCCGCGCTGCTGCACTTCCTCGGATAACAGGCGGTTTTTGCGGTCCAGAAAAAGCAGGCGGAAGTGCTCGATTGTTTCATGCGCCATTGCGCTGCGGCAATAATCGACCATTCTTTGCCAATTGCTGAGCAGCGTTCCGCCGACGATTTCTTCTTTTTGGGCGCGAAGGGCCAAAGCCCCCGTCACAAGCAGCGTCGTTACCGCGCTTTCGCTAAGCCCATAGTGAAGGAGCCTTTCCGCCGGAGCGTTTATTAACGCCCAAAGACTTTTAAATTCGGCCAAAAGCCTTTTGGCCAAAGGCTTGACGTCGCGTCGCGGAATGGCGGCAAACAAGAGAACCTCGAGCAATTCGTAATCCTGCAAAGCACCCGCGCCCGCCTGCAAGAGCCTTTCGCGCAAGCGTTGCCTGTGGCCGAGATAATGCGGATCTTCCATTCCGGCTGAAAATTTAGGCGTCATGCGGACATCTCGTCCAGTTGCCCGTTGGCAAGCAAAAGCAGCGCCAGATCGGGCGGCCCCGCGGCGCGGCCATCGGAGAGAAGGGCGTCGTAGCTTTTAAGTTTCTCGGCGTTTCGATCCGCCCATTCGGCGACCGTTTGCAGGCCGTTTGCGGTCTTTTTCGCCGCGCTTTGCGCTGTCAGGCGGCGATGATGCTCGGCCAGCGTTTCACAAGCTTTTGCGATCGCTTCGCGATGCCACGGGGTTTGCGTTTTTTGCGCCGCCAGTTGGCTTAGCCAGCCGATGTCGAGCCGTTTTTCAAAACCGAAGAAAATCGCGGCTAGATCGGCGATGGGCTTCTTGCTCTTGGCCGCAAGGCCGATGAGATCCAGCGCACGGACCTGCGCCGGAAGAAGGTTCAGGCGCTTTTCCAAAACTTTCGGCGCGTTTTCGAAAAGACCGCCTTTTTCCGCATCGTTCTTATCCGGCGCGCGCGATAGCCAGTCGCCAAGTTGGGCGACGCCAAAGCGATAAACTTCAACGCTTGAATCGAGACGCGCCAAAGCATCGCGCTCGGCGCGCAGGCGCTCCATCGCCCGCGCCAAGGCCGTTTGAACCGCAATCAACATCCGAATCTGCGCTCCGGCCTGAATCTTATTATCCAAAGCTTCGATCTCCGCCCAGATTTCCGGCAAATCCAAGGCATCGCGCGCGAGGATATAGGCGCGAACAAAGGAATCTATATCGCCACGCTCCATCATGGGAAGAACGCCGGACGGGCCGGAACGATTGACGATATCGTTTGTCACGACCGTCGCCGCGATTTCGCGCTTTAACGGATGCCGCGCAATGTCCTTGGAATAGGCGTGCCGCAAAGCTTCGGGAAAATAGCCGCCGATGTCGCGCTGCAAGGCTGGATCGTCGGGCAGCTTGGAATCAAGCAATTTCTGATTCAGCCAAAGCTTCGCATAGGCCAAGAGAACGGCGAGTTCGGGACGCGTCAGTCCTTTTCCGGCTTTTCTTCTCTCGGCGATTTCGGCGTCGTTCGGCAAAAATTCGACGGCGCGGTTCAAAAGGCCTTCGCGTTCCATGACTTGCATGCACCGAACCTGCGCCGCGAAAACATCGGGAGCCTGCGCCTGTGAAACCGATAACGCTTGCGTCTGCAGATAAGTGTCGCGCAGGACCCTTTGCCCGATTTCATCCGTCATGCTGACAAGAAGCTTATCTCGCGCGGGAACGGTCAGCGTTTTCAGATCTATCGCGCGGCGCAACAAAATCTTGATGTTGACTTCGTGATCGGACGTATCAACGCCTGCGGAATTGTCGATGGCGTCGGTATTAAGGCGTCCGCCTTTTTGCGCGTATTCGATCCGGCCTCGTTGCGTTATTGCGAGATTGGCCCCTTCGCCCACCACTTTTGCCCGCACTTCATTGCCATCGACGCGCAACGCTTCGTTGGCGTGATCGAATGCTTCATCCTGCGTTTCGGCGGAAGCTTTCACGAAAGTGCCGATGCCCCCGAAATAAAGCAGATCGACGTCGGCCTTGAGCATCGCCCGCATCAATTCGGCCGGGGGAAGGCTGTCGGCGGAAATGTTGTAGGCTTTTTTCATCTCGGAAGAGATTTTGACCGCTTTTTCCGCGCGGGAAAAAACGCCGCCGCCTTTCGAAATCAAGGCGTGGTTATAGTCGTTCCAACTGCTGCGAGGCAAGGCATAAAGGCGTTTTCTCTCGGCATAACTTTTGGCCGGATCGGGATTGGGATCGCAGAAAATGTGGCGATGATCGAACGCGCCGCGCAAAAGCGTCTTCTGCGACAAAAGCATCGCGTTGCCGAACACATCGCCCGACATATCCCCGACGCCGATGCAGGTGAACACTTGCGTTTGGATATCTTTGCCAAGCTCGCGGAAGTGGCGCTTGATCGCCTCCCACGCGCCGCGCGCCGTGATGCCCATGATCTTGTGGTCGTAACCCGCCGACCCTCCGGAGGCGAAAGCGTCGTCGAGCCAGAATCCGTACTCGCGCGAAATGCCGTTGGCGATATCGGAAAACGCCGCCGTTCCCTTATCCGCTGCGACCACAAGGTACGAATCGTCGCCATCGTGCCGCACGATGTTTGCGGGCGGAATGATTTTTCCGTTTTTGGCGTTATCGGTAATGTCGAGCAGGCCGCGCATCATGATTTTATAGCAAGCGATGCCCTCGGCTTGCATTTTGGAAGGGTCCTCCGGAGGATGCTTGACGATGAAACCGCCTTTCGACCCCACGGGAACGATGACGGTGTTTTTGACCATCTGCGCCTTCATGAGGCTTAAGATTTCGTTGCGGAAATCGTCGCGTCTGTCGGACCAGCGAATGCCGCCGCGCGCCACCTTTCCGCCGCGCAGGTGTACGGCTTCGACGCGAGGGCTGTAGATGAAAATTTCGCACAAGGGTTTTGGCAGCGGGAGGAAATCAACCGCGCGGCTGTTGAATTTGATCGAAAGATGCCCTTTGGGCAGGCCCGTTTCATCGCCTTGAAAATAATTGGTGCGCACCGAGGCGCGTACCAAATTATGGTAGCGGCGGATAATGCGGTCTTCTTCCAGCGCGCCGACATCGGCCAAAGATTCCTGAAGGCAGCTTTCCGCCGCGCTCATGCGAGCCTCGCGGTTTCCCTTCAGCGCCGGATCGTGCCGCAGAAAGAACAAATCGCAAATCTGCCGCGCCGCTTGCGGATGCGCCAAAAAGGTCGAGGCCATCATTTCGTGGCTATAAGGGATGCGCAACTGGCGCAAATAGCGCGCAAAGCTCCGCAGCAAAACAATGGCCCTCCAATCCAGCCCCACGCGCAACGTCAAGGCGTTGAAGCCGTCGTTTTCGACTTCGCCGCTCCAAACTTTGGTCAAAGCTTCCTCAAAGGCGGGCTTGACGCGGGCGAAATCGGCGAAAAGCGGGGATGCCGAGCTTCCCACGAATTCGTGAATGTAGACGGGCGTGGCGTTTTTCAACTTAATCTCGTAAGGACCGCCCATATAGTCGATCTTGAGGCCCATGTTTTCGATCAAAGGCAAACTTTCCGATAACAAGAGAGGGCGTTCGGGCTGCATCAGCTTGACGCGCAGGCGCTTGTCGTTTGTCTTGTCGAAATCGACGATAAAACGCGGAAGGTCGCGCATGCGTTCCAGATTGCGGACATCTTGCACGGCATCTGCGGGTTCGACGGCGTTCTGGTACGTTTTCGGAAAAACGCCGCCATAGCGCCTCAAAAGCGCCAGGGCCCCGGCTTCGCCGTGGGCTTCGGTCAAACGATCGCGGAGGCGGGTGGGCCACGTGCGGCACATTTCGCGCACGTCGTTTTCCAATTTGACGGGATCGGGGTGCGGCGACTCGGGCGTCAGGCGGATCGTCCCGAACGCGCGAGCCAAAAGACTGTCGTCGATTTGCACCTGCCACGAGAGCGCTACGCCTTTGAACGCCTCTTCGAGGAATTTTTGGATGCGCTGGCGCAGCGACGAATCGTAGCGATCCCTCGGAACGTAGATGAGGTACGTTACGTAACGGTCGAACGGATCGCGGCGCAGGAACAAAGCGACGCGGGCGCGTTCCTGAAGCTGTAAAATGCCGAGCACGTTCGCGTAAAGTTCGTCCTCGCTGATCTGAAACAACTCGTCATGCGGATAAGTGCTGATGATGTGCATGAGGTTGCGCCCGTTATGGCTTCTCGGCGGAAAATTTAGGCGTGCCACAACGTGTCCGATTTTCCGGCGCACAAGCGGTATCGCGCGCGGCGTCTGCGCATAGGTTTTCGAGGTAAACAGCCCGACAAAAAGCCTTTCGAAAACGACGAATCCCCGCTCGTTAAAGCGGCGCACAAAAATCGCGTCCATCGGCAACACGCGATGCACTCGCGTGATGGCGTGGGTTTTCATGACGGACAAAATCTCGTTCTGGCGATGATACTTGAGCAGCGCCGGCGTTTGGCGCTTGCTGATATCGCGCAGGCCGCCGAAAACGCGCAGATCGTCGTCGCGCAAGACGCCGAGGCCGCGTCCCGGCAAAATGCTAATGGACGAAATCGTATCGTTTTTCTCCTCGAGGCGAAGCTCGCGATAGCCGAGGAAGGTGAAATTATCGTCGATCAGCCAACGCAGAAAGGCGCTGATTTCTTCGGCATCGTCCTTTCCCGCCTTGCCGGACGCTAACGCGCTATCGCCGATGGCTTCCTGCGCGCGATCGAGCATGAGGCTCCAATCGGAAACAGCGGCGCGAACGTCGGCGAGCGTCGCGCGCACTTCGTTTTCCAGTGCTTTAAGTTGTTCGCTGTCGAAACAACGATCGACCTGAATATGAATGAAGGATTCGGCGTTTCCTGCCTCGAGTTCACCCGACGCAAGGCCCAAAGTCTTGCCCTTGCCGTCCCGAACGAGGGAGATGACCGGATGGATGACGACATGAACCGAGACGCCGCGTTTTTGCAAAACGCCGGTGACTGAATCGACCAGAAACGGCATATCGTCATTGACGATCTCGATAACGGTATGATCGACCGTCCAGCCGTCGATTTGCAGCGACGGATTGAAGACGCGCAAAAGGACTTTTCCCGGAAGCCGCGCGGCAGCCAGATTCCAGATCGAGGCGGCGATGCGGGCGCGTTCTTCCGCCGAGAAAAGGGCAAGGTCCTCCGGCAAAACATGGGCGTAAAAAGCGCCGATAAAATCTTTGGGCGGGAGAGGAAGATCGTATGTCGGGGCAGAAGACGAAAGCGGCGTGCTTTTTTTTGAAACAGAACGTTTTGCGGAACGCGGCATAAAAAATCCCTCTCAAAAACAGGCGCGCCGGAAGAATAGGCCCGCGTTTAATCTCGGTCAAATTATACCAAGTCCTTCAGTTTCTTTTGTGGTCTTGGCCCATAATGGCTGATGATTTCCGCAGCGGCAATCGCGCCTATTCTGCCGCATTCGGGCAACTTCTTTTTTTGCGCAAGGCCGCTTAAAAAGCCTGCGGCGAAAAGATCGCCCGCGCCCGTCGTATCGATAACTTCGGCCACGGGATGCGCGGCCACTTCGTACGTGTCCTCGCCCGCCGCGATGACCGCGCCTTTTGCCCCTCGCGTCACGACGACGATTTCGGCGTGGCCGCGCGCCAATGCCAAGGCGTTTCCTAAATCCTGCGTTTGATAGAGTTCCTTCGCTTCGCCTTCGTTGGCGAAAAGGATGTCCACGTCGCGGCGAATCAGGCTCAAAAACGCCTCGCGATGTCTTTTGGCACAAAACACGTCCGACAACGTCATCGACACTTTGCGGCCGGCTTCGTGCGCCAGTCTCGCCGCTTTGCCGAAAGCTTGTTGTGCCAGAGGTTTGTCGAACAGATAGCCTTCAAGATAAGTGATCTCCGCATTTTGCACGAGGCTTACGTCGATATCGCCGGGGCCAAATTCCGTCGCCGCGCCCAAATAGGTGTTCATGCTGCGCTGCGCATCCGGCGTCACGAGAATGAGGCATCGCCCCGTCGATAAATCGGGCGACGACGGCGTCGTAAAATGAATATTTTGGGCATGCAGATCGTGCGTAAAAACGTCGCCGAAAGAATCGCGCCCCACCTTGCCCAGAAAAGCGCAACTGATTCCGAGCGACGACGCGCCCGCCAGGCTATTGGCGGCGGATCCTCCCGACGACAATTCGACCGCGGGCCCCGCCCGTTCATAAAGCGCACAGGCGGTTTCTTCGTCCACAAGGGTCATGGCGCCTTTGGCGATGTTGTTGTCTCGCAAAAAATCGTCGTTGGCCGGAACGATGATGTCGACAAGGGCGTTGCCGATAGCGCAAAGGTCGTACATAAAATGAGGGGGTTAGAGATTCAGGGGCCGGATTAAAAAAACGGAGAATAATCGTCACAAATTATGTTGAGTTACAAGGGGCATCCTCTCGAAGAATTAACGAAGTTTCTTTTATCATATTGTCCCTATTCTCCTTGCCTTCTTCGTTAAAGATGTGTTAACGATCAGGCCTTCTTTCTGCACTCATTCCGTAGGAGAAACGAATGTTCGGCCCCGGCAAAAATAAAAACGAAGCCCAAGAAACAACCGAAGAGAACTCTTCCGCCCCCCGCGCCGAACAGTCCGGTTTGCCGCGCGCCGCATCGGCTTCGGGCCGCCGCTTGCCGGAAGTGGGCCGCCGCGCTTCATCGAGCGGAGCCGATGGCCGCAAGCTGATCGTTGGCGACGGATTGTCGCTTTCAGGCGAAATCGCCTCATGCGATATTCTGGTCGTCGCCGGTAAAGTCGAGGCCAAGCTGACGGAAGGAAAGCTTCTTGAGATCAATGAAACAGGCCAATTTCGCGGCAGCGTCGAAATCGAAAACGCCGACATCGCGGGCCGCTACGACGGCCAGTTGGTCGTTCACGGACGCTTGACGGTGCGTTCGACGGGACGCATCAGCGGCATGGTCAAGTATGGCGAACTGGAAGTCAGCGCCGGGGGCCAGATCATCGGCGAAATGCAGGTCACGAGCGGCGGCGGAAATATGCAGATAACGACGGGAACCGGGGGCTTCAAGAGCGCGGCAAAATTCGCTTCGCTTCTCGAAGACGACAGCGCTGTTTCGTCTTCGGAAGATCGCAAGAGCGCTTAAGTTGAAAATTTTTCGTTCATAAAGACCGCGCTCAAAAATTGGGCGCGGTTTTTTGTTTTGGCTATTCAGAGGTTGATCCTAAGCACATTACTTTATCGTAATTTTCTAACCCCTTTATATATAAAGAAAAACTTTTCGATTATTCGCGTGTGCACTGCGAAAAAAAAGATGACAATTTGTTAAGAATGGTTTATTAGTTAACCTTAACGAGGAAGGGATGCCCCTAACCTCTCTTCTTTTCAGCGCTCTATGGAGGCACAATGTCGAAGCCGTTCACGAATCCCTTTTTTGAGGCGGACATGTCTCAATTGTTCGATATATCGAAATTCGACATGACGAAGATGTTTGACATGTCGAAATTCGATATGACCAAGATGTTCGACATGACGAAAATGATGGGCGATTATAAAATGCCAATGTTCGACATGACGAAAATGATGAGCGACGGGAAAATGCCCCAAATGCCGACGTTTGACATGATGAAAATGATGGGTGATTTTAAAATGCCCCAAATGCCGACGTTCGACATGGAGGCTCTTTCCGCCTTGCAGCGCAAGAATATGGAAGCCTTTACCGCGATGAGTCAGGCTTCTTATGAAAGCATGCAAGCGTTGTGGCGCCGTCAGATCGACAATTACCGCCAGATGATGGAAGAGATGATGGAAATGACGCAGGCCATCATGTCTTGCCCGACGCCGGAGGCCAAGGCGATCAAGCAAGCCGAGGTCGGCAAGTCGGCGATGGACAAATATATCGCCAATATGCGCGACGCTTCGGAAACTCTTGCCAAGTGCAATAGTCAAGCCATGGAGACCGTGGGCGTCCGTTTGAACGATAGCTTGAACGAGATGTGCGGCATGGTTAAGACTGTCGCCGCCCGCGCGGCTTAGGGTTTTTGTTATTTCGGTCTATCTTAGAAACGTTCTTTTAACGGGCATGATGCTTTTATGCATCCTGCCCGTTTCCGCGTGCGGGAAAAAACCGCCGCATGTCGATCCGCCCGCGGATGCCGAGGATACGACGTATCCTCAGGTTTATCCCGATCCTGCCACCAACAAGTAGCCAACATTTACCGCTTGTTTCGGGACGGAAAGGAAGCTGTTATTTCCATAAAAAGGCCTTTATAGTCCTCGCTGTCTCGCCGCAGGGGCTTTAAAAGGAACAGGGTGTTTAATGAATTGGCTTTCAAATTTCGTCCGCCCGAAGATCCGGGCCCTCGTCGGCCAAAAAAAGGATGTCCCCGACAATTTGTGGGAAAAATGTCCTGGCTGCAGCGGCATGCTTTTCAAACGTGATCTGGAAAGCCATTTTAACGTTTGCCGCACGTGCGGATATCATTTGAAATTGGACCCGGTCAAACGTTTGGACAGCCTTTTCGACGAAGGGAATTATAAATATGTCGAAACGCCGAAAGTTATGCCCGATCCGTTGAAATTCCGCGATCAGAAAAAATATGCCGAGCGCCTGAAAGACGCGCAGAATAAAACCAAGCGTCAAGACGCCGTCATCGTCGGCGAAGGCGAAGTGGACGGGATTAAAGCCGTCATCGCCGTTTTCGATTTCGGCTTTTTGGGCGGATCGATGGGCGCGGGCGTCGGTGAGGCGATCGTAGCGGCGGCTGAGCGCGCCGTGGCGACAAAATCGGCTTTTGTCGTTTTTCCGGCTTCCGGCGGCGCGCGCATGCAGGAAGGAATCGTGTCGTTGATGCAAATGCCCCGAACGATCGTCGCGGCGGATATGGTCAAAGAGGCGAAGCTGCCTTTTATCGTCGTGCTAACCAATCCGACGACGGGGGGCGTCACGGCGAGTTTTGCGATGGTCGGCGACGTTCATATCGCGGAGCGCGGCGCCTTGATCGGCTTCGCGGGCGCGCGCGTGATCGAGAACACGATCCGCGAAACGCTGCCGCCGGGGTTCCAGCGCGCCGAATATCTGATGGAACACGGCATGGTCGATATCGTCGTCGAGCGCAAGGACCTGCGCGACACATTGGGCCGCGTTTTACGTTTGCTTCGCGAAAAACAGCCTGCCGCTTCCGCTGGCCTGGCCGGTCCCGTCCCACACGGCGCGCGCAGCAGCAAGAGGATATAAGCTTTATGAATGATCCGGCATAAGCGCCGGATTGTTTCGGCCCCATAGCAAGTGGTCTTCCCTCTTGCCGTTGATCTGCATATACGCTTTGGCATAGCCCTCTTGCTCAAACCCGCAGCGTTGCAGAACGGTTTTGCTGGCCTCGTTGCCCGGCAGGCAACTGGCTTCGACGCGCTGCAATTTCAGCTCCTCGAACGCAAAATCGCACACAAGCCCGAGCGCCTCCGTCATATAGCCCTGCCCCGCATAAGGGCGTCCGATCCAATATCCGACGGTGCCTTTTTGCGCGGCGGCATAGTGGATATCCGCGAGCGTTACGCCTCCGATAAGAATGGGCCTCGGCTCGGCCTGAAGAAAAATGGAAAAGGCGTAGGCCCTCCCGCTTCGCCAGTCGCGCCACATGCGGCGCAAAAGAGAACAAAAATAACCGTACGTCAGCGCATGATCGGGCCATTCCGGCTCCCACGGCTCCAGATATCCGCGGCTGAGCTCGCGCAAAGGACGCCAAACCTTCCAGTCTTCGGCTTCGGTCATGCGGAGCCGAACGCGCGGTCCCGCCAACTGCAGGTCGAGCGACGGGTGGGCGCGCCGCGGCGGCATGCGAAAAAGAGAAACGATAAAATCGATCATGTTAGTCGCGCCGAAATTTTCTCATAGGATTCCAGATCATCCAAAGGACCAAGCGCTGTCAAGACGGGTTTTTGCGAAAAAATGATTTGCGCCTCTTTTTGCACGTCTTCTTGGGTGACCGCGAGCAATTTTTTCAAAATAACTTCGGCCGGAATGGATTTTCCATAAACGAGGATTTGGCTTCCGATGACTTCGGCGCGGCGCATGACGCTTTCCCGCCCCATCAGCAGATCGGCGCGCACTTGCGCTTTGGCGCGGGCCAATTCGCCGCGCGTTACGCTTTTCCTGATGTCGTTCAGTTCGTCACATATGACAGGGATCAGTTCGCGCAAGCGCTTGGGGTCGGTTCCGGCATAAATTTGGAAAAGACCGGCATCGCTGAATCCGGCATGCGCCGAATGGATCGTATAAACGAGGCCGCGCTTTTCGCGCACCTTTTGGAACAGGCGCGACGACGAGCTTCCGCCCAGAATCAAAGATAGAATCTGCGCCGGATAATAGGACGCCTTCGCGCGATATCCGGGGCCTTTGAAGCCGAAGATTAAGTGAACCTGCTCGATTTCCTTCGGCAAAAGCTTTGCGCCGAAAGAAACGCGGGTTTTATCTTCCGCGGGCTTTTTCCCGCGGGGCGCGCTGCCGAAACGTTTCCGCGCCATTTTCAAAAACGCCTCGTGGGAAATTTTTCCCGCGGCGACAAGAACCGTGTTCGCGCCGACATAATGGCGCGAAACGTAAGACGTCAGGGCCTCGCGCGGCAATTTGGAGATGACTTCCGCCGAACCTAAAATCGACCGTCCGATCTTTTGATCGGGCAATGCTTGTTTATGCATCAGATCGAACGCGTAGTCCTCCGGCGAATCCATCTCGCGCCCGATTTCCTGAACGACGACGAGGCGTTCGCGATCTAATTCCTTCGGGGCGAATACCGAATGGCGCAGCATGTCGCCGATGATATCGATGGCGTTTTCGGATTCCTCCGGCAAGACGCGCGCGTAATACACGGTGGCTTCGCGCGAGGTATGCGCGTTCATTTCGCCGCCTTTATTTTCGATTGCGGAAGACAACGCGTAAGCCGAACGCGTTTTCGTGCCTTTGAACATCATGTGTTCGACCAGATGCGCGACGCCGTTGGCGTTCCAAGGCTCGTGCCGCGAGCCGACCCCGATCCACGCGCCAAGAACGACGCTTTCCGCATCCGGCATCGTGTCGGTCGCCACGCGTATTCCGTTATCGAGTTCCGTAATTTGAATGGTCATGTTTTCTTTCCTATAAACTCCTCTATTTTCCGCGCGTCGGCGGGCATTCGCGTCAGACGTTCGGTTTTATTCGCCAAGGAGGCTATTTTTTCGGGGATGTTGGGCACAAAACCCAGCGCTCGATTGATTGTTTCCGGAAACTTTGCCGGATGCGCTGTGGCAAGGCAAATAACCGGCTGGTTCAGGCGTGGCGCAAGGTTTTGAGCGACTCTCATCCCCACGGCCGTATGCGGATCAAGGATAATCCCGTATTTTTCATGAATGTTTTTGATGGTCGCCAGCGTTTCTTCGTCGTTAGCGCGTCCGGCGATAAAATTTTTGCGCGCTAAATCCAATTGCGCCGAAGAAACCGCGAAGCCGTCTTTGTTTTTCAACTCCGCCATAAGCTTGCGCACCTGTGTCGAGCCGCCCACGCATAAATCGAACAACAAACGCTCGAAATTGCTGCTGATCTGAATGTCCATGCTTGGGCTTAGGGTGCTTTGCACCGGCATCGGCCGCATGCGCCCCGTGGCGAAAAAACGCGCCAGAATATCGTTGCTGTTTGTCGCAACCACAAGCTTGTCGATCGGCAAGCCGCACTTTATCGCCGCATATCCCGCGAAAACATCGCCGAAATTGCCTGTCGGCACGACAAATGTGGGTTTTCCCCGGACCTTTTGCGACGCTATAAAATAATAAACGATTTGCGCGAGAATACGCACCAGATTGATCGAATTAACGGTATTGAGATTCCACAGTTTGCGCGTATTTTCGTCGGCAAACAGCGTTTTCACGATTCTCTGGCAATCGTCGAAAGTGCCCTCGACGGCGATGGCGTGAACATTGGGCGCATCGACACACGTCATTTGCTTGCGCTGGATGTCGCTTGGCCCTTTGTCGGGGAAAAGGACGAAAACCTCGATGTTTTCGCGCCCCGCCAAAGCCGCGATGGCCGCCGATCCCGTATCGCCCGACGTCGCGGTAACGACCGTCATGCGTTTGCCGGAATCCCGCATGAAATAATCGAATGTGTTGCCGAGAAATTGCAAGGCGACATCCTTGAACGCCAGCGTCGGGCCGTGGAAGAGTTCGAGGATATGGAGGCCTCCGTCCAGTTTCCGCAGCGGAACGACTTCGGCATTTTCAAACAAGGCATACGATTTATCGATGATCGTCCGCAACGCGTCGTCGGGGATGACCTCTTGCATAAAAGGCCGGAGCACGCGAAAGGCCGTTTCCTGATAGGACGCTCCGCGCATCGAGGCGATGTCTTCGGACGAAAATTGCGGCCACTCTTTCGGCACATAGAGCCCGCCGTCCGGCGCGAGTCCCGCCAAGGCCGCGTTTCGAATATCCGTCTCCGGCGCAAGGCCGCGCGTGCTGTGAAAAAGCATGATTATTTCTCTATGGGCGCGGAGGCGGCGTCAAGCCATTCTCTTGTCGCAATATCGACGATGGGAAGCAGGGTTTCCCTCACGCGCCTGTGATACGCGTTGAGCCAAGCAAGCTCTTCTTCCGTCAACAGCGAAACGTCGATCAACCGCCTGTCGATCGGCGCCAGGGTTAGCGTCTCGAACCCGAACATTTTATGCTCGCTGTTTTGTATTCCGGCGATTTCAACGACCGCCATTACATTCTCGATGCGTATACCATATGCGCCTTCTTTATAATAGCCGGGCTCGTTCGTCAGAATCATGCCGGGCTTGAGCGCCGTTTTGTTGCGTTTGGAAATGCCTTGCGGGCCCTCATGTACGCCGAGATAAGAGCCGACGCCGTGGCCCGTTCCGTGGCCGTAATCGCGACCAGCGTCCCATAAATATTGCCGCGCCAGAACGTCGAGATCGGCGCCCGTCGTGCCTTCGGGGAACCGTATCGAGGCCAGCGCATGATGGCCTTTCAGCACGCGCGTAAAGTTTTCGCGCATCTCGCCCGAAGGCTCGCCCAAAGCGATCGTGCGCGTCACATCCGTCGTGCCGTCGAGATATTGCCCCCCGCTGTCGATCAGATAAAGCTGGCCCGAAACCAACAGCGCGTTGTTTTCCTCGGTCGTGTGGTAATGCACGATGGAGCCGTTTTCTCCTGCGGCGGAAATGGTTTCGAAACTCGACCCACGATAACGGATGTTCTCCTTGCGGAAGATTTCAAGCCTGGATTCCGCCTCGCGTTCCGTTATGCCGTCCTTTTCCCAGTACGCATCGAGCCATGCAAGAAAGTTCGTCAGCGCCGCGCCGTCGCGCTCATGCGCCGCGCGCATGCCCTGAAGTTCGGCCGCGTTCTTGATCGCGCGCGGCAAGGCGCAGGGATCGTCGCCCCGTTCGATCTTTCCCTGCGCGGCGTTTAGATAATCGACGATCCAGCTCGGCGCGTTTGCGGGATCGATAAGGATGGGCTTGTTTGCGCGCGCAAGCCGGGCGAGCGCTACGGGAAATTCGTCCGGCGGAAGAACCGAAACCTGTCCTCCTAAATGGGCCGGCAGTTCTTTCGTCACTTTGCGCGCATCGACGAACCATTCCGCAGTTCCGTCGTCGTTCAGGATCGCGCGGCTTAACGGCAACGGCGTATGGGCGACGTCGCCGCCGCGTATGTTCAGAAGCCACGCGACGGACGCCGCATCGGTTATGACGGCCGCCGCAAGACGATTCTTTTTAAGCTCCTCCGTGATTTCCCGTCTTTTTTCGGCGGAGGATTTTCCGGCATACGCAAGCTCGTGCGGATAAACGGGGGCCAAAGGAAGCGGTGGTTTGTCTTCCCAAATAATATCTACGAGATTGCGCGCGACAGGAACGGCCTCGGCTTCGGCTTTAGCCAGCGCCCGTTTCAAGCGCCCCACGGTTTCGGCCGAATGAAGCCATGGATCGTAGGCTATTTTTGCGCCTTTTTGCGCGTTTTCCTCAAGCCACGCCAACGGCGTTTTGTTCTGGATATCGAACAAGGCATAAGAGTCTTGGGACACTTGCCGGACCGCCTGCAAAGTATAGCGGCCATCGGTGAAAAACGCGGCCTTGTCTTTTAAAACGACGATCGTCGCCGCCGAACCCGTAAAGCCAGAGAGGAACGCGACCCGCTCGGCGCACGGCGGGATATATTCGCTTTGATAGTCGTCGGTTCTCGGCACGATAAAGCCGTCGAGAGAGGCGGTTTCAATCTCTCTGCGTAAAGAGGCAAGGCGTTCGGAAAAGTCAGGGGGCGTCATCTCTCTATAATGCCCCGTTAGGCCGCCTGAACGCAAGCACCGACCACTCTCCGATAACCTTACGCCCGATCAGGACCAATCCCTGCATTCTGTGCGCCGCAATAACCTTATTCGCCTGAATGGTCAGCAGACCGGAAAGAACGGCGACACCGCCAAATTTCAAGTTTTTCTTTAAATCCTTGGCCATCCGACACAAAGGAACGGCAAAAATGTTTGCCATAATCAAATCATAAGGGGAAGATTTCCGCACCGGCGGCGCGGAATAGCCGTTTCCGCGCCCGGCACGAATGACTTTTCCAAACCCGTTTACGCGGACATTCCTTGCTGCAATAAGCGCCGAATCAGCGTCAAGATCGACGGCGACGGCCCGCCTCCTTGCGCCTTGAACGCAGGCCATCGCCAGAATGCCGGAACCGCATCCGATATCGGCCATGCGGCGTGGACGAAATCCGGTTTTTAGAATTTTGTCGAGCATCAACAAACATCCGCGCGTCGTCGGATGTTCGCCCGTGCCGAACGCGTTTGTCGCATCGATTTGCAGCGCAAAAAGGCGGTTGGGGACTTTCCTCCTGTGTTGCGCGCCGTGGATGGTCCATCGCGCAATTTTAAGCGGAGGAAAATCTGCGGCGACTTTTTTGAGCCAATCGAGTTTTGGCGTTGGGGCAAGCGTAAAGGCGGGGGCCGGAATATTCAGCGCGGCCGCCAAAACGGCGATTTTCATGGACATGCCGGAGGCGTCCGGTTCGTCGTTATACAGAATTTCCACGCGCGCCTTGTTCTGACGCGGCGCGGAGAGAATCGTCACGGCAACGGCGCCGTCGCCCAAAGCCTGCGATGCGGCTTCCGCCGCGCATGCGGGAAATGAAAATTTCAAAAGCCAAAGGTTTTGACAACACCGCATTCTTTGTTCCAGCCGCGCCTAGGTATTATTCCGGATTATTCATATATTCTCCCGCGATGACCGCGTTTCGAATCCTATCCGCAATCGCGGCCTGCATGCCAAACCACAAAGGAATCCATCCCAAAAAAATCGTATAGAGAACCAATCCTTTTTCTCCTAAAAGGCGGGCGAACGCGCCCGAAGAGACGATCAAAGCTATAACGCCCCAAAATCCGGCAACGCTCCATGCGGGCGACGCGGCAATAAGCCAAAAAGCGGGAAAAAGAGCAAGAACATAGTAATGCGACCAAACCAAGGGAGAGGCGGCCAACGTCACCGTTATCGCAAGCGAGGCACACAAATATGGATCTTCCAGCAGGAGCGCGATCCTGGGTTTTATATATTTTAATACGGGTTCTTTCTCCGGCTTTGTTTCTAACAACGCCCAAAGACCATGGAGCGCCAGAAAGAAAACGATTAGCGCCATTATTGCGTGGATATTTATGTTTAATAGGTCGGACAGGATAAGCGATGTCGATCCGTTTCCGTGCATGACCGCATACGCGGTTTTTTCTTTTACGTCCGGAAGACTTCTATACCAATCCACCCAAACCGTCCAAGAACCGAAGTATACGCACGGAATAACGGCAAGCGCCGCGCCCAACGCTCCGGCGACGGCGGCCGACGAGAAAAAAGACGCCGCGCCGCGCGCGCGCCAAAAGGATGCCGAAAGAATCAGCGTCACCAATACGATGTTGGGTTTTATAAGCGTCAAGAGGACGAGAGCGCTCATATAGGCGGCATCCCATGCAAAATGCGGGCGGGCAGTCTTGTTTTTAAGAAATTTATTGGCGAACGCGGCCAGCGCTCCAAGGGAGAAAAACTGCGTGGCGTTTAAATTGCCGTAGACCATATTGGCTTGCAACGGCAAATAACACGGGATGAGAACTGCGGCAATCAGCATTAATAGAGTTCTTTTCTTTTCGTCGCAAGGAAAGAACAGCGTCACGGCACAAATGAACAAGATCGTTTGGGTCGCCAAAAAAATGCCGAACGCGCGGGAGTAGTCCTGCGGCATGACGGAAAAGAGCTCGTACAAAAGCGGCGTTCCCGGAATATCAAGTCCCTCGGGATAAAGAGCGTGGCCGGTTTTATTGGCGGAGAATAAGCGGCGGTCTTCAGCGCGCGAGGCCAAAACATCGAGAAAGGCGGAATATTTCGGTACTTCGGCATAAGGGCTTTTTAGATATCCTCCGCTCATCTTCGGCCCGAGTCCGACGCCCCAATATTGGTAAAAATCGTGCCCGACAAAATTTTTATAAGTGCCGATCACAAACGCGCTTCCTAAAGCAACCAACAGAACGGCAAGAACCGTTCTCTTTCCAAAAGAAGATGTCCGTCTCCCGTTGCAGAAGGATTTAAAAAACATTGGACGCCTTTTTTATGCGTTCCGAAGGATTCCGGATTCTGCTTGCCATAACGGCTTGAACGCCGAACCATAAAGGAATCCATCCCGAAAAAGCCGTATAGGGGGCCAGGGTTTCCTCTCCCAAAAGATAGGGAAGCATCATGGATGTGATGAGGATTGACAAAACGCCCAGCAATTCAATGAAGCTCCATCGGGGAGAAGTGGCAATAAGCCAAAAGGCGGGAAGAAGAGAGAGTATATGATAGTGAGGCCAAACCAAGGGAGAGACGGCCAGCGTAACGGTAACGGCCAGCGAGGCGCTTAAATAAGGGTCTTCCAGCAACGGAAGACATCGCGTTTTTATATATTTCAAAACGGCCTCTTCTTTTGGTTTTGCCCCCGCAAACACTCCAAACCCGTGGAGAGACAGCAAAAAAATTATCAAGGCTATCGCCAGGCGGATATTTATGTGCAGAAGATCGGAGACGATAAGCGACGTTGAGCTGTTGCCGCGCAAGATCGCGTACATCGGCGATTTGCTTACGTCGGGAAAGTACCCCAGCCAATCCCGCCAGACATCCCAAGAACCAAAATACATGCAGGACAAGGCCACCAGCGCCGCGCCGAACAATCCCGCGATCGCCGCCGATGAAAAAAAGACCCGCATTCCGTGCAACCGCCAAAGGGACGCCGACAAAAACAGCGCCACAAGCGTGATATTCGGCTTCATCAACGTTAAGAGAACAAGGGCGCTCGTAAAAACGGCGCTTAAAACATACGCGTGGCGCACGGTCGCGTTTTTAAGGACTTTGTCATAGAAGACGATCAGGACGACAAGAAAGAAAAGCTGCGTAGCAGCAAGATTTCCGTTGCTTAAATCGTTTCTAAACGGCCAATAACAAGCCATCAAGGCGGCGGATAGCGGGATCAGCAGGGCTCTTTTTTCTTTATTGTAAGAAAAAAGCAGTGCAAGCGCGCCGATAAAAAACGCCGTTTGCGTTGCCAAGAAAATGCCGTAAGCCGCGGAATAATTCTGGGGCATTGCCGCGAACATTGCGTATTGCAAGGGGGTGCCCGGGATATCCAAGCCTTTCTCGTAAAAACTGTGACACTTCTTGTTGGCCGCGATAAGGCGAATGTCGTTGGAGCGGGAAGCGTAAGAATCGAGAAACGCGGCATAAGTCGACATTTCAACATACGGACTTTTTAACGCGCCATCGCTTATCTTCGGCCCAAGGCCGATGCCCCAATATTGATAAAAATCCATTCCGAATTTGTGATTATAGTTCCCGACCGCCAGCACGCTTCCAAGAACGACGAATAAGGCGGCAAGAAGGATATGTTTGCCAAAGGACGTTATCCTTCCTTCTTCGCAGAACCGCTTAAGGATCATCGGATGCTCCTTCAAAAACAAACATTGCCTTCGGTATTATTTCTTTTTCTTCCTGTCTTCATAGGGATTTTCGCTTTTCTTCATTTGCCACCGGATGGGCACGCCTTGTAGCTTAAAGGTCTCGCGCAAGCCGTGGGTCAGAAAACGTTGATAGCTTTCCGGCAAATCGACGGGTTTATTGACCCATAAAGAGAACGTCGGCGGGCGGCTTTTCACTTGCGTGATGTAGCGCAGCTTAAGGCGGCGGCCCGCCGTAATTGGCGGCGGATGGTTTTCCTCCATTTCCTGAAGCCAGCGGTTGAGTTTTCCCGTCGAAACGCGGATGTTCCAGTTCTCATAAACGCGCATCGTCTCGCGCATCAAATCTTCCAGCCCCTCGCCTTCAAGCGCGCAGACCTGAACGAGGGGAAGCCCTTCGGCCTGCGCCAAGGAAGCCTCGGCTTTGGCGCGGGTTTGTTTGGCGACAAGTTTTTTATCCTCGACCAAATCCCACTTATTCAGGGCGACCACCAAAGCGCGCCCCTCCTCCAGAACGTGGCGCGCGATAACGAGTTCTTGTTTGTCGAAAGGCTGCGTCGCGTCCAAAACCAGAATGACGACGTGCGCCAAACGTATGGCGCGCAAAGATTCCGACACGCTCATGCGCTCCAAGGCCTCGGTTACGCGCGCACGGCGACGCATGCCTGCCGTATCGACAAGGCGCACGGACTTGCCATCATATTTCCACGCAATTGGGATCGCGTCGCGAGTCAGCCCGGGCTCCGGTCCCGTCAGCATGCGCTCGAAGCCGATCAACCGGTTGATAAGCGTCGATTTCCCCGCGTTAGGCCGTCCGACAACGGCGAGGATCAGGCTTCTTTCTTCGTCCGCTTCGGCATCTTTCGTTTCTTCTTCGGGGCTATTCTTCGCCAGAATTTCGTATAAATCCATCATCCCGTCGCCGTGCGCCGCCGAGATCGGAAGCGGATCGCCAAACCCCAGCGATACTGTTTCGATCATTGCGGGCGGCAAAACGGCGCCTTCGCACTTGTTCGCCAACAAGACGATCGGAAGCCCTGTTTTGCGTAATTCCCGGGCGATAGCCGCGTCTTCCGGCGTTACACCCGCGCGCGCATCGACGACGAAAAGGATAACGTGCGTTTGCGCAAACGCTTGTTTTGTTTGCTGCGCCGTACGCGCCGAAAGAGAGCCTTTGGAACGAATCCCCTCCAGCCCCGCCGTGTCGATCACGCGGAAGTTCAAATCGAATAAATGCCCCTCGCCCATCCGCCAATCGCGGGTGACGCCCGGCTGATCGCTGACAAGCGCCATTTGCTTGCCGACAAGACGGTTGAATAAAGTGGACTTTCCCACATTAGGGCGTCCTGCAATGGCGACGGTAAATATCATGATCCTTTTATTGGGTCGTATCCTATCTTAAAGCAACGAGCGTGCCCTCATCGGTTACGATGTAGAACGTGCGATCCGCCACAACGGGGGGCAAATAAAGAGGCGCGCCAAGATCGACAGTATCGGCAGGCGATCCATCCTCGGGCGAGAAACTCGCTAGAACTCCCTGCGAATTGACCATCCATAACTTTTCTCCGGCCAAAACGGGGCCCGCCCAAACAAGAGCGTCGGAAGTTTTGTCGTTCGGGTCGATGTGTTGGGGCAGAGGCGCAACCCATATCGCGCGGCCATTCTCCCGCGCCAGGGCGATCAACTGACCGTCGCCTCCGTATACAAAAACGGAGTCTCCGTTCACGACGGGCGTATTGATCCCGCCGATATCGGCTTCCCAAACGCGGTCTCCGCTTCTTTGGTCGATCGCCGCGAAGCGCCCGCTGTGGCTGATCGCGTAAACGCGGCCTCGATCGATAACGGGCAATCCGCGAATATCGGCAATGGCGGGCAAAGCGCCGGCTTGGGCGGGGGAGGCTAGAGAATAATTCCACGACATGCGCCCGTTTTGCACGCGCAAGGAAAAAATTTCGCCTGAGGTATACGCGACGGCCACAAAATCGCCCTGCACGGCGGGACTGGATGCGCCCATCAATGTCGCGCTTTCCGCGATGCCCGACTGATGCCAAAGAATTTCGCCATTCGCAGCATTCAGCGCGTTAAGCTCGTTATCGATGCTAACGACGTAAACGCGTCCATCAGCTACGGTAGGCGCGGCACGCAGCGGTTTCAGCAAAGCCTTGCGCCATTTAATTTCGCCCGTCTTCGCTTGAAGCGCACAAACGAAGCCTTTGCCTGTCGTCGCGTAAACCGTATCGCCGTCAACGGCCAAGCCGCCGCCTATCGCGGGATTTTCGTCGTCTTGGGGCGCCGTGTCTCGCTCCCACTTCTCCTTACCGTTCTTGGCGTCGAAAGAACTTACGAGTCCTTCGGCGTCCATCGTATAAACAACCCCTCGGCTAACGACTGGCTCGGCCAAAAGTTTAAAATCGGCATTCGATCCCTCGCCAAGGCTTGTCTCCCATACGATCCGGGGGTGCGCCGATGCCTGCGCGCGGGGCATCGCGTGTTCGCTGTCGTACCCTCCTTGCGGCCACGATAAATTGACGATTTCTTGGGATAAGGTCGGCTTAACGCCTTCAAACTCTTTGTCGGGTGAGATCGTTTTAGCTTGTTCGATGACGGCAAGGCGTTCGCCCTTGATCGTCGTGCCGATTTTATTGTTGTCGCTACACGCGGTGAGCAGCGCTGCCGCAAAAAACAAAAGGACGCGCGACAAGGACTTTTTCTTCATTTGCCTACCTAGGGTCTGGACCTAATTACAGCGTACGCAGAATATCCGTGGCGCGCGCCGCCATGCTTTGAGGCACGCGGATGTCTTGCGAGAGATCGATGAAAATTTGTTTGGCTTTGGCTTTATCCCCCGTGCGAAGCGCGAGCAGAGCTTCGGTTTCCAACGCCGAAAAGCGCCACGCGGCCTTTTCGTCCGTCAAGGGCGCGAGGCGCGCGGAAAGCTTTGCCGGATCGCCATCGTCCAATTGCGCTTGAACGGAAAGTAGCGCGCCTAGTTGGCGAAAGGCGGGGGTGGCTTTGGCATAATCGGCGGCTTCGTCGAAAAACTGTATGGCCTTAGGCTTATCGTTGTGATCGAGGGCCAAGGCGCCCGCGCGCAAAAAGGCTAACACGGTTTGATTTTCTCCGGCATTTTCTTCTGCAAATTTTTGGAGCAAGTCTATATTTTTCGACGTGTCGGGCAACGTACGGGCAGCCGAAAGAAATGCTGAGGTCAGCCTTTGGTTATGATCGGCCCTCCACGAACGATAGGCTGTCGAGCTGGCGGTCGAAACAACTATCCCTAGCGCCGCGATGATAATCCATGCGCCGTATTTTTTCCATAAAGCCTCGAGCTTTTGTTTTTCGAGGTCTTCTTGAACTTCTTGAAAAAGGTTATGTTCGGTCATGGGGCGGTTCTCTTTATATATTAACCAGACACAAACATAAAGTTTTGTTCTCCGGAGCACAAGGGAGGTTAACGAACAGGCGTTAATTTATCGATGAGGTCTTGACCATTGCGGCCACAACGCGTATGAGTCCCGCCTCGCGCTCGGAGGGCCGATGGTATCGGCGAGAAGAACCGCCGGGAGCGTTAACTTAAATAGTCAACCTCGGAATTCGGGAATATCGTTATGGCCAATCATAAATCCGCCAAAAAACGCGCGCGGCAAACAATTAAACGCAACGAGGCAAACCGTTCGCTGCGCTCGACCATTCACACGCTGGCTAAAGAAGCGGAAACCGCCGCCTCTTCAGGCCCCGCTCAAACAGCCTTAACGGCGCTGCGCAAGGCTGAATCCGCATTGGCAAAGGGCGCGGCGCGAGGCACATTGCATTGGCGGACGGCGGCGCGCAAAACATCGCGTCTTGCTAAACGCGCCAAAAAAGCCAAGTAAGCCGTAAGAAGTTCCCTTTTTTTGTTTTGTCCGTCACACGCTTGTGCGTCTCTTCGTTAAATGACGGGACGATCGCGCAAGCAGCCGGTCTTTTTTCTTTTCCCTCTTTTTTCCCATGTAAGGGGGCTCTCTTTTTTCGTTCCGAATTTCGTGTTCTTCCGTTTTAACTAAAAAAGAATTTTTTAAAAATTCAAAAATTTTTTTGTGCTGTTCTCTCTTCGGACCAGTGGACAAATGGGTGACGTTTGATCTATGGTCTCTCTCGTCTTTAAACGGCGCGTTCTTCTTGAGAATGGATCGGAAAATATGAGCGATTATAAACCACGGCCTGTTCCTGCTTGCCTTTCTTACTCCGCGTCGTTTTTTTCCGTTCGACCTAAGTCCTAATCCGGTTCTTCGATAAAATCCGGGATGCTTTCTCGGATTGCGGGGTGTTCTTTTTCTTCAGCGAATATGTTTATTCAACGGGGTTACGATGAAGGTCCAAACGGCAAGCGCAGGGTTTCAAGAAACGAGAGAGGTTCCGGAAAAAGCGTTTGACGATCTGCGCCTTTCATTGCGCCGGCGTTTTGGGGAAACCGCCTACCGCCGGTGGCTTGAACCAATGACCGCCGACCTTTCGCAAGATGCTGCAGGGCTTGTTTCGGCAACGTTCGTTCTCCCAACGCGTTTTATGCGCGATTGGGTCGAGGCTCATTACGGCGAGACGATCCGTTCCTTATGGCAAGAAATCGCTCCTTCCGTCGCGGCTTCTTTTTCCGTCACGTCTCCTTTAGCCAAAGCGGCGCAGGCCAAATCCGCGATCGACGCCGCAACAGCGTCTTCCATCGCGCCCTTAGGACGTTTGTCGGCTCCTCCTTTGTCCACTCCTTCTTCCGCGAATTTTGCGGGGGATTTGTCGGCCGATCTCGATCCGCGTTTCACTTTCGATAATTTCGTCGTCGGAAAGCCGAACGAGCTGGCTTACGCCGCCGCGCGCCGCGTCGCCGACACGGAAAATCCCGCGTTTAATCCCTTGTTTCTTTATGGCGGCGTCGGCCTCGGCAAGACCCATCTGATGCACGCTATCGCTTGGCATATTCGCATCCATTTTCCCCATCGCCGCGTCATTTATATGTCGGCGGAAAAATTCATGTATCAGTTCGTGCGCGCGCTTCGCTTCAAGGACACGGTCTCGTTCAAGGAACAGTTCCGTTCGGTCGACGTTTTGATGATCGACGACGTGCAGTTCATCGGCGGCAAGGACACGACGCAAGAAGAGTTTTTCCATACCTTTAACGCGCTGGTCGATCGCAACCGACAGGTCATTATTTCCGCCGATAAGTCTCCGCAAGACCTCGACCGCGTCGAAGAGCGCCTGCGTTCGCGCCTCGGGTGGGGGTTGGTCGCCGATTTGCATCCCGTCAACTATGAATTACGCTTGGGCATTCTTCACGCCAAAGCCGACAAGCTTGGATGCCCCGTTCCGGACAAAGTGATGGAGTTTCTCGCCCACAAGATCGCCTCGAACGTGCGCGAGCTCGAGGGGGCTTTAAACCGCATCGTCGCGCACGCGCAGCTTGTAGGGCGCACGATTTCGCTTGAAATGACGCAGGAAGTTTTGTCCGACATGCTGCGCGCTTCCGAGCGTCGCGTCACGATCGACGAAATCCAAAAGAAGGTGGCGGAACATTACAACGTCCGCGTCGCCGACATGTCCTCCGCCCGCCGCGCCCGCGCCGTCGCCAGGCCCCGCCAAGTAGCGATGTATCTGGCAAAACAACTGACGCCGCGCTCTTTGCCGGAAATCGGCCGCAAATTCGGCGGGCGCGATCATACGACCGTTATTCACGCCGTCCGCAAAATCGAAGAGCTTTCCGCCTACGATGCGACCTTCCGCGAAGATGTCGAATTGTTAAGGCGGCTTTTGCAAAATTAGCCATTTTTCTTAGCTTGCCGAACGCGACGGCGGAGACCCCTGTCTTATTCTGCTTCCCTTTACCCCTCCCCGGCCAGCTGCGGCATCGCACAATAAAACAAACAGCAAAAACTGGCGACCGTAAGAACGAGGTACGTCAGTTGCGCGCCGAGAAACCGGAGGGCATCGGAGACTCGAGAGTAATTGCTGCCAAAAGCGTGCATCAGGCGGGCTGCAACCAAACAGGCCCCCATCGCATGAAGCGCTACGGCAGGAGCACCGCAGGTTTCGACCGCGCCCATAAGAAGAAGGGTTAACGGAACATAATCGGTAAAGCTTCCGACAAGAGCTTCGGCGCGGCGCAAATCGGGGTCGTTCTGAACCCCCTTGCCCATCGCCCGCATCCAGCTTTTCATCATGTTAAAAGAAAGAACGACCAGCAAAAGACCAAGGATGCCGGCGTAAAGCAAAACGACATGAACGGAAAACATGGGCGCCTCTTTTGGTTAATTTTAGTTTTGCAAACAAACGTCCTTTTCGATTTTTCCCGCGCCCCGGAGACTTGAAACGCAGGAGAAATGATTGATATAAACCTACTATTAACTTTCATGTGGTCAAACAATAAGATTCGGACAGATAGGGTGTCTGCATTTGGAGATGTTTTTTGCCTTATATATCGCTTCATTTCCGGGTTAAGTCGGGCGGGCTTTTCCTGTTAGCGGCTGGCGCTTTGTTGGCCTTTTCGGGGACGTGTTTCTCTGCAAATGAGACGCCGTCGAGCGCGCCCGCGCCTTCTCCGGCTGAGATTGCCGCAGTTGCGGCCCCGCAGGCGTCCGCTGCCTCCTCTTCCGGCATCGAAATTCCTTCTCCGCCTCCGGCTTCGGCCTTTTCTTCCGACCCGAATCAACTTGCGGCGCAGGCGGAACAGGCCGCTTTGCAAGCGCAGACCGACGCCGATGCCCTTGCGCGAAAAAACGAGCTGGAGCACAACCTTAAGTCTTATGATAAAGCGGCGACGGGGCTTATTCCTCTTTCTCCCGACCAAATCCGCGATTTTATGAGACGCCTTGAAGAGACCCAAACGGCGGCCCAGCCCCCTTATGAAGGAACGCCCAAGGGCCTGACTCGGATTGGAACAATCTCCCTCGATCCCGGCGTTGAGCCTCCGCAAATTAATCTTGATTCTGGGTTTGTCACAACGATTACAATGGTCGACGCAACGGGAGAGCCTTGGCCCATTCTGGATGTCGGCGTCGGCGGAAACTTCGAAGTGTCCCCAACCCAAGCCGGAACGCATGTCGTGCGCATTATGCCTCTGACACGCGTTGGAACTGGGGATTTATCCATCCTTCTCAAGGACTTGCCAACCCCCGTCATTTTCCGCCTTTCTTCGGGAGGGCCGACGGTTGATTTGCGTTACGACGCGCGCATCGGCAAGATGGGCCCCGGCGCAAAACCGCAGATCATCAGCCGTCCCCGCCTTGAAGCGGGGGACGAAACGTTAACGCTGCTTCTTGAAAACGAACCGCCGCCTAACGCCAAGCGCGTCCAGATAAGCGGCCTTGACGCAAGGACGAAAGCTTGGGCCGTCGGCGACAAAGTCTATGTGCGAACGCCTTTGACCTTGCTCTCCCCCGCATGGAACGCCAGCATCGTCTCGGCCGACGGCACGACGGTTTACGAAACCGGCTCTGCGCCCGTTCTTTTGATGTCCGACAATGGAGCTTTGGTGCGCGCCCAGATTTTGCAGGACGAAGATCATGACAAATAATTCCGAAGACGAAAATACAGACGACTTCATCGAATCCGAAATTGGGGCTCCGGAAGAAGTTGCGCGTCCCAGCAGCGCCGTTGGAAATCTGGCGGAAGCATGGCGTTCGCGGCCTCTTTTCAAGTTCATGGTGCTTATCGTCGCTGTTTTCGCCGTAGGCGTAGCAGCTGTCAATTTCTTCGGGGGCAAAAAGACCGGCGAAGACGTCGCGCGCCTTAGCAAGCCCCCCGTTATGAAAGAGGCGCCCGGCGGCGCCGTTTCGCCTTATATGCGCCAACAGACCGAGCTGGCTAACAATGAGCGCGCCCAGCAGGCGATCGCAACCGGAGGAAGCGCCATTCCGACGCCGATGGGGCAAACATCGGACGTCGGCGGATTTGGCGCCGGATCGGAAAAGAAAGACGATCCGTTGAAAGAGCTTCGCGCCGAAACGGAAAGCTTGAAGAAACAGGTTCAACAGCAGCAAGTTCAACAGCAACAAACCCAGAAGCAGCAAGCCCAGCAACAGGGTCGGCCTGAGCAATTCGACAGCTCGTTAGCTGAGGCGATGCAACACCAGATGCAGCAGTTACTGACAAGCTGGGCGCCCCAAGGCATTAAAAGCGTAACGGTGTCCAAGGCGGAAGCGGCCACGGGTGAATCGGCAAAAGGGGGTCTGGCAGCTTCGCCGGATACTTCTTCTTCCGGAACGCCTCCGGCGAAAACAATCGTCAAGGCGGGGTCGGTTAACTACGCTCAGCTTTTGACGGAGGCCAATTCCGATGTTCCCGGGCCTATTCTTGCTCAAATTGTATCGGGTCCCTTAACGGGGGCGCGGGCTATTGGCTCCTTCCAAGTGGCTGACGGATATGAGAAATATCTCGTCATGAAGTTCACCCTTGCCGATAAAGAGGGGAAAGACTACCAAATCAATGCCCTCGCGCTTGATCCGGACACGACTTTAGGCGGGATGGCAACCGAGGTTGATGAACGCTATTTCGCGCGCGTCGTTCTTCCGGCCGCAGCCGGTTTCTTGCAAGGAATGGGGCAGGCGATGGCGCAAGGAAGCTCCTCCATCACAACCAACGGCACAACGACCATCACGACGCAGACAAGCAACGGCATCAAGCAGGGCATGTACACCGGATTAAGTCAGGGCGCCCAAACAATGGGTCAGTTCTTTCAACAACAAGCCAATTTGACAAAACCGCTGGTGCGCGTTGCGGCGGGAACTCCTTTCGGTTTGTTCTTTGTCTCTCCGGTTTTGGAACCCTCCGCCACCGGCGGCACAATGGGGATTCAACAAAATCAGGGCATGGGCAACGGTCAGGGGTATGGCGTTAACGGCGGGTATCCTCCTCCGGGAGTCAACGGGATGAACTCCGGCTATCCGGGAAACACTATTTCCGGCTACGGAGACAACCTTTCGGGAACCGTTCCCTATCCGAATTATGCAAATCCCGGATTACGTAGTACATATGGGGCGACCGCTTCGCCTTATACTCAACAAAATTATGGACGATAGTCCTTGTCTTAAAACTCCCAGGCTTTCGCGTCTGGTTACAATCGCAGGAGTTAACTTATGACCGACACTTTTGGCTCCGATCCGCATGATCAAGACGGAGAGGCTCCTCTTGAAAAGCCGGAAACGCAGGATGCCGTGACCGAAGCTCCCTCCGATTATGAATTTTCCGATGAGGCCTTGGCGGAGGAACCTCTTGACGAAAAATCGGCGCATCGTTCCGCTTTTTTGCCTATCGCTGCAGCTATCGGCGGCGTTCTTTTGCTTGGATCCGTTGCGTGGTGGCAATTAGGCGGCCTTTCTTCTTCCTCCGGACCTGCTCCGATTAACAAACCGGCAGCCAGCATTCTCCCTTTGCCCGCGCCAACGCCGTCGCAGGCTCCTGCGCCTGCCGCAAATCCCGAGCCAGCTGCGCCAAAAACGGATTTCGTCGCGCAAAAAGAAGACACTTCCGGTGGACCGTCTTTGGGGGCGTCTTCCAGCGCGCTTCCTTCTTCACCGGAAGCTCCAGCGCCGGAGGCCAAATCTGCCGAGAATCCCTTGCCAAGCGCGCCCGTTATTCCTGCAGAGGCCCCGGCAGCGGCAACAAATTCTCCCGCCGCAGAAGCCGTTCCACCGCTTGCGGCGCCGTCCCCTACAGCGCCCGTTTCTGCAGCCGTGGTTCCTGTCGCACCCGCGCCCGTTAGCGTTGCGCCAAGCCAAGCAATCAATACTCCCGATCCGCGTATCGATATGCTGGCTTCCCGCGTCGATTCCCTGCAAAAAGCGCTCGATCAGGCTAACCAGCAGTTAGGACAAATGACCAGCGCCCTCGCCGCTTCTTCAAACGCAAATGCCGCGCCTGCTCCTTTGCCGAAAGATTTACAAGACCGGCTTGACAGGATCGAACAGCGCATCGCGACGCTAGGCGCGGGGCCGACTCCCCTTGCACAGGCATCCGTTGTCACGCCTCAGGCTGCGCCCGAGGCAACCCCCGTTCATAAGCATTCTACGGCGGCAAAACATAAGGCGCCGCATGTTGTCGCACATAAAAAGGGCGCCCCGGCGACGCAAAAAACCGCGTCCGCGGGCAAATGGGTTTTGCGCGCCGCCTCGCCAGGCCATGCGTGGGTTTCCCAAGGGTTGACGTCGCATAATTTGAAGGAGATTCACGTCGGCGACAGCATTTCCGGGATCGGCAAGATCACCGCAATTGCCGCGCAAGGAGACCAGTGGGTCGTGCGCGGAACCAAAGGAACGATTCAATAACCTTCTCTCGGGAAAACAGGGCGGGTTAACCTTCCTGCTTCCTTGTCCTGAGGGGGTTTTGCGCTTGGCACAAAGAAAACGCCGCATTCTCTTGCATTTTTGCCTCAAAACCGCCATTTAAGAGGCACAAAGAATGTACGCTTTTTTCGCACCCCTTGCCCCCTGATTTTCTATAATGATCTCTTCCGTTGTACGTAAGTTATTCGGCTCCCATAACGATCGCGTTTTACAAGCGCAGACGCCCTTGGTCGCCCGCATCAATGCGCTTGAGCCGCAAATCAAAGCCCTGTCCGACGAGGCTTTGCGCGCCAAAACGCCGGAATTTCGCGCGCGTTTGGCAAACGGCGAAAAACTCGACGTTTTGCTGCCCGAAGCTTTCGCGGTCGTGCGCGAAGCCGCTTGGCGCGTTTTAGGGCAGCGTCCCTTTGACGTGCAATTGCGCGGCGGCATCGTTTTACATCAGGGCAAAATCGCCGAAATGCGCACGGGAGAAGGCAAAACGCTGGTCGCCGTTTTACCGAGCTATCTGAACGGGTTGACGGGCAAAGGCGTGCACATCGTCACCGTCAACGATTATCTGGCGCAGCGCGACAGCCAATGGATGGGGCGTATTCATAACTTTCTGGGGCTTTCGGTCGGATGCATCGTGCACGGCCTCGACGACGACGAACGCCGCGCTGCCTACGCCGCCGATATAACGTACGGAACCAATAATGAATTCGGGTTCGACTATTTGCGCGATAACATGAAATTCGCGCAAGAAGACCTCGTTCAGCGCCCCTTTAATTTCGCGATCGTCGACGAAGTGGACAGCATTTTGATCGACGAGGCGCGCACGCCGCTGATTATTTCAGGTCCGGCGGAAGACTCTTCCGAGCTTTACACGAAAGTCAACGAAATCATCCCGAAGCTTGATCCTTCCGATTACGAAAAAGACGAGAAAAGCAAGACCGTCGCGCTGACCGAGGCGGGCAACGAAAAGATCGAGCAGCTTCTGGGCGAGGCTGGATTGCTTGCTCCAAATTCCGGCGGCGGACTTTACGATCCCGCCAACGTCATGATCGTGCATCACGTCAATCAGGCTTTGCGCGCGCATAAGATGTTCGCACGCGATGTCGATTACATCGTCAAAAACGACAAAGTCGTTATTATCGACGAATTTACGGGGCGCATGATGGAAGGCCGCCGTTTTTCAGACGGCCTGCACCAAGCTTTGGAGGCCAAAGAGTTCGTCTCGATTCAGCGCGAAAACCAGACGCTGGCTTCCATCACGTTCCAGAATTATTTTCGCCTGTATCCCAAGCTATCGGGCATGACCGGCACGGCGCTTACCGAAGCGGCGGAATTCGCCGAAATTTATAATCTCGACGTCATCGAAATTCCGACCAACGTGCCCGCGATCCGCGACGACATGAACGACGAAGTCTACGGCACGATGGCGGAAAAGAACGAAGCGATCATCAAGCTCATCGAAGAGTGTCGCAAGCGCGGGCAGCCGACGCTCGTCGGCACGGTGTCGATCGAGAAATCGGAAATTTTGTCGGAAGCGCTCAAGAAACGCGGCGTTCTGCATAACGTTCTCAACGCGCGTTTTCATGACCAAGAAGCCGCAATTATCGCGCAGGCGGGCCGCCCGGGCGCCGTGACGATCGCCACCAACATGGCGGGGCGCGGTACGGACATTCAATTGGGCGGCAACTTCGATGCGCGCCTCGCCGAGCTTTCGGCCTCGGGCGCGCCGGATGAAGCCACGGTAGGGGCCTTGCGCAAGGAAATCGACGCGGCGCGCGAAAAAGTGCGCGAAGCAGGCGGCCTGTTCGTCATCGGAACCGAACGCCACGAATCCCGCCGCATCGACAACCAATTGCGGGGGCGTTCAGGGCGTCAGGGCGATCCGGGCGCATCGATGTTTTTCCTGTCGCTCGAGGACGATCTGATGCGTATTTTCGGCGCGCATAACCAGACGCAGGCGATTTTGGCCAAATTGGGGCTGCGCGATGGCGAAAAGATCGCCCATCCCTGGATCACCACGGCTTTGGCGAAGGCGCAGCAAAAGGTCGAGGCGCGCAATTTCGACATCCGCAAAAATCTGCTGAAGTTCGACAATATTATGAACAATCAGCGCAAGGTCATTTATGAGCAGCGCCGCGATATCATGGCGGCAGCGGATATTTCGGACGTCATCGGCGATTTGCGCGAAGAAGTCGTCCACGATTTCGTGATGAAAGCGATCCCGCCGCATTCCTACGTCGAGCAATGGGACGTCGCCGGATTGCAGGAAAGGGTCAAGGACGTTTTATCTCTCGATTTGCCGATCGCGGCATGGGCTGCGGAAAACAATATCGCCGAGGTCGAAATCGAGGAACGCATCAAAAAAGCCGCTGATGAAAAACTAAGGGAAAAAACCGCGATTATCGAAGAAAGCGCGATGCGGCACGCGGAAAAAGCGGCGTTGCTCGGCACGCTCGATCAGGCGTGGAAAGATCATTTGCTCGCGCTCGATCAGTTGCGTCAGGGCATTCATCTGCGCGGGTACGGGCAACGCGACCCCTTAAACGAATATAGCCGCGAGGCGTTCGGTCTCTATCAGCTTATGCTCGTCGACATCAGGGAAGAGGTGACGCGCGCCCTTATGCGCGCCGGCATGCGCTTGCCTTCGATGGAAGAAATTCTGGAGCGCCAGCGGGCCGCCGCGATGACGGAAATAAGCGGGGACGAAGCGGGCGCTGCGATGCCTTTCGGCGGAGCGCCGTTGCCGGAAGGCATGATCGCGCGGCCTTCTTCGGCGCCGCGGCATATAACGGCGCTGCCCGCACATCATGCCGTGTTCGATCAATCCAATCCCGATACGTGGGAGCAGACGCCGCGCAACGCGCCCTGCCCTTGCGGTTCAGGCAAAAAATTCAAGCATTGCCACGGACATAAAGAATAACCAAAGAGACGCTATGTCGCCCGCCTTAAACAACAAGGAAGAATCTAAAAAAGAAGGGATGGTGGGCAAAAGCCGGGTCATCATTGGAAGCTTCACGTTCGGATTTGAATATCTTCTTATCCGGCAATGGGACGAAGGCGCAACGCTCACCATCGGCAAATTTTGTTCCATAGGCGACCGGACATGCGTTTTTCTTGGCGGAAATCATCGCGTTGGCGGAAGCACGGCGTTTCCTTTCGAGCCTCTCTTTCCGGAAAAATTCGGGGGCGCGGCCCGGCGCGCGACAACCAAGGGGGACGTGGTCATTGGAAACGACGTCTGGATCGGAAGCGGGGCAACGATTATGTCCGGCGTCACCGTCGGCGACGGCGCTATTATCGCGGCAAATGCGCATGTGGTGAAAAATGTATCGCCCTATGAAGTCGTCGGGGGAAATCCCGCCAAGCACATGAAATACAGATTTAACGAAGAAATCCGTGACTTGCTGCTGGAATTAAAATGGTGGGATTTGCCGGTCGAGCGCCTCGGGGAAATCGTTGACGATTTATACAGGGAACCCAGCGTTGATTTATTAAAAGGCCTTATTCAAAAATTCAAAAACAGGCCCGCTTAATCAGCCGTTTTTTGAATATAAATTTGATAAAGAGGCGCCGATAGGATTTGCAGTTTACGGATGTTCAGATTGATGAAGGCGTCGATGGCAGGCTTGGGACAGCGTAAAATATCTTTGCCGTAGGGAAATTCTTTCGTCCAAAGATAATCGTCAAACGCCATAATTCCGCCTATCCTCAGCAACTTGAACCCTAGCACGGCGTCGCACAAGACTTCGGACGCTTCGTGCGATCCGTCGATATAGATAAAGTCGAAATAGTCCTTTTTGTTCTCGCTTAAAAGCCGTGAAAGGCAATTATCCGAAAGCCCCCGATGCACGACGACGTTGATTTTGTTCGGCGACGCTTCCGTGGCAAGTTTTATGTTGTGTTTAAACCGCGCTTCGATCGCCCTTTCGTCCTCTTCGCTGACAAGGCGCACGAGGCCTCCGCTCCACGTGTCGACACAATGGATCTCGAGATCGGTTTCCGCGCCGCACTTCTCTATGAGGTAACAGGCGCTCGCGCCTTCATATGACCCTACTTCGAGGATTTTTGTCGGCTTGATAAGCGGAACGACCTTGTCCCACACTTTTTTTGCGATGGTGTCGAACCAATCGTTTGTAAATTGATATTCGTTCATGAAGATTTGTTTTCCGCGCGCAAGGGGCCCGCAAAACTATACGTTGCCCGGCGCTTTAAGTATAGGGTTTATGAGGAGCCCTTCCGTCCGCGTTCTTTTTTTGGCTTGCGTTGGGCGCCCGTCTCTGGCGCCAGAATGCTGCGGTTAAAAAGGAAGATGTTTTCTCCCCTATACACAAAATCGAAGTCATAACGGGCGACGGCGCGCAGGAAGCTCCTCGACGACCCCGAAAACGGAAGCAGCCAGTCGTGCAGTTCGATGATGATGAGCGGAAATTTATTCATCCACGACGTATCTCCGTCGAACAAACGGCTTTCCCCGCCTTCGATATCGACTTTGAATATAAGCGGCGTCGTATGGGCAACTTTGGGGTGAGAAAGGATCGTCTGCGGCGAAATACCAGGAACAATTATTCTCTTTTCAGGCGGAATTTCTTCTACGCTCGCCGTCCTAAAACCCCAATCCGACAGCCCTGGGTCCACAAGGGCAAGATCGCCGTCGCAATCGGAAATGGCTCCGTGAAAGTTAATTTTGTTGGGATAGCTTGCCGTATTTGTTTCCAAAAGCCGTCCGTTTTCCTTCTCTGGCTCTATGGAAAAAACGAAAGAATTGTCGAACATGTTTAAAAAATAGACGACGGACGCGCCGATGTTCGCCCCCGCGTCTACAATCAACGATGGCCGTTTTTTGCTTTGTTCGACATGATATTCCCAGAGTTTCTTTCCCTGTGTCCATCCGACAATATTGTAGTTCTGGTTCTTAAAAATCTGGCTGATAACGCCTTTATCGCTGATGGAATCGGCGCGGTATGCAAACTCGCTTTTTTTATTGCTGATCGAGAGTTTTAGAACGGAAAGCTTCATGCCTTTTGCTCGCTTCGTTTCCCTAACGGCGCCTGAGCCGCGCTGGAAATATCTTGCTCCGAGCCACAGGGTTCTGGCAATCAAATAAGATATTGTTTGTTGCCGCTTGCCTAAAGCAAAAGAATAGCGGTAAAATTTACCCCTCTTTTGATTAACTTTGTGAAAAACATGCGTTCCCCGCCTAAAACGGAGTTTTTTTGACCTCTTCTCGGAATTATCCTCGCGCCGCTTTTTTAGCCTCGGTCGTATTTGCCGGCTGGCCCCTTAGTGATGCGCTTATGAAGATTGCGCAAGACGCGGGTGTCTCGCAGGGGGAGATCCTGATGATCTTCGGCCTTGGCAGCATGGCGACTATTTTCCTCCTGTCGGTTTTTCGTGGAAGGCTTGGCGATTTGCGCCCACATAATAAGAAGGGTCTCGTCGTGCTGGGCCTATGCCAGTTGGTGGGCTTTATTTTCTGGATGTTGGCGCTTCCCCGCTTGCCTTTGGCCAACATGTATATCGTTTCTTTTTTAACGCCGATGGCTGTAGCCTGCCTGGCTGCCGTTTTTTTAAAGGAATCCCTAGGCTGGAACCGCGCGTTTGTGATTGCCGCGGGATTCGCGGGCGTCGTCGTTGCGGTCAATCCTTCGAATCTTTTTCAGCACATAGATTCGGGTCTTCCATACCTTTTTCTTTTCGGCAATATGGCGGGATCGTCGATTCAGATGTTCTTGCTTCGGGTCGTGGCGGATAAGGAAAGAAGCGAATGCGTGGCGTTTTATCCGCGCGTTTTTTTGACCCTCGGTGGTTTTGTTTTTTGTTTGGTAACGGGATTTACGGCCATAACGCCTTGGATTTTTTTCGTTCTTTGCGTTTCGGGGGCTCTTGGCGGCATTGGATGGAACCTGCTCGCCCAAGCGTATAGGCATGCCCCGGCGGCAGCTGTCGCGCCCTTCCAGTATTCGCAAATGATCTGGGGCGCATTGTTCGGCTATTTGGTTTGGAACGACGTGCCAAACGCTTATTTGCTCTGCGGATCGGCGATCATCATCGCCTCGGGCGTAACCCTGATCCGCCACGAGCGCCGCATCAGCCGCACGATGCCGCGCTTGGATTAAAGGGATTTCGTCAATTCCGGCACGATTGTGAATAGATCGCCGACAATCCCGTAATCCGCAACGGCGAAAATCGGCGCATCGGGGTCTTTGTTGATCGCGACGATTGTTTTGCTGTCCTTCATTCCCGCGAGATGCTGAATAACGCCCGAAAGGCCAATCGCGATATAAAGGTCTGGCGCCACAATCTTCCCCGTTTGCCCGACCTGACAGTCGTTCGAGATAAACCCCCCATCGACCGCCGAGCGCGTTGCGCCGACGGCAGCGCCCAGTTTGTCGGCCAGCGGTTCGATCACATTTTTGAAATTCTCGGCAGACCCGACGCCCCTGCCGCCGGAAACGACGATTTTTGCCGCCGTCAGTTCGGGGCGCGCGCCTTGTGTCATCTCGGCGCTTATATAGTGCGAAAGACCGGCGTCTCCGGCCCCTTCGATAATTTTAATTGGCGACAGACCCCCGATGGCCGCTTGGTCAAACGCCGTTGTGCGCACGGTGATGAATTTGATCTTATCCAAGGACTTCACGGTTGCCACAGCAGCGCCTGCATAAATCGGGCGAAGGAAAGTATCCGCGCTTTCGATGCCGATGATGTCGGATATCTGCGCCACGCCGCATAGCCCCGCCGCGCGAGGAAGAACGTTTTTCCCGAAGCCCGTCGCGGGCGCAAGAATATGCGAATAGGCAGCCGCTATTTTTGCGATCAGCGCCGCGACGTTTTCCGCCAAAAAGTTAGCATACACTGCGTCGTCGGCCCGCAAAACTTCGCTGACGCCCGCTACTTTACTGGCTTCAGTCGCCGCCCCCGAGCAACAAAACCCCGCCACCAGCACGGTAACGGGCTGCCTTAGCTTTGTCGCCGCCGCGATCGCGCTTAAAGTCGCGGATTTTAGGTTTTTATGATCGTGGTCGGCAATGACGAGGGTTGGCATCTTTGCGTCCTTTTCGAAAGGGGAAGGCCAAGTTCAATAAGTTCGCTTCTCAGGGCTTCGGGCGTCGTGAAAAGAAGCGCCGTGAATCCAAATTCGGCAGCGGCGTCCACGTTTTTCTGCTTGTCATCGACAAAGAATGTGTGCAGAGGATCCGCTCCCGTGCGTTCGATTAAAATTTCGAAGATCTTCGGGTTCGGTTTTGTCACGCCCTCACTACTGGACACAACGATATCTTCAAACAAGGAAAGAAACGGGAACCGTCCTTTGGGCGGAGGCCAAGACCCTTTGGGCCAGTTGGTTATCCCATAATTTTTTATGCCTGCGCCGCACAATTCGGTCAAGATATCGACTGCCCCCTGTATGGGGCCCCTGTTCATCTCGTCGTAACGTTCGCCCCATGCCCTGATGAGAGATTGCATTCGGGGATCGTTTGCATATCTCGGAAGAAGTTTTTGCGCGTTTTCCTCGAAAGAAACGCCTGCATCGTGAAGATAATGCCAGTCGAGCGTGCACACCTGCGTCAGAAAGAAATGCCGCTCCTTTTCGTCGGGAATCATCTTGCGATAAAGATACTCCGCATTCCAATCGATCAGAACGCCGCCAAAATCCCACGCGCCTCTGGTAATCGGTTTTGCTCTCATCGGATTACTTTCGCTTCATTCCTGAGTTTATCCACAAGCGTCGCGACATCGGGAACTTTTATGCCGCCTTTGCGCGCAACCGGCGGGGCGATTTTCAGTATTTGGATCGTCGGCGTCAAATCGACGCCTAAATCCTTTGCCGCAATCGTTTCTATCGGCTTTTTCCTGGCCTTCATAATATTGGGCAAAGAGGCAAATCGGGGCGTATTCAGGCGCAAGTCGGCGGTAACTACCGCCGGAAGCTTGATCGAGATCGTTTCGCGGCCTCCGTCGATCTCGCGCGTGATTTTGGCTTTTCCGCCGCCGCCTATATCTTTTTCGATTTCGATGCCGGAAGCGACCGTTCCCTGCGCCCACCCCAAAAGCGCCGCCAGCAAAGCTCCGGTTTGGGCGCCCTCCTGATCGATTGCCTGTTTGCCCATAAGGACAAGATCGGGCTTTTCCTTTTCGACGATGCTTTTAAGCGCCCGCGCAACGCCCAGAGATTGAACGTCGGTATCGACGGGAACATGGATAGCGCGGTCGATGCCCATCGCCAGCGCGGCGCGCAGCGTTTCCTGCGCCGCAGCGGGGCCAAGGGTTATGGCGACGGTTTCGGTAGCCACGCCTTTTTCTTTCAACCTGACGGCTTCCTCGACCGCCGTTTCGTCAAAAGGGTTCATCGTCCTTTTGGCGTTCGCGGTTTCGACGCCGCTGTGATCCGCCTTAATGCGGATTGTCACGTTGGCGTCGATAACACGTTTGACGGTGACGAGGATTTTCATGGCACAGGCCCCCTCGCGGCATTGTTTGCAATAAACCTATGCCGGTTTTTTCTGCAAATCTTCGCCCGTAGCCTGATCGACCGCCTTCATCGATAACTTGACCTTGCCGCGATCGTCTACGCCCAAAACCTTAACGCGGACTTCGTCGCCGACTTTAAGAAAATCGGAAACGCGATCGATGCGTTGCGGCTTGATCTCCGAGATGTGGACCAGTCCGTCTTTCGCGCCGAGGAAGTTCACGAAAGCGCCGAAATCGACGATTTTGACGACCTTGCCGACATAAATCGCGCCGATTTCGGGTTCCGCGACAATGCCCTTGATCCACGCGATCGCGGCATCTGCGGCTTTCTGGTCGACGGCGGCGACTTTGATCGTGCCGTCGTCCTCGATATCGACTTTGGCTCCGGTGATTTCGCAAATTTCGCGAATGACCTTGCCGCCCGTACCGATGACTTCGCGGATTTTATCCTTGGGAACCGTAAAGGTGGTGATGCGCGGCGCGTTTTGATTGACGCCGTCGCGCGCCGTGTTAAGCGCCTTGGCCATCTCGCCTAGGATATGCAACCGCCCCGCCTTGGCTTGATCGAGCGCCGTGCGCATGATCTCGGGCGTAATCGAGGTGATTTTGATATCCATTTGAAGCGCCGTGACGCCTTTTTCCGTTCCCGCGACCTTGAAATCCATGTCGCCGAGATGATCCTCGTCGCCAAGAATGTCGGTTAAAACGGCGACTCCCCATGCTTCCTTGATAAGCCCCATCGCAATGCCTGCGATCGGCGCAGGCATCGGAACCCCGGCGTCCATCAGGGACAATGAAGAGCCGCATACGGTCGCCATCGAACTGGAGCCGTTGGATTCTGTGATTTCAGACACCACGCGAATGGTGTACGGGAACTTGTCTTTCGGCGGAAGCAACGGGTGAACCGCGCGCCACGCCAGCTTGCCGTGGCCGATTTCGCGGCGTCCGGGGCTTCCCATGCGCCCTGTTTCGCCGACCGAGTACGGAGGGAAGTTGTAGTGCAGCATGAAAGGTTCGCGGTATTCGCCCGCCAGGGCGTCGATGATCTGTTCGTCCTGCCCCGTGCCGAGCGTAGTTACGACGAGCGCCTGCGTCTCGCCTCGCGTGAACAGGGCAGAGCCGTGAGCGCGCGGAAGAATGCCGACTTCGCAAACGATGGGACGCACCGTTTGGGTGTCACGTCCGTCGATGCGCTTGCCGGTATTGAGAATCATCGCGCGCACATAGTCGTATTTCATCTGCTCGATGCATTCGGAAACATGTTTTGCCGAATACTGCTCGGGCGGAATTTGCAATAGCGCTTTTTCCTCGGCCGCGCCCAGCTTCGCGTAACGCGCCTGTTTGGCGGTTTCGCTATAGCCAGCAGCGATATCCGCGCCGATCAGGCCCTGAAGAAGCGTTTGCAGCGCTTTTTTATCGTATGCAGGCGGGGGCAGTTCGCGGGGTTCTTTGGCCGCCATTTCCGCCAGCGAGATGATCAGATCGATCACGGGTTGGAAATTGGCGTGGCCGAAGGTCACGGCATCCAACATGACCGTTTCCGGCAATTGCTGCGCTTCGGACTCGACCATAAGAACGCCTAATTTGGTTCCCGCAACGACGAGATCGAGCTGCGAGCCGATTTGATCGGCGGGCGTCGGGTTCAGCAGGAATTTGCCTTCCTTGTACCCGACGCGCGCCGCGCCGATGGGCCCGAGGAAAGGAATGCCGGAAATCGTCAGGGCGGCAGAGCAGCCGATCATCGCGACGACATCGGGATCGTTTTCCAGATCGTGGCTAAGGACGGTCGCGATGACCTGCGTATCGCACAGATAGCCTTCAGGAAACAGGGGGCGTATCGGACGGTCGATCAAGCGGCTGACTAGCGTTTCCTTTTCGGACGGGCGTCCTTCGCGTTTAAAAAATCCGCCGGGAATTTTACCCGCCGCGAACGCTTTTTCCTGATAATTGACCGTGAGGGGGAAGAAATCCTGCCCCTCTTTTGGCTTTTGCCCTCCGACAACCGTGCATAAAACCGTCGTGCCGCCATAGGTGGCCAAAACGGCGCCGTCGGCCTGACGCGCCACGCGACCGGTTTCGAGGGTCAGCGTTCTGCCGCCCCATTCCATTTCTTTACGATAAACGTTGAACATCTTGATGTCCTCTTTCTTCTTTTGGAAGGCTCGCGCGCTTCCGGTGAATCCCGTTTTGCCCTATGCAAAACGGCCTTTCATGCTGCTAACCGCTTCATGAATCCTATGCGTTGGTGTCCGGGGATGAAATTCTCGAACGTAACGAATTTTTGATAGCCGAGCTTCTCGAAAAAACCGGGCGCTTCAAAATCCTGCGTCCAAAGATATACGGAGTGGCTGCCTTTGTTTCGCGCCTCAATTTCGGTCTGTTTCATTAAAAGACGGCCAAACCCCTGCCCGCGCATTTTTTCGCTAACCCAAAGCAATTCGATATACGCCCATCCGGGATGCGCATACACCAATGATCCGGCCTTAACAACTTGGTCGGCCGTGCAAACGAAAATGCCGAAGGTCCTGCCGCTTCTGTCTCCCGCAGGCCAATCTGCGGGACGAACGGAAAGCACGGCCTCGCGCAAGGGGTCGCAAAAGGATTTGTCTGGGTTATCGAGAACGATCAAGGCGAGGGCCTATTATTTGCGCAAGCCCAGATCGCCGATCAGTTTTTCATAAACGGCGGGCTTGGTTTTCTTGAGATAATCCAGCTGGCGGCGGCGGTTGCTGACGAGCTTCAAAAGGCCGCGGCGCGAATGATGGTCTTTCACGTGCTTTTCGAAATGTTCGGTCAGATGGTTGATGCGGTCGGTTAAAATCGCGATTTGAACTTCGGGCGAGCCTGTATCGTTTTTTCCGCGAGCGTGCTTGGTAATGACTTCTTTCTTGTGTTCGGCTGCAATCGACATCGTGTTCTCCTTGTTTAAAGTTTAAATTATGCAGCCACCAGGATGTCGTCCAGTTGCGCCGCAAGATGGGCGCTCTTATGCACAAAACCGGAGGATTTTACCAGAAGATTCTGCTTTAGCGGGCTTTAGGCGTATTTAACCCCCTTCCGCAGCTTGCAAAAAATGCCGCGCCCGCTTATTGTTTCTCTATGATTTTAGGATGGTATCACTGGGCGATTTTAGGCCTTGTTTTGGTTGCGTCGGAGCTTCTGGTTCCGGCTTTCGTTTTGGTCTGGTTCGGATTAGGCGGCCTTGTCGTCGCCCTTCTTCTGGTTTTGTTTCCTTCGGCCAGTTTTGTTGCGCAATTATTGGTCTGGCTTGCGGCTTCGGTGGCTCTTGTTCTTCTGTGGTTCAGGGTTTTCAAGCCGCATTATCTTAAAACGACATCGGGCCGCTCTTCGGCGGAAGCTTTGGGCGAAGTCGGTCTTTTGATTAACGATATCGAACCCTTCGGAAAAGCCAAAGTCCGTTTTCAAACGCCCCTGCTCGGCGCAGACGTCTGGGAGTGCGTGGCGGACGAGAAAATAGCGGCGGGCAGCCGCGTTAAGGTTGTCAGCGTCGAAGGCAGCCTTTTGAAAATTACAAACAGCCTACAGGAGAAACGCTCATGACCGGCGGACAGTTTTTCACCATCCTTCTCGTCTTTTTCGCGATCATTACGGTTATGCGCGGCGTGCGCATCGTGCCGCAAGGCGAGGAATGGGTCGTGGAGCGTCTGGGCAAATACTTTGGCACGTTCATGCCGGGGCTGAACTTCATGATCCCGTACCTCGACCGCGTGGCAAGCCGCGTCGTCACCAAAGACATCATGCTCGACGTGCCGCAGCAGGAAGTCATCACGAAAGATAACGCGCTTCTGATTGTCAACGCGATTGCTTTTGTCAAAGTCACGAATCCGGTCAAAGCCGTTTACGGCATCGTGAATTTCGCCGACGGCATCCGCAATCTGATCATGACCGCGCTGCGCTCGATCGTCGGCGAGATGGAACTTGATGTCGCTTTGTCCTCGCGCGATAAAATCAAGGCGCGTTTGCGCGAAAGCATCGCCGAAGAGGTCATGGATTGGGGTTTAACCGTTAAGTCCGTCGAAATTCAGGACATCAAGCCTTCGGCTTCGATGCAAAAAGCGATGGAGCTGCAGGCGGCATCGGAGCGCCAACGCAAGGCCACGGTCATTCAGGCGGAAGGCGACAAGCAATCGGTGATTTTGCAAGCCGAGGGACGGCTCGAATCCGCGCGCCGCGACGCCGAAGCCCGCGTGATGCTGGCGACGGCGTCCTCCGAAGCGATTAAGCGCGTGACCGAAACGATTGGCGATAAAGAAGCGCCGATGGCCTATCTGCTCGGCGAAAAATACATCGCAATGCTGGAAAAAATGGCCGCTTCGGCCAACGGCAAATTTATTCTCATCCCCGCCGATATCCAAGACACCGTGCGCGGGCTGTTGAGCCGAGGAAAATGAGGCATTATTGGTGCGCGCGGTCCAAATCATCCTTGTTGCTTTTGTTTCGTGTCTTTTTGGGATCCGGCTTTGGTTTAAGGGGCGACACAATGCCCGCGGGTCCGCCACAGAAAGAGCCGTCGTCGCAACCGAAAGGGCTTTCCCTGAAGAGCTTCGAGCTCCGCCGCCTCGTCAAACCAAGCCGAAAACAGGGTTCTTGCTAATCTTTTCTCTGTATATTGCGGGAGAGCTTTTGTTCGGCGTGGGTTTTTTCGTAAGCACTTATGAGCAACAGATATTCCGAATTCTGGGAAAACAGACGGAGGGAATCATTGTCGGGTTACAGACGCGGGCGACGAACGGAAGCCCTCCCTATACATTTTATTCTGTTGATTATACCTATTCCCCTGTCGGGTCTTCCGCGAACGCCGATGGGGGTAAGCCCCTGTACCATGAGGCCGCTGTTTCCGGTTCCGATTATTCAAAACTAAAAGTCGGACAAAAAATTCTCGTCTTTTATGCCTCCGGCGATCCGACAAGAGCGGAGCTTTTATTTGATCCTCCGCAAGGGAAACAGCCTGATTCCGCGCGGTTCGTTCCCTATATGATCGCACTCTTGATGTTTGCCGTCCTTCTGATCCCCCTACGAAGCGCCCTCCGATATTTTAAAGAAAAGGCTCTGCTCGTCCGAGGACGGCGCGCACAAGCTTTTGATGTTGAGAAAAAAGCGTGGTCTTGTCGCCGAGTTCACTATGTTAATCTGATCTATAAATTCCGTGATGATTCTGGCGCTATCATACGGGGAGCCAGTTTAGAAATGCCAGCCGATCTATTTATCGGACGTGAGGATTTTTTTACCGTTTTGTACGATCCTAACAATAGTTCGAAAAATTCTATCTATCCCTTCAAAAACGCCCAAATTGCAGATTTGTGACTACGCGCCCGTCCCCGTAGATCCAAACCCGCCCGCGCCTCGCGCCGTTTCCGGTAATTTTTCGACTTCTTCCCACGCGACGCGGCTATAGGGGGCCACAACCATCTGTGCAATGCGCATCCCGCGCGCCACGGTGAATGTCTCCTCTCCTAAATTAGCAAGAATAACCTGAATCTCGCCTCTGTAATCGGCGTCGATCGTCCCGGGACTATTCAAAACCGTCACGCCGTTTTTAAGCGCGAGGCCGGAGCGCGGGCGCACTTGCGCTTCATATCCTTCGGGCAACGCTATCGAAATCCCCGTTGGAATTAATTTCCTTTCGCCCGGGACCAACACGACATCCGTCGAAACGGCAGCGCATAAATCCATTCCTGCGGCGTGTTCGGTCGCATACGCGGGGAGCGTCATATTTTCGGCGTGGGGAAGTTTGGCAACGGAAACGGCAACGGAAGGCATGAGGCTCCTTGGCAAAAACAGACGCTTTTCTGGAAATGTTTGTTTTAACGCGCGAACACAATTAAGCAAGCCAGATCGTCTAATTTAGCGCGCGTTAAACGACGCGGAGCGCGGGGAAGCGCGTTTCTTCCTTCACGAGGGGAACCACGACATCCATGCCGCAAGCAAAAAACAGGGCGCGGGGCTGGCCTTTTAATCCCTTGATCAAAACGGAACCGCCGGCAGCGTACATTTTGCTCGCGATCGTCAAAAAGGCGCGCAGGCCCGAACTCGTCATATAGCTGAGCAAGGAACAGTTTAAAATCATCGAGCGGGCGCCGCTTTCAATGCACAAAACAGCGTCTTCTTCAAGGTCGGGCGCGTTCGTGCCGCTGAGATACCTGTCCGTATCCATAATCTCGGGTTCCGTAACAAGTTGCGGAGCTTTGTCGACGGCTTGTTGCATACCTGTCCCCCTTTTATCACTCTTTTAATGTTACCTCTTTTTCTTGCGTCAATCAACGGGAACTTGCCTTAAGGGGGGCTTGTTTTAACTACGAATTCGCCAATTTCAGCGCTTCTGCGGCCTCCAGCGTGCCGTTGTAAAGCGCGCGGCCCAGAAGCAGCCCCGCAATGCCGGCTTTGCATTGGGACTTCACTTCGGCCAAATCCCGCAACGAGTGCACGCCCCCCGCCGCGATAACGGGGATCGTCAGAGCGAAAGCAAGATCGATCGTCGTTTCCAAATCGACTTCGCTGAGCGCCCCGTCCAAATTGATGTCGGCATAAATCACTTTCGCAACGCCTGCGCTTTCCACCTGCAGGGCAAGGTCAAGCGCCTTAAGAGAGGTCGTGTTCGTCCAGCCCGTTTGCGTGACGAACCCCCCGATAGAATCTATTTTCACGGCGATTTTGCCCGGAAATTTCGCGGCGGCTTCGCGCACAAGCCCCGGATTTTTCAGGGCGGCTGACGCCAGAACGATGCACGCCGCGCCCTTTTCCGCCCAATAGTCGACGGCGCGCATTGAATGAATGCCGCCTGAAATCTGCACGGGGATTTTTACCGTTCTTATGATTTCCTTAATGCACCCCCTGTTGACAGAAGATTCGGAAAAAGCCGCGTCTAAATCGACCAGATGCAGCCAGGGGAATCCGACGGCTTCAAAGGCTGCCGCGCGCTCGACGGGGTGCGGATGTATGATTTCCGCTTCCTGAAAATCATTGCTGCTGTGCGGCAGGTAAGCGCCCGCGCCGCCTTTAATGTGGAGGGAAGGATAAAGAGTCAGCATTCCGCTTTCGAGGGCCAGCGTTCAGGGACAAGGGGTGCTACCATAAAAGATCGGCGAGAGAAAGATGCTCTTGTTTCTTGAAAAAAGCGTCTTATCTATTTCTTTGTTCTCACCCCTCACCCAAGGCGTCGCCCATGACCGATCAACCCCCTCCTCCTTGGCACGGCACAACTATTCTCGCCGTGCGCAAGGGAACCAAAGTCGTCATCGCGGGTGATGGCCAAGTTTCAATGGGCGCAACAATCGTCAAAGGCAACGCGCGAAAAGTTCGCCGATTGAAATCCGGCGGGGCAAACGACGTTATCGGCGGGTTTGCGGGCGCGACCGCCGACGCTTTCGCGCTTTTCGAGCGCCTCGAAGCCAAGCTCGAAAAACATCCGGGCCAGTTGATGCGCGCCTGCGTCGAACTGGCCAAGGATTGGCGCACCGACCGTTATTTGCGGCACTTGGAGGCCATGATGGCCGTAGCGGACGCCTCGACAAGCCTTATTCTCTCCGGCAACGGCGACGTTTTGGAGCCCGAAGATGGCTTGATCGGCATTGGGTCCGGGGGCCCCTATGCTTTGGCTGCGGCGCGCGCTCTCTACGACATCGACGCGCTCGATGCCGAGGCTATCGCGCGAAAGGCGCTTGGCATAGCGGCGGGTATTTGCGTTTACACCAACACCAACGTAACGTTAGAAAGCATAGAAATTTAATGAAACATCTGTCTCCTAAAGAAATCACGGCCGAACTCGATCGCTATATCGTCGGCCAGCACGACGCCAAGCGCGCCGTCGCGATTGCTTTGCGCAACCGCTGGCGCCGCCAGCAATTGCCCGAGGGCCTGCGCGAAGAAGTCGTGCCGAAAAACATTTTGATGATCGGCCCGACCGGCGTCGGCAAAACGGAGATCGCCCGCCGTCTGGCCAGACTGGCGCAAGCGCCCTTCTTCAAGGTCGAGGCGACCAAATTCACCGAGGTCGGCTACGTCGGCCGCGATGTCGAGCAAATCGTCCGCGACCTCGTCGAGGTCGCGATCAAAATGGTGCGCACGCGCATGGGAAAAACCGTCGATCCGCGCGCCGAAAAGGCGGCGCAGGAGCGCGCGATCGACGCTCTTGTGGGAGAAAGCGCGACGCCCGAAACCAGGACGAAATTCCGCCATATGCTTGAGGGCGGCGAACTGAACGATCGCGAAATCGAAATTCAGGTTCAGGACACGGGAGCCGCTGGACTGCCCATGTTCGACGTTCCGGGACTGCCCGGCGCGCAGATGGGCATGATTAACCTCGGCGATATGTTCGGCAAAATGGGCGGGCCTCGAACGAAAACGCGGAAACTGCCGGTATCCGAAGCGCTTAAGGTTTTACACGACGAAGAGGCCGACAAACTTTTGGATATGGATAAGGTGGTCGAAATCGCAGTAGATGAGGTTGAGCAAAACGGCATCGTTTTTTTGGATGAGATCGACAAAATCGCGGCGCGTTCCGAAAATTTCCGCGGCGGCAGCGACGTCAGCCGCGAGGGCGTGCAGCGCGATTTGCTGCCGCTTATCGAAGGCACGACGGTTTCGACAAAATACGGAACGGTACGCACGGATCATATTCTTTTCATCGCGTCCGGCGCGTTTCATCTCGCTAAACCTTCCGATTTGCTGCCGGAACTGCAAGGCCGCCTGCCCATCCGCGTCGAGCTCAGGCCCCTGACGCGCGAAGATTTCCGGCGCATCCTGACTGAGCCCGAATACAGCCTTATCAAGCAATACAAGGCGCTGATGGAAACCGAAAAGGTCGCGCTCGATTTTACCGAAGAAGCGATCGACGAACTGGCGCGCCTCGCAGCCGAGGTCAACAATAGTGTCGAAAACATCGGTGCAAGGCGCTTGCACACTCTTTTAGAAAGGCTGCTTGAAGATATTAGTTTCGAAGCCAGCGACAGCCCCGGGGCGAAGATGAACATCGACGGCGCTTACGTTCGGGAACACTTAAACGATTTTGCCCAGAATATCGATTTATCTAAATTCATTTTATAAGGATGGGTTATCGCTTTTCTCCCGCCGCGTTAACCAAACTTGCCGTTTTTAAGCAATTTATTACCATTTTATTTGAACTTATTGCTTTCATCGTGTACTCTTCTTATTAGAGTTTAGGTCGTTTTTCAGAGATGGGGTTTGTTGTGAGGGTTCTTATCAATCTTCCCGGCGGATATGGCGCCGATCCAGACGTAGCGGCGGATGTTCTGCATTTCGGGTATAGCCCCGCGCGTTCTCCTGCTGGAGCCCAAAGTTTTTGGGACAAGTTTAATCAAGAAATTACCCTTGTTCCCGCCAAAAACGGCGCGGTTCCTAGCTTCCTCGAAGGATTGAACGGCGGGCGGATTTTGGGCAAGGGAAATTGCGCCGGGCGTCACGCGCTTAGCGTTGGCAAAACGGAGTTTGCTTGGCTTGCGCTTAAAGAGCAGTGGGACAAAAACGGCAACAGCAGAATTGGCGGTCAGTCCGTCCAACGCGATCGTCCCGCCACGGATTTTACGAGTTACATCCCGCTTGTTCCGACGGCCTCTTGATTTTTCGCAGAGCACCGTCTTTAATTTATAGCGTTCGTTCGCGCGCTTTTCGTTGCACAGTTGCAACGTTCAAAAACATTAAATTATTCATATGGATATCTGTTTTTCTTTTCGTTCCGCAACCAAAATAAAAAAACAATATATTCTGGAACATTTGGCGAACTTTGGGTTGACTTGCCTGCCTTCTTTTGACTAGTTTGGCCCTGCCTAGAGTAGAGGAGACGGCGCGCGGACCTCCCGCTGCCGTCTTGGGCGTTGGTCGCCGGAGCAAACTTCCGATCGCAATATCGGAAACCCGCTCCGGCTCCGATGCGCTCCGGTTCTTTTGCTCCCCTACCCCCTTCTTGTTTGGCTCTCTTTCAAAATATCGCGCGCGATCGGCGCCGCTTCATGCGCGCCGCTTCCTCCGTGTTCAACGACGACGGCGACGGCAAAACGCGGCGCATCGACGGGCGCATAGCCGACAAATAACGCGTGATCGCGCTCCTTCCACGGCAGAGACTCGTTTTTGGAAACCCCCTCTTCATGCTCGGCTTCGCTGATGTGGCGCACTTGCGCGGAGCCTGTTTTTCCCGCCATTTCCATGCCTTTTTCCATGATGCGCGCGGCATAGGCCGTGCCGTTAGGGGCGTTGACCACATTAAACATTCCCTCCCGCACGATGGCTAGGTGTTTGGGGTCGAGTCCCATGGACGGCCAAACCTTCGGCGCGACAAGTTGATTTCCGATTTTTTGCGCTACGTGCGGTTTGACGGCAAAGCCATTATTGGCGATCCGCGCCGCCATGATCGCGAGCTGAAGCGGCGATGCCAGCAAGAATCCCTGCCCGATGGCGGCGACCAACGTTTCTCCTTGCTGCCACTCCTGATGCCGCGCGGCTTTTTTCCAAGAGCGGCTCGGCACAAAGCCGCCGCGCTCATGGGGCAAATCGATGTCGAGTTTTTTGCCCAGGCCAAAACGCTCCGCCATGGCCTGTATTTTGTCGATGCCGACGCGGCGGCCAAGGTCGTAAAAGTAGGTATCGCACGAGCCGGCAATAGCTTCGATCATGTTAACGTGGCCGTGGCCGCCTTTTTTCCAGCAATGGAATATATGCTCGCCGAGTTCGTAATAGCCCGGGCAAAAAACGTGCGCGTTCGGATCGACGATGTCGGCGTCCAGCGCCGCCATTGCCGTGATGGGCTTAAACGCGGAGCCCGGCGCATAAACGCCGCCGATGGCTTTGTTAAGAAGCGGGGAATGAATGTCGTCGTTGAGAGAATCCCAATCGTCCCGGCTTATCCCGAAAGTAAAAAGATTCGGATCGAAGCTCGGATGGGAAGCCATAGCCAGAACCTCGCCCGTCGCGATATCGAGAACGACGGCGGACGCGCCCTCTTCGCGCGCGATCCGTTGTTGCGTAAATTGTTGCAGGCCGATATCGAGCGCGAGGGTCAAATCCTCTCCTGGCGCCGGATCGTGCCTCATAAGTTCGCGAACGACGCGCCCGCGGGCGTTGACTTCCATTTCGACGTCTCCCGCCTCGCCGCGCATATTCGTTTCGTATTGTTTTTCCACGCCATTCTTGCCGATATGGAATCCGGGAACGTCCAGAACGTCGTCGTCTCCTTCATCATCGTCGATCTCGCTTCGCGATACGGTTCCGACATAGCCGAGGATATGGGCGGTCGTTTCGCCGTAAGGATACGACCGCACTTCGCCCGCGTCGATATCGATGCCGGTGAGCTCGGGGGTGTGGACGGCGATGGCGTCCATTTGGTCGCGCGACAAGTTATCGCGCACTAAAATGGCGTTAAACCCATTGCGCTCCTTCATGTCGCGGTCGATGCGCTTGCGGTCGTTTTCGTCGATATTTATATACGCGCCCAGCTTATCCAGAAGCGCTTTCAGGTCGTTGACTTGTTCGGGCAGCAGGATAGCGCGGAAAGTTTGATCATTCATCGCCAGCGGCACGCCGTAGCGATCAAGGATGCGCCCTCGCGGCGGAAGGATGACTCGCAGATTGATGCGGTTTTCCTCGGCCATTCGGTGATAGTCGCCTCCTTCGATGACCTGCAGATAATACAGGCGTCCGGCAAGAAGCGCGAAGAGCGCCGCCTCCGCGCCGCCGATGAGAACCGCGCGGCGCGTGAAAAGGCGGGATTTTTCCGTGTTGCTCGTCATTCGTTTGAACTCAGAACCGTCCGTTGAAGCTGGATAAAAATCCAACATGGGAGCGGAAAAAGAAGGATGGCCAAAATCGTTTGAACCAAGATGGGGACAGGGGGCGCCGGCTGCCAAGTCAGAAGCCCCATCAGGACCCATTGCGCCAACATCAAAAGCGCGGCGGCCAGGGCAAACCCTAACCACAAAATAAAAAACGAGTGGCCGGCGAAAAGGCCGCGCTGCCGCCAAATGATTTGGTGCGCGACCGTAAACAAAAGGGCTGAAAGCCCCAATGGGCCTCCGTTTATAAAGTCGTTTAAAAGGCCGAGGAAAAAGGCGACGATGGGAGGGAACAAGTCGGGCCTATGTGCCGCCCAATAAAAAAGCGCGATAAACGCGAGCGGCGGCATCACCGGTCCCAGATGGGGCAGCGGCCACGCGCTGACGCCCAGAAGCGCCAAAAACAGCGCCGTAGCCGACGGCATGGCCGCTCTCAATCCCCCGTCAAGCCTTTGCCACCAGGCGTCCATTACTTCTTTTTGCCTTCGGCGCGCAGTTTGGTTTCGATCGGGTTAAAGGCGCCCCCTTCCAAATCGAAATCAACAAGCCGCACGTAAGTCACCCGCCCCAAATCGGCCATTGGCACGACCGCGAAAGAGCCGCGGGACGTTTCCTTTAAAATTCCGATTGGTAAGTTGGGCGGGAATACTCCGCCGTGTCCGGACGTAACGACGTGCGCGCCTTCGCGCACCGAGGCGTCGCGCGCAAGAAAAAGCAGCTTGGGCTGTGAGGAATTATCCCCCGCTAAAATCGCGCGATCTCCGGTTTCGGCGATGGTCACTGGAATGCGGGAGTTTAAATCCGAAATCAGCCAAACGCGCGATGACCACGTTCCGGCTTCGATCACGCGTCCGATCAGGCCTTCGCCGGTTATGGCCGCCATTCCTTCGCGCACGCCGTCCGCTTTTCCGGCAGTGACGATAAGCCCTCGCGTATACGCTCCGCCCGTATCGGCGATAACGCGGGCAGATATATAGGAAAAACGGGGCTCCGTTTTAAAATTCAGCAAGGACCGCAATTCTTGATTTTCTTTTTCCAGCAAGACAACGGCGTTTTGCCATTCAATAAGGTGCGCGTTTTCCTCGCGCAGTCTTCCGTTGTCCGCGCGCAAAGAAGCGAGATCGTGAACGGCGGCGCCCACCCCTTCCACGACAAGGGCCGGTCGCGCGACAATATCGAGAAATGGCGCCAAGACATCCAAAGCGTGGGCACGCAAGGAGGCCGTGGCCTCCGGCTGCGCGCGCGACAAGGCCAGAAGAAAAATAGCCATTCCAATAAAAAGAATAGCCGAGAACCGACGAGAAAATCCGCGCCAGGAAAGCGCGGTTGTCGTGGAATACCATCTTGAAGATGCGGATCGGCGAATGAGCATGGCAATTCTGGGAACGAAGCGGTGTCGCCCTTTTCTTAAACCATACGCCCTGCCCTGCCAACTCCTTATTACGAAAAACGACCAAAGTTTCCGGGTTTTTTATACGCCCGCCTTTTCTCGGCCTTCCCTTTTCTGCGATAAAAGCCGCATGATTTCCGCTGACGATTCTTCGATGGATTTACGCGAAACGTCGATAACGGGACAGCCTATCCGAACGAAAAAGCGCCGCGCCTCCTGTAATTCGGCGCGAACCATTTCCGGGTCCGTGTAGGGCGTATCCGGGCTTTCCTTAAGTAATTTCAACCGATTGCGTCTTATCGCGACAAGGCTTTCGACATCTTTTGTAAATCCGACAATAAGCGGATTTTTTAAGTGAGAAAAATCCGGCATTGTTCGTCCGGAAACAAAAGGGACATTCGCCGCGCGGATGCCTCGCCCGGCCAGATACATACAAGTTGGTGTTTTAGATGTGCGCGATACGCCGAGAATAATGACTTCGGCCTCTTTCAGCTTATCTTCACCGTGTCCGTCATCTTGCGCTACGGCAAAATCCATTGCGTCTATGCGCGCAAAATAATCCTCATCAAGCGCGTGTTGCCGACCCGGATTATGCGCCGGCTCTTTCCCGAATAGAGAAATCATGCCTCTTAAAACGGGCCTCAACACAGAAATACAGGGGATTTCATTCTTATGGCAGAATTCCTCCAGTGCTGTTCTTAAATCCTGATCGACGAATGTATAAAGGACCAGTCCGTAATTATCTTTTATTCCTTCGATAACCGTTTGTAAGAGACGTTGCGATCTAATGAGATTCCAGTGATGTTTTTTAACATCTATGTTTTCGAATTGCGCAAGACATGCTCGCGTCAAAGACTCGATGGTCTCGCCTGTTGAATCGGAAACAAGATGGATATGAAAGGACATATTTAAAGGGACGAAAACGGGGATAAGTCTGTTTTTTCCAAGAAAGTTATTATTTCATACTCTAAACGCATAATTTCCCCAAATTCTATCATCAGCTGGATATTTTTTCTTCCGCCCCTGTGAATTATGAGAATGAAACAGGATATATTCATCCCCGTTATTCACAGAGTTTTCCAGTCTACAGTTAATAAAGGATTAATGAGAAATTATACACAACATCATTTCTTAACCTTTTCCCATCTTTAAATCCTATCCGAGGATTATCTGTGTAAATTTTTCTCGTTTCCTTAATCCCCGTTCTTTCTCTCTCTACAGCTTACTACTATCTTTTTTATTACTTATAAGAATAGAAGAGACAGAACGACACTTCATCTTCTCTTTCATGAAGACATAGACTAGAAAATTTTTCATTTTTTTTCTTCACACCAAAGATACCCTTCTCCCAATTCTTTTGCTAAAAAACAAAAACACCTTCCCTTCCAACGCGCATTATGGTTAATGCTTGTGGCGCAAGGACTTCTTGACTTTATCTTCACGCTTGTTTAAAAAGTTCCTGTTCCGGCGCAGTAATTTTTCGAGCTGCGTCATTTCTCTACCGCCGGAATCTCACCCAAGCTTTGGCGAATATAAGTCCGCGACGTCGGACAATCACCGCCCTCATTTCCAAAACATGCGAAGGATAAAATGACAACGACTAATTTACGCGAACTGAAAGCCAAAACACCGGCCGAACTCTTAGCTATTGCCGAAAAACATAACATTGAAGGCGCAAGCGCTATGCGCAAGCAAGATATGCTTTTTGCTGTTTTAAAAATCATGGGCGAGCAGCCAAACCAGACTATTTCCGGCGAAGGCGTTCTCGAAGTTCTTCCGGACGGCTTCGGCTTTCTACGTTCTCCGGAAGCAAATTATCTTCCTGGCCCGGACGACATCTATGTTTCTCCTTCTCAAGTGCGTAAATTCAATCTCCGCACCGGAGATACCGTGGAAGGTGAAATTCGTTCTCCGAAAGAAGGGGAGCGTTATTTCGCGCTTCTGAAAATTAACGCCATCAATTTCGAGGATCCGGAAAAAACGCGCCACCGCATAGGATTCGATAATTTAACCGCGCTTTATCCAACAAAGCATCTCAAGCTCGAAATGCCGGATCCGACAAAGAAAGAATATACATCGCGCATTATCGATCTCGTCTGTCCGTTAGGTAAAGGCCAGCGCGGCTTGATTGTCGCTCCGCCCCGCACCGGAAAAACGGTCATGATGCAAAATATAGCGCATGCCATTACGACCAACCACCCTGAAGTCTACCTGATCGTTCTCCTTATTGACGAACGGCCGGAAGAAGTTACGGATATGGCTCGATCCGTCAAAGGCGAGGTTATTAGTTCCACGTTCGACGAACCTGCCACGCGCCACGTTCAGGTTGCGGAAATGGTCATCGAAAAGGCCAAGCGCCTTGTGGAACACAAGCGCGACGTCGTTATTTTACTCGACAGCATCACACGATTGGCGCGCGCCTATAATACAGTCGTTCCTTCATCCGGAAAAGTGCTCACGGGCGGCGTTGATGCCAATGCGCTGCAACGCCCGAAACGCTTCTTCGGCGCAGCGCGCAATATCGAAGAGGGGGGGTCGCTGACGATCATCGCAACGGCGCTTATTGACACAGGAAGCCGCATGGACGAAGTGATCTTCGAAGAATTCAAGGGAACGGGTAATTCGGAAATCATTCTGGATCGCAAACTTTCCGATCGCCGCACATTCCCGTCGATCGACATCACAAAATCGGGCACGCGCAAAGAAGAACTTTTGGTCGACAAGGCCACGATCTCGAAAATGTGGGTGTTGCGCCGCGTTCTCATGCCGATGGGCGTCACGGATGCGATGGAATTTTTACTCGATAAGCTTAAATATTCGAAGACTAACGGGGACTTTTTCGACAGCATGGGGCAGGGAACCGGAGGCAACGAAAACGGCGGAGGTTCTCCGCCCGTTCAACGCGCCACCATCGCGCGCCGCACGTCGTCATCGGGTTCAACCAATACGATTTCAAGCGCCGATAAGGATTAGGGAAAGGGTTTCCCTTGGTTATTTGTCGCCGGACTCGATTTTTTTGTCCTCTGGTGCGACGGCTTTTTCGACGCGATTGCGGCCGCCTTTTTTGGCGGCGTAAAGAGCCGTATCGGCGCGCTGGAGCAATTCCTCGATACCGCTGTCTTGCGAGGACAATTGCGCGACGCCAATGCTTACCGTGCAAGAAACGGCGATATGTCCCGCAATGATGGGCTTTTCCTGAATATGCGCCCGCAAACGTTCGGCGACGTCGAAAGCCGCGGACAAAGACGTTTCGGGCAAAACCACCGCAAATTCTTCGCCGCCGATGCGCCCGATGGAATCCGATTGCCGCAGGCTTTCAAGCGCGCGCTTGACGACGCCTTGAATGATCGTGTCCCCCGCAGCATGACCGAACGTGTCGTTGATCGGCTTGAAAAGATCTATATCGATCATCATCGCCGTCAAATCGCGAGAGAAGCGCCGTGCGCGCCGGACCTCCTGTTCGGATAAATTCTGAAAATGTCGGCGGTTGCTGATGCCGGTTAGCGCATCTGTAGAGGCTTGGCGGAAAAGCTCCGCCTCCATTTCTTTGCGTTGGGAAATGTCGTTGAGGGCGACAAGAAAAGCAGGCGCGCCGTTGTAATCGAGAAGAATGGCGGCCAATTCGGCGATAAAAACACGGCCCTGCGAGGTTTTCATGCGAACCTCGACGTCGCGGATATCGGAAACGCTTTTGAAGAGATTATGAAGGTTCAGCCTGTCTTGCGGATCAACATATAAATCGACCGCCTTCATATGAAGAAACTGGCTTGCGCTTTGCTGGAATAACAAACAGCTTTTACGGTTGACGAAAAGAAGCTGTCCGTCCGACCGGCGCGCGATGTAGACGGGATAGGGCAGAATTTCCAACACCGATCGGAGCTTTTGCTCGTTTTTCAAAAGGCTGTATTCAAGCTCGACCTGCCGCGTGATATCGAAAGCCGTCAGCATCATCGCAGGACCGCCCGGCCAATCGACGACGCAAAGCGTCACGGCAACCCAGATTTCCTGCCCGTTTTTGCGGACGCCGCGCGAGCGGCCGATGACGGATTTTTTCATGCCGCGCATCATTTCGTCGTATTCCAACTCGAGACGCGGCCAGAGGTCGTCGGGAACCAACGCGCGCAAAAGCGGCATGGCGAGTATTTCTTCGGCGGTTTCGTATCCGAACAGATCGGCAAAAGCCTTGTTTGCGTAAAGAGGCTTAAAATTGCGATGAACGATGATGCCCTGAACGGAATCGTCAAGCACCGCGCGAAAGTCCGGCGCTTCTTTGGCTTTTCGCCTGCGATCGGCGCGACGGGGATCGCGATGCTGCGATCTTTGTCGGGAAAGGAAAAGTTTCGTCGTCATGAACAAAAGCGCGTAAAACTAAAAGACCCTACCATAAAACAAGGCAACTCAAGAGAAGAAAATATAATTAATTAGCGCGCTTCTTGGCTTGCCGGGCCCGGTTGCGCCGCACCTCTTTAATGCGCGGGGGGCGATGGGGGATCGAGCGGCTCGAAATTCTCGATGACATGCAACGAAGGCTTATGTCGAACGCCCCGTTCCCAGCGCGGGGGTGGTTTGCGTTCGGACAATAGCCGCGCAACTTCAGGCGATTGCGTAAGATCGGAAATTTCTTTTGCAGTGCGGCCGAGATCGCGGGGATCGGTAACCGGCACGCCCGTGATGCCGTTTTCCGCCATCCACACGCCGTAATAAATAAGGCCGATCAGGCAGGACAAGTCGTGAAACAACCCGCCTATGCGCAAAGACAGGGCATGAAACTCGGGGCTTTCCCAGCCCTTCAACAGAGCCACGCGGGTTAAAGCGTGAATAAAATCGTTGCCGAACGCCGAATTGTCCGGTTGGCCGGATGAAGACGAATGAAGCCAAGCCTTCATGGCCTTTTTGTTCTCCAGCAAAATCTCCGCCTGCGGATCGAGCTGCATCGGAAGCCACGAGATTTCATTAAGCCGTTCGGAAATGATATCCATGCCGATCCGTTCGGCGCGCATGTAGGAAAAGCCGTAGGCGTCGCGGGAAAAACCCGTGGGCAGGGGCGCGGCGGCAAGAATCTCCCCCCGCTCACGCGAAAGCTTTTCGCGCGCCAAATCGAATGTCGCTTGCAAATCGTCCAGAGTTAAAAGCCGCCCCATGTTCCTTCCTTCGGAGGGGGATAAATCCACCCCCACGATCCCATTTTACAGAACAACGATAAGGATATTGTTAATTATAGCCTCGAAAACTTTCTTTTCCTCCGTTTCCGTTGCTTTCATTCATAAATTCCACTATTTGTCCGCGATGTTTTCTTTCGATGTCATCGTTATAGGCGCTGGCCACGCGGGATGCGAGGCCGCCGCCGCCGCTGCGCGCCTTGGTGCGCGGACGCTCCTCTTGACTCATAAAATCGAAACCATCGGGGAAATGTCCTGCAATCCCGCCATAGGGGGTTTGGGCAAAGGCCATCTCGTGCGCGAGATCGACGCGCTGGATGGGGTTATGGGGCGCGTAACCGATGCCGCGGGAATCCAGTTTCGCGTTCTCAATCGAAGTCACGGCCCCGCCGTTCGCGGTCCACGCGCGCAAGCCGACCGCAAGCTTTATCGCCAAGCGATGCAAGCCGCGCTTTTCAATCAACAAAATCTCGAAATCCGCGCGGGCGCGGCGGAAGATTTAATCGTTTCCGAAAAAGGCGTCGTCGAAGGCGTTGTTACAGCATCAGGAGAAACCTTTCGCGCGCGGGCCGTCGTTATTACGACAGGAACCTTTCTGCGCGGCCTTATGCACCAAGGAGAAAAGCAAACCCCCGCAGGCCGCGTCGGAGAACCCCCGTCTTGCGGCCTGAGCCCCGCGCTTGAGCGCCTCGGGTTTTCCTTGGGGCGTTTGAAAACGGGAACCCCTGCGCGCCTCGACGCGCGCACGATAAACTGGGGTGGCATGGAAATGCAGCGAGGCGACGATCCTCCGGAACCGTTTTCGTCGCTCACGATCACTTTGCCCAATCGGCAAATCGCCTGCGGCATCACGCACACGACCGACAAAACGCTGGAAATTATCCGGGCGAATCTGCATCGCGCACCGATGTATTCCGGACAAATCAAGAGCGCGGGCCCGCGTTACTGCCCTTCGATCGAGGACAAAGTCGTGCGGTTCGCCGACAAGAGTCGGCATCAGATTTTTTTGGAGCCCGAAGGGCTCGACGACGATACGGTTTATCCGAACGGGATTTCGACATCGTTGCCTTGCGAGGTTCAGGACGAATTCATTCATTCGATCAAAGGCTTGGAGGGCGTCAAAATCATTCGTTACGGTTATGCAATAGAATATGATTTTTGCGATCCTCGTGAATTAAGCGCGACGTTGGAAACAAAGCGCGTTCAAGGGCTTTATTTTGCCGGACAAATCAACGGCACGACGGGATACGAAGAAGCGGCCGCGCAAGGAATAATGGCGGGGCTTAACGCAGCGCTGAAAATTGCCGGAAAACCTGCATTCACGCTTGACCGCTCGCAGGCGTATATCGGCGTCTTGATCGACGATCTTATAACGCGCGGCGTGACGGAGCCGTATCGCATGTTCACCTCGCGCGCCGAATACCGCCTGACGCTTCGAGCCGACAATGCCGATCAACGGCTGACGCCGAAAGGCATTGAAATCGGATGCGTCGGAGCCGAACGCCAAAAAGCGTTTGGCGACAAAATGCGAAAGCTAGATTCTGCGCGAGGACTTATGAACGGCCTGCGGGCATCGCCCAACAAACTGGCTGCCAAAGGGCTTAAAATCAACGCCGACGGGAACGTACGTTCGGCCTTAGAGCTTCTTTCTTATACCAGCATGGATTTGCCAAAACTGACGACGGTTTGGCCGGAATTGGGGGCCATCGCGCCCCGAATCGCCGAGCAACTGGAAATCGACGGAAAATATGCAGGATATATCGAACGACAAAACAGCGATATTCGCGCCTTCCAAAAAGACGAAGGTCTTCTTCTTCCCGCCGATCTAAACGTTGACGCCATCGGAAGCCTTTCAACCGAAATTCGCCAAAAGCTTCGGCAGATTAAGCCAAAAACATTAGGCGCGGCCTCGCGCATCCCCGGAATGACCCCGGCTGCGGTGATTGCGCTTTTGCGCTATGTAAAAAGGGACAATAAGACTACAAATAACAGAGGGGCCTAAAAACACGCGTGTTTTGCCCGTGCCGGTGATAGGAAAAACACACATGAATCAAGAACAAATAGCATTTTTAGACACCCGCCTCGTTTCACACGAAACTATCCACAGGCTAACCCGTTATCAGGAAATGCTTATTTCTTGGAACGCAAAATTCAACCTCGTTTCCGTTAATACGCTGCCTCAAATTTGGACCCGTCATTTTCTTGATAGCGCCCAATTAATGCCACTTATTCCCGATGCGGCGCGCATATTGGCCGATATGGGCTCCGGGGCGGGCTTCCCCGGCCTTGTGCTGGCGATTTTGGCAAAAGAAAAAAATATCCCCCTTTGCGTTCATGCTATTGAAGCGACAGGAAAGAAAGCAGATTTTCTTCAAGCCGTCGTCGATGAACTCAAACTGAACGTCACGGTAAGACGAGAACGCATCGAAGACATAAAAGACCTTAAAGCCGACGTCATAACAGCCCGCGCCTTAAAGCCTTTACCTGAATTATTGAAATATGCCAATAGGTTGGCACATAAAGAGACTCTTTGTCTTTTCTTGAAGGGCAGGGGGGCAACCGAAGAATTGACACGGACGAAGAAATATTGGACATTTAGCCTTGAAATTCACCCAAGCCGCAGCGACGATGCCGGAAAAGTTTTGGTTATGAAAAATCTTCGTTATAAAACAGTTCGCTAACCCATCTGGCCAAAATGACCGAAGCCTGCCGCATTCTTTCCGTCGTCAACCAAAAAGGCGGCGTTGGAAAAACAACCACGACCGTCAATCTTGCGACGGCGCTTGCCGCCGTCGGCAAACGCGTGCTTGTCGTCGATGCAGACCCGCAGGGCAATGCTTCGACGGGGTTTGGCTTTATGCGGGCTGATCGCGGCGTCGGTTGTTACGAATTGATGTTCGACGGAATGTCCGCTGAAGAGGCGGCAAAGCCGACCATCGTTCCCAATCTTTCGATCATAACGTCCTCGACCGATTTAGCCGGAGCCGAAATCCAGCTTGTGACGACCGACCGGCGTGAATCCCGCATGAAAGACGCGCTTGATCGAAGCGCCAAGGATTACGATGTTATTTTTATCGATTGCCCGCCATCGTTGAATCTTATCACCTTAAACGCGCTCGTCGCCTCGCACGGCGTTATCATCCCGCTGCAACCGGAGTTTTATGCGCTCGAGGGCGTGTCCAGCTTGCTGCAAACAATCGAAGCCGTGCGCGGGCGGTTTAATCCTGCGCTCGAAATTCAGGGCGTTGTCCTGACGATGTACGATAAACGCAACAGCCTTTCGGACGCCGTCGCAAACGACGTGCGCGCGTACTTCGGCCAAAAAGTTTACGAAACGGTCATTCCGCGCAACGTGCGCGTTTCCGAAGCCCCGTCGCACGGCAAGCCCGTGCTGCTTTACGACCTGAAATGCAACGGCTCGCGCGCCTATATGCAATTGGCCAGCGAGGTTTTGCGGCGCGAATTCGGATTCAAGGAAAAGGACGAAGAAAAGCAAATCGCCGTCGGAGAATAAATCCGCTGTAATTTAGAATCGTTCTAAAAAGGAAAAAAGAAAATGAACGCCTCAACACCAAAACCTTCGCCGTTAGGCCGCGGACTCTCGGCTTTGCTTGGCGACATCGATTCGTCATATCAACCGGCGGCGCGGGGAACCGAGCCGGCGTCGCCGCCCAAAACGGGCGGCGTGCAGCGGCTGCCCGTGGCGTGGCTCAAATCGGGAGCGTTCCAGCCGCGCCGCCATTTCAACAACGCGGCCCTGCAAGAACTGGCGGATTCCATCCGCGAGCGCGGCATTCTCGAGCCTCTTTTGGTGCGGCCCATGCCGGGCGCGCGCGACGCCTATGAGATCATCGCGGGCGAGCGCCGCTGGCGCGCGGCGCAAATCGCGGGATTGCACGACGTTCCCGTCTTGGTGCGACAGCTTTCCGATCGCGAGGCGATGGAATTCGGGATCATCGAAAACGTCCAGCGCGAAGACCTGTCGCCGATCGAGGAGGGCGAGGGCTATAAACGGCTTATCGAGGAATTCGGCCACACGCAGGAAGCTCTCAGCAAGATCGTCGGCAAAAGCCGCCCGCACATTACCAATATGCTGCGGCTTTTGTCCCTGCCCGAAGAGGTGCGGCAGATGATCGCCGAAGGCGTTTTGACGACGGGGCATGCGCGCGCCCTGATTCCCACGAAAAACCCCGCGGCGCTCGCGAAAGAGATCGTTAAAAAGGGCCTCAATGTGCGGCAGGCGGAAACGCTGGCTAAGCGCCATCAAGACAATCCGGAAATCCATAAAAAGAGAACGAGCCCCGAAGAAAGCGCGGACGTTCTTGCGCTCGAAAAGGAGCTGGAACGCGTCATCGGCCTTAAAGTTAAAATTGCCAACAAAGGCAAGTCCGGAACGCTAACGCTGTATTACACCGATCTTGATCAGCTCGACGATATAATTAAGAAACTAAGGGGGTGAAGGGTTGCGAAGCCGCTGAAAATCAGGCAGAATCTTACCCCGTTTCACAAAGGACACGCGATTATCCATGAGTGCGCAAGGAAACCAAGGCGAGCCAGCCATCGTTCTTTTGATGCTCCTGCTCCTTCTCGCGGTGATAGGCTGGCTATTCTGGTATATGACCGGAAATTTCTGGCTTGACTACGTTTTCCGCTGGATGCGCTTCGGAGAGCTTTGGCCCATCAATCTTTTCACGCATCATTACGACGCCTGTCTGACGTGGCTGCGCGAGGCGCCCGTCGGCAACGAAGCCCCCTCGTCCCAAACGGTCCGGCTCACGAACGCGTGTTTCGGCAGCGCCTTCCTCAATCAAATCCCGGGCGATAAACTCGACGCCTATTACCGGATTTCGTCTTCGTCGATTTCGGCGATCGGCGCGGAGGCGATCGATTACTATAGATGGCCGCTCGCGCTTGTTCTTATCGGCGTAGGGATCGGAGAAATATTTTTCTCGCCGCGCAATAATTTTTTGACGAGACACACGCTTGAAAGCCTGATCAGGGTGCAAGCGAAAATGTGGCCGATTATTTCCCCTATCGTCAAAGTCAATCCCTCGAAAACGGGCCGCATTTTGGGCGATATGGTTCCGGACAAACTGCCTCTTTTCGCCGAGGCGCTGTCGCCCGAGGAATGGATTTCATGGAACAGGATTCCCCTTGTCAACGGCGTTCCGGACCGAGACGCCGTTCGTCGCGCGTTCATCCACCAACTCGGGCCGCGCTGGAACGGCATTGCGTCTCTGCCTTTGCACATGCGCGCGCTTTTGGCGGCGTTTGCCCTTAAGGGCGCGCAAAAACGCGAAGAAAGCGAAACCCTTCTTGGCCGATTGGCCCTAAGCTGGTCTCCTGCGACGGGGTTTAAGCCCGACCACGAACTGGCGGCGGAAATCGAAAAGATACTGCGCAGTCCCGAATGCGGAGGCAGAATCGCGCCCGTCCTCGATCAATACGCATGGCGCACGACGGCGATGATCGGAGCATTGCACTGGGCGCGAAACAACGGCGGCGTTTTGGCTCCGGCGCAATTTTTATGGCTTCGCGCCGAGGATCGCGCGCTTTGGTATCCCCTGAACAATCTTGGCCGCCGCGCGTTCCACAGCGAAGGGGCGGGAGCCATGGCGCACTTTATGGCCGAAACCAATGCGAAAAAGCCGTTGCCGATCCCGCGCGTCGACACGGCGGTCGTTACGCTCAACACGTATCTACACGATCCCGATAAACGAACGATCCCCATTCCGCCGCGCGAAGAACCCGGCGGCAAGAATTAGTTGCGGCGGCTGCCCGTCAGTTCCAGAAGGAACGTGAACGCGTTGATGAAATTTAAATAGAGGGTCAAGGCGCTGAACACGGCCATTTTATCGTTAGCTTCGTCGCCGTAGGATTCGGCATAGGTTTGCTTGATGCGCTGAACGTCCCACGCCGTGAGGCCGGTAAAAATCGCGACGCCCGCGACGGACACCATCCATTGCAGCATCGACGACATCATGAAAATATTGACGACCGACGCGAGGATAAGCCCTAAAACGCCCATCAGCAGAAACGATCCCATGCTTGCCAAATCGGCTTTGGTCGTATAGCCCCAAAGGCTCATCGCGCCGAAAGTCCCCGCAGTGACAAAAAACGCGCGGGCGATGCTAGCGTCCGTGAACGTCAGGAAAATCGCGCCCATCGACAGCCCCATCGTGCCGCAGAAAAGCCAGAACATCGCCCGAAGGCCGGAAAGGCTGATCGTATTCATGCGAAAGTTCATGGCCATGACGAAACCCAGCGGAGCGATCGCGACGATCCAGCGCAAGGGAGATCCGAAAATGATTTGCGCCAAAACGGTATGCGCAACGATCCAGGCCAAAAGGCCCGTCAACGCCAACCCGCCGCCCATGTAGGCGAAGACGCGCTGCATATGGGCGCGCAACCCGGCGTCCAGCGTAACGCGGTCAAGGCCGGCGACGCCGGAACGGAAAAAAGGATCATTCATGAAAAACCCCACGGTTAAAAAGAGGGAAGATGAAGACAATATGTGCTCGCGCCCCCGCTTTTTCAACAGCAAAGAAAAAAGCGAAGCAACGGCAAGACGTTATGAAACAAAAAGAAAAACGGCGGTCACGCGACGGCGCGGCGATCCTGCGAAAGCCGCTCGATCTCGTCTTTCAAGCTGAGTTTAAGGGACTTCAAATGATGGAGAGCAAGATGATCCGCCCCTGCGCGAAGCGCTTCCTCATGCAGGTGTTGATCGATTTCGGCGTGTTTTTTTCTAAGGGCCTCAATACGATTTTCAAGCGCCATAATATCCCTCCGTTTGAGTGAAAGGAAAAAACCAAAGAAGCAGGCGAGTATAACACAAAACAAGCGTCCCGAACGGATCAAATTTTTGTGCAAGCGCGAAAGCCGACCCAGCCAAACGGCAAATAATCGTTGTTCGTCAAAGACGTGCTTTCTGCGCGCAATAAACTTGCTTTTTTTATGCGCGAATCCGCAAAACAAAAACCTAGTCGCCCAACCCCGATTTTTTGCGCGGATCGTAGGCGTTCTTTTTCGCCCATTTCTCAATGAAGTCTGTCAAATCCTGCGGCACGGGTTCGGGCAATGCTATTTTCAATTTGACGAACATATCGCCTGGAACGCCGCCGCCCACGCCTTTTCCCTTTAGGCGCAGGGACGTGCCGGAACTCGATCCCTTCGGAATTTTTACCGTGACGCGTCCGGTTAAGGTCGGGACGGTAACGCTCGCGCCTAAAACGGCTTCGGGCAAGCTGACGGGAAGCTCTAAAACGATGTCCTTGTCTTTGCGGGTAAAGAAAGGGTGTGGCTCGACGCGAAGCTCGACAATCGCATCTCCGGCCGTGCCGCCGATTCCCGGCAAGCCCTGTCCCTTCAGCCGCAGTTTATGACCGTCTTCGACGCCTGCGGGAATCGTGATGTCGAGCGTCTTATCGTTCGTCAACGTCACGCGCTTTTTGCCGCCGAGGCACGCTTCGGCGAACGGCACGGAAGTCGTGTACGTCACATCGCTTCCCCGAACGCCGCTCGCGGCACGCTCGCCGCCCATACCGCCTCCGCGCTTTCCCGCCGCGCCCATAAATTCGGCGAAAATATCTCCCATGCCGCCGAAAGCCGAGAAGGGATCGTCTCCGGCAGCGCCATAACCGGTTCTGGCGCTGCGGTATGCGCCGCCGAAGGGACTTTCTCCGCCAAACGGGTTCCCGCCGCTAAATCCCCGCGCCTGGCCTTGCGCGTCGATATCGCCGCGGTCGAACTGCGCGCGTTTCGCCGCGTCCGAAAGAAGATCGTAAGCCGCCGTGACGTCCTTGAATTTTTGCTCGATATCCTTGCGCCCGGGATTGACGTCGGGGTGCAATTTTTTGGCAAGTTTGCGGTAAGCGCTTTTGATTTCATTCGCGCTTGCGGTTTTGGAAACGCCAAGTGTTTGATAGGGATCGAGCATAAGAGGACAGTAATCATTAATGAGCGCCCGGAAAAGAGGATTTTTCTTGATGATTTCATGAAAAAAGGCGTACTTTACCGGCTTGGGATTTTATTTTTTATTTTCCACGGAGAAAATTATGGCCGGATCTATTACGTTAACGCAGCGAACCAGCGTCGTGAATGGCCCGTGGTGTCACGGATATAAGTTAGGAGAGCAAGTCGACGCCGGGGAATCCTGGTGGGCTTCTTCCAGAGAAGTTTTCGTGCAGGATGTTTCGCGCATTCAAAGAATTGGCGATGAATATACGCAAAGAGACGGCTCTCTGGTTGCCAATATTTATATCGAAGGCATAGGTAAAATACCAAGCGTCGTCGTTTATATTCCTCCCAAAGGGATTCTTTTTAAAACCAAGCCCTATAATCTTAAAGCCCTTCTCGGACTGCCCTTCATCCGGCTTCAGGCCTGCGAAAGAAGGACGTCGGTCAACGCAAATGCCGTCGTTTCTTGTACCCCCGGAATGGGCACGGTCTCTTGTCATATGCCGGGAACGGACCTCCATTTTTCCGACAGAAAAGTGTGGATTTGCGGAGAGCCGGAAAACGTCGGGAGGGGAGTGAACGAAGCGAAACGACCCCTGCCTACCGGAGAAGAGCCGGCCGCCCCATATCCCCATCGCTGACGTGCGGCAAACGCAAGGGACGCTTGGAGCAAGCCTTCCCTCTTCCTGAACGTTACCGAAGAACGAGGGCGGAATAGAAAAATCTTCTTCCCTGCCGCCGGATACCCGATTACCATCTTTCGATGGTCGACAAACAGGCCCCCCTTTTCATCGGCAATGATCGGTTGCGGCGGCTGGCGACTTTAGCCAGCCTGAGCGTCGCCGCCATCCTCATCGTCGCCAAATTCATCGCCTATCTGATGACGAATTCGGTCGCGCTGCTGTCGTCGTTGTTCGACTCGGTTTTTGATCTCATCGCGTCGTTGATAACGGCCTATGGCGTCGCCAGCGCGTTGCGTCCGCCAGACCGCGAACACCGCTTCGGCCACGGCAAGGCCGAACCTCTGGCGGCGCTTGTTCAATCCGTCTTTTTCGTCGGCTCGACGCTTTTTCTGGCCTATGAATCGATCACGCGCCTCTTTCATCCCCAAAGCATCGAAAACGTTTTTGTCGGCACCGACGTTATGGTTCTGGCGGTCGTTCTCACGCTGGCGCTCGTGCTTTTCCAGAAATATGTCGTCGGGAAAACCGGATCGACGGCCATTAGCGCGGACCGCCTCCATTATGTCGGGGACGTGGCCGTCAATCTTGCCGTGATCGCCGCGTTTGCCCTGAGCCGCAAAACGGGGCTTGTCTGGCTCGATCCTTTGTTTGCCATAGGCATAACAATCATGCTTTTGCTGGCGGCGTATAAAATCTTTAAGTCGGCTATGGCGGCTTTGATGGACGCGGAACTGCCGCAAACCGAACGCGAAAAGATACGCGACATCGTTTTAAGGCAAGAAGGCGCGGAGGGGCTTCACGACATGCGCACGCGCACGGACGGCGACCGCGTTTTTATCGAGCTTCACGCCGAAATGAACGGAGACATGACGCTTTCCGCCGCGCACGATCTTGCCGAGAAAATAACCGCCGCCGTCGCCGCGGAATTTCCCAACGCCGATATCCTGGTTCATCAAGACCCCTCGGGCGCCGAGGAATTTCGCCTCGATGCGCAGATCGAAAAACCCTTTCTTAAATAAGAAGAAAGACGGCTTTTTCCTTTACGAACGCGCAAGGACGCGGCATTCTCGACTCCCCATGCCCCACCTTGTTCTAGATGTTCAAATAACCGCAGATGCGTGGCGCCGCGTCCCGCGGTTGCGCGCGCGGCTGCAATCGGCGGCGCGGGCCGTGGCCGGGCATCTTCCTCCGGCGCTTCTGGTTTCGGCGGAGGCGACCCTTCTTCTCGCCGGAAACGCCAAAGTGCGGCAACTGAACCTCGATTTTCGCGGCATTGATCGAGCGACAAACGTTCTTTCTTTCCCGCAGTTTTCGCCTTCGGAACTGCGCCGTTTGAAAAAGCAAAGAAACGCCGTTTTTCTGGGCGATATCGTTCTTGGCTATTCGTATATTGCGGACGAAGCTAAAAAAGACGAGAAGTCCTTAATAGGCCACGCCACGCATTTGGCCGTGCACGGTCTTTTGCATCTTTTCGGCTATGATCACGCAGACGCCGCCGCCGCAAGGCGAATGGAGATTATGGAAATCAAAATCATGAAATCCCTCGGTCTTCCTAGTCCTTATGCGCCCTTGTCCACGGCCAGAAAAAACCGCAAGGCGAAAACGGCAGGCAAAAAGAAAAATCGTATGGATGCCAAAGCATTAAGCAAAAATTAACAAAATCTTGTCTAAAGTGCCGACGGCGCGTAACCTGTGTATTCGGCATGCGGGAGGGGGACGCCCGACCGATTCATTTCAACAGCTTGAAGGAGACGTCAACATGATGACCGGAAAACTTTCGGCGCAATCGCGCGCGGAACAACACGAAGGGGGTTTCACCCTTACTGAAATTGCGATCGTTCTAGGCATCATGGGGCTGATCTTGGGCGCGATCTGGGTCGCAGCCTCGGGGGTTTATAACAACCAGAAGGTCAGCAAGGCGAACACGGAGCTTATGACGATTGCTCAGGGCGTTCGCGCCATGTATTCGACGCAGACTGCGGTCGATACGGCGGCGGGGACGGATGAATCGGGCGCTCTTGCGACCGGCGGGGTGTTTCCGAACGATATCGTGATTGCCGGCGCGGCGGCCGAGCCTTATGCGAACGGCCCGTGGACCGGCAGCAGCATCCGTGTTTTCAGTTCTACGGTGACGAACACGGGCGACGCCTTCCAAATCGAATTTGCCGACGTTCCGCCATCTGCTTGCATACAGCTTGAAACGGCGGTTACGGGCCCGGGCCGCGATTCGGGGCTGTCTTATGTCGATGCCCAAGCGACGGCAGGAACATATATAACCCCGACTTACGCCACCTTCCCGATTACGGCGGAGAAAGCGTCCACGAAATGCGGATCGGCCGCCGCCGACGTTGCCTTCACGTTTAAGCTGAAATAAACGAAAAAGCTCGAAAGAACGAGATTAAGCGGGAAACGAAAGTTCCCCGCTTTTTCTTTGCTTTTTCGCGTGCTAAAGAAGGCCGTCACACTCTAGCGTAGTCATTCCCTTATGGTCGCGCGCGTCGCCACAGTCGCCTTTGAAGGCATAAACGTTCTCAATATCGACGTGCAGGTTCAAATGTCGTCGGGAATGCCGGCGTTCAATCTTGTAGGCCTTCCCGACAAGGCGGTCGGCGAAAGCCGCGAGCGCGTCCGCGCGGCGCTTTTTGCCTTGGGGTTGTCGTTGCCCGCCAAGCATATTGCCGTCAATCTCGCTCCGGCGGACGTTCTGAAAGAAGGCTCGCATTTCGATTTGCCGATCGCGCTCGGCCTTTTGTCGGCGATGGGCGTTTTGCCGCCGGAAGAAATTGCCCGCTATGTCGCGCTTGGCGAACTGGCGCTCGACGGCGCCCTATCTTCCGTCGCGGGCGTCCTTCCCGCCGCCGTCAACGCAAGCGCGTCGGGACGCGGTCTGATTTGTCCCGCCAAAAACGGCGGCGAGGCGGTTTGGGCCGGAGAGATTGAAGTTCTTGCCGCCCCCTCTCTTCTCGCGCTCATCAATCATTTTAAAGGCACACAAGTGCTGGGCCGTCCCGAAGCGCGGATTCAAGCCGAAGACAGCGGCTATGCCGATCTGCGCGACATCAAGGGGCAGGAGATTGCCAAACGCGCGCTCGAAGTCGTCGCGGCGGGGGGGGCACAATCTGCTGATGATCGGCCCCCCGGGCGCGGGGAAAAGCATGCTGGCGGCGCGCCTTCCGGGCATTCTGCCGCCCCTGTCTCCCGACGAGGCGCTCGATGTTTCAATGATTCATTCGCTCGCGGGCTTGCTTGAGGAAGGAAAGCTCCTGCGCCGCCGTCCGTTCCGCGACCCGCATCATTCGGCCTCGCTTCCTTCGCTTGTCGGCGGCGGAATGCGCGCCAAGCCCGGAGAAATCTCCCTCGCGCACAATGGCGTTTTGTTTCTCGATGAACTGCCGGAATTTCAGCGCGCGACGCTCGAAGCCTTGCGCCAACCGCTTGAAACGGGGCGCGCCGTCGTCTCGCGCGCCAATCATCACGTGACGTATCCCGCGCGCGTCCAGCTTATCGCCGCGATGAATCCTTGCCGTTGCGGGCATTTAGCGGACCCTTCGCGCACGTGCGGCCGCGCGCCCAAATGCGCAGCGGAATACCAATCGCGCATATCGGGGCCTTTGTTCGACCGCATCGATTGCCACGTCGAAGTCCCTGCGGTCAGTGCTTCCGATCTAAGCCTGCCTCCGCCCGCCGAAGATTCCGCTGTCGTCGCCGCGCGCGTCTTGGCCGCGCGGGAAATCCAATCCGCGCGGTATAAAGGGTTTGCGAACGACAACCCCAATGCGCCCGCGCCGCGCACCAACGCCGAAGCCGACGGCGAGCTTTTGGAAACGATCGCCTCGCCCGATCAAAGCGGGCGCGCTTTATTGACCCAAGCCGCCGAGCAAATGAAGCTTTCCGCGCGAGGCTATCACCGCGTTCTGCGCGTCGCGCGCACGCTGGCCGATCTCGCGGGACAGGAGGGCGTCGCCCGCGTGCATATTGCCGAAGCGCTTAGCTACAGGCGATTAAATTTGGGCAAATAGCCCTTATTGCGCCGCGCAGGGTAACGCCATACAATGCCCAAAATAATTAAGGAGACCGCTCATGCTACGCACACAAATCACCGACGCCATGAAAGACGCTATGCGCGCGAAGGACGAACGCACGCTCGCCACGACGCGCCTCATCATCTCGCGCATGCGCGATCTCGATATCGCGGCGCGAGCCAAGGGAAATCAGGACGGCATCAACGACGGCGAAATCCTTTCCATGATGCAGGGCATGATCAAGCAGCGCCGCGAATCCATAGCGGCCTACGAAAAAGGCAACCGCCCCGATCTGGTGAAGCAGGAAAGCGAAGAAATCGCCGTCATCGAACGCTTTATGCCCAAGCAAATGGACGAAGCCGCCGTGGCAACAGCTATCGACAAGGCTATCGCTTCGACAGGAGCCGCAAGCGTCAAGGACATGGGCAAAGTGATGGGAGAATTGAAAAAAACCTACGCCGGGCTTATGGATTTTTCGCAAGCCGGCGCCGCGGTTAAAGCGAAATTAGCTGGCTGATTTCCGCGTTTCATGTCCTTCCCCCCCTCTTTTCTCGAAGAAATCCGCAACCGATTGCCTCTCTCGGGTATTGTCAACGCGCGTGTGCGGATGGTGCGGGCGGGGCGCGAATTCAAAGGCTGCTGCCCTTTTCATAACGAAAAGACGCCGAGCTTCTACGTCAACGACGACAAGCAATTCTATCATTGCTTCGGCTGCGGCGCGCACGGCGACGTCATCGGCTTCATGATGCGCCACGACCACATGAGCTTTCCCGAAGCCGTTGAAAATCTCGCGGCGCAGGCGGGGCTGCAAGTGCCTCGCGACACGCCGATCGAGCGCGAGAAATTCGACGCCGAAAAACGCCTCTATCAGCTTCTCGAACGCGCGACGGCGTTTTTCGAGGAGCAGCTCTTCGCGCCAGCCGGGCGCGAAGCTTTGGCTTATTTGCGCGGGCGCGGCCTTAGCGACGAAGCCATCCATCGCTTTCGCTTGGGCTATGCGCCCGCCGACGCGCAAGCCCTTTTGCGCAAAATGACGGGCGAAAGTTATGCCCTCGACGATCTTGCCGCGGTCGGCCTTGCGAAAAAGGCGGAAGATCGCAACGAATTCTACAGTTTCTTCCGCAACCGCGTTATTTTTCCCGTCGGCGACAGGCGCGGCCGCACGGTGGCGTTCGGCGCGCGCATTCTGGGCGAGGGCGAACCGAAATACCTCAACTCCCCCGATCACGCGCTGTTTCACAAAGGCCGGTTACTCTATGGCCTTTCGCGCGCCCGCACCGCCCTCGCGCAAGGCCAGCCGATCATCGTCGTCGAAGGCTATATGGATGTTATCGCGCTAACCGAAGCCGGATACAGCGGCGCGGTGGCTCCGCTTGGCACGTCGCTGACCGACGATCAAATTCAAGTTTTATGGAAACTTCTTCCCCCGCCCGAAAACCGCGAGGCCTCGCGCGATTACAGCCCCATTTTATGCTTCGACGGTGACAACGCAGGTCTTCGCGCCGCGGTGCGTGCGGTCGAGCATGCGTTGCCGTTATTGACCCCCGCGCAAACCCTGCGCGTCATCACGATCACGGGCGCGAAAGACCCCGACGAATTGATCCGCCAATCCGGAAAATCGGCTTTCGACGCGCTGCTCAAACAGGCGCAGCCTATGATCGACGTTTTGTGGAATTTGACGCTTAAGGATCGGCGCCTGCGCACGCCCGAAGAACGCGGCGCGTTCGCAGCCGCGCTCAAACAACGCGTCAACCAGATTAAAGACGATACCTTACGCGAACTTTACCGCAGCGAATTTAAAAAACGCATCGATGACGCTTTCGGCTGGAAACCAAAAAACTTCGCGCAAGGGCAGGGCGGGCGGAGCTGGAAAAACGCGCAAGAGCAGGCGCTTTATGCCGAAGCGCGCCGCCTGCCGCAAGACAAACGAAGGACGATCGAAAGAACGCTTCTCTCGCTCATTGTCAACCACCCCGACTTGTTCAACGAATTCGGGGAAAACTTCACGCTTCTTGAGTTTCGCGCGCCCGAATTTAAGGCCGCGCAGCAGAAGATCGTCGCTTACCTGTCGCAGGAACACGACACGCCGCCAACTGCCGAAGAACTTTGCCGCGCCCTTAAGGATACGGGAGAATCCCCCTTCGCCTACGAAGAAAGCAGCGCGGCTCTTGAGGAAATACTATCTTCCGACACCTACATCGGCGCGGCCAAGGCCGCCCGTCCCGAGGCATTGCTCGAAGAGGCGCGCGAGGCATGGCTGGCGGTTTGCGCGTCGATTGAGCAGGAAAAGATCGAGGCCGAGAGCCGTCAAAGGGCGAAGGATGCGTGGGCGAACTAGGCAAAACGATCCTGTCCGCAGCAAACGGATATACATTTTATTCTCCATCGCTCGGGTTTTAGTCTTCTTCCGCCGCGGCTTCGTCGTCGCTCGCGGCCGCGCCCATCATCGCGTTCGCCACAAGCCCCGCATTCGCGCGGACTTTTTGCTCGATAGCCGCCGCAATTTCCGGATTGTCGCGCAAAAACTGCTTGGCGTTCTCGCGCCCCTGTCCGATGCGTTGCCCGTCGTACGAGAACCACGCGCCGGATTTTTCGACCACGCCCGCTTGGCTGCCCAAATCGATCAATTCGCCGAGTTTGGAAATGCCTTCGCCGTACATGATGTCGAATTCCACGGTGCGGAAGGGCGGCGCAAGCTTGTTCTTCACGACCTTGACGCGCGTCTGGTTGCCGACCACGGTTTCGCGGTCCTTGATCGCGCCGATGCGTCGGATGTCGAGCCTCACGGATGCGTAAAACTTCAAAGCATTCCCGCCGGTCGTGGTTTCGGGATTCCCGAACATCACGCCGATCTTCATGCGAATCTGGTTGATGAAAATAACCATGCAGCGCGACTTGGAAATCGAGCCCGTCAATTTGCGCAAAGCCTGACTCATCAATCTCGCTTGCAAGCCCATATGGCTGTCGCCCATTTCGCCTTCCAGTTCGGCGCGCGGCACAAGAGCCGCGACGGAATCGACGACGAGAACGTCGATTGCGCCGGAGCGCACCAACGTGTCGGCGATTTCCAAAGCTTGTTCCCCTGCATCCGGTTGTGAAATCAGCAAGTTTTCGATATCGACGCCCAATTTGCGCGCGTAAATGGGGTCGAGCGCATGTTCGGCGTCCACGAAAGCGCAAGCGCCGCCCAATTTTTGCGCTTGGGCAACGACATGCAACGCAAGCGTGGTCTTGCCCGAACTTTCCGGCCCGTAAATTTCAACGATGCGCCCGCGCGGCAATCCGCCGATGCCGAGCGCGATGTCGAGGCCGAGCGAACCGGACGAAATGGTTTCGATTTCCGTCGCGGCTTCCTTCGCGCCGAGCTTCATCACCGAGCCCTTGCCGAAGGCGCGTTCGATCTGGCTAAGGGCGGCATCGAGGGCTTTCTGGCGTTCGGGGTTCATGCCTTTTTCCTTGTCTTCTTTTTCGACGATGTGGAGGCTGGTGGTGCGAGGGGCGTTCATGAAAAGCTCCTTTGTTTAGCAGGAAAGCGATGAGGGAGGAACGGAACTAAAGTGTTTATGTTTTGTTCTTTTACATCCGACAGGACGTCCGCGCAAGTTCTTTTTTTGTTCTTTTTTGCTGATCTTATTAGCGCTTTGTTTTTATTATTGTTTTGCCATAAACACGCCCCACGGCGTTCTTCCGTCGCGGCATTCCCAGCCTAAAAGAACGTGGTCGTATGGGTCGAGATAATAGTCTTCGGGCAACAGTTTTTCGACATCGGGTAAAGACGTGCGGTTTTTAACGATCTCGATCGTATGGCTCGGGGCAAAGCGATCGCTGACGGTTTTCGATATCGTCGCGTCCATCAAATCGTGCAGCTCGACGATCACGTCCATGTTCCGCAAAGCGGGATACTTTTCCGGATTCAACAACGTTTTTTCCGCGCCCTCGATATCCATGACTACAAGCGTTTTTTTATCGGCGTATTTTGCGAAATCGTCGCCGAAAAATTCTCCGAGGACGGAAACGCGGCCTTCGACGCCATTGACGCGCACCATGTCGATGCATTTTTTGCGCGCGTCGGGGGCGATGTCGAAAGCCTCGATAATCGCGCGCGGCATGCGGCGCGCAAGCCCCACGGCGTAATAGCCGACCGAACAGCCGATGTTCAAAACACGCTCATAATCCGCCGCAATCGCCCTTTCGAACGCCGGGTGCAACTCGTGCTCGTAGCACCCAAGCAAAATCGGCGCCTGATAGGCCAAAAGCGCGTCAACCGTTAAAATCATATCCTTAAACGGCCCGGCATAGACCTTGTCGCCCGTCAAAGGACGCAACCCGTTCGTCAGGGCGCGCGCGCGCAAACTCAGAAGGGTCCAGGAAAGCTTCTTCAACAAAAGATGCGGCTCTTCGCCGGATTTCAGGATATTCTCCGCGACGCGCAGCGATATTTTGGCTTCCGCAGGACTGTAATTCATGAGGGCCTCAACGGGGACAGGTAAGCGGACTGACAATTTGTCACGGGCATGATATCTTTGTCCATAGACTTGAACGAAAAGGGATCGAATGAAAATAGGGCGATATTTTCTTGCGGGGCTTCTCGTTATTTGCGCCGCCCCCGCTTTCGCGGGAACGGCATGCTACGCGCCGGAGCAAAGGCAGGCCGAGCAATGGCTGCGCCTGCATACGGAGATGATGTTTATTACGGTAACCTGCCGACAAGGATCGGACGGGCAAGCCTTGCCCGATATCTATGTTTCCTTCACGCGCAAAAATCTTCCCGCTCTTCAAAAAGCGGAACAAACGATGACGGATTATTATCAAGCGACGGCGAACGGAGACCCGGTCGCCAATCTCGACCGGATGCGCACGCTTCTCAGCAACGAATTCGGGCAAAAGGCGGCCAAAATGACAGCGCCGGAATTTTGCGCCGTTTACCGCGATAAGGTCGCGCAAACGGAAGCTCTGACGCCCGCCGCTCTTGACGATCAAATCCAAAGAATGATGGCGACGGAACCTTCCTATGCCAAACCTTGCAACCACGCTGTCGGGACGAAGAAAGGCGGATGACCCTCATGCCCGAACTGCCGACCCTCAAAGAAGCGCGAAAATTTGCGGAAAAGCTCCGCGCCCATTTCCAAAATCCCGAATCCCGAACCCACCCTTATCTGCGCCTGATGCGCCTCGATCAACCCGCGGGCACGTGGCTTTTGTTGCTCCCGTGCTGGTGGGGCGTGGCGTTCTCGGCGGAGTATTTCCCGAATCTCTGGCTCATGTTTCTTTTTGCCTTGGGCGCCGTCGTCATGCGCGGCGCGGGATGCGTCGTTAACGATATCTACGACCGCAAGCTCGACCGTTTGGTCGAGCGCACAAAACATCGGCCTTTGGCGAGCGGCGAAATCGCCTTGCCGCAAGCCTTCGTCTTTCTTGCGCTTCTTCTGGGGCTTGGCTTCTGCCTTTTGCTTCTCTTCAACCGCCTGACGATGCTCTTGGGCGCTTTGTCCCTGATTCTTGTTTTTGCCTATCCTTTGATGAAGCGCGTGACGTGGGCGCCCCAACTCTTTCTCGGCCTCGCTTTCAACTGGGGAGCCTTGATGGGCGGCGCGGCGGCTTTGGGAAAACTCGATTTTCCCCACATTCTCCTTTATATCGCGGGAATTTTCTGGACGCTCGGCTACGATACGATTTACGCGCATCAAGACAAACGCGACGACGCCGCGGCAGGCATCAAATCGACGGCGCTTCTGTTTGCCGATAGATCTCCGCGCTGGGTCGCTTTGTTTTATGCCCTGACGCTAGTCTTTCTGGCGTTTGCAGGCTGGGCCGAAGGCGACGGAATGGGGCGCGTGTATACTTGGGGGCTTTTAGCCGCAGCGTGCTTTGCCTTGGTGCAATTGGCGTTATGGAAACCCGACGACCCCCCGAATTGCGCGCGCCGGTTCAACGCCAACCGCGATTTTGGCCTCATCGTGCTTGCCGCGATCGTTCTGGGAAAAATGATATGAACGTCGATCCTGTCGCGTTCATTCAAACGCAAACGAAAATTCTTTCTCCCTCGATCGTTCCTGAAATCCGGCTTCATTTGGCTATGGAATTCACGCCGCTCTGGCAATTAACGGAAGATCGCCTGCGCCAAAGCAATCTCCCGCCGCCGTTCTGGGCGGTTGCGTGGCCGGGCGGGCAGGGCGCTTCGCGATACGTCCTCGACAACCCCGATCTCGTGAAGGGCAAGCGCGTCGCCGATGTCGCGGCGGGCAGCGGGCTTATCGCTATCGCGGCGATAAAAGCGGGCGCGAAAAGCGCGCGCGCCATCGACATCGATCCGCTCGCGATCAAGGCCATTAAACTGAACGCCGACCTCAATCGCGTGACCGTCGAAACAGGCGATAGCCTCGATCTGACCGCGCCTTATACGAAAGCCGACATTATTATTGCGGGAGATATTTGTTATCAGCAAGCGATGAGCGCGACGCTTATCCGCTGGCTGCGCTTATGCGTCGAAAAAGGAACGCTCGTCCTTCTCGCCGACCCTGGCCGCGCGTATGTGCCGCAGGAAGGGCTTGTTCCCCTCGCAAGTTATAACGTGCCGACGTCGCGCGATATCGAAGATCAAGAAATGCGCACGGCGACGGTGTGGAGGATGGAAAAAATAGGAGACGGAGAAAAGGAATAAATTCCTAAAACCCGCCCTGTTGCAAAACCTTGCGGATGGATTTTAGTTCGGCGAGAAGCCCCTCGATTTCGCGGCGCTTGTCGAGAGATAAATCTTCCGCCTGCTTCTGCGGCGTCCGTGCGGTCTGGGGAGACTGCGCGTGAGGGGTCGTTTGAAGGCTTGATGGAATCTGCGGCATCGCCATTCCCGACCGCGCCAAAGAAGCCGAACCGGTTTCGCGAAGCAGCTTCTGCACGCCGCGGATTGTGAATCCTTGGTTGTAAAGAAGCTCCTTGATGTCGTGAATGATGCGCACGTCTTCCGGCCTGTAATACCGCCGCCCGCCGCCGCGTTTTAAAGGCTTGATCTGCTGAAACTTGCTCTCCCAGAAACGCAAAACATGCTGGGGCAAGGCCAGTCCTTCCGCCACTTCGCTGATGGTGCGGAAGGCCGTCGGCGACTTCATTTCGCCGGAAAGCGGCGGAGACAAAACGTGCGCGGGAGAAGAGAGCAAACCCTCGTTCATGCTTCACCCTTTTTGGCTGGCCCCAGAAGGGCGCGGTTGATCTTGTCTTTCAGCACGTGGCTGGCGCGGAAAATAAGAACGCGGCGCGGCTTGATCGGAACTTCTTCGCCGGTTTTCGGATTGCGCCCGATGCGCTCGCCTTTGCTGCGAACCTGAAAGCTTCCGAACGAGGACAGCTTGACCGAACCGCCTTTGATCAACGCGACGCTTACCTTCTCGAGAATTTCATCGACCAGCTGAGCCGAATCGTTACGCGACAACCCCACTTCCTGATAAACGGCTTCCGCCAACTGGGCGCGGGTAACGGTCGTATCGGTCATGTGCGCACACTCCATTTGTGAATCGTCTTTCCTAGAATCTAATGGGTGCCGCAGGATTGTCAAATGAATAGGGGGCAAGGTTTAGAAGGCGCGTTCAGGCGAAAAAGGCGACCCTTTTCCGCCCCCGATTTCCGCCCCGCCTACGCTTGTGCGCCGCACTCTTTCTCCCTTGATTCAAGGGGGGGCAAGCCCTATGATCGGCGCTCCTTCCTCGAAAGATTCACCCCTAAATTAAGGATAAATCAAATGGCATCTTCCATTGTAATCGCCGGCGCTGTTCGGACGGCTATCGGCGGGTTTAACGGCACGCTGAGCGCCCAACCGGCGTCGACCCTTGCCACGGTTTGCATTAAAGAAGCGCTCCTGCGCGCCAAAACGGCGCCCGCCGAAGTTTCCGAAGTCGTTTTAGGCCATGTTCTGGCAGCGGCTCAGGGGCAGGGCCCCACGCGCGTCGCGGCGATTAACGCGGGCATTCCCGCCGATCGCACGGCCTATGCCGTGAACCAGATTTGCGGTTCCGGTTTGCGCTCCGTTGTTAACGGTTTTGTGTCGATCAAGGTGGGAGATTCGTCGATCGTCGTCGCGGGCGGCATGGAAAACATGAGCCTTTCGCCTCACGCCATACATCTGCGCGAGGGAACGAAGCTGGGCGACGCCAAACTGATCGACACGATGATTAAGGACGGCCTGTGGGATTCCTTCAACAACGTCCATATGGGCATTACGGCGGAAAACGTCGCCAAGAATTTCGGCATCACGCGCGAAGCGCAGGACCAATTCGCCGTCTTTTCCCAAAGCAAGACTATGGCCGCGATCAAGGCAGGGCGCTTTGCCGACGAAATTGTTCCCGTCATCATCAAGAACAAGAAAGGCGACATCACCTTCAAGCAGGACGAAAATCCGCGCGACGGCGTCGTGCTCGATGCCTTAGCCAAACTCAGGCCTGCGTTTGCCAAGGAAAACGGAACTGTTACGGCGGGCAACTCTTCCTCGATCAACGACGGCGCTGCGGCGGTTGTCCTGATGACCGAAGAAGACGCGGCCAAACGCGGCGTGACGCCGTTGGCGCGCATCGTGTCGTGGGCGACCGCAGGCGTCGATCCCGCGATCATGGGCACCGGCCCGATTCCGGCCAGCCGCAAGGCTCTGGAAAAGGCGGGCTGGAAAATCGGCGACCTCGATCTGATCGAAGCCAACGAAGCGTTTGCGGCTCAAGCGTGCGCCGTGAACAAGGAAATGGGCTGGGATACGTCGAAGGTCAACGTTAACGGCGGCGCGATCGCTTTGGGACACCCCATCGGCGCGTCGGGCACGCGTATCCTCGTGACCCTCTTGTACGAAATGCAGAAGCGCGGGGCAAAGAAAGGCCTTGCGACCTTGTGCATCGGCGGAGGCATGGGCATCGCCATGTGCGTCGAGAGATAGGGATCGACCCTTCGGAAACAAGCATTCAGGGAAGAACCGGCAAACCGCTTCTTTCCCTGAATGCCTCTCCCTAAAACAAAACCGGATGGAGACAAAATGACCAAAGTAGCAGTAGTGACCGGCGGCACGCGCGGCATCGGAGCCGCGATTAGCGAGGCTCTCGACGCGGCGGGATATAAAGTCGCGGCGACCTATCAGGGCAACGACGATGCTGCGAAAAAGTTCACGCAAAAAACGGGGATACCTGCGTATAAATTCGATGTCGGCGATTTCGAGGCGTGCAAAGAAAATGTCGCCAAAATCGTGGACGACCTCGGCCCGATCGACGTTCTTATCAACAACGCGGGCATCACGCGCGACGCCTTTTTGCACAAAACGACGCCCAAGCATTGGCATGACGTCGTGTGCACGAATCTGGATTCCGTGTTCAACATGTCGCGCAACGTAATCGAAGGCATGCGCGAACGCGGATTCGGGCGCATCGTCAACATCTCTTCGATCAACGGCCAGGCGGGCCAGGCGGGTCAAACCAACTATTCCGCGGCCAAAGCGGGCATCATCGGCTTCACGAAAGCGCTGGCGCAGGAATCGGCGAGCAAGGGCATAACGGTCAACGCGATTGCCCCGGGCTACATCGACACCGAAATGGTGCGCGCGGTCCCGCCCGAAGTGCTGGCCAAAATCGTGGAAAAAATCCCCGTCAAGCGCCTCGGCAAAGCCGAGGAAATCGCGGCAATGGTCGTCTTTTTGGCGTCGGACATGGCCGCTTTCGCGACGGGCGCGACCTTCACTGTCAACGGCGGCCAATATTTCGCATAAATCCGGCAAGAACGCTCTCTTGACCTTCGAGAGCAAAGCCGCTATTTGCCCAAGCCTGATTATATAGGCGTTGGCGCGGGTGCGTAGCTCAGCGGGAGAGCATTACCTTCACACGGTAGGGGTCACAGGTTCAATCCCTGTCGCACCCACCACGCTTTAGTCCAAGAAGAGCTGGTGGTTTCTAAAAGTACTTGAGATTTATATAAAATATGATGTTTTTGCGTCTGGGGGCTTCCAAAGAAATTTGTTGAAAGCCATGCATTAATAGGGGTAACATAAGGGGTAGGAAAAAGAATTTGCTTGGAGTTACCCCTGAAATGCCTTTGACCGACACCTCCATTCGACGCGCAAAAGCGAAGAAAAAGCCCTATAAAATGTTCGATTCGGGAGGCATGTTCCTCCTGATAACCCCCTCCGGCAGCAAATGGTGGCGCTTTAAATACCATTTTGCGGGCAAAGAAAAGCTTCTGTCTTTAGGGGTGTACCCCGATATTTCTCTTAAGGAAGCTCGCGAACGACGAGATCAAGAACGCAAGAAATTGGCCGATAAAATCGACCCTGCCGTTAACAGATTGGCTGTTAAAGCAGCTTGGGAGGGCAATCAGGCAAACAGCCTTGAAGTAGTTGCGCGGGAGTGGATTGATAGAATGTCGTCCTCTTGGTCTGCCTCGAACGCATCCAAAACCATAAGGCGGCTTGAAGTCGATGTTTTTCCGTGGCTCGGCAACCGTCCGGTAGCCGACATATCGCCGCCCGATTTGCTCGCCGTCTTGCGCCGAACAGAGGCGCGGGGCGCGGTTGATACTGCGCACCGCGTTATGCAAACCTGTGGCCAGATATTTCGTTACGCTATTGCTACGGGCCGCGCTCTCCGCGACCCGTCCGCCGATTTGCGCGGCGCATTGACGCCCGTAAAGGGCAGCCATTTTGCCGCCGTGACCGAACCGAAAGCCATAGGCGCATTGCTTCGCGCCCTATATGCCTATCAAGGCAGCGTCATAATACGGTGCGCCCTGCGGTTGGCCCCGTTAGTTTTTGTTCGCCCCGGCGAATTGAGAAAAGCGGAGTGGAAAGAAATCGACTTCGGTAAATCTGAATGGAACATTCCCGCCGAGCGCATGAAGATGAAGGAGCCGCATCTTGTCCCCCTGTCACAGCAAGCGGTAGAAATTCTGAAAGAATTGCAACCGCTGACAGGACGAGGAACCTACTTATTTCCGAGTCCTCGCAGCAACAAGCGCCCGATGAGCGACAATGCAGTCCTCAGTGCTTTGCGCCGCATGGGGATTGGCAAGGATGAAATGTCAGGTCATGGTTTCCGCGCTATGGCTAGAACGGTTCTTGATGAAGTCTTGCATGTTCGCCCCGATTATATTGAACATCAATTGGCCCATGCCGTCCGTGACCCGAACGGCAGAGCCTATAACCGCACCGCACATTTACCTGAACGCCGCAAAATGATGCAGGATTGGGCGGATTATCTCGATGGATTGCGGGAACAGAGGTAGTGGAAATATAAAAATTTCTATGCGACTGCATACATTTTCGAATTATTCTGTGCAGCAAGAAACTCTTCATTATAAATTTTATGATTAGCAGAAATGCAGATAAGGGGTGATGCTTCGGGAACGAAGAAACCAAGATAATTATGAGGAATATCCAGGAAGCTGAGCGTAATGGGCAACATGATGTTATGTCCCAATAAACGTGGCTCCGCTTCCAATGCCTTAAATGCGCTAATAACCTTCGGTTCTTTTAGAATGTGGAAGCGCATAAGGCGAACCAAATCCATGCCTGTCTTCTCCGTCCAGCCTCTTTTCACAATTTCCCTTTCGCCTTCCCAAATAAGGGCGGTTAAAACGTCTTTTAAAGTTTTTTCTTCCGGTAAAGCACCGTTGCTTGTTAGTTGAACGCGAACGACCGCTTCTCCATTAAACGTCGAAAAGGCCTCGGTAAAGCTGGCGACAATCTGCTGTTTTTCATCGATGCTTTTCCATGACACGGTAAAAATATTTTGACAAATGTCGGTTATGTCAGAGTCATCCGGAGCCAAGAATTCTTTCTCAACGCGCGGGAATCCTTTTTGAGCAATCGGCGAGGCAACATCGGGGAAACAAAGAACTGCGCTATCGCCCATTTCCCCGAAAACCGATCTAAGTTTTCCTAGCGAATTTATAATCGCCGCATTGTCCGGAGCATATTCGCCCAAAAGGCCGTGCGCGATCATTCCGAAAGGCCTGTCTTTTTGCTCTCCAATAGTGGAGGCTTTCACTTCTTCAAACGTTAGATGTGTGCCTAATCCGACGCCGCGCGGAAATTCTTCGCACTTTGTCCCTTGTCTGAATTCGGACGACATTTGGGGTAAAGTGAAAATATCTTCCCTGTATATCGCCGGAAAGTGATCGAAGGCTTCGCCGTTCCAATAAGTTAGAACGGTTGGAAATTCTATTGCTCCGCCGCCGAATCCCAGCATGCCGTCTTTCTCAAGATAAATGAGACAAGCCTGAATTTTTCCACGTTTAATTGCATCGAGAACGTTGCCAAAACGCTTATCGTTGGACACGGTTCCGTGTGATTTAGCCTCGCATTCAATAATAGTATGAATCACCTCGTGTAACGAAGTGCTCCGTTCAACGTCTTCCGCCTTCACTCTAAGCATTTTGGCGCGAACGTCGTCCGTCGGGAAAACCGCCTTCAGAGCATGATGATCGCGAGACATCATAAACTTTATTCCTTACTGTCTGGAGTTAATGCATTTTCCCAAAACAAGTCGAATTGTTCCGTAAATTTCTCGGCGAGTTGTTTTGAATGAACGGACATTACTTCAATGTTGTGATCGCTATTGAAAAGAGGCATTTCGATATATTCGCCGTATACATAATAAGGCATCAAAACTTTATCGCTCTTTTTCAGCCAACGATAATCGCAATGCTTCGCAGGGAAATTATAATCACCTTCGACGGTTAAAACGCGGGCGTTTAATCCCTGAATTTTTGACATCCTTTTAAGATGAGCAGGGACGAATTCATCTGCATGAGGAAGATAAACGCCGTCGCTGGCGTTAAATTGGCAGATGTTTCCCCCATCCTTTACAACGGAATATATGTGATCCAAAAATTGCTTATATCCGGCGCTACCTGAAAAAACCCGAATTTCGTGCTTGCGGATTTTCACTCCCTCGTCGTCCGTAAATTCCACGCCAAACTTATCAAAGGCAGCTATGATGCCCGCCGTAGTTTTTTCTTGCGGTTGAACAAGGTCGGACTCGATTTTGCTGATGGTGACGCGCGTTAGCCCCGCCTCTCTAGCTAGGTCTTCGGCCTTCCACTCAAGAAGACTTCTCGCCGCCCTTATTTGACGCCCTGTAATCATGAAAGCAACATAGCATATAGTTTTTCAAACATAAAGGAAAAATAATATAAGTAGCAAAATCAACAAGTAAGCTATATTTGCAGCATCCCCACGTAAAGTATATATATACAGAATGTATTTTTCTATTGCTTTCAAAGAAACCAGCCTGTATCCTACCCATTATTGGTAGTGATAATCATTTTTACGGAGCCTTATTATGCCGGATTTTCATAAATTCATGATGCGCCACGGAGAACATGGCGTCCAAGATTTGATCGAGCGCATGGAGCGTTATACGGGCATCAAGCGAGAAGTTCCCCTTCCTTTGGAACAGCGCTGGCTCATCGTGATGCAGGCGACGGATCAACAATCCCTATCTTTCGCGGCATAAGGACAACCCCATGCCGCACGTCACCTATCAAGAACTCGTTGACCGCTACGGCGAACATACAGCTTACGGCTTGCTCCTTTCCGTCGAACGTTCTGCAAAAATTAGAGACAACGTAATTTATAATGACGAAGAAAAAAGATTGCAGCGCGCGTTTGACGCGCTGGACAACAAAACTTTGGCGGCGTGAACGACATGATTAGCGCAAAACAAATAAAAATGGCCCGTGCAGCGCTAGATTGGTCGCAAGAAGAGTTAGCTCATGCATCCTGCCTTTCGCCCAACACGATTTACAATCTTGAAAAGGGGCAAATCTCTCCACGCAAGCTAGCGGTTATTCGCACAACTTTTGAGAACAAGGGCGTCGAGTTTCTTGGAATATATGGGGTCAATCGTCGCGATGAAGACCACATGTATTATGGCGGCCCGGACGGCTGCGATAAATTTTATGGGGATGTTTTTTCAACCGTTAAAGAGCGGGACTGCGAATTTGCCGCAGTTTTTGAAACGCAAGAAATTTTGGCTAACGCATTGGGGGCTTCCGGTAATGCCAATCTTGAGCGACTGGAACGGTTGAGTAAGTACGCCAAGCTTCGTTGTCTCCTTTCCGATGCGGGCAACTCTTCGCTTTCTCTTCCTTTTTTTGAGTTTAAAGCGGTTCAAAAGCAGCTACTTGCCCCGATGTCGATACTCATATACGGGGACAAAATCGCTCTTATTGCCGCAAATGGAATGAATTTCTCCTTTCTTGTTGTGAGTTCAATAGAGCTCGTTCAAAATGGCCTGAAGCGATTTGAAGAAAACTGGAAAACGGCTCTGCCGTTTACCGTGCAGGCCAACACCAAAAAGCTACGGTCACAAAATGCCGAAAGCCCCCACCAAGCCCCCTCAAATAGGGAAAACTCCCGCGAACGCGAACTCCAGATCGATTCGTAACCTCGAACTTGAGTCTCTAGGCGCTCTTTGCGCTTATACAGCCTACGACCATAAAATCAGCGAGGCCTTTGTAAGAAAAGAAGTCGCGGCTAGATTCGGCGTTAATAACCTTTCCGAATTGCCCGTAGAGTTTTATGAAGATGCGATTAGATTTCTTGCAGACTACGGGCGCGGTCTTCCGAACTGAACTAATCCCATTAATATTTTCCTGTTGCGCGTTCCTCTTAATGGTCGAGAACGTTCGCTTCCCCGTTCCCTTTATTCCTCATGAAAAAACCACATAGAATTTGTGAAAAAACCGGAATCTCCGGTTTTTTGTGAGAAAACCACAAGCCGGATGTGAGAAATCCACAAAAATAGCTGTAGTTTCTTTTGGCGGAATGAAGACACTTGGTCTCATTGATTTAATGTTTTTTTCAATGAGGCTTTTTATGGCGAACGATAATAATAAGGCCGTTTTATTGCACAAAACAGCGTTGGAGTTACAAGCATCTTCGCCGGTACCACCCGATCTGCGCCGTGGCGTTGTCTTGCAGGGAAATTTTGGTTCCGACGCTGCCCGCGAAGAGTTTGCGCAGACAATCACAAATCATGGAGTTGAGTTTTTGCAAATCTCAAACTCGCCCATCCCACAACCAACAAGCGAAGATTTGAGTATGATCGAAGACCTTGCTCTCGCCCTCGGCAAATTCTGGGCGCTGAGATCAGGTAAGGGGAGGCAATCATGAAAAAGGATGATTTGCACCATCGCCTTTGTATCATGTTGGCTTTTCAAACCATTCTTGCTAACGGCAAGAAAACAGAGACGCCGGACACGGCGAAAAGGGTTGTGGAATTTGCCAAACGCATGAACGAGTTTTGCGACCTGTACGTTTCCAAAGCCTTTTCTCCGGATACTATGAGTTTTGTCGATGACAAAGGCGCGGCGAAAATCGACGACGCCATAGCGTTACACATCGAAGAACTGAGAACAAAAGAAACAACGCGCCTGCCGGAAGATAAGGAAACGCTAATCCAATTTTATGACAGGCTTCAGCAACGCAAGTCACGTCGGCTGCAATGGCAGTTTTACGCTTCAGCAACGAAGGAAAAACTTTCCGACCTAATTCTGCATTATCTCGACGAAGAAATCGAAGACATGAATTTGGGGGTGCGGCAATGAAATCCGCAACTCAAAGAAATCTCGTTCCTCAGGTCATTGACCTTATCAGCGTCGAATTCGACGAGAAATATGCGCCGTATTTGCGCATGGCTAACGTCATCATTCATTTGACGCGCAAAAACGGAGGCTGCTTGCCGCAGGATTTGTTGCCGCTTGGCTTTTCCAAAGAAGAAACAGTCGAAAGATGGCACATGGCAAACGCAATGGCCAACGTCGAGTTGAAGCTTACGAATAGAGGCCCTTATCTAATTTCATCCGCGCGTAATAATATTTAGGGAGTATAAAATGAATACAAAGTCATTCGATCCGGGGAAAAGCGCTTATTTAGCAAATTATGTTCAACAAACAGGGCATAAAATTGAAGGGGATCGTTGCCTTCTCCTTTATTCCGGCGGGCTGGATACATCCTGCTGCCTTAAATATATTCAGGAAGAGTTCGGGGTTCAGGTTGTTGCGCTTACATGCGATGTTGGCCAAAGCGAGGATTTCAAGGGAATTGGCCAGAAAGCGAAGAAATTAGGCGCCGAGTTTATTTTTGAGGATGCGCGCGAACTATTTTACAAAAACTACATTCGAACAGGCATCCTAATGAATGCGACTTATGGCGATGCTCACCCGCTCGCCTCGTCGCTAAGCCGTCAAGCCGTTGTAGATTGCGCCGCTAAAATTGCCGCCGAGCAAAACATAAAGGTTATCGCGCACGGCGCTACGGGTCGGGGCAACGACTCCTTCCGGTTTGATAACGCCATTCTGTCACGCCTGCCGGACGTTAAAATTCTTGCGCCAATTAGAAACAATCATCTTACCCGCGAAATGGAAATGGACTATGCCGCCGAACAGGGCATTCCCGTAACGGCAACCAAAGAAAAGCCCTACAGCATTGATGAAAACATGTGGGGCAGGGAAATCGAGGCCGGTCAATTGGATAATCTCCAGTTCGAGCTACCGAACGATGTGCTGGCGTGGGTGCATATTCCGCCGACAGCTACGGACGCTGCAAAGCTCAGTTTTGCTTTTGAAAAAGGCGAGCCTGTTTGCGTTAAGATCGCAAGCAAAGAAACCGATATCCAATTTACCAATATGGTCGATGCGATAGTCTATCTTAACTCATTCCTCGGCGAATACGGCATAGGGCGGCATGATTATCTTGAAGAACGCGCCTCCGGATTTAAGGTGCGCGAGGTTCACGAGTCTCCAAGCGCAACGCTTTTTCTCCACGCTCACAAGGTGCTTGAAAATGCGACTCTGACATCATTGGAACTCAAGACGAAAAGAGAACTTGATGCTACGTGGGCGCAATGCATGGTTACGGGGCGGATCGACCCCGTTGTTTATGGAATTGAAGAGTTTGCCCGCTTCGCCAACAGGCGCGTTTCCGGCGAGGTAACCTTTAATGTCTTGCCCAACCATTATTATCTGGCGGCGCTCAACCCTCGTTATGGTCTAGATTTCCGTTCGGTTTACAAAGGAGATCGGAAAAACTTTAATCAAGACCTTGTGGCCCCAACGATAGACCTCATGGATTTATCGTCGCGCCGCGCCTTGCAACAGCATCGGCAGCTACAAGGAAACGCCAGCCCATGCTGATCGACCTGCGCATGGCCGTAAATGACGGACTTGGGGGCTTGGAGATGGGAGACCTCTCCAACCTCTTATCCGAAGTCAATTATACAGGCCCTGCCGGTTCTTATCGTGTTAGGGAGACCGTCGCCCGTTATGTCGGACAATTGGTCGGAACCTCGATAAATCCAGAGACTCTATTTCTAACAAACGGAGCCGATCAGGCTATTTCAACAGCCTTACAGGCAATCGGCCAAATTCGAAGCGGCTCCGTCTATGTACAGGCCCCCCGTTATTACAAATATCCGGATCAAATACGGATGTTTCATCGCGGGGATGTCAAATCCCAATCTGTGGGCGACAACCCCCTTGATGCTGCGCCTCTCTTGGCGGCCGCTCAAGATAGCGGTGTGTCAGCCGTAGTTTTCAATAATCCGAACAATCCGCTTGGTTATATTCAGCCGCAAGAAGTCTTGAGCAAGCTCCTCGATTATAGCGCGGCAAGCAAAGTTCATGTGCTTTATGACATCGTTTATGCCGACACGTTATTCCAGCCTTCCGATTCAAAGCACATTCGATTGCCCGATGGTCACAAAGCACAAAAGAACTTATGGATTGTCGGCAGTTTGTCCAAATCCCACGGCGTTGCGGGATGGCGTCTCGGTTTTTTGATATGTCCTTTCCAAGAGACAAAACGTGTAGAGCATATTATGCGTTTGCAAAGTTCAAACGTTTCTACCGTCAATCAATTCCTGATGAACGCGGTTCTTGTTTCTCCGGCGCTCAAACAGCGGCAGGAACAATTGACTGCCCGCATGGCGGCAAATTTTGAGGGCATAGTCAAACATGTGAAAGAACATCATCCCTCGTTGCTTCCCCGCATACTCAAACCTAGCGCGGGAATGTTTTTCTGCTTAAACGCACAAGGCTTTTATGGTAATGAGGAAGATATAGAAAAGGCCCTCAAGAACGATGGTTTTTTGGTTTTAAGGGGAAGCGATTTTGGGTGGCCTTTTTTGCTTCGCCTTCCTCTTACTGTTCGTCCTCAGGAATATGTGCCTTTCTTTCGGAGTGTTGAAAAGTTTTTGCCGCAAGAAAAGCTTCTATCGTTTAATCATCAAAGACCGCGACACTTACAACTGTGAGGAAAAATATGTTCAAAGGCGTCTATACGGCTATCGTTACCCCCTTCCGCGATGGAAAGCTCGATGAGCAATCCCTGCGCGATTTTGTCGAATGGCAAATCGGGGAAGGCATTCATGGCCTGATCGTTGCAGGAACGACGGGGGAAGCCCCCACGTTGTCTGCTAACGAGTATAAGCGCCTTCTGGAACTCACCATCCAAACAGCTAAAGGCCGGATTCCGGTCATAGCCGGAACAGGGACTAACTCGACCGATAAAACCATAGAAGCAACGCGCTTAGCCAAAAAACTTGGTGCGGCGGCTGCTCTGGTCGTGACTCCGTATTACAACAAGCCAACACAAGAGGGGATGCGCCGCCATTTTGAGGCCATCAACGATTCCGTCGATTTGCCGATTATCATTTACAACGTCCCTCCGCGCTGTGGGGTGGATATGGATGTGCCAACAATGGCGAAGTTGTCTCGTCTCAAGAATATTATTGGCGTCAAGGATGCAACCGATGATCTGTCGAGGCCGTTGGCAACGCGCCTTGCTTGCGATGCCGATTTTTGCATTCTAACAGGAGAAAATCCGACTTTCGGGGCGTTTCTGGCCCAAGGAGGGGATGGCGGTATCCTCGTGACTTCCAATGTCGTGCCGAGAGCGTTGCGGGAAATGTATGACGCATGGGTCTCCCGCGACATCGATAAATTCTCTCTCCTAAACAAGATGATCTTTCCTCTTCATAAAGCCCTTTTCTGTGAGACCAACCCGACGCCGGTCAAATACGCAGTATCAAGGCTCGGAAAATGTCGGAATGAAATGCGCCTCCCTCTGTGCGAAGCGACCAAAGCCGCATGCGAGAAGGTTGATGCCGCCTTGCAAATCCTTGCCGATGCAGGGTATGCCAAGATTAAGGCAAGGAAATAGCATTTTTCTCTCTTCATGTATGTTAGCCGTCGCCTTAAGGCGTTGCCTTTGCTCATGCGTAACGCATGCCGCCCCACATCAAGAGAAAACCACAACGGGATTGTGAAAAAATCACAAACCCCGATAATTTGTGAAAAACCCACAAGCCGGATAGGAGAAACCCACAAAAATAGCCGTGGTCTTTCTCGGTTAAATGGGGACACTTAGTGACCTGCTCCCCGTAAACTGAGCCATTTTCTGGTAGAGTCTGTTCAACCTTTGT
>CAZPKC010000001.1:0-270884 GCA_964587125.1 uncultured Rhodospirillaceae bacterium | reverse complement strand
CTTGCGACAAAATACCTTTTCGGACTAAACTTCGCGCTTAACCGGACAGTAGTGGTCGGAAATAGAATTTCGATGAACGTCATTAACACCATTTACACGGGCAAGCGCACGCAAGCATGGGTAGATAAATTTCCCATGCATGTCGTTAGCAACATCTGTTAGCTCGCCATCAAGGAACCTCGATGCTGAGGTCGATCCCAGGATCAATGCAGGAAAGTAGTATTATAGAAATTTGAGAAGCTTCTTCAGGCGTTCTTTATGCTCAAAGGGCCTCTCACTTTGAAGTTTTGATTTTGGCGGGCGTTTTTCGTTTTCCAGCGAATTCGTCTTGCCGTGCATTCAAGTCTTTCTCCAGACCCTGTTTCAACAAGTTTGCGTGATAGTTGGCGCAGTGCGGAGTATTTCCGTTGCGCTTTTGGCGTCACCGGCACGCGCCTTTGTTGTTTTTGATCCATCCAACTACAGCCAGAACGTTCTTACCGCCGCGCGTTCACTACAGCAGGTCGTCAATCAGATTCAGTCGCTCCAAAACGAAGCCATCATGTTGCAAAACATGGCGAAGAACCTGCAAAACCTGAATTTCTCCTCAATCAGCCAGATGACAAGCGACCTTAATAACATAGGGACGCTGATGAACGATGCCGAGGGCTTGAGCTTCAATTTGAGCCAACTGGAAGGCCAATGGGTGCAGCAATATCCGGGCTCTTATGACTCGACAATCACGACGAACGGGCAAGCCATTGCCGCACAACAGCGTTGGCAGAACTCAATGGACGCATTTCACAACACGATGCAAGTCCAGTCGCAGATTGTTGCCAACGTTCAAGCTGACCAGCCGCTTCTGACCAGCCTCGTCAACCAGAGCCAAGGCGCAGCGGGGGCGTTGCAGGCCCAACAGGCTGCCAATCAGCTCATTGCGCTGTCCACAAAGCAACAAATGCAAATCCAGGAAATGATGGCCGCGCAGTATCGCGCCCAGGCGGAGGATGCTGCACGCAAGGCGCAGTCCGAGGCGGCAGCGCGTGCAACGACACAGGCATTTCTTGGTTCCGAAACAGCTTACACCGGCAGTTGGTAATCGAATGAGCGACCTTGGCATCATCGACAACTTAATGACGACCTTCGGCCAGTATATCGATAGCGGCTTTGGGCTTCTGTCGGGCGATGTCGCATTCCTTTCGAGGACATTGATTGGCATTGACGTGACGTTGGCTGGGCTGTTTTGGGCTTTTGACGGCGAGAACGTCATATTCCCGCGCCTTATCAGAAAAGTGCTTTATGTCGGCGCGTTTGCGTTCATTTTGAATAACTTCAAGAGCCTTGCCGACATCGTTTTCCAATCCTTCTCTAATCTCGGCATCAAGGCCACGGGCACCGGATTAAGCCCAGCCGATCTCCTCAGGCCCGGAGAAATCGCTGCGACCGGATATCAAGCCGCGCACCCGTTGCTCGATCAGCCGCGCCAGTCTGTTCCGAACACGGAAGAGCGCAACCCCATCAAACAATATTCAGCCAACATTGCAAACGAAGGAGGCATAAGCCATGCACATAGGGAATCTTACGCCATCAAAAGAAGGCGGATGGATCGGCTTCATTCATACCCTGACCATCCACAACACAAAAGTCCGTCTGGTGCCAAACGACGACCGCATGGTGGGCAACGCTCCGGCCTTCCATGTTCTCGTCGGGAACTTCCGCGCTGGTTGCGCATGGGAAGGTAAAAGTTCAGGCAATGCACCCAAGACCTATTTCCGAGTCCACATCGACGACCCGGTTCTCGGAGAACCGATCACCGCTACGCTATTCCCTTCAGACAGCGGCAACTCGGCCCAGCTTATTTGGAATAGGCGGGAAGGACGGTAAGAAAAAATCAGAACCCCATTTGCGGAGGGCGTTTCATATTTTCAACCCAGCTTAACAATCACGCCGCCGCTCTATCTCTCACTTGGTTTAATACCAGCACAAGCATTTTGACATCCGCCGCCTGGAAGACGCCACTCACGCCCTGATCATCGAAATCAGTGAAGGGGCTTTCGTACATACGGCGCGGGTCCATTGCCCCACGTTCAGTCAGATAGTCGATAATCAAGTTAATGAATTCGATCTGGTTAGCATTTAGCGTACGGCCTTCCAAGAAGGATGCAAACGCCCGCTTAGCGGCTTCGCGTTCAAGCCCAACTAATGACCTCACAAACAAGCCTAGGCCGCCATCTGAACGAATGCGCTTGAGGTCTTCATTTGTGGCGGCAGCTTCCTCAACCATGATGCGCTCTAGCTCTGCAAGGTCTTGCTGCGTAAGCTGCTCATCACGTTTCAATTTCTGAATAGTAATATGATCCGCATGCTGTTTCAGAAAATGGCGAACCTTCATTTGAAAACGCGTTTTATCAGTTCCACCCCCAGCTTCGGGCAAATCAACAACAATGCCGTCACCAATCTCATCTTCAAAATCGGTATAAACAACTTTACGGGCTTCCCCCTCAATCAATTTTACCAGTAAGCGTAATCGCTTCCTAACCTGTTCGAGCATGGCGGCGGTAACGTCTTGCCAATATTCGTCGGTTTGGAGCTCTAAAATCAGAGCCATTTCCGTCGCTACCATAGGCACGTTTCCAAGCCCTTCAAGCCGTGAGGCGACGGCCACAATCCTTTGCTTAACTGCTTCAAAGTTGGCTCCTGAGCGCAAAAGGGCCAATTGCCCCGTCAGGACAAGATAGTCAAATTGTCGAGCAGCAAGGTCATTGTCCTCAAAAGCACTAGGCAACCCCGCCAACTCTTGCGTAAGAGTTAGTCGTGCTTCGGCGTCAAGTTTTTCCCACGCCGAGCTTTCATGAAAACGTTCGACCGCCTGTCGTTTTGGGCGAACAATAAAGTTGTCGAGACTCATCCCGGTCACTTCATTATAAAGACGAGTTCTGGTATCTAACCGCAAATTAGTTAGGCCTTCGGTCTTCTCTCCAGTCGGGAGACTATCAATCTCACCTAAAAGAGCGACACGTGCTGCAAACAAACGAGTTCCTAGCGATGTGCCTATGGCCCCATCACTCACATCAGGATTTTGATTGAAAAATTCAAAGTTCTGGCAGAAGTCAAAAACAAGGAATTGATCCTTATGCCTGCCGACGCCATAAAGGTCAGGCCGTAATCGTGTTCCACGCCCGATCATCTGCCAGAATTTTGTTTTGGAACGCACAATCTTGAAAAAGACAAGATTGACCACTTCCGGTACATCGATACCCGTGTCCAGCATATCTACCGAAATGGCAATATGTGGGGCTTTAGCTGGATTAGAAAAGTCATCAATCAACGATTGCGCATATTCAGTCTTAAAGTCGATGACCCGTGCAAAATGACCCTTCAAGTGCGGATAATTGGCATCAAATCGCTCTGCAATAAACATGGCGTGGGCGTGGTTCTTGGCGAAAATAATGGTTTTTCCTAAACGATCCCCATCTTCGACTTTCAACCCATGAGTCATAAGGTGTTTGAGAACTTTATCTACCGTGTCGTTATTGAATAGCCATTTGTTAATAGCTGAAGCATCTATTTCTTCAGGAGGAGGTTCATCCTCTTCCCATTCTAGCGTGTCCCATTTTTCTTTGTCTTCATCAGACAGCTCATCATACTTAATGCCCTCGCGTTGAAATTTGAGCGGCACAGATACGGCGCGTGGGGGCACTAAGAAGCCGTCACTTACAGCTTCATCAAGATCATAAGAGTCGGTGGGAACACCACGTTCCAATTCAAACAGTGAATAAGTATCACGATCAATCTCATCGCGAGGCGTAGCGGTCAATCCGACAAGCAAACAATCAAAATAATCAAAAATAGCGCGGTATTTCCGGTAAACTGAACGATGCGCCTCATCGATCACAATAAGATCAAAATGTCCCGGCCCAAAACGACGGATGCCTTTCTGCATCTCATCGATCAATCCCATCATTGTTGGGTAGGTTGAGACATACAGCCTTCCTTCAGCTTGCTTATCTGTAATCAGATTTACGGGCGATGTGTGCGGCAAAAAAGTCTTGAATGCGCCAACTGCCTGATTGACCAAAGCTACGCGGTCAGCCAAGAACAAGGCTCGCTTTACCCAATTCGCGCGCATAAGCTGGTCGATCAGCGCAATTACTGTGCGGGTCTTGCCTGACCCTGTTGCCATAACCAAAAGAGCCTTACGTTGACTATCTTTCTCAAAGGCTTCCCCAATACGGCGAATAGCGCGGGTCTGATAATAGCGTTCAACAATTTTGCTATCGACTTCGATTGTGGAAAGAGACCGTTTGGTTGTCCGACGCTGATGCAACAACAGCAGCTCGTCTTTTTTCAAAAAGCCCTGCACCTGACGAGGGGGATATTGGGCGTCATCCCACAGCCAATGCTCATAACCATTGGTGTAGAAAATCACAGGGCGAATGCCGAATTCTTTCTCAAGACCATCAGCATATAGTTTTGCCTGTTGTTGTCCCACGCGAGGATCGCGCTTTGTGCGCTTGGCTTCAACAACGGCTAATGGTTTGCCGTCATCGCCCCACAGGACATAATCAGCAAAGCCTTCGCCCGTATTGTTGGGCATATCTTTGACTGGATATTCTCGATCACGTGGCTGATTGAGTGCCCATCCGGCTTCCGATAGAAGTAGGTCAATAAAAGCGTCGCGGGTCTCGGCCTCATTATAGTTGTGTGTATCTGGTGCGTTCTGATTAGATTGCTTGACGGCGGCAATTTCTGCTTGAAGCTGCTTTATCTCATTTTCCAGTGCTGCCCGTTGCTCTTCTGTCTTCAGCCGGGCGGCCTGTTCATCCTCAAGTTCTTTCTGCCGCGCATCATGATCTTCACGCAGTTTCTTGATTTGCTGCACGGTGCTTGAACTAATCACAAGGGTACGTTCAAGCGCGTCTACGTTAAACTGAACACCGATCTCCGGCTTCTTGCCGCGTCCATAGGTGCGCACGAGCCAATACGAAAAGTGAAACAGCTCGCGCACGGCATTAACAGCATTTTGCGGCGCGACGGGGCGCGTATCATGAACCGCGCCATTGCCTAAATCCTTTATTAATCGAGCCTTGGTGACCAGGGCATCGCCGACCAAATTACGGAAAGTGCCTTCATGTATCAACGCAGACAGCGCATTGTCATAAGGCGAGCGCAAGCTGCGGTCATTAGTATAAAGCCACTTAACTGCCGTTTCCAAAGCCAACCGCGCATAAAAACACGCCCCGCGAGGGTCGGACAGCACCATAGCCTCGGCTTTGACAGCATGGTCAAAGACAACAGGAAATTCGGCTTTGAGAAAGGCAAACTGGCTCATATGTTTATCCTAGCCCTGTTTTAACAGCATCGTCGAGCTTTCGATGCATGAGAGACAATAACGTTAAATAGTCTGCAGCATCGTCTTCCCCCTCCCAAAGAATCTTTGGCTGATGCGCTAAAGGGTTCCGAACTGCGCCAAAACACCCCCTCAAGAGGTTGGCAAACCCCTTGTGTTCAGACTGCTCCGTTTCAGTCTGGAGGGAGTTAATAGCGAGGATGGGGTGATTTATCGCAAAAACTTTATCGACAAGGTTTGCTCCATCTTCTTCAACGCCGGACAAATCACGAATTCGTTGAGCGAGGCCTTTCGTAGCTTCAAAAACGGCATGAAAGTAGTTCTCTTGCAGCAGCTCGGCCCTGCAATATTTCCAGACTTCTGAGTGCAAACGCCTCCCCCTAAACTTTGCAGTAAGGGAATTAACTCGCTTGTGCGCTTCATCAATCGTTTCAGCTGCCGTGATCGCATAGAATTTGCCATCTTGACGATATTCAATTCCTGCAAACGCCAGATGAGCGTTGATCGTCTGTCGAGCTTCCTCAAAAACGTCTTGTCGATTTACATAGCGTGATGGCTCTAATAGGCGTTGGATAAATTCAAGAAACTTTGATGGTGTGCCATCGATTTGTTGGTATTGCTTAAATGTGGAACAAAGCCTCCGCCACTTTGTACTTTCGCCAGAAGTATCTCCGATCCCCATATCCGCAAAATGCCGAGAGATGTCGCTGCCGCTAAGATATTCCCCCAAAATTTTTGAGACATCTTCGATCTGCATATCAGTGAGTTTGAGGGCAACAGCCATCGGTTACAGCTCTCCACGAAACGCACGATGTTGGAGAGATGAGTACAGACTATTTAACTTTGTTAAATCGCTATTAAAGGATGCCGCCAATGCCATCAAGCTTTTTAGCTTCGCAGCAAATTTATCCTGAAGCTCATAGCTCGGCACAGGAATCTTCATTTCTCTAAAAATACTCATCGTTAGATATTTTGTGTTTGAGCCTTTCGATGCGAACTTTAATTCGCTTAATTTGCGCTCTAATGCCTCCTTTGCATATACATATGAATTGCTCTTGTCCGATAACGTTAAGACATATGTTCTTTGGTATGCGTTAAATTTTCCAGCGTAGTGCTTTACGGAATAGTCTGCGCTGGCATTATTTCCGGCCAGCAGCAAAGCCTCGCAGTCAAAAGCATAATCGTTAATTTTAAAGTCTTCTCGTGAGCATGTAAAAAATGGATATGCACCATCTTTTATAGCTGCATTTGAATCCAATTTTCCTGTTCTGAAATCGAAGAAGTCTGTAAGTGGTGAAGCCTTAAATTGTTTGGAAACGGCTGGTTCTTCAAACATCTTGTAGAAAATGGATTGTCTAAGAGTGATGAGGTGGTCAATGGTGCGTTGGCGCAGACGGCGCAGGTTATCGGCCTGATCAAGGATTGCCACAATCCGCTTCTGTTCGTTCAGAGGCGGCAGAACTAGTCGCTTTTCATATGCATCGTTTCGGTTAAGTCCAGGAACACCAGTAGCTTTGTTGAGTCGGTCTAGGCCTAATCCTTTTAAAGTGTAGGTGAGCCATTTTAGATTTTCCCTAGTTGCAGTTTTATCAATGTAATAGGTAGTGTCGATGGGCCAGCAAGGAGACGGGCTATAATTGACTTCACCGATTGAACCTTTTCGACCAACAATTATAGTATCTCCTTGAGTCAGCGCTTCTTCGTGGCTCCCCACCGTGCCGTTAGAACCATAAACTGCGTATGAACCAGGCACACGAGTTTTATCAGGAAGACTCTTTCCATATCTAAATTCGCAAATCTTCCTTAATGTAACTGTAGGCCAATTCATCCCAACATCCCTTCCAACTTGGAAAGCCCATTGGCAATTTCTTTTTCAATTGCTTTTAGCTCACGGATGATTTTGGCGGGGGCTTCGTGATGTTGCTCTTCGTGCTCAACCTCCTTATAGCGGTTGAGCGAAAGATCATAATTTGCAGAAGCAATCTCGGCCTTTGGTACGCAGAAACTTTGCGCCGTGCGTGGCCGTTTGCGCTCTTTGCCGTCTTTTTCTTCCCAGCGTTTCAAAACATCCGGCAGATTATTTTTAGCATGATCGTCTTTGCCTAAAGCCGTTTCTGGCACAGCCCCAAGCTTCTCATCAGGCAACAACGCGCTGCGCTTGTCGTCCAACGAATAACCGTCGGCCCGAAGATCGTAAAACCAGACATTATCCGTGCCGCCCACGCCCGTCTTGGTGAACAGCAAGATAGCAGTCGATACACCTGCATAAGGACGGAAGACACCGGAAGGCAATTTTATCACAGCATCAAGCTTATGCTCTTCAATCAACATTCTTCGCAGTTCTTGATGCGCCTTGGATGAACCGAACAAGACGCCATCAGGTACAATTACAGCTGCACGCCCACCCGTTTTCAAGAGACGCAGAAATAGGGCGACAAATAAAAGTTCCGTCTTCTTGGTCTTAACGATCTGCTGTAAATCTTTGGCCGTGACTTCATAATCCAGAGACCCCGCAAATGGCGGATTGGCAAGGATCAGCGAATAATGCCCTGCATCCTTGGTGTTGTCCTGAGCCAGACTATCGCGGTAACTGACATCGGGATTTTCAACCCCGTGTAACGTCATATTCATTGCTCCGATGCGCAACATAGTCGGGTCAAAATCAAACCCATGAAACATCTCATCATGATAATGGCTGCGGGTTTTCCCTTTACGGAACAATTCGGGATTATAGCTGCGCAGATATTCTCCCGCCGCCACCAAAAATCCGCATGTGCCTGCCGCCGGATCACAAATCACGTCGTCGGGCGTCGGCTTAACCAGTTCAACCATCATCTGGATAATGTGGCGCGGGGTGCGGAACTGCCCGTTCTGCCCTGAGCTGGCAATCTTACCCAACATGTATTCATAGAGATCGCCCTTGGTATCCCTGTTCTCCATCTCGATGCTGTCTAGCATCGCAACTGCCTTTGCCAGAAGTGCTGCATTGCTAAAGCCCAAACGGGCATCTTTCATATGTTTGCCGTAGCTCGATCCTTCTTCGCCCAGAGAGCGTAAAAAAGGAAACACATGATCCGCCACGACTTCCATCATTTCGCGCGGTTCAAAATTCTTGAAATGCGACCAGCGCAGATCGGCATAAGCACGTCCTTGCTTGTCTTTTCCTTTAGGAAATATGTGACGCTCTATCGGAATACCTAAAGTTTCCGCCTTTTTCTCTTCGAGCGTTTGAAGATCGTCCAGCCGCTTGATAAACAGAAGATAGGTTATCTGTTCAATGACAGATAAAGGGTTGGATACTCCACCTGACCAGAATGCGTTCCAGATTTGATCGACTTGATTACGAAAATCGCCCGTTACCATTATTTTGCTTCCTTTTTTGTCATAAGCGTCGGCGAAGATTCTTGTGCAAGAGCTGTTTCAAATTCATCTTTGTTTTCAACAACGACGGGCACTTCACGCTGATCATCGAGCTTCTCGGCCACATCAAGACGCAGCCGTTTCTTAAAGTAATAAAGAATCGCTTTCCGAACAGGAACCTTTAGTTTTTCCTTCTCCATCCCATAGTCCATGGCAATGATTTTGCGCTGAGCCGGAGAAAACTTGGGATTTGGAGCGAGTATTACGTCTATGGATTCATGCCAGCCCTTGTCTTGCGATGAGGGCGCTCCCGGCTCTCCTTCCTTTCCGATTTCGAGAAAACGGGAAAGAATGAAATCCTTAAATTTACTCTCTTCATGGCAAAAGGCTCGAACGTGCCAACGCATCCCATCATTTGCAAAGGCATGAGGCGTTATCCAGCGCCACGTCGGGTCGGGGCGTTTGGGATTCATTGACTGATAATGCACCTCAACAGATCGCTGATTCCTTACGGCATTTATGAGCTGTTTAAGAACATCAATGTCAACACGGCGATGCGGAATCGGAACAGAATCGATGCCGGGAATAATCGAAAGCCAAGTTTCCTCGGCAGAAACAAGGTGGTCAGCAATCAACTTGAGCTGGGATAGATAACGATCAGAATTCGGCTTTAGAAATTGCGGCTTAAATTTTTTTGACGCGAAATATCGCTTTTCGCTCAGGTCATATTCGATGTTGGTGGGAGCTGATTCTTTGTATTGGCTCAGGTCGTTTGACGCCTGTGGCGCGGATACTCCGAATTGATCGACAATATCCGAGCGATTGATGCCGCCCTCCCACAGAAGACGGAATTCGATGAATTCCATTCTTCTTTCGACACCCCAGCGCATCGCTGATTTTTTTTCCAAAGCCGACTTTTCCATATAGAAACTCTGATGGTTATAAAAACTATTGACATCCGCGATTGGATGCTTATAGTTATTATAAGCATCCGGCGAGTCGGGTCAACGGCTTATATCCACATTTGAATACAACAACTTGGAGGCAATCATGCAGTTTGACGGCGCAGTAATACGAGAACAAGGACAAACATTCGCTATCGTCGTAGTTAACAGGCACGTTATTGAAAATCAGCGAGAGGCATCGGAAGCGGTATGCAGTTTTAGCCCAATCTTTCCGCGTATGCCCATCGTCCTAATGGCACAGGACAGTCGTGGACGACCAACGTATTACGGGCGGCCTGATATTGCCCGCTTTCTCTCTCGTGTATCCCCACAAAGAATTCCTTGGAAAAGATATTCGGTGAACTAGGAGGTAGACGAATGATCAAAATCAGCGGCCTACGTGAGCTTCAGAATAGACTCGATGTGTTGTCTAAAAGCGCAGAAAAGCTTGACGGACAGCACAATGTGCCTGTTGCCGAGCTTTTAACACCATCATTTTTATCAAAACACACCCGCGTTCATTCAGTGGACGAACTGTTTGAGGGCAGCGGCTTTAAAATAGAAAGCGCAGAGGATTTTGAGGCAGTTCCAGATGAGAAGTGGGATGCCTACGTTTGCTCCATTTCCGATTTTAGTAATTGGGAAGCAATGCTTTCTGAAGCGGCCAAAGAATGGGTCAGCAAACAGCTACGTTTTTAATGGAGATTGAGATGCAATTACAGATATTTGACGTGGAGCATGGGGCTTGCGCTTTACTAACTGCCGAAAACGGCTCTCGCTTTATGATCGATTGTGGTCACAACGCAACTACGGGATGGAGGCCGGGAACATATCTAAAAAAGCAAGGCATCTCATCCCTCACCATGCTTGCGATCACGAACTACGACGAGGATCACGTAAGCGGCGCGCCCGATCTTTTCGATAACATTAATGTTGAATGGCTGGTTCGGAACAAATCCGTGAGCGCATCGACCATTCAGAATTTAAAAAGCGAAGACGGAATGGGTCCGGGCATAGAGCGCTTGGTACGGGTTATCAATTCACAATTTAGTGGGCCGCCTTCCTCTACGCCGGTGCTTCTGCCTGAATTTACCGGACTCCAGTGGCAGTCTTTCCATAACGTTTATCCGACCTTCGATGACGAAAATAACCTGAGCTTGGCGGTTTTTTTAAAGTGTCATGGTGTAGGGGTTATGTTTACGGGCGATTTAGAGGCTAACGGATTCCGGCGGCTAATGCTGGACAACGCTGCTTTTCGGCAAGCACTTATTGAAACCCGCGTATTCATCGCACCACACCACGGTCGAGAAGGCGGCTGTTGCGAAGATGCGTTACCGTTTCTGCCCAACGTCAACTATGTCGTCATATCGGATAAGGGCTATCAATACGATACGCAGCAGACCGTTCCCTTCTATACGAGGATAGCGAAGGGCGGCCCGTTTGGAAGCCAGGGGACTCGTTATGTTCTTACAACGCGGAATGACGGTGAAATCGTGTTCCAGTTTGGCGCGCAAGGTTGGTATCCCGTTGTTAGCGAAACTCCCGCGCGCATGTGGATTTAGCCCATGCATCCTATCACGATTTTAATTGATGGCTATGAACGCAAGGCTCGCCTTTATCCGGCGCTAGTTCTCTTGGCCTCTCCGGCTGTTACAGCATTGGCGCTCCTGTCCCCAAAAATGACCGCTATCGAAGCGGTAGGAGCGCTTGTTGTCACATGCGGCGGTGCATTCTTTTTGTCTCAGATAGCCCGTGATGTAGGGAAGAGAGAGGAGCAAGGCCTCTTCTCACAGTGGGATGGAATGCCGTCAATATCGATTCTTCGCCATCGCGACACGCGTATTAATTCGATCACAAAAGCGCACTATCATAAAAAACTTGAATCTTTTGTGAAAGGAACAAAAGCTCCTTCCGCAGCAGAGGAAGCCGCCAATCCAGTAGCAGCTGATTTAGTATATTCGGCTTGGTCAACTTATTTACGCGTGAATGCCCGAGACACAAAGAAATTCCCATTATTGTTTCAAGAAAACATTAGTTACGGGTATCGTCGTAACATATGGGGTATGCGGCCAATCGGCATTCTTTTTAGTTGCTTGTCGATTATTATGTTGAGCACGATGCTGTATATAGAAAGCAGGACACCCGAACGACTCAACCCCGAATTAATTGGTGCGCTTGTTTTCTCGTCTGTATTGCTTTTCCTTTGGGTGTATCTCTTTAAGCCGCGATGGGTTCGTGTTCCAGCCGACGCTTATGCAGAACGCCTAGTTGAGACGGTTCATCATGTCTGCAATAGGAAGTGAGCTTTAGCGTCACCGTTTCGAGCAATTCAAATTTTTTTGTTATGAACTGATACCAATCATGAAATACAAAGATTGTTCCATGCTCATCTGAAAACTTCCGCATGCATCCGAAAATAGTACGGGGGAAAATACGGGGGAACCGGTCAATTAAAACAGCGAAAATTATTGTGTATCAAATCGTTATGCCTTAGGTTCGAATCCACGTCCCCCAGCCACAAAGAAAGCCCCATCTTGGGGCTTTCTTTGTGGCTGCGAGGACAGTCGGAAAGAAGCGCCGGTTCGACCAAACAGTCCTGTGGACTGTTTGGCGCGACGGAGTTAATCTCCGTCGTCCGTAGCAAAGCGGAGGATAAAAACGCGCAAGAAGCGCGTTTTTACAATCATGTCCCCCAGCCAATCGCATCATCCAGCAGCAGACCTCGCCCAATGACAACCCTTTCCCAAATCATCTTATTGCTGTTTTCCCCGACGCGGCTTTTGATCGACCGCTTGAAAGACAGGCGCGCAAATGCGCAAAGCAAAGCTCTCTTGCTCTTAAGATGGAATCGCGGTTTTTTCGGATACGATATTTTTATAGCCTTTGCGCTGGGCGTCGTTTCCCTTTTGCTTCCGCCGTCCATTGTTTTTCCACAGGCGCTCGGCTGGATCGTCTTTATCGTCGCCTGTTCCCGATGCAATGAAATCGTTTGCGCGCTCCTGCACGACGTTAGCCGCGAACTTGACCTTCTCGAATCCTCCACGGCGCTGACGACAGGGCAGCGTATAAAAATGGCCATGCGCAGCTATGCGGGCCTGTTCATCAATTTCGGCGTACTTTTTTATTTTCTTCCCAAACTTTTTCCCGCGGCTTTTTTCACCCCCGCGTTCGATAATTTTGTGGACGCCATCTATTTCAGCGGCGTGACGATTACCACTTTGGGATACGGCGATATTAAGCCGGACCACATTGTCACAAAACTGCTCGTGCTTTATGAACTGTTTTCCGGCCTTCTTCTGCTTGTTGTCGCCCTTTCCGTTTACCTTTCAGCGCACAGTTGCCAGAGGAAGAAACAGTAAAAACGCACACGAGCGTACATTTATACAATCTGCGTTCCCCGCTAAACTTTCGTTCCTTAACCGACGAAAAACTCAGGCTATTTTTGCAAAATTGTGCGCAGCAAAATTCATGCTTGCTGCACAAAAAACGCAATAAAATTTCTTATCATGCGCAAAAAACACTTGAATTCTCTTGCGCAACCTGTCAAAGGTTAACAAGATATTAACCAAATATTGGGTTCTACCATGAGCGCGATATCGAACGAGTCAGTCGTCATTAAGAAATACGCCAATCGCCGTCTGTACAACACGGCGACGAGTACTTACGTGACGCTGGGAAACCTTGCGGAAATGGTCAAGGCCGGCACGGAATTTAATGTTTACGATGCGAAGAGCAACGAAGACATTACGCGCTCCGTTTTGGCTCAGATCATTATCGAGGAAGAAGGCAAGACAGGCCAAAACCTTCTGCCGATCAGCTTTCTGCGCCGTTTGATAGGTTTTTACGGCGACAGCATGCAATGGCTCGTTCCCAAATATCTCGAGCATAGCCTGCAATCCCTGACGAAAAATCAGGAGCAAATCCGCGAGTATTTTCACAAGACTTTCGGCAACATATTTCCGTTTAACAATACGCTGGAGCAGATGAGCAAGCAGAACATGGCGATGTTCGAAAGCACTATGCAAATGTTCTCGCCGTTCGGCTCCATCGGCATGAAACTCGGGAAAAACGGTTCGGAATGCTGCGCAACAACGCAAAACGGCGCTGCGGTAAAAACTACAAGCAAAGAGCCGGCATTGGCGCCGGTTTCCGAAATCGGCACTAAAACGAAAGAAAAAGCCAAGGATTCGGAAACGACATCGTCCCCTGCGGCCAAAAAAAAACTGGCAGCCGTTCCAACTCCCGAAACGGCAAAAGCAACGGCCCAAAAAGCCGTTTCCGGAGAAGAGGTTCAGAACAAAATAGCCGCTTTGCAGCGCCAACTGTCTGAATTAGCCAGAAATAAAGCGTAAACAAAAATCAACGTTTGGGGATTGGCATCCGGCCTTCGGGGAAATTTTTCTTGAGCGTTGAAGGCCTTCCCGCCTTTCTGCGATGCTTTAATTTCCTAAGGGTGTGTTCCTATCCCTTTGCGTTTTCACGATATTTTAACCGTTTCATTAGGCATTTCTTCATAGAATTTCGTCTAGAATGTCGGGATTCGCGATCTGTCTTTCCTCAACGTACGCAACCAGATGTTCAATATCGTCGATGAATATGTAGCTACGCTGATGTCGTCTTTACGCCAGCCGATGGAGTCGTTTGTTCAGCTGGAAACGGCGGATGACAGCGTCACGCTGGTCGCAAGCGACGGGTCGTTGGTCAGCCTCATCAAGCAATTTGGCGCGCGCCAGATTATCGGCGATGCCGAATATCAATGGATTCTCGATCAAGCCACGCTGAAACTTGGGGCGCGTTTTGACCGTCCCGGATATGCAATGCAGGTCTATTTCATGCGCGATCCGTCTTTAGTCGGGCAGGATTTGGACAGCGTAATGACGAACAATCGCAGCGCCATACGCGCGATGGACCTCGATCTTAACGATCTTTTGAACGAACGCGCTCGCCATCTGGCGCGGTACATGGCGCACGAGGAAATTTATTTTGTTTTGTGGACGCGTCCCTCCGTGCTGACCAAGGCCGAGCTTGCCGCGGCAATCAAGCAGCGCGGCGAGAAAAAATGGGTTATTGCCCCCGGCGCGCAATTCCCCATGCAGGCGCTCGAGGCTTTAAGGACGCGGCACAAAAGCTATGTTTCGTCGGTGGCCAGCGCCTTGGAAGAAATCGGCATGAAAGCCGAAATCATGACGACGCACGAAGCGTTGGCCGCCATAAAATCGAGCCTTTACCCACAGGTGGGACATAAAGACTGGCGCGCCAATTTGCCCGGCGATCCTTTGTTGCCGCGCGCGCCCCAACACGGCAAAGAAGACGCTTCCGATATTTTGTGGCCGCCGCTCCGCCGTCAATTGTGCACCGAGGACGCGACCGTCGTCTCGTCAAGCATCGTGCGCATAGGAACGTCGCTCTGGGGCGGCGTGGATATGACGCTGGCGCCGTCCGAGCCTTCGCCTTTTCCCCAGCTTCTGGCGCGCCTCATCGACAACGACGTGCCGTTCCGCATGTCGTTTTTGATCGAAAGCGGCGGCGCGCAGGGCGTGTCGTTCCGCGCGTTTGCGGCGGGCGTTCTGGCCTTTACCAATCAGGTCAACAAGCAAATCCGCGATTCCTTGAAAGCCTTGCAACAACTGTCGCAAAACGAACCCGTCGTGAAAATGCGCGTGTCGATTTCGACCTACGCGCCCCAAAACAACCGCAAGCTTATCGAAACCCGCCTCGGCGCTTTGACGCAGGCGGTGGAAGCGTGGGGATATTGTCAGGCTTCGTCGGCCGGAGGCGATCCTCTCGACGTCATCATGTCGTCGGCGCTCGGGATTGCCTGCGCCTCGACCGCGCCTCCCGTCGTCATGCCTTTCCACGAAACCATCAAATTGCTGCCGTGGCAGCGCGCGTCCTCGCCGTTTCATGAAGGCTCCGTCGTTTTCCGCACGCCCGACGGGCGCATGTGGCCGTATCAATCCGGTTCGTCCTTGACGTCTTTATGGTTCGATTTGATCTTCGCGCAGCCGGGCGCGGGCAAATCCGTTTTGATGAACGCGCTTAACCTCGGCACGGTTCTCTCGGCGGGTTCGTCGCATCTTCCTTACGTGGCCATTCTCGACATCGGGCCTTCGTCGTCGGGGCTGATCTCGCTCATCCGGGACGCTTTGCCGCTCGAACGCCGGCACGAGGCTTTGCACGTCAAGTTGCGCATGACGCCCGATTACGCGATCAATCCGTTCGATACGCAACTGGGATGCCGCTATCCCCTGCCGGAGGAGCGTTCCTATCTGACCGAGCTTCTCACGCTTTTGTGCACGTCGCCGGGGCAAACGGGCGCTTATGACGGCATGCAGCAACTCGTCGGACTTTGCATCGACGAAATGTACCGCTGGCGCGACGACTCGGGCGCCAATGCCGAGCCTCGGCCCTATCTGGTGCGGATCGAGCCCGAAGTCGACGAAGCCTTGGCTAAACTCAACATCCATTTGCCCGGCGATCCCTATTGGTGGGACGTCGTCGATGCCTTGTTCGAAAAAGGCGCGCAACATCAGGCGATGCTTGCACAACGCCACGCCGCGCCGACGCTGGTGGACGCCGTAACCGCCTCGCGCAGGCCGCAAATCAGGGCGCTTCTGGAAGAAACGCAAATAGGGGCGTCGGCGGAAAGCATCATTCACGCCTTCGAGCGCATGATCGCTTCGGCGGTGCGCGAGTTTCCGATTTTGGCTTCCGTCACGCGGTTCGATGTCGGCGGCGCGCGCGTCGTCGCGATCGACTTGCAGGACGTTTCGCCCCAAGGCGACGCCAGCGCGGACCGGCAGACCGCCATTATGTACATGCTGGCGCGCCACGTCATGGTGCGTTCGTGGTGGCTTGGGGCCGATATGTTGCGCTCGGTTCCCGAAAAGTACCGCGCCTATCACGAAGCGCGAATCCGCGATATCCGCGAAACGCCCAAGCGCATCTGCTTCGACGAATTTCACCGCACCAGCGGAAGCGCAGCCGTGCGCGCGCAAGTCATCCGCGACGTACGCGAAGGCCGGAAATGGGGCGTGCAAATCGTTCTGGCCTCGCAGCTTCTCAGCGACTTCACGAAAGACATGGTCGATCTCGCCACGGGCGTGTGGATATGCGGCACGGCCGTTTCCGACCGCGCTATTTCCGACACCGCAAAATGTTTCGGGCTGTCCGACACCGCGCGCTGGGTCATGCGCTACCGCTTGACGGGGCCGAGGCCGTCGGGCGCTCCGGTCTTGCTTTTGCTTTCGACGAACGAAGGCCGTTACGAACAGCACTTAGTCAATACGCTAGGGCCGATCGAGCTTTGGGCTCTTTCGACTTCGGTCGAAGACGTGATGCTCAGAAGCCATCTTTATACGGCGCTCGGCGCGACCACGGCGCGGCAAGTTCTGGCCAAATACTTTCCAAGCGGCTCCGCGCGGCAGGAAGTGCGCCGCCGTGTGGTCATGCATACGGAAAAGGGCGAGATCGAATCCGCCGCGACATCGGTCGTCATTCAGGAAATGGCGAACGAGCTTATCAAATTCGCCCGCGAAGACCCCGCCAAAACAATGGCGCAGCAATAATTAAGGTTAACGGATTTACCGAGCAAAACGCTAAATACTTTCAAGTTTTTCTGGTAAAAAAGACATATGAGATACGACAATATAAAAGCGCATATTCTTGGCCCTGACGGCGAAGTCCTGACAACTCCTCTTGGGGGCGTTTCCAAGATCGATCAGGATTTATACGATGAGGCGCTGAAAGAAGATTGGCCCATTGGCGGTAAGCCGATATGCCCTTGCTGCGCCGCGCCCCTTTATACCGAGTATTCAGGTAGAAAAAAGAGGAAGACGGAATTTGGCCAAACCGCGCTGACTGTTACCGATCATCAATCAGGATTTCGCCATGCCGATGCCAAAGCCGAGGCGCACTGCCGCGAGGTTCTCAAAGCGACGCATGAAGAAGTGTTGCGGTTTTTTATGCATAGGTTGACCGGGCAGAAAGAACTTTCGGACGCATTGAAGCGGGAGCTTGACGGAATTGGGCGTTTTCAAACAAAAGACGAAGATCAGGACAGACTCACGGATTATTGGTGGGTTAAGCCCTTCAGAATTATTTTAGGCGTGGGCACGCGGGAGAGAAATAACAGCAAGAGCAAAGAAAATGCGCGGTATGGCTATGAAGGATGCGGAGGAACACAAGAATACGTCGTTATCGACAAAAACGGGAAAGAAGAAACGCGTGAAATTCGAAAAAAACTTCGTCTTTGTTTTGTAAATAATGTGAGGGATAAAACAGATACCGCGCATGACAAAAAAGGAAAAATTATTGGAACGACATATGTTCCCTTGGAGACGAAGGGACGGTACATAGAATTCGACATTTCGGAAGATTTCGCGAAAAAGCTTTATGCTTCCTATGTCCGTCGCGCGGCCACCCGCCACCTGCCGGACAAGAATCACACATTGGACGGCAACAATCTCTGATAATCCTTGATTTTCCAGCCCCGTTTTGCGTTTTTCGGAGCGTTACAGATGCGCGCCGTCTTTTGGATTTGAGAATCCGAGCAACTCGATAAAACCCATTTTGGGCCGGTTGTACGGAGCGATAAGATCGGAAATCTGTTTCTTTGTACCCTCATCGATTTTTTCGATGGTGATCCCCGTGAAAACGACCCGTCCTCCCCCAATGCTAATGATACCGTTGATGAGAGTGCCGCCGTCAAACGCGCGGCCGGGAATAACTTTCCAATTAATATCGCTGGAAACTTCGGAACTGAGCACGGATTGAACCCTATTCGAAATCGTATCTATATCCAATTTTTTGGACCAGAACGGCCATGCTCTTGCACGAACAGAAGGAGGAACGCTTTCCTTCGGCCAGCCGAAAATGTTAGTAGCAAAACGACCGTGTTTTATCGTGATGTTTCCGGACAGAAAACGACGTTTGAATAGACGATGCATCGCCAAAGCGAACAACGCCGCTGTTTCTTGATCGTTCAACGACCAATCCGTTTTTTGTTCCGAAGTTGTTAAACCGGGACCGTCTGCCATTATATATCTCCTTTATCCGTCCAATAAGTAAGTCTCTATTCAAAATACGAGTTTTCCGCATCCATTTTGTCTTTATATCCGGGATTTTTTGCGCATACAATCTCTTTTATCTTTTCGTCATCGCTCTTTTGCGCGCAAAACGCTTTTTCGGATTAACTATAACTTTTGACTAAAGAACCGTTGATTTAGAAAAGTTTTTACGGAAAGCCTTGATTTCTTTTTCCAATCAAGGCATCAAACCCCCTCGAATAATTAAAAAAAGAAGCCCTCATGCGCGCCGAAATCACATCAGCCATAGCCGACATCGAGAAATCGCTGACTCTGCTGAGGAGGCATCTTTGACTACGACAAAGCCTGCATGCGCCTCGACGAACTGAACAGCCTCGCCGAAAACCCCGATCTCTGGAGCGACTCCGCTAAAGCGCAAGCGATCATGCGCGAACGTACGCAGCTCGATCAGGCGCTTTCCGGCTATCGCCAGATTACGAAGGGCCTCGCCGAAAACATCGAAATGCTGAAAATGGCCGAAGCCGAAGGCGACGCACCAATGGCGACCGAGGCCGAAAACGCGATTTTTGCCTTGCGCGAAACCGCCGCAGAGCGCGAACTCGAAAGCCTTCTGTCGGGCGAAGCCGACGCGAACGATTGCTATCTGGAAATCAACGCGGGCGCGGGAGGCACGGAGGCGCAAGATTGGGCGCAAATGCTGCTTCGCATGTATATAAGATGGGCGGAAAAGCACGGCTATAAAGTCACGTGGCTCGACGAAAGCGTGGGTGAAGAAGCGGGCATCAAATCCGCGACGATCCAGATAACGGGGCCTAACGCCTATGGCTGGCTTAAAACGGAATCGGGCGTGCATCGGCTTGTGCGCATCAGCCCCTTCGATGCGAACGCGCGCCGCCATACCAGCTTCGCCAGCGCGTCCATAACGCCGGTTGTCGATGACAATGTTCCTATCGAAATCAAGGAAGCCGACCTGAAAATCGATACCTTTCGCTCAAGTGGCGCGGGCGGCCAGCACGTCAACAAAACGGAAAGCGCGGTGCGCTTCACGCATATTCCCACGGGAATCATCGTCGCATGCCAGCAGGAACGCTCGCAGCACAAAAACCGCGCCAAGGCGATGGAAATGCTTCGCGCGAAATTGTATGAGCGGGAGTTGAAAATAAAAGAAGCGGCGGCAGCCGACATCGAAGCGCAGAAAAGCGAAATCGGCTGGGGATATCAAATCCGCTCTTATGTCTTGCAGCCCTATCAAATGGTCAAAGACGCCCGCACGGGCGCCGAAACAAGCCAGTCGCAAGCGGTTCTCGACGGCGACATCGATATGTTTTTACGCGCGTCTCTCGCTCAACGCATCAAGGGGCACGTGGAGTAAAAACCACAAGCAATAAACTTTCCAACCTTGCTTTCATTCGGGGTTTTTCATGCAACGTATCGTTATCACCGGCCTTGGCGTCATTTCGCCTATCGGCAACAGCGTCAAAGAATTTCAATCGAACCTGTTCGAGGGGCGCGGAGGAATCGGCGCAATCGCGCTTCCTTGCCGCGGGCAGGAGGCCCATTTCCCCGTTGCCGAGGTCAAAAATTTCAAGATCGAAGAGTATATGGACGCCAAAAAGGCGATGTTGCTCGACCGTTTCGCGCAATTCGCAGTCGCGGCGGCAAAGCAGGCATATCAGGATTCCGGCCTCGCCCTTACGCCCGAAGAATCCGAACGCACGGGCGTCATCATCGGCACGGGCGTCGGCGGCCAGAATACGCTCGAAGAATCTTATCACAAATTGCTCGATGCGAACGCCTCCGGCCGCGTGCATCCGTTCACGATCCCGCGCCTGATGGTCAACGCGGGAGCGAGTCATATCAGCATGAATCTTGGCATCACGGGGCCGGGCTTTACGGTGGCTTCCGCGTGCGCCTCCGCCATTCACGCGATGGGCACAGCACTGTCGATGTTGCGTTCGGGATTGATCGATAAGGCGATAACGGGCGGCGCGGAATCCTGCCTGACTTTGGGCACGCTCAGGGGATGGGAGGCATTGCGCGTAATGTCCCCCGACGTTTGCCGCCCCTTTTCCGCCGGACGCTTGGGCATGGTTCTCGGCGAAGGAGCCGCGACATTCGTTTTGGAAACCGAAGAGAACGCGAAAAAACGCGGCGCAAAAATCTACGCAGAATTCGCGGGTTTCGGCATGTCTTCGGACGCCAAAGACCTCACGACCCCCGATGCCGAAGGCGCTTCGCGCGCGGTTCTCAATTGCCTGCGCGATGCAAAGCTTTCACCCGAAGACATCGATTACATCAATGCGCATGGAACCGGCACGCGCATCAACGATGCGGCCGAAACGGCGGCAATGAAAATAGCGCTCGGCGAGCACGCGAAAAAAGTCGCGCTGTCGTCGAGCAAATCTCTCTTCGGCCACGCGCTCGGGGCTGCGGGAGCTTTGGAGATGCTGGCGACAATTCTGGCCGTTCGCGAAAATACAGCGCCGCCGACGATCAATTATCAGGGCGCAGACCCGGAATGCGATCTCGACTATGTGCCCAACATTGCGCGCCCGATGCCGATCGACATAGCCCTGAACAATTCATTCGCTTTTGGGGGGTTAAACGCCTCGGTTTGCGTGAGGAAATCGAAGGCCTAGCCGATCCACGTCGGGACGGATTCGATGGAATTCATTTTTGCGAAGAAATCGTTTGCCGGAAATTTCGACAATGTCGAAGCCGCGGAAGCGACCCGTTGGGGATTAAGGACAGGTTCTTTCCGGGAAACTTTTTCATCGTAAAACATCATCAAAGCCGCGGCGATCGAGGAGGCGTGAGGATGGGCTGCCTTGCGAAGATCGCGGATCGACGCCGTCATTTCCACTTCGACGAAAGCGTCGTCCAGTTTATATCTCCGCACCATTTTGGCGACCAGAGCGGGACGGCGGAGAATCTTGCCGTCGGAACCTTTGCCGGACAGAACTTCAAGAGTCGCGCCCGCATATTCGTAGAGAGAAAAATCTTTTGGAAATCCGTCGTCGCGGATCATTCTCGACGCATTTTCCGGATGCACGACGCAAACGGGTTTTCGTGTGGGTGGAACCGCCCCTCCTTGGGCAAAAACGGCAATATCTTCCTTCGAGGGAGCCTTGCCTTTTTTCAATCCGAAATCCGGACGCCTGATGCCGAAGAAAAACATAAAACAATTCCTAAAAAATCAGATAAACTCCTCTATGCTTCTTATTTTAAGACAAAATGATTAAAATTTTACTTAAGTATTGCGAGTATTTTTTTGTGATGATTGTCAATCAGTTATCGCCTATTTTTTGGCGAAGAAAAAGCAAGGTTTTGGGCGATGTCCAATCCGTGTCTCCCTCAACCCGCGCAATTTCATATCCCAAGGGGTCAATGACAAGGGTTGTGGGCAATCCGCGCAGGAAAAGCGCGCTTGGCGCGTGCGATGTTTTGTCAAGCGCGATCGCCAGATGTTTTACTCCGTGCAGGCGATAAAACGCGGCCACAACCTCGGTTTCAGAATCTTCGGATAAGGGAAGGACGACGAGTTTTTGCGGATCGAAAGCGTTCTGCAGCGCATCGAGCGCGGGCATTTCCTTCGCGCACGAAGGGCACCACGTCGCCCATAGGGTAAGAAGGACGAAACGTCCGCGATAATCGGATAAAGCATGCTCCGCCCCGCCTTCGTCTTCGAAAACCAAGGAAGGCGCGAGCTGCGGCGTCGTCGTGAGGGAAAAGGGATTCTCGGCGAGGGCAGGAGAGGCGGAAAGAAGAAAAACGAATGCCGCGATTCCAATCTGGATTCCGGCAAAAACAGGAATCCGGATTGAAAACTTTTGTTTTGCTTTCTTACTTCTTCCCAAAATCCAAACCGAAAGTTCGGTAAAAATCGGGACGGTCTTGCCATTTTTCATCGACTTTGACCTCAAGGAATAAATGGACTTTGCGGTCGAACAGGCGGGAAATCTCCGCGCGCGCCTTCTCGCCGATGGCCTTGATGCGCGTCCCTCCCTTACCCAGAACGATAGGGCGGTGATTGTCCCGCGCAACGATTATATTCTGGCGGATGACGACGGAACCGTCGCGCTTTTCCTCAAGGCTTTGGGGAAGAACGGCGGCCGCGTAGGGAAGTTCTTGTTGCAGCTGAAAATACAATTGCTCGCGCGTCGCCTCTGCGGCGAGGATTTCCGAGGGCAAATCGCTGACCTGATCCTCGCCGTAATACCACGGACTTAAAGGCATCAGCTGTTTCAAAAACCACTTTAAATCGTCTACGCCGTCGCCTTTGAGGGCGGAAATCATGAAAATGTCGGAAATAACGCCCGTATCTTGAAACGCTGCGGCTTGCGGCAGAAGTTTGGCCGGATCCATTGCATCGACTTTGTTGAGCGCAAGAATAACGGATTTTTGACGCTTCTTTAATTCTTCAATAATCGCTTCAATTTTTTCGTTTTCTTTTCTCGCGCTGGCATCGACGATCAGAATAACCGCATCCGCGTCTTCGAGGCTATTCCACGCGGTTTGCACCATCGCGCGGTCGAGGCGGCGTTTGGGGGCGAAGATCCCGGGCGTGTCGATAAAGCTGATCTGCACGTCGCCCTCGGTCATGATGCCCAGCGTGCGGATTCGCGTGGTCTGGGGTTTGGGACTGACGATGGAAACCTTTTGGCCGATGAGCCGGTTCAGCAAAGTCGATTTGCCCGCATTCGGCGCGCCTAAAATCGCGACGAATCCGGCGCGAGTTTTTCGAGGGGCGGATTTTTTTGCGGTCACTTTTTAAGCACCGTTTCCAGAAGTTTCGCCGCCGCCGCTTTTTGCGCGTCGCGTTTCGAATTGCCCTCGGCCACGGCGGGAGGAAAGCCCTTGACGCTGGCCTCGATTACGAATTTCGGCGCATGCGCGGGGCCGGAATTTTCAATGACGCGATAGGCGGGCAAAGGAAGCCCTTGTCCCTGCGCCCATTCCTGCAACGTCGTTTTGGGATCGACCGGAGTTTCGGAAACGGCAATGTCGCGCTGCCAATATTTATGAATAAACGCGCGCGCCGCCGAAAAACCGCCGTCGAGATAAAGGGCGCCGATCACGGCTTCCATCGCGTCCGGCAGCGTGGCGAGATTTTTTCTGGCCGCTTGGGCGTCCTCGCCGCGCGCCAAACGCACGAACCGGGCCAAGCCTATATCCAAAGCGACGGCGCGCAAAGCGTCGCGGTTGACAAGCGCGGCGTGGCGCTTGGCCATTTCGCCTTCGTCCGCGTTGGGAAAAGTTTCATAAAGCCATTCGGCGATCGCAAGGCCTAGAACGCGGTCGCCCAAAAACTCCAGACGCTCGTAAGGCGCGCCTTTTTTCTTCTGCCGTGCGCCCGACAGAGAAGGATGTGTCAAAGCCTCTTCCAAAAGGCGCGGCGCCGTGAAAGCATGCCCAAGCTTCTCGGCAAAAGCCGCAGGATTGGGTTTATCTTGAATCGCAGTCATCGTTCAGTTGATCCTGCTCAAAATCCTCGACCACCGCACCGTCCACGGCCATGTCCAAAATTCCCAGAAATGCGTATGCTCGTCGAGCGAGAAGAACAAAAGATTGGCTTTGCCGACCAGATTTTCCTCGGGCACGAATCCGACGTTTTTCGTCCGGCTGTCCTGAGAATTGTCGCGGTTATCGCCCATAAAGAAATAATTATGCGGAGGAACCGTAAAGACATCGGTATTATCAAGCGGCTGATCGTTGCCCAATTTGCGAATGATGTGAGCGGGGCTTTGCGGCAGATACTCCATGTAGTCGGCGGCGTTCGACGGCGGGTGCGTATAGGCTTCCTCCGCCAGATTCGGCAGGCGGGTGCGTTCGACAGGCACTCCATTGATGTAAAGAATGCCTTGCCGCATCTGGATGGTGTCACCCGGAAGCCCGATCAGGCGCTTAATGTAATCGATCGAAGGATCGCGCGGCAGTTTGAATACGACGATATCTCCGCGCTTGGGCTCGCTTCCGCCTAAGCGTCCCTTAAAGGGAATGAGGCCCAAAAACGTGCCCTCCGACCCATAGCCGTACGAAAACTTCGACACGAATAGAAAATCACCGACCAAAAGAGTGGGAACCATGGAACTGGAAGGGATGTTGAACGGCTCATAGGCAAAAGTGCGGATGGTCAACGCAATCAGCAACGCGAAAGCCATCATGCGCAGCGTTTCTTTGCCGTTTTCGACAAGCGAAGGTTCTTGGGCGGATGGGGTGGTCTTCTTTTTACCTGTCATTTTAAGCCTAATACCATAGAGGAACGCGGGGTCATGGAAAGCCGCAGTAAAGGGATGTGGGGATTGGAAGTCAACCACGGATGCTTCATTTAGATTAAATATCAAACAACATATTGAAAATAAACGATTTAAAGTTTTTATCAAAAAAAAGGGCGCCCCCAAAAAAGCCAAATCTTCAATCTTTCGTTCTTTTTCCTTATTTTTATTTTCAATCCCTATCCCCACCCTCTTTGGCAGAAAATCAAGGGAATCGTAAACAGACGCCACAATTGAGAGCAATAAAATTTCAAAATAAGAAAGTATTTAACCTTTAATTACCCAACATCGCCGTCTTAACATATTATTTCGTTTACAAAAAAATCCTTGTTTTTCAATAAGAAGACACAAGAACTCCTTTTTTACCACTCAAAAAGGCACTCTTAATTCTCCTCTAGCAGGGAAAATGTCGTTGACATAAGGAGTCCTTATAGACACCCTCCGCCCCAGGTTAATGAATGGAAACCAGCAAAAGGTAGAACTTGCTGAAATCTCCCCTAGGCCTTGTACGTGCGGATTCGCTGCACGCGGCCCCAGTCTTTCGGATGCTTGCGGTAGGTACTTTGGCTCTCAGCGTTGGTCTGAGCGGTCACTACTGGAGGCATCAGGCTGCCGTCGTTACGGCGGCATCGGCGCCCGCAGTTCAAAACGCGGCGCGCGTCGTTGCGCAATCCGCGCCCGGCCAGGTTGTCGCGAGAGTCAGCCGGGCCGTAGCCCAAACGATCGTTCCTCCCGAAATCATCTCCCGGGAAGCCGAAATCGGCGAAGGGCAGGAGTTTTCCGATATGTTGGCCGATGCTGGCGTCGCCGATCCCGATGCCACGGCAGCCATGAACGCTTTGGCCCATGTCTATTCGCTCGAGAAACTGCGCGCTGGACAAAGCGTGACGCTGACTTTCAGCCGTACGCCTCAGGCGGAAACCTTTACCGGCGCGGTCTTTCAGCCCGAAGACACCAAGGAAATAACCATAGCCCGCCAAACGAGCGGCAACTTCGCCGCCAACGTCAAAATGATCCCGATCGTCCGCGAGCGCGTCGCGGCGCGGGGCGAGATTCGCACAAGCGTTTTCGACGCGGGCGACCATGCGGGCGTTCCGCATACGATTATGGCGGCCATGATCGCCGTTTACGCCCATAGCATCGACTTCCAGCGCGATATCCATCCGGGCGATAGCTTTGAGATTCTTTACGATCAGCCGAAAACGGTTCAGGGCAAGCCCGTGGGCGAAGGCTCGATTATTTACGCCGCGATGCATATCGGAAACGAGGTCAAGCCGATCTACCGCGTGACCTTTGCCGACAAAACGGTCGATTATTTCGACGCCTCGGGGCACAGCACCCGCCGCGCCCTTTTGCGCACGCCCGTCGCCGCCGCCCACATCACATCGGGCTTTGGGATGCGCATGCATCCGATTCTGGGATACACCAAGATGCACAAAGGTGTCGATTTCGGCGCGCCCACGGGAACGCCCATCTTCGCCGCAGGCGCGGGAACGATCGAGGAAATCGGATTTAAAGGCGGATTTGGCCGCTACATCAAAATCCGCCATTCGGGCAACCTTGAAACCGCCTATGGCCATATGAGCCGCTTTAATGCGCATCTTTATCGCGGCGCGCACGTCAATCAGGGCGAAGTGATCGCCTATGTCGGCATGTCGGGCCGCGCGACGGGGCCGCATCTGCACTACGAAGTCCACGTCAACGGCGTTCAGGTCAACCCGCTCAGCGTCAAAATGCCGACGGGACGCGTTCTTGAAGGCGCGCAACTCGAGCAGTTCAAAAGCGGTCAGGCGCATATTTATGAGGAATACTCGAATCTCGTCGGGAAAAAATCCTCCGAGCCGTTTATCAAGGTCTCGGCGAACGTCCCCTCTAACTAAGGCATCGCCCTTCGCGTTTTGCTGCGGCTTCAGAAACAGCGCATCGTCATCTTGAGAATATCGTTATATGAGGATATCAAGCGCTGTTTTTCGGGATTGCTCAAATTCTTTCCCATAATCGCGTAGTAAAAAGGATTTTCCGAAAAAACGATGCCGATGTCGGAGCGAACTCCGCGCATCCATCCGCCCTTGTTTGCAATTTCCATATAGCTGCCGAATTCGAGAATCCGGTCGTCGGCGTCGTACATCTTCATGATTCCAAGAATCTTATTCGCCGCTTTTTTCGAGATAAGCTTGGGATGGATGAGTTCTTCGAGAACCTTGACCATTTCAAAGGGCGTCGAGACGTTTCCTTTGGATAACTGAAAAGTCGGGCAATTCTTGATGGGAACGGCCTTTCCCTTAATGCACATGGCATCGAATTCTTCGGGTGTGCATCTTTTACGGGTCGAGTACTCTCCCGCGCAAAGCGCACTAAGATTTTGAGGCAAACGCGTTTTTTTCAGTCCGAGCTTACGGATAATTTTATCCTGATAGGATTTGCCGATTAATCTCAACAATATATCCGTTGCGGTATTGTCGGAAAGTTTGAGCATCAAAAAAACGTAGTTATAAAACGACAAAGCATGAGGCTTCATGTTTTTGAGAATGCCGGAGCCGGGCGATTTGTCTTTTGGCGAGTAACAAAATTCCTTAGTATCGCTCAAGCCTTCGCTTTCAAACTTGTGATAAAGGGCAATGGCCGTAATGACTTTAAAACAAGAGACCGTGTAAAAAAGCTCGTTTTCGCGAAAAACAATTCCGTGATTGCCGTTGATTTCCTTCGCATAAAACCCGACATCTTTAAAAGAGCGAAGAAGGTCTAACAAATCGCGCGCGGCGGCTTTATGCATGACAAAGGACTCCCCTCGGAGTTCTTCTAACGACCGAACTCCGCCTAAGCCTTATCAGCTTATTCTAAAAATCTCCTTAACTTCCAGCCGGGGCTTGCTTCGCGATCAACAAGAGGCAGGTTCCGGACAAAAACCGCTTACGCGGCCTTTCGATTCGCTATACCCGCTTGCGCGCGCTTCAGCGAGTCAATATCCGCGCGTAGGGCGTCGTTCTCGGCCTTAAGCTGCTTGATCGCCTCGACGAATAAAGGCGCGAACTTCTCGTAAGCCACGCGCATATAGCCTTCGTCATCGGTTGTGACGATTTCCGGAAGCGCTTTTTTGACATCCTGCGCGATCAAGCCGACTTGCCTCCCGCTTTTAAAATCCATTTCCGGGAATTCGTCGACGCGCCACGCGTAATACACGCCGTTAAGCTTCCCTATCTTGTCCCACACGTTTTTCAAGGGAACGATGTCCTTCTTCCAGCGTATATCCGATCCTCCTCCACTTGATTCAGGCGTTCTTCCCATTTTGATTTTCCGATGCGGAAGAGGCCGCTTTGCGGTTGCAAAGCCATTTTTCGTTGGGGGAATCAGGTCGCCGCCCCTGCTAAGCTCGGGACAGCCGCCACCGCCTTGAAGGTTTTCCTTTCCTCCAAATTTTAATCGAGGAGATCCGCCGCCATCGTATTTCAGGGCGCCCTCATCCGGATGGGACGCTCCCGGGACTCTCAATTGGGTCATGATTTTTCTCCTTAAATAAAATTGATCTTGCCTAAAATTATAACTTGCAAGTAATTACGTCAAATGATATATGCAAATGACCTGTTTTTATTCACTCAACGCTCGCTTTTCGGTCACGCCCCGTTATCTTTTCAGTCGGGAAAACCCCGCCTCAGCCAATGCGTCACCAACGATGCCTTCGATGATTGTAGATTCTCTATCGGGAGTTTCTGTCAATCCAAGGGCTTCACGGCGGCGCACGACATTCGCCTCGACGCACTTGAGGCTGTTCAAGAGTTCGGCTATCCGGCTTCTTTTGAAGGCATTTCCATAAACCGAGAAAAGGGCATGTAAGGTTTCTTCGTTGTCCGGCATCGTAACAGTGAGCTTAATCCCATAATCCCGATCGAGAACCTTCCCTCCGTTGAATATGTCTCGCGTCACGGTGTCGCTGTTTTCGCGCAAGACGGAAAACTCTTCTTTTCTCAGGTCATTTTCCACGGCCTCGGTTTTTTCTTGGGCGGCTTTTGATACGTTAGAATCGTTGCCCCAATTACAGTTTCTGAACGAAGAATCTATCCTTTTCGAGTCGATGACCCATTTGATGCTTTTTGTGCCATTGTCCTCAATTAGGTTGATATTATCGTAGGCACTATCGGCATTGTTAGAAAGCTGCAAAAAATCTCTTCCGATGGCGAGGCAGACCGTTCTGATTTTTTCAAATGTCGTGGGCTCGGGCGTTATTGCCTCGGATGTGGTTGTCATAATAAACTTCCTTTCTTTAAAATTTTTCTTTAAAAATTTTTGTCCAAAATTAATTCCCCATCTGTTTCTATAAATAATACTTGTAAGTAATTACGTCAAATGATACATGCAAATGACCTGTTTTTATTCACTCAACGCCTGCTTTATGGTCACGCCATGCCCCTTATATCGCCCGCACAACTCCGCGCCGCGCGCGGATTGCTAAATTGGTCCCGCGCGGACCTCGCCAAACAAACCGGCATCAGCGAGGCAACCCTCTACCGTTTCGAGTCCGGCACGCACGAGCCCGAGGTGCGCACGGCGAATAAATTGCTGGCCGCGTTCAACGAACATCATGTGGAATTCTCGGAGCGCCAAGGCGTCCGGTTTAAATTAAATGAAGTCGATATCTATGAAGGGAAGGAGCAATTCGACGCTTTCTACGATTTTCTCTACGAGCACTTGAGCAAATTCGGCGGCGAAGTCTGTCTTCAAATATACGATGAATTGCTTCTGGGAAAGCTCCGCAAAGACCCGATCCTTCACGTCAGGCGAATGAAAAAACTGTGTGACCAAAAGAAAATAACTTCGTTTAGAATTCTTACCACAATCAGCGATTATGATACGTGCGGCTATACTGAAATTCGGTTGCTTCCGGATCAATCGAAAACAACGACGGCTTTTTATGCCTTCGGCGATTGCCTCGCGCTTCTTTCCTTCATCGACAAAGAGTCCCCCTATGTGGTCGTTCTTCGTTCGCACGCGCTGGCCGAAGGGTATAGGCAAAATTTCAATATCGTTTGGAAGCTCGGCAAAAAACCGCCCTTTACTATCGCTTCAAAGAGCTGACCCTTTCGCAGAAAACATCGCCCAAATAAAATCTATCCCCTTTTTTCTCTCCGCCTTTGCGCCGACGTCGGAATCCGCATCGCCTCGCGGTATTTGGCGACGGTGCGTCTAGCTATGTCGATGCCTTCGCCGCGCAATTTCATCGACAGATGATCGTCCGACAAAATCGCGGTCGTCTTTTCGCTTTCGATCATCTTGCGGATTCGCGCGCGCACGGCTTCCGACGACATGTCGGCCTTGCCGTCGCTGCGCGCCAAAGCCGTCGTGAAAAAATATTTAAGCTCAAACATGCCGCGCGGCGTGGCGATGTATTTGTGCTGCGTGACGCGGCTCACGGTCGATTCGTGCATCTCGACCAGCAGCGCGATGTCTTTTAAAATTAAAGGCTTCAAATGATGCACGCCGTTTATAAAGAAAGCTTCCTGTTGGCGCACGATCTCGCCCGCGACTTTCAAAATCGTCGTGGCGCGCTGGTGCATCGCCTTGATAAGCCAGTTCGCCTGCTGCCAATGATCGGCGATGTATTCCTTGTCGGCCTTTTTCGATGTTGAAGCCTGAATTTGCGAATAATAACGTTCGTTCGCCAAAACGCGGGGAAGGGTTTCGGTGTTCAACTCGACGTGCCAGCCTCCGCCCGGCTGAGGCCGCAAAAAAACATCGGGCACAATCGGAGGCGCGGCATCGGAAGCGAAAGCCATTGCGGGCTTGGGATTAAGCTGGCGGATTTCGGCGATCATTCCGGCAAGGTCTTCGGCGTTGACGTTGCACAGACGCATCAACGCGGCGTTCTCGTGACGCGCCAATAAATCGAGACGCTGAAGCAAAAGCGCCATCGGAGGATCGAGCCGGTCTTTCTCGCACAGTTGCAGGGCGAGGCATTCGTGAAGCGACCGCGCGAAAATGCCGCACGGGTCGAAACGCTGCAAACGGGCGATGACGAAATCCATCTTCTCTTCCGACGCGCCCAGTTGAACGCGCGTGGATTCCACGTCGACGGGCAAATATCCGGCCTCGTCCAGAAGATCGACCAAGGCGACGGCGATCATGCGGTCCGCCGGATCGCTGAAATCGACGTTGACTTGTTCCAGAAGGTGCGCGCGCAAACCGGGCTTCTCGGCGACATTCTGCGTCGCCGAAAACTCGTCGTCGTCGAACGAACCTCCCGATCCGGATGACGCAAAACGGTCTTCGTCCGTATAGCCGTCGCTGGCCCACGGATCGTCGGCGGAAGCAGGCGCTTTTTCATCCGCAGCGTTAGAGAGAGGAGGAAGTTCGGAGGAAGACAGGGTAAATTTTTCCGCTTCTCCTGCGGCAGTTTTTTCGGGCGGAGTTCCGATTTCATCCAAATCGTCGCGTTCGAGAAGAGGATTCTTCTCAAGTTCCTGTTCGACAAAATCGCCCAATTCCAGATTCGTCATCTGCAGCAGCTTGATCGCCTGCTGCAACTGAGGCGTCATAACGAGGGTTTGGACCTGCCGTTGGTCTAGGCGCTGAACGAGATTCATAAGGGGACGATACGTTGAGAATCATTAACGAATCATTGAGATTTTGATATTTGGCACTATTTTTGCATATAATGCAAGTAGGCAAGTTATTCGTTGAAAGAAAATAGGGATTCAAAACTTTTATCTTCAAGAAGAACCTTCTTATTTTATCTTGCTTTTCCAATCCAAACAGCTATTGTCTGCCCGTCATAGGGACAAGCGGGGAGGTGGGCCAAAAGCCCGCCTTTTTTGTTACCTTGCCTGACCCTGCTGTTTTTGTTTTGATGTCGGAACGACCCTTGCGGGTCAGATAACGTGAATGTCAAAGGCTGTTGAAAAGAAGATTGCGGAACTGATAGCGGGTGAAGTCGAGGCTGCGGGGTACGATCTCGTTCGCGTGCAAATCACGGGCGGGGGAAAATATGCGACGCTTCAGGTCATGGCCGAGCGCAAAGACGGCGCCGGAATGACGGTCGAGGATTGCGCCAAGATAAGCAGCGCGGTTTCCCCGGTCATCGAAGCCGATGCGGAATGGGCGGATCGCTACGCTCTCGAAGTCAGTTCGCCCGGCATCGACAGGCCCTTGGTGAAGCTCGGGGATTACGAGCGGTTTCAAGGTCACGTCGCGAAGTTCGAGTTGATAAAGCCGCGCGAAGGCCAGCGTCGTTTTCAAGGCAGGATCGCGGGCGTTTCGGGCGAGGTTGTGGAGTTCGATACCGATAAGGGCGTTCAAATTATTCCGTTCGAAAATATCGAACGCGCGAAGTTGGTGCTAACGGACGAGTTGTTAAAGACGAAGCAGGAGAAATAATTATGGAATTGTTGCAGGTTGCCGAAGCCGTGTCCCGCGAAAAAGGGATCGAGCGCGACGAAGTTCTGGTCGCGATGGAGCAGGCTATCCAAAAAGCGGGCCGCGCGAAATACGGCCACGAACACGACATCCGCGCCGAAATCGACCGCAAGACCGGCGAAGTGCATTTGCAGCGCTGGCTTCAGGTCGCGGACCCGATCGAAAACGAATTCACGCAAATAACGGTCAAAGCCGCGAAGAAAACCAAGCCCGACGCGCAAGTCGGCGATTTTATCGTCGACGATCTTCCGCCCATCGAAATGGGGCGCATCGCGGCGCAAACGGCCAAGCAAGTCATCGTGCAGAAAGTGCGCGAGGCCGAACGCCACCGCCAGTTCGAGGAATATAAGGACCGCATCGGCGAAGTCATCAGCGGCATCGTCAAGCGCGTGGAATACGGCAACGTCACGATCGATCTGGGCCGCACCGAAGCGATGCTCCGCCGCGACGAAAGCCTGCCGCGCGAGCATTTCAAGAACGGCGACCGCGTCCGCGCCTACATCTACGACGTGCGCGAAGAACAACGCGGCCCGCAGATTTTTCTTTCGCGGACGCATCCCTTGTTCATGGCGAAATTGTTCACGCAGGAAGTCCCTGAAATTTACGACGGCGTCATCGAAATCAAGTCGGTCGCGCGCGATCCGGGCAGCCGCGCCAAAATCGCGGTCGTCTCGAACGACAGCGGCATCGATCCCGTGGGCGCTTGCGTAGGCATGCGTGGCAGCCGCGTTCAGGCGGTGGTCGGCGAATTGCAGGGCGAAAAGATCGACATCATTCCGTGGTCGTCCGATCCCGCGACGTTCGTCGTCAACGCGCTCGCTCCCGCCGAAGTCGCCAAAGTCGTGCTCGACGAGGAAAACAACCGCATGGATGTCGTCGTTCCCGACGAACAACTCTCCTTGGCCATCGGACGGCGCGGGCAAAACGTGCGCCTCGCCTCGATGCTCACTGGCTGGGACATCGACATTCTGACGGAGAAGGAAGAATCCGAACGCCGCCAACAAGAACTCGCGACCCGCACGGCTTTGTTCACCGAAGCGCTCGCGGTCGATGACGTGATCGCGCATCTGCTCGTGACCGAAGGCTTTACGAAGGTCGAGCAGATAGCGGATACGCCCGTCGATGAACTCGCGGAAATCGAAGGCTTCGACGCTGAAGTCGCCGGAGAACTTCAGGAACGCGCCCATACATGGTTAGCCGAAAACGCCGCCAAGCTCGAGGCGAAGCGCAAGGAATTCGGCGTTACGGACGACGTCGTCGCGTTGCCCGGCCTTAGCGTCGAAAGCGCGGTCAAGCTCGGCGAAAAAGGCGTCAAGACGCTCGACGACGTAGCCGATCTGGCAAGCGACGAATTGCGCGAGATCATAGGCGCCGACGAACTGACGGAAAACGCCGCCAACGAGATTATTATGGCGGCGCGCGCCCATTGGTTCAATGAAACCCCTGCGTCGTGAGATGAGGTACGAAACCCACAATGACAGCAGTTTTAGAACGTGCTCGGAAAAAGACGAAACCCGCGTCGGGGAAAAAAGGTCCCGACGGCGCGAGGCGTTGTCTTGTGACGGGCGAAATGAAACCGCGCGCGGAGATGATCCGCTTTGTCATCGGGCCTGAAAACGCCGTCGTCCCCGATCTTTCCGAAAACCTTCCCGGAGCCGGACTGTGGGTCACGGCGAACCCTGAATCCATCCGGCAAGCGGCCAAAAAGAACCTGTTCAAAGCCGCCCGCCCGTCGGATGCTTTGCCCGACGACGTGGCGAACCTGCTTCGCAGGCGTTGCCTCACGTTTCTAGGATTGGCGAAAGGCGCAGGCATCGCCGTTTTGGGCGAATCCCAGACCGAAGCGGCGCTCCGCGCAGGCAAGCTTGCCCTCTATCTTCATGCGCCCGACGCGACGCGCGCACTAGACAACCGCCTTTCCATTTCTGAATGCGATCTTTTCTCCCGCCTAGAGATGGGCGCGGCGTTCGGTTACGACCAAATCGTCTATGCGGGAATCGCGCCGCACGGCCTCGCGGAGAAATTAAAGCTGGAAATAAACCGGCTTCAGTCTATGTGTAGTGCAAGAAAGAACGAAGGATAAGATGACGGACGAGAAGAAAAAAGCGGTCTTAAGTCTCGGCGCGGGCGCGAAGCCGAAGCTGGAATTGAAGAAACCGAAAGCGCCTGCCGCGCCATCGGAAACGGTGCGGCAAAGCTTCTCGCACGGGCGGTCGAAAGCGGTCGTCGTCGAAGCCAAAAAGCCCGTCAAGCGCGGCGAAGGCGACGCGTCCAAAAGCGGCGCCGAAAAAGCGAAAACGACGTCGGGCGTCAATAAGAACGGCCGTTCGACAAGCGCCGTTTTGCATACGTTGACGGCGGAAGAACGCGAAGCGCGCGCGCGCGCCCTGCGCGGAGCTTCTACGGAACCCAGCCATTCCGAACACGACTATTTTCAGGCCGAAGTCGTCCGTCCGCCCGAACCGGAAGACACAACGGGTCTTCCTCCGCGCGACGCTTTGCGCATGCGCGAACTCGAGGAAATGCGCGCCATTCAAGAACAGGAAAAAACCGAAAGCACGAGAAAGAAACAGGAAGACGAAGTCCGCCACCGCGATTTGCAGGCTTCGCGCCACGCGACGGGATCTCCTTCGGAAGACCGTGGCCGGAGCGCTTTAGCGCGTCCGGGCGAAAGCCTTTCGGGACGCCCGACGCGTCAAGGCCGCGGAGCGGCGGGACGCGAGGAAGAAGAAGAGGGCGGTTACCGCAAACCGGGGCGTCCTGCGCTTGCGCCGCGCCGGGGCATAGGCGACGAGCGTCGCGTCGGCCATAAAGTAAATGTGACGCAGGCGTTGTCGGACGAAGAAGGAGGAGGCCGCCGCCGTTCGGTCGCTTCGATGCGCCGCCGCGCGGAACGCCATCGCCGCGAAGCGATGGAGCAACAGCATCAGGAACCGGTGAAAGTCACGCGCGATGTGACGATTCCCGAAGCGATCACGGTGCAAGAGCTTGCCAACCGCATGGCCGAACGCGGCGTCGATGTAATCAAGATTTTGATGAAACTCGGCGTTATGGCGACGCTGCCGCAAACGATCGACGCGGATACCGCCGAACTTGTCGCAACCGAATTCGGACACCGCGTCAAGCGCGTGACCGAAGCCGACATCGAAGCCGACATCGGCGGAATCAAGGATACGGCGGAAAATCTGAAGCCGCGCGCGCCCGTCGTCACGGTCATGGGCCACGTCGATCACGGAAAAACATCGCTCCTCGACGCCCTGCGCCACACATCGGTGGTCGCGGGCGAAGCGGGCGGCATTACGCAGCACATCGGCGCGTATCAGGTCGTTCTGCCCGAACCGTCCCACGGTTTCGACCGCGTGACGTTCATCGACACGCCGGGCCACGCGGCCTTTACGGAAATGCGTTCGCGCGGCGCGCAAGTTACCGATATCGTCGTTCTGGTGGTCGCGGCCGACGACGGCATCATGCCACAAACGATCGAAGCGATCCGCCACGCCAAAGCCGCGAACGTGCCGATCATCGTCGCGATCAATAAATGCGATCTGCCCGCCGCGAAACCCGACCGCGTTAGACAGGAATTGCTCCAGCACGACATTCAGGTCGAAGAACTCGGCGGCGAAGTGCTGTCGGTCGAAATCTCCGCCAAAACGAAAATGGGCCTCGATAAACTTCTCGACGCTATCTTGCTGCAAGCGGAAATCCTCGATCTCAAGGCCAATCCCGACCGCACGGCCGAAGGCTCCGTGGTCGAAGCCAAGCTGGAAAAAGGCCGCGGCTCCGTGGCGACGGTTCTCGTGCGTCGCGGCACGTTGCGCGTCGGCGACATTTTCGTCGCGGGCAGCGAATGGGGCAAAGTGCGCGCTCTGGCCGACGATCGCGGCAATCCCATAACCTTTGCGACTCCCTCGATGCCCGTCGAAGTCCTGGGTCTTAACAGCCCGCCTTCCGCAGGCGACGAACTGCTCGTCGTCACCGACGAAGCCAAGGCGCGCGAAATCGCCGAATTCCGCCTGCGCCGCAAGAAAGCCATTGCGGCGGCGGCTTCGACGCCTCGGGGCAATTTCGAGCAGATGATGCAAAACATCAAAACGGGCGCGGCCAAGGAATTGGCCGTGCTTATCAAGGGCGACGTGCACGGTTCGGTCGAGGCGATCAAAAACGCCCTGACCAAACTGACGGACGAAAACACCGAAGTGAAAGTCCGCGTGCTCGACTCCGCTGTCGGCTCGATCACGGAATCCGACGTGACATTGGCAAAAGCGTCCAACGCGATGATCATCGGCTTCAACGTCCGCGCCAACGCGCAGGCGCGCGAAATGGCCAAGCGCGACGCGGTTGAACTGCGTTATTACTCGATCATCTACAACGTGATCGACGACGTGAAGGCGGCTCTTTCGGGCATGCTCGCGCCGACGTTGCGCGAAAAATTCCTCGGCAACGCGCAAATCCTGCAAGTGTTCAACATCACGAAGGTCGGCAAAGTCGCGGGCTGTAAAGTCACCGAAGGCATCGTCAAGCGCGGCGCGAAAGTCCGCCTCTTGCGCGACAACGTCGTTATCCACGAAGGCTCGCTTAAGACTTTGAAGCGCCTCAAGGATGAAGTCAAAGAAGTCCGCGACGGCTTCGAGTGCGGCATGGCGTTCGAAAATTACGACAACATCGAAGTCGGCGACGTCATCGAATGCTTCGAGGTCGAAGAAATCGCGCGGCAACTATAAAGTTCACTGATTTTTCGTTGTAATTTCCGGTAACAGGCAAGAACTTACCCCAAAAATTTTTCTTGTTTCGGAAAAAGAAAGCCGAAAAGATCAGTTTTCGCGTCTTTTCAATCACGTCTTTAATGTGCCTTTTGTTCCGGTTCCGAATCGTTCCGGCTTAACTTTGCGCCTTTGAAGTTGCTCACAGAATTTTTATTTTTACCTTCTGTTAATACTTTCCTTTCCCCCCAAAAAACTGTTATGGTGCAAAGTTCAAGTTGCAGCCGGATGGGACACGGTTTGTTCTCGTATCAAAACGATGAGAAAAAGCCCGTCGCGTCCGGTCGAAGATAACGGAAATTAGAGGATCAAATGGCTCCGCAAAAGACTCCACTAACTTCTTCTCCAACGCATGCTCCCGTTCCCGTCGCCGCCAAACCGGCAGCCGCCAAAAAACCGGTCGCGTCTAAAACGTCGCCGGGCGGATCCTCCGCGCCCTTTTGGGTCGGATTAGGCCTTTCCATCGGGTGGTTTTCTCTGGTGCTTGCCGTTGTTTCAAAAGCAAGCGTCATGCGCAGTCTGGGCGGAGTCGATTTAGCCGACTGGGCCGTCGGCATTTCCGCCGCCGTTTCTCCCGTCGCGATGGTGTGGATGATTACCGCCTATCTGCAACGCGCGGCCGATATCCGGTCGATCGCCGATCCCTTGCGCCGCCAGTTGACGCTTATCACGGGCGAATCCGGCGCTGCGGACGCCAGAATCCGCCGGTTCAACGAAGCGATCCGCGAGCAGATCGATTTACTGCGCAGCGCCCAGTCCATAAGCCAGGAAGATTTGGAAGCGGTGATGGATCGCGTGCAGCAGCATCGCGCCGATCTCGAACGCTTCGAAAACGTCAGCACGCAGCAGGTCAAGGAAATTCAAGACGTCGTGCGCCGCAGCATGTTCCAGATCGAGCAGATGATGGACGACAAATTCACGATGCTGCGCGTTCTCGACGGCAAATTGCAGCAAAACGGCGAAGGCTTCGCGCGCCGCGTCGAAGACGTCGGCGAACAAGTCACCAAAATGCTTGGGGACGTCGAATCGTCCTGCGGGCAAATAGCGGAAGCGCTCGACCGCGCCCAGCGCGACAGCCAGAAACTGTCCGACACGTCGCGCCTGCAGGAATCCTCCTTGACCAACGCGGCATCGACCGCGGCGGAAACGCTGGGCGGCCTCTCCAGCAAAATCGATCTCAGCGTCGCGCAGTTTCTCGAACGCGCGTCAAGCGCGCGCGAAGAAGCCGAACGCATGGCGCAAGCCCTCGACGCGCAAACCCGCACGCTGGACGATTTCTCGACGACGTTGCCGTCGCGCGTCAGCGAGGCGGAATCCGTTCTGCGCGGCGTCGCCGACCGCCTTTTCTCCTGCGAGCAATTGGCGCGCGACCAAGCGGCCGTCCTCGGCGAAAGATTGTCGCAGCAAGTCGATGCGATGCAAAACTTTATGGATCGCTTTACGGCGCGCCTCGGCGACGTCGATTCGGGGCTCGATCGCCGCCAAAGCGATTTGAATTCCTTGGCCGACCGCGTCGGGGAAACCACATCCGGATTCTTCGGCTCATGGGAAAAGTCCATCAAGGATTTGGACGACCGTCTGGGCAATTCGCTCTTGCGCTTCACCGTCGTCAACGACGAAACGCGCCGCAATGCGGAATCCGTGACCGCGCACTTGAACGAAACGACCGGAAAATACGAAGACGTCGCCACCCGCATGCACGCTCTGTCCACCGACAGCGGCGCCCGGATGAAAAAGATGACCGAAGAAGTCGCCTCCAATCTGGAGCAGTTCGAAAAACTAAGCGCCGCGTCGGCATCGGCGGGCGAAGAGGTGCAGGAACGCGCCAACAAAGCGCTGGAAAACCTTCAACACGTTCTGGAACGCGTGCTTGCCGCGCGCGACGTGACGCAAGCGGTGGGCCAGACCCTCGTCAAGGACATCGGCGATGCCGTGACGCAGAACGAAAAGATGATCGGGCGCTTGAACGAAACGGCGCAGCTCAGCGCGCGCGCCATCGGTTCTGCCACCGAAAAATTGGAGCATCAGGAAAGCGAACTTCTGGGCAAAGCCCGCGCCAGCGAAGCGGTTCTTTTGGAATCCGCGCAGAAGCTGCAACAGCAAACCGAAACGACGGGCAAATCCTTGCGCGAACAGACGGCAAACCTCATGAATTTGCTGGCGGAAGCGCAAAGCCAGTTGATCTCGACGGATCAAAAGCTGCAAAGCTTCGCGGAGCAAGCGGTTGTGCCGGTGCAAAAGGCGATGGTGCAGCTCGATTCCAGCGCGGATCAGGGATTGCGCACGCTGAATTCCTTCGGCGAAGGCCTCGCTTCGCAAGTAAGCCGTTTGCAGGATTTCCACTCCCGCATCGGCGGCATGAGTCAGGAAATGGGCAAAACGACGGCCGAATCCGCCGAAGCTTTCGAGGCTTTGAGCGAGCGCTTTACGGCCATCCACGCCGCTCAGGAAGAAGCGGCGCGCCATACCTTGGAGCAATTCTCCGAAACGTCTGAAAATCTCAAGCGCGAAGTGACCGGCCTCGACAGCCACGCGGCTCAGGCCGTCGAACTTCTGCAGCAGGCGGCGCTGATGGTCGGCGAACAATCCGCTCAGATGATGGAAAAAGCCAAGACTTCGGGCGCGCAGATCAAGGACGTTTCTTCTTATCTGCAATCCGAATCCGTCAAAATCGAGACGGTTCTGCGGCAACAATCCGAAGCAGTCGGCAAGGAGTTGGAACTCGCCGAAAAGAAGTTCAACGCGCTCGGCGAAGTCATCCGCGAGAAGGCGGACGCCGCCCATGCGCTTCTCGACCGCACGGCGACTCATTACGGCGAAGTTTCGGAAAAACTGGATCAGACCGTCAATCTGGCGCACGGCAAGGTCGAAACCCTTCATGCCGCCTTGGCGAGGCAAGCCGATCAGATCGGCAACGACGCGTTGAAACTCGAAAAACACGCGAACGAAATCGCCGCAAACAGCAACCACGCTGCCCAGAACCTGTCCGCGCTCAAGGAAAAGATGGCGGATGCGCAGGAAACGGCAGCCGTTCAAAGCGCGGAAGCGTTGTCCAAACTGGACGAAACGGCGACGGCGTTCAAAACCAGCACGGCGGCGATGATCGCTTCCGCGCAAACGGCTGGCGAGACCGTCATGAAGACAAGCGATGCGCTTGACGAACGGGCCGGCAAGCTTTGCGAAGGCGGCCAGCAGATCGCCGGCGTCTTGGCGCAACTGACGCAAGCGACCGAAACGCTGGTCGAAAAAGCGGCGGCCATCCGCCTCGGCATGGAGCAGCAAAACGGTCGCCTTGTGATGCAGTTGACGGATTCCGTGTCGCAAATGGATGCGACCGGCGGCGAATTGCGGCAAGTCGTGGCGGCGGCGACGCAAGGAACGGATCAGGTTTCGGCGCGTTTTGCCGATATGACCCAAACGGCGGACCACGTGGAGAAAACGCTTGCGTCCCTCGGCCTGAACGTCACGCAGCAGGCGGCCACGCTGGCTCTCGTCGGCGAGCAGATAAGGGAACAGCAACGCACTCTGACGGCGGCGCTCGACGCGCAACGCGAAACGATCAACATCCTTCTCAACCGCTTGACGACGGCGCAGGATCAAACGGCGTCCGCGGCGGAACGCGCGGTCTTGCGTTTGACCGAAGGCGCGCAACAAGTCGCGCAAAACGCCGATGGAATCGATGCCCGCGCCCAAGACGCGCTGAACAGCGTGCAGAAAGCCGCGGCCGGATTCGCCTATGAGACCGAAGCGATCGAAAAACAAGCGCGCCACGCCGTTCAGGAAACGCAACAAGCGCTGGCTTCGGCTTCGGAGATGCGCGAGCAGATCGGGGTCTTGCGCGACTCGGTGCGCGACGAAAGCGCCACCGCTCATACGGCGCTTGGCGTTTTGCTGGATAAGATCAAAGAAGGCGCCGGAGACCTTCGGGACGTCAGCTCGACGACGGGAATGTCGCTGATGAGCCTCGCCAACAACGTGACGCAGCAAAGCGCGACTCTGACGGCCTCGATGAAGGATATCGACGAACGGCAGAAGGCGCTGATGTCGACGCTCGACGCGCAGCGCGACACGCTCGGCGGCCTCTTGGGACGGTTCTCGGAAGCGCAGGAAGAAACGGTCGCTGTGGCGGAACGCGCGGCCGCGCGCCTCAACGAGGAAGCCCAAAGCATTGCCGCCAGCATCGACCTGATAGGCGCTCAGGCCTCAACGACGCTCGGCAACGTTCAAGCCTCCGTCACCGGCTTCGCCGAACAGGCGACGGCGATCAAGGCGCAAAGCGAACAAGCCGAACAGCAGGTTCGCGGCGTGATGTCGGTCACGTCCGGCATGCAGGAACAGGCGAAGCATCTGCGCGAACAGATGCAATCCGAAACGGGACGCATCGTCGATCTTCTCACGAGCGTCATCGACAAGCTCGACGCGGCGGGACGCCAGCTCAAGGTCCAAACCGGCGAAACGTCGCATATGCTGGATCAAACGGCGCAACGCCTGTCGACGGTCACGCAGGTGGGAGCCGATCTTCTCCACGCGCAGACGCAAGCCGTGAATCAGGCGATCGATCAGTCCGAAGCGCGCCTGACGTCCGCGAGCGACAAGGTTTCCGGGCAGATGAAAGCCGTCTCCGACGCGGGAGACAAGGCCGAAGCCAAGACGCAACTGTTGGCCAACGCGGCAGAGTACGCGGCCAAGCGTTTGGCGACGTTGCGCGATTCTCTGACCGAAACCGACCAGAACGGGCGCGATGTTTCGGTGAACGCCTTCAAGCGCGTCGAAGAAGTCAAAACGCTCTTGCAAGGCCAGATGGAGCATCTGACAGAATTTCTGAAAAAGACGATGGATCAGGTCGCGGGAGCGACCCAAACGCTTTCGTCGGAAAGCAACGCGTTGCGCGCCAATCTGGCGTCGTCGGAATCCGCGTTGGGCGAAGCCGCGAGCTTCGTGCGCGAAGAGGCAAATCAGATTCCCGCCACCTTGAACCGCAGCGTTTCCTCGATCGAGGCCACGACCAAAACTCTTAAGGAACAAACGGCGGAAACCGATCAGGTTTTGGTCGGAATGGCCGACCGCTTTATCTCGGTTACATCCAGCGCCCGCGACCACATGGCCGAAGAAATGAAGCGCGTCAGCAGCGCCGCCGAAGACGCCGGAAAGGTCTTGAACGGATTCAATCAGCTTATGGCCGAACAGGTGGCGTCGATGCAGCAAAGCACGTCGATGCTTTCCGGCGAACAGAAGGATTTGGTCGAAAAAGCCAGCCACGGAGTCGAAGCTCTGGCTGACGCCAGCCAGCGTTTGCTTGCGCTGCGCACCGAAGCGACATCCACGGCCGAGCGTCTCGTGCGCGAATTCGACATGCTCGACCAGCGCGCGGCCACGACAGGCGGGCGTCTGTCGCAAGCGGGCGAAGGCATCGCCAAGCAGATCGAAGCGATCACGGCGGCGACCGCGAACGCGGAAAGCCGCATATCGAGCGTCGGCGACACGCTGCACGACCAATTGGACCGCATCCGCGGAGGGCTGCAAGGCCAGATCGACGAAATCAATCGCGGCCTGCTGCAAATCACGGCGCAGTTGGAACGCACGGGAGCCAATCTGCGCTCGACGGCGGTCGGAGCCGTGGCCGATGTCGAACGCGTCGGCCAGCGTTTCGAAGAAACGGGAGCCGCGGCGACCTCACAGGTCAACGTCGAAACCGAGAGAATGCGCAAAGCGACGGAAGAGGTATCAAACATCCTTGGCGGATTCAGCGACAAGTTCGACCAGATGATCGACCACATGGCGCAGGCCGGAGCCGACATCAAGTATCAGGAAGGCACCGCGATCGAGCATCTGCAACGCATGTTGGGGCATCTCGGCACGATCGCCGAAAAGCTCGAAGCCGCGCGCGCGATGTCGGGCGACGTCAGCCAGCATGCGATCGAACGCTTGGACGAAGTCGTCACGGCGGTTCAAACGCAAATGAGCAAGCTGACGACGGGCGCTCAAACGGCGGCGGGAATCATGCGCGGCATCGGCCAAATCTACAACGACCAGACGGGCTCTTTGACGAAAGGTGTTGGCGAAGCGCATAGCCAGGTCTTGAGCATGAACAGAAGCATCGACGAAATGCAGGCCCGCACCGATCGCATGAGGGCGGCGCTCAAGCTTCAGGGCGAAGACCTAATGGGATCGTTGCGCCAGATTCTGAATCAGCTTGAAATGACGGGCGACGGCCTTACCGACGCGGTCACCCGCCGTTTGCAAGAGCAATCCGGAACGAAAAAGGTCGGGTAAGACCTTAAATCTTATGGTGTCTGATTATTTTTCGGATCGTTCCCCGAAATGTCGGCGCATGGGCTGATATTTCCGAAGACAAGGCCGTGTCTTTATAAACGTGCGGAACCGAAGGGCCTTCGGGATATTGTTTAAAGTTTTGATACTCCGGGCGCGGATCGTTGAAAGTCAGGGCAATTAAATCGCAGAGAGTTTTTCTGTTGGCCAAATCGAAAGACGATCTCGCAGGATCGACAAAAAATGCGGCAACGGATTTTACAAAATCGGCGGCATCGGTAGGCCAGCCATTTCGTTCCAAGATGTCCCTGTTTTGTTGCACAAGCAAATAATCCTGAAGCTTCAGCGGATCATAGACGAACAAAGCGCCGGAAGGAATGTAAGTTTCTTCCTTGCCCAAGATAAGGGCTTTTAACCCTTTTGCTTCCGCTGCTTTCAAAAGGTCATGCGGATCGGCGCGGCAGTTTTCGAAAATTGTACTTAGGGGCAGATATCCCAAAAGCTTTCTTTCGCCGACAAGCGTCAGGTCATCCAATGAATTAGCGACATCTGCTTTTTTATCTTTCGACATGAAAATAATTCCAAAACTCTTCAAAAAGCATCCGGATAAATAATGCATTCCGATCATTCTATTATAATTTGGTAAATAAAGACTTACATCGTTTTATCCATAGGCGATAGCCGCTAACCCCTTACACCGGTATCCAAACCCGCGCCCTCAACCCGCCCAAGGGGCTGTCTTCCAAAATTACGTCGCCGCCGTGCGAACGCGCGATGTCGCGCGCGATCGTCAATCCAAGCCCCACGCCGCCCGTCGCCGGATTGCGGGATTCTTCGACGCGCGTGAAGGGCCGGAACATTTCTTCGCGCAGCGCGGGATCGATTCCTGGCCCGTTGTCGTCGATCGTGACCGACACCGTTTGCTCGTTGACCGAGGCGTTGATCTCGGCGCGGCTTCCGTAGCGCAAAGCGTTGCTGACCAGATTCGTCAGGCAGCGCTTCATGGCGTTGCGCCGCATGATAATCTCGATGTCTTGCGGCGCGTTTAGGGCGATATTCGGATTCTGCCGCCGCGCGGCCGTCGCGATTTCGTTCAAAAGGTCGCCGATATTGACGGGCAGGGTGGCTTCGGCTTCCTCGCCGCGCGCAAAGGCCAGATAGGCGTTCAGCATTTCCTCCATCTCGGCGACGTCCGAGGAAAGCTCGTCCGTTTCCGGCGTAATCCCCATCAATTCGATCTGAAGCCTCATGCGGGTCAAAGGCGTCCGCAAATCGTGGCTCACACCCGCCAGCATGGCGGTGCGCTGCGCGATTTGGCGCTTCAAGCGGTCGCGCATGACCATCAACGCGGCGCCCGCCTGCCGGACTTCTGCCGACCCCTCGACCTTAAACCACGGCACTTCGCGGCCTTTGCCGATGGCTTCCGCCGCTGCGGCAAGGCGCCGGACGGGCCTGATCTGGTTGCGCATGAAAAGAAGCGCGACGGTCGTCAAAAGAATCGAGCTTCCCGTCATCCACAAAATGAATACCTGCGTCGTCGGCGTATAAACGCGCCGTTCCGGAGATAAAATCGTGTAAACGCCTTCGGGAACGCCCACGCGAACGCTAATCGTTTCGGGCGCATAGGTCATGTCGAGGATATAAGGATTCGACAAACTTTCGTTAAGGGCGTGTTTCAGCATGACGGCAATCGGGCCGCGAACGGGGATAGGGTTAGGCAACGTTTCCCCGGGCGCGAAAGTGACGACCAAATCCATTTTTTCGGCAGCCAGACGCTTGATGCCTTCCGTCGTTTGGGGGCTATTGCTTCTCTGCAACAGCTCGACGACGATCGCGGTGTCTCCGGCCAAAGCATGCGTCATGCGTTGCGTGACGGTGTACCAATGGCGGTCGAAGAAAACGTATGTGGCGACGGCCAGCATAATGAAAGTCGGCACGACGAAAATCAAAAGCGTGCGGCCGAAAAGGCTGCGCGGCAGCATGCGTTTCAGGCGAAGCGTCCAGGGAAGCCGGTGCGGGAAAAGGGGCGTTTTGTTGTTCACGCGCTGAATGTAACGCTCCCGAACTGTCTGCGCAATTTTTATCCCGTAGAGGCGAAAAACGGGCAATCTTCGATCTTAAGGGCAAAACACGCGTGAAAATTAAGGAAAAACAAGGTATACTAATGCGAGCGGCTCCTTGAAGCGACTCGTATAGGTCACGAGCGGTTGCGAGGAGCCTGTCGCTCGCCGGACTGAAGAAACCATTATAAATAACATGGTTAACCCGGCAAGCGACAAGCGAGGCGCAAAGCGAGTGATGTCAGACGGCAAATCGGATTTCATGTGCCCGCTGGTATAAGCGCCTCTTTTAGTGTATGTCCTTCGCTCTTCGATTCGAGGCACTAAGGCATGATCAAAGTTATCCGAGCCAAACTTCACGGCCTGCGCGTAACGGGGGCGGACATCACCTATCATGGGTCGATCACGCTCGACCCCGAGCATTGCGCCGAAGCGGGGATTTATCCGCTGGAATTCGTCAATATTTGGAACAAAAACACGGGCGCGCGCATCTCGACCTACGTGATATACGGAAAAGCGGGCTCACGCTGCTGCATCTTAAACGGAGCCGCCGCGCGGACGTGCCAGATCGGCGACGAAATCATCATCGCCGCGACCGAGCATATCGAACCCGACGAACTCTGCGATAAAAGGCCGCGCGTCCTTACATTCACCGAAAAAAACGAAATTTCCGAAGTCCTGCAATATCGCGTGTCCGAAGGCATGAAGCAGCCTTACGACTTTTTCATCGACAAGTTGAAATAAATCAAAACATTATCGTCATTCCGGCGAACGCCGGAATCCAGTTGGCCTTTCCGCGAAAACCATCCTTTCCCAACGGTTTCAATACCTAACGCAAATTTTTGTTCCCGTCGCACCGCTCTAAGTGTAAGTTTTCATAAATCCGGATGGGTGTCCGAGTGGTTTAAGGAACCGGTCTTGAAAACCGGCGTGGAGGCGACTCCACCGTGAGTTCGAATCTCACCCCATCCGCCATTACTCAAATAAAAACTTTCTTATAACTTTTTTGATCGCCGTCATTTAGCCCTTATTTTGCAGGGTTTCCCGCACATAGCTATGCACATGGACGGGCATTTTTCTTGCCAAAAACCACCTGTTTTTTCCTGAAAAGCCGTATCTCCTAAGAAGGGCTATGCACATTTGGTCGTCATGTGCATAGCCTTAAGCATATGATCTTCCACGGTTTTGTATTTTTGCGTTTGTGAATCCAACTGCCTACCAGTTGGCGGCGCAAAAACTTGTTTCCACGCGTTTTTGCGTAGGGAGTCGCGTTGCTCTGAAAAGCTGCGCTATTATCATCGGGGCATGCAAAACAACATCATCCTCGACGCCCAGACCCAAGACGAAATCGCCTCTCTTCTGGCCTTGGGCATCCTGCGCCTTAAACTGCGGAAAAGTGCTGCAAATAAAGGCTTTATGAAGCGTAAAGCACTGGACTTCAGAGCGGACAAGAGTGTTCCTGTTGTGCAGGAGCATGATGATGAATAACGAACTTGTCGCCCAAATCGCCGCCTTGCAAACAGCACCTTTCAGTCATCTGAAAAAGCTGTGGCGGGAATACTACCGAACCGATCCTCCCGATTTTAATCGCAAGGGAATCTCCAACCGCTTGGCGTACAGGATTCAGGAACTGGCTTTGGAAAAAGAAGCCGGCTCGCTGGAGCGACGGCTTGACGCTCTTGCCAACCCGCGGCTGAAAATACTTTCCGCCGCGTCCCCTAATTCCGGCGATAGGGCCGCGTGCGCTTTAACCGTCAGATCAGCGGCTTTTTTCCAATCGAGAACCCCTGGAGTATCCACGTTCCGCAGGCTCGACGAATCCCCCGAAAAAGGCTTTAGCCCGCGCAGGCCAAGGTATTGCCGCAAGATGTCCTTATGGGAATCGAGGACGCCGCGCAGAGCCGCTACTTCGTTTTCGCCGAGAAGATTATTATAATTGTCGAATGCGAGAGGATCGCTAAACCCGTGCTGCGAAGCTTTTAAAAAAGCGCGCGAAAAAGGAATGAGTTGCCGAAGCGCGTCTTTGTCCAGATTTGGGTTGCCGACAAAATGATTTTTCAATTTTGCGCCGAGATCTTCCAGATATTTGGGCGGCAACGGTTTTTCCTGCCGGAGGTTTTGGCGCATCATGAAGCGCAAATAAGGCGCCAGTTTAAACAAATCCGGGTTGCGAGACAAAGTTTCCAATCGATCCCGGGGCATCTTTAAAAGAAATTCGATAAAGAATATCGTGCGGCTCATGGATTCTAAAACAACCGCGCGCATTGGCACGGCGAAAGGCGGGCTTTCCTCGGGAAATTTGGTTTCAAGAAATTCGATGATATGCAGCATGCCGCTTCCCGTTTCCTGAATTTGCCCAAACCAGATCAAGCTGTCTTTCAGGCCTTGGGGAGTCAGGCGGGTTAGCGAGTTTCTATATTCCAAATTAAACTTCGATGTTTCGAGAGAAAGGTTCTCGATAAGCTTCTGTGTTTCTTCAAAAGAGGGGATGATAATATCCGAGTCGATTTCCGGCAAAGCGGTCATGATAATGCTTTATCCCATGAATGAATTTTTCAAATTCTTGCGGGCCCATCAAAGCAAACAAAGCTTCCTCGGGTCAACAGGAAGATTAGTTTCGTCAATTTATCAATGAATTACCTTGTTTTTTCGCAAAAAAGCAGGGGGCGAAGCAAAAAAACGGTGAAGATATGCGCTATTTTTCGGTGTACATTTAACCAGAGGAGATGTTTTTTCCGTTTCTCTTTTAGAGAAGGGTTCATCATGACCAACAGAACGATTTCTCTCATTTGTTGTATTTTGTCTTTGGCCCTTCTTTCCTGCCGCGCTCAGGAATGGGAGAAGCCGGGCGCTTCGGAAAAGGATTTTGAGCACATAAATGCGGCATGCACCCGCTGGGCGACGGCGCATCTTCCGCCCCAGATGCGGCTTGTGGAGAACGAAGACGCCCATACGACGCCTCCGGCGGCAAACTGCAGCGGCGCAGGCGCTTCCATCAGATGCGCGATGTCGGGCGGGCAATCCGTGCCGCCGACAGTTACGTCGGTCGATGACAATAAACCCGCCCGCGATCAAGCCATCCGCAACTGTCTCACCCAAAACGGCTGGACGCCCGTGAAAGAGAAATAATCGACGCGATAACCTGAAAAACCGCCGATCTTATCCCTTCTTCCCCTCCACCAGCATCGCCTTTCCTTCGGCGGTAATGGTTCCGTCCGCCGTTGCTACCGTTCCTTCCATCTCGATCACTTTACCGCGCTGCTTCACGATCCATCCGCGTATCGTCAATTCCTGCCCCACGGGCGTAGGTTTTCGAAAGCGCGTTTCCAACTTTGCCGTGACGACATTGCGTCCCTCGGTGGCGTAAAGGTATCGGCCCATGACTTCGTCGAGAAGCGTGGCGATAATCCCGCCGTGAATGGTTCCGTCATAGCTCTGGTGTTCGATGCCGGGCGTAAACCGCGCAACGTAAACATTGCCTTCTTCGGCAAATGTCAATTTCAACCCGATAGGGTTCAATTTTCCGCAGGCAAAACACCAATCGTTGCTCATGGTTTTCTCCTTCGACGCGTCCTTGCAATCTTACCAATTCGCTTCCGAAAGCAGAAGCGAAAGAACGCCAAAAACATCTAAAAAGCTCATCTTTTCGTGTTTCTTGGGGATTTTTCGCTTCCTCTTGCTCCATCCCCGCCAAACGCGCTACAAACATGCCCTTAATGGAGCCTTTTACATGACAACCTTTAAAGTCCCAACCTCGCTCGACATCGGCGGCATTATGGCGCGCATCCCGCATCGTTTCCCGATGCTGCTGATCGACCGCGTCATCGACATCGTTCCCTCCGAAAGTTGCACAGGGATCAAAAACGTTTCGGCCAACGAGCCGTTCTTCCAAGGCCATTTTCCGGGCCATCCCATCATGCCGGGCGTCTTTATCATCGAGGCGATGGCGCAAACTTCGGCGACTTTGGTCGTGGCGTCTCTGGAAGGCGTCACGTGCGACACGCACATCGTCTATTTCATGACGATCGACAGCGCGAGGTTCCGCAATCCCGTCATGCCGGGCGATACGCTGCATATCAAGGTGAAGAAAGAACGGACGCGCGGCAACGTCTGGAAATTCCAAGGCGAGGCTTTCGTGGGCGATAAATTATGCGCCGAAGCGGTTTATACGGCGATGCTCGTGCCGCGCGACGAAGTTCGAAGCGAGTAAAACGCCCATGGCATCCACCATTCACGCATCCGCGATCGTCGATCCCAAAGCGCAACTGGGCGAGGACGTTTTCATCGGCCCCTATTGCACGGTCGGCGCCCAAGCCAAGCTTGGCGACCGCGTCCGCCTCGTCTCGCACGTTGTGGTCGACGGACGCACGACGATCGGCGAGGACACGGTCGTATATCCTTTCGTCACGCTGGGCCTGCGTCCGCAAGACCTGAAATATAAAGGCGAACCCTCACAGCTTGAAATCGGATCGGGCAATCAAATCCGCGAACACGTGACGATGCATATCGGAACCGAGGGCGGCGGCATGACGACCCGCGTCGGCAACAACGGATTGTTCATGATCAACACGCACATCGCGCACGATTGCCAAATCGGCAACGGCGTCGTGTTCGCAAACAACGTAACGCTGGCGGGCCACGTCACGGTGGGGGATTTCGTCATTATCGGCGGCTTGTCGGGCGTGCATCAATTCGTGCGCATAGGAGCCTATGCGATCATCGGCGGCATGTCGCCGGTCGGCAAGGACGTTATTCCTTTTGGCCTTGTGAGAGGCGACCGCGCCTATCTTGCGGGACTGAATCTTATCGGCCTCGAAAGGCGCGGATTCAACCGCGAGGATGTTCGCGCCTTGCGTAGCGCCTACCGTATGTTGTTCGCGCCCGAAGGCACGCTTGCGGAAAGGCTTGAGGAAACGGCGTCGCAATACAAAAATCAGGCTCAGGTCGAGCGAATTATCGATTTTATCCGCGCAGCAGCCGACCGTCCCATCTGCCAGCCCAAAAGCGACGACGAAGAAGAATGACGCCGATTAAGCGATCTTGGGCTTCCGCCTTCGTGCTGCCCCTACGCCAAGGCTGCGGGAGACGGGGGGCTTCGGCGAAAAAGGCAAATCGCGCTTTAGATACGAGATCGAAGAATGATCCTCATCGTAACGCAAACATTTGCTCCGGCTAAAGGCGGCATGGAAACCTTTATGACGGCGCTTGCCGAGCATCTGGCTTTGGCGGGCCGGGAAATAGCCGTTTTTGCGGACGGCAAGGATAAAAATTTTGAACCGCAAGCTCCCTATGTTTTGAAGCGCTTCGGCGGCTGGAGGCCTTTTCGGCGCTTTCAAAAGCGCCGCGCTCTCGCGGCCCTTCTTTTCATGAGGCTCATCGAAGGCGTTTTTTGCGACTCGTGGAAAAGCGTGGAAGCCCTGCCGCGAAGCATCTCCGCGCCGATCATCGTTTTTGCGCACGGCGCGGAATATCCCGTTTCTCCGTCGAAGCGCAAAAGAAGGCGCATCGAGAAGGCGTTAGCGCGCAGCTCCGGCATCATCGCAAACTCCCATTTTACGGCGGAAGCCGTCCGTCCCTATCTCAAACGCTCCGACGATCCGCGCCTTGGCATCGTTCTTCCGCCGATTAACCCCTTGCCCGATCCTTTGCCGGAAGCGCAGGCAAATATGCGCGAGATTATCGGCGGGAGACATCCCGTCATCTCCGTTCTCGCGCGCCTCGAGCCGCGCAAAGGCATCGATCGCCTCATTACGGCGCTGCCCTCCGTTCTTGCAAAGCATCCGTCGGCCGTTTTGCTGATCGGGGGCAAAGGCGGCGATGAAACGCGGTTGCGCGCGCTCGCGGAAGAAAAAAGCATCGAAGAACACGTAGAATTTTTAGGCTTTCTCGACGGGGATAAAAAATCCGCGCTTTTTTCGCAGAGCGATGTTTTTGCAATGCCCGTGCGCCGCGTCGGCACGTCGGTCGAAGGTTTTGGCTTAAGCTATATCGAAGCGGCCTTTTTCGGCGTGCCGTCTCTGGGAGGCAAGGACGGCGGCGCGGAAGACGCCGTTTTGGACGGAAAAACGGGCTTGTTGTGCGACGGGGAAAACCAGACCGAAGTCACGTTGAAACTCTTGCGCCTGCTCGACGACGAAGCCCTTCGCCGGAAACTCGGCGCGGCCGCGCAAAAACGGGTTCGGAAAGAATTATTATGGAGTCAGGTCTTGCCGCGCTTTCTTTCCGCGCTAGAGGCGCGCTTATGAAAATTCTCATCGTCTCCGACGCGTGGAAGCCGCAAATCAACGGCGTCGTGCGGACGCTGGAAACGACGTCGAGGGAATTGGCGCGCATGGGGCACGAAGTCCGGATCATAGGCCCCGACATCGAGAGCTTCTTTGCCGTTCCGATCCCGTTTTATCCCAATATCAAGCTGGAATTTTTCGCGCATTCCCGTTTGGCGAAAATCATCCGCGATTTCTCCCCCGATTACACGCATATCGCGACCGAAGGCCCCTTGGGCTGGGCGGCGCGGGGCCTTTGCCTGCGCCAAGGCAGGCCTTTTACGACATCCTACCACACAAGCTTTCCCGATTATCTGGTTCATCGAAGCCCCCGTTTTCTTGCGCCGCTGATTTCCTTCATCGCGTTCTCCGTTCTGCGGCGATTTCACGCGCCGTCGGGAGCGATTATGGTGGCGACCCCGTCGCTCGAAAACGAGCTTCGCGCGCGGAAATTTTACCGGCTCGTCCGCTGGTCGCGCGGCGTCGATACCGATGTGTTCAAACCTTGGGGAAAATCCCTGAGGGCTTACGAAAATCTGCCGCGTCCCATTCTTCTCAACGTCGGGCGCGTGGCGGTCGAAAAAAACCTGCGCGCGTTCCTCGATCTCAAAACGCCGGGCAGCAAAGTCGTCATCGGAGACGGGCCCGATCTTGAGGCGCTTCGCCAGCAGTATCCGGAAGCGCATTTTCTGGGATCCATGGGCGGCGACTCTTTGGCGAAGGCTTACGCCGCCGCCGATCTGTTCGTCTTTCCCTCGAAAACGGATACGTTCGGCTTGGTGCTTTTGGAAGCGTGCGCGGCGGGGCTGCGCGTGGCCGCCTATCCCGTGGCGGGGCCTTTGGACATTTTTTCGAACGAGGCCGGCAAAACCTTTGCCGTTTTGGATGAAAATCTGCAAAAAGCGGTTGATCGGGCGCTTTCGATGCCCGACAATCCTTCAATTCCGCAGGCGTTCGCTTCGGCTTTTTCGTGGTCTGCGAGCGCCGGGCAGTTCTTCATTCATTTGCAGGCGCCGTCGCCCAAAGCCAAGCGGCGTCTGGCGAGATGGCTTAAAAAGATAGGCGAAGGGATGTAAAGGATGAAAATAGCATTTCAAGGAACGTTCGGCGCGAATTCGGACTTGGCGTGCCGGAAGGTTTTTCCCGGTTGCGAGACGTTGCCCTGCTTGGGGTTTGACGACGCTTTCGCGGCGGTGGTCGACAGGAAAGCCCATCTGGCCATGATCCCCGTCGAGAATTCCACAGCCGGCCGCGTGGCCGACGTGCATCATCTCTTGCCGCAAGGCAAGCTGCATATTATCGGCGAGCATTACCAGCCGATCGACCATCGCCTTCTGGCGATCAGGGGCGCAAAATTAAAAGACATCAAACGCGTCGAAAGCCACGTGCAAGCGCTGGCTCAATGCCAGAAGTGGATCAAAAGCCACGGAATCAAGCCGGTAATCCACGCAGACACGGCAGGCGCGGCGGAGGAAGTGAGCCAGCGCGGCGACAAGACGGTCGCGGCGATAGCTTCCGGTTTGGCGGGGAAGATTTACGGATTAAAATGTCTGGCGACGAACATCGCCGACGGGCCGAAGAACACGACCCGTTTTCTCATCCTTTCGCGCAAGGCGAAAGAAGCGCCGCAGGGCAGCGATTGCATGACCACGCTTGTGTTTCGCGTGCGCAGCGTTCCGGCGGCATTGTATAAAGCGCTGGGGGGATTTGCCACCAACGGCGTCAACATCACAAAACTGGAAAGCTATCTGGTCGACGGCAATTTTACGGCGGCCCAATTTTATGTCGATGTCGAAGGGCATCCGAAAGACACGCCGCTTCGCCTCGCGCTCGAAGAACTGGCATTCTTCGCGCACGAGGTTAAAATTTTAGGCGTCTATCCCGCGCACCCGTTTAGACGCAGCTAAGGCTTACATCCACACTCCCAGCACTTCCGCGCCCGTCGCCGCGTCGCAAACGGAAACGCCTGTAGGCGGCGTCATTGCAGCATCGTTGCGAATCCCGACATACCACGTTGAGGGATCGCCCACCGCAGGAACGGCGGCGACAGGATTGCCGTTCGCGTCCGTTCCGGCCGGAATCGCGGCGCGTCCCTGCGCGGGGCCAAGAATGTTTTGGTAAAGCACCTGAAACGTGCCGCCGACGTTGCCCGTCAGCATTCCGGCAAGCGTGTTGTAAGAAGAAGCGGAAAAGTAAAAGTCTGTCATTTATAGCCCCTGTATTTGCGCGTTGGTTAAAGCCGTGTTGTAGTAAGAGAACGATTGCAGCCAGCCGTTGAAAGCCGCCGTTCCGCTTACATTATTGCCGAGATCGAGACGGCTTATGCCCGAAGGTATGGCGGCTGCGCCGAAAGTTCCCGCGCCGTCTATCGTGCTCCCAAAATCGGCGACATTGCTGCCGGAGGCGTATTTAAGGGCTTGCTTAAACGCCGTTCCAACGACAGGGCTTCCGGCAGTCGCGGCAGACGTATAGGCCGTTCCGGAAACCGTATCGCCGCCTTGCGCCTTTCCGCTTGTGTTTGCGAACAACGCGATATTGTTATTCGCCGTTCCGTCGCTGAACGACGAGAGATAGGCCGCATGAGAAGTATTTGCCCCTTCAAGAATGCCGCGCGCGACAAAAGTCCCCGTCGTCGCGTTGAACCAAGGAAGCGAAGAGTTATAAAGGCTGTCGGCGGCGCGGGTGACTGTTACCGTTGTCGTCGGGATATAGGAAGTAGCCAAAGAACCTTGTTCGAGTTGCATTCCATAGATATAGACGGTTTGCCATCCGCTCGTATTATTATCCTGTAAATAAATAGTTCCGGCTGACGGCGAAGCCACCGTCGTGAAGGTTTTTGTATAGCGCGTCCACGTCGTTGTGATCGTCGGCGTTACCCCGTATTGGCTGGTTCCGTCGTACCCGTACAATTCTAAATTCGTATAAGTGCCCGAGGAAACGCGCAGCCAACAGGATAACGTGTAAGTCGTGCTTCCCGAGAGGGTTATGGATTGACGCGCATATTGATATGCCGCCGAGGCCAGAAACGAAAAAGCGTCCGTCGTTCCATCGGGAGAAGTGGCGGCCCCTGCCGTAACGGCCGCCGATTTTGTCCACGGAGAGGTTGTAAAAGCGTTGCTTTGGAGAGCCAGATTAGTGCTTTGCCCCTCGGCCAACAGTCCCTGCAAAGACGAGCTTCCATAATACCCGTAATCGAAACGCGGCGCATTGCTCGACGCTTGCGTCAAAACGCCCGACGAGTTGAAATACCACGCACTCGACGCGCGGGAGAAGGTCAAGTCGCTCGGCAATGTTCCGGAAAGAAAATTATAAGTTTTGACCACGCCGGAAACGGGTCCGACGCCTCTTTTGTACGTGCGCAGGTCGAAACCTCCGCTGGCGTACGTGTCGGGCGGAAAGATAAGCGGACACATGACGCTCACCACCGGCGTGCGGTGATTTTGGCGCCGGTCGTTGCCGATACGATCGACACGGCTCCAAGCGGCTTATATCCCGGGGGCGTCTCGAAACCTCCGCCGTTGGCTACAATACGAATGGAACCGACACCATTGACGGCGGCCGTCGTGCTGTCGCTGATCCACAGATCGTTCGTGGAGTCGGGATTGTATACGGCGAATCCGTTCACAGGCGTCGTTCCGCCGAACAAAGTTTGCGCCGTTCCAACAATCCTTCGGATGTCGGAGCCGGAACGCCCAGTTCCGAAATCCACAACGCGACGGGTTCGTTCGTATCGCGCAGCATTTCGACCGCTTCGGTCGAGATGCTCATGACCGTCGAAATCTGGCGCATCGGCGTGGTGTCGTATTGGCGCGTGACGATGCGGTCGGAAAGTTCCGGCGGAATCATGTATCCGCCTTCGGCGTTGTTGATGACTTCCAAAGATTTGCTTTCGAACGAGGCCAGCCCCGCGTCGTATCCTTTGGCGATGTATTTCAAAAACGCCTGCTTGTGCGCGCTGTCTGCCGGAGCCAAAGACGCGCCCGACTTGCCCGGACGCAGCATCGAGGTTTTCAGGCTCGTGATGTCGTCCTGCAGCCGGTTGATGGACTTGTCCATGCGGCCCAGATGTTCGTCGTGCAGAACGTCGGCCGATCCGCGTTGCTCGATTTCGTGCAAACGCTGGTCGTTGACGCTTTTATATTCTTCAAAAGCTCGCGCCAGAGTATCGGTGGCCGAGCGTACTTCGCTCATATCAATCATGTTTTTCTCCGTTGTTGATGTTGATTTTATCTGTCCGTCAAAGTTCGCGCGGCTTGGCGGAGTCTTTCGGCGGCTTGGGCCAAAAGGGAGGGATCGATGCATTCTTTTCCCCGAACGCCGGATTCCGAATGCCGGTCCCTTCTTTTCACGTCGCTGACGCGCGCCGCTTCGTTCGCCGGAAAAGTCACCAGCGAAATTTCGAACAAATCGACGTCAGTCAGGATTCTGGCCTTGCGTTTGGCGTCGATCTGGCTAGAGACGACGCGATAGCCGATTGAAAGGCCGGTCAACGCGCCGAGTTTGAGAAGTTCGTAAGCCTCGCCGCCTTTTTGCGTGCGAAGCGCGAGGCGTCCTTCGACCAGAAGGCCGCTCGCGTCTTCGCGGACGCTTTGCCAGATGCCGATGGGTTGCGTCGGATCGTGCATCCACAAAAGCGCGGGCGTGCGATTTTGCCGCCGCCACTTCGACAGCGTGCGTGAGAACGCGCCCGCAGCCACGATTTCGTTTTGCTGATCGAGCTCGCCGAAAACGGAGGCGTAACCCGTAAAAATCCCGTCGCCGCCGAGAGTCTTGACCCTCAGCGGAAGGGACATGTGTTTAACGTCCATGATTGCCTTTTTGGTTGTTGGAAAAACTTGAAAAGCACCATCCGGCGCTGGAATATCCGCGCGGCGTCTGCTAGCCTCGCGTTATGATCTCATGCCTGCTTATCATCGATGTGCAAAAAGGATTCATCAACAAGCGCACGAAAAAAATTCCGGCGATCGTCGAGGCGCTGCAATCCTATTTTCGCAACGTGTTCATCTTCCGCGTCGTCAACGCGCCGCGTTCGCCTTTCCGCAAACTGCTGAAATGGAAAAGATTCGGCATAGGAACGAAAGACACGGAACTTGCCTTCAAACCCTGCGCCCGCGCCGAAATTTTCGAAAAGCGCGTCTACACCTGCGTCGATGAAAAATTTCTCCGCCTTTTGAAAAAGCGCAAAATTTCGGAAGTTTTCCTTTGCGGCATCGACACAGATTGCTGCGTCCTTAAAACCGCCGTGGATTTGTTCGAAGCAGGCCTCCGCCCCGTCGTCCTTTCAAAAGCCTGCGCGAGCCACGAGAGCCTCGAGCATCACAAAGCCTCCCTCAAAATCCTTCGGCGGCTGATCGGAGTGAAGCAGGTTGTTTATGCCGCCGTCCCCTTCGTCGCCGCCCGGAACGGGGCCGTAGCCCACAGCTTCGCGCTTTTCGTTGCGCGTCAGGAAATTATTGCAAGTTGGTCAGGACTTGATAGTTTAAAGGCTCTTCGCTTCGAGGATTTGCAAAAATGAAACTGCGCAAACGCCTGATTTCTATCCTCACGTTTCTGGCGGCGTTGCTCGCCGTTTCATCCGGAGCGTCGGCAAAAGTCTCGGTCGAAAAAGCGGAAAAAATACAACCTCCCGCGCTTGTCGAGTGCAAAGACGCCGCCACCTGCGACCGCAGTTCCGAACATCTGGAAGCTTTTGTCGCAGGTTTCTACAAATGGAATGAGGCAAACAACATCGTTTTTTTCTCATTCCCTCGAAAGTTTTCAGCAGAGGCGCGTAGTGAACATGTTCGCGCGCGTAATCAAGATATAATTATGCGTAAAATGTTGACATCAGAATTTTATCACTGGACGACAACCTATACATCAGATCAGGAGCCAGAGCCAAAGCCTCAATATTGTCCCTCCGGTACAAACGTTATAACTTGTTCACAGGACGCATTTGACGAGTGGCTTAACGCAACGGCACAACTTATCGAGATGGATGGGGATCGTGCTTTGATTGTCGCAAGTCGCCTTTTTCGTCCTAATGGTGGGCGTTCTTATTTTGCGGTGCGTCTTTCTGTTCGGCTCAGGGTTGAACGTGGAGCTTGGCGTATCGATAGCATTTGCTGTCCTGAAACAATTTCCCTGTCTTCGGAGCAATAGGGTTTTTATATGTTTATCGAGGAGTTTGGATAGCGGTAAATGACAAAATGAGGCGTTTCATTCCTATAATGAGGCCCCGGCCAAAACCCATCCTGTCTAAAATCCGAAACCCATTGCGAGCCGTTATACATCTCCATATGACCACTCGCGTTTTCGTTTGTGGGTTGAATAACTGCCACATCTCCGGCTTGAGGCGTATAATCTTCCGGCGGATATGCGTTGCCGTTGGCGACAGGTTGAAACCCGGCATTTTCGAGTGGAGGACCATAGTCTGCAGCGTTTCCTAGCCCGTTTGCCGGTGTCCCGACATTGAGTCCACCGCCATCGTTTAAAGCGCCCCTGACATATTGTGCACAGGCGTGCTCTCCATACAAATTAGGTTGTCCATCTTCAATCTGCTGTCTTTTAAGCTCGTCGACATTTTGATTTAGCGTATCAACCGCCTTATCGGCATCAAACGAATTATTATCGGCTGGCCCCGCGTTTGCCGGAGTTGCGGTTGCCGGATGCTCTATATTTTCCGGCAAGCCGAAAATTCCGGGGCCGCTGTCTGAACCGCTTGGCGAGCTTTGAGGTTGATCCGATGAAGTATCGTCATCCCCATCGTCATCTTCGCCTGGCCCGAAAGTGAAGCGGCCTAGGTCGTCGTGATAGGGGTTAAATTTTGGCCGAGCCGCGCGTTTCGTCCCGTCGTCATAATCGTCTGCCTCGTCGCCGCCCGGCACGGGGCCATAGCCCGCCGCCTCGCGCTTTTCGTTGCGCGTCAGGAAGTTGGCGTTTTGGACTTTGCTCCATTGGGCTTGCCGCTTGTCGGTGAGCGCGCTTATCGCATCGGGATCGAAGTCGAGTTCCGGCCTGTCGCGGTACATCGGGCACAGCCAATGATCTATGCCCGCGATCACGCGCAGACCCGTGCTGTATGTCTAATTCTTAGGACGTAGTGCAGAAATACAAAAAATGGTAGCTACCCCCCCATTTTCAGCCGGATCGCGCTTGAAGGCGGAAACAAAATTTTGTGCAGTTTGGGGAAATGAATCGGATTTTTTTGCGCGCTCAGGAGTCCAATCATTAATGAGCGGTGTTGGTCCCGGTTTGGTAGGAATCCAAGTTTCCACGCCGACGATGATATATTTTTTCTTGTTCAACAAATCTAAAACACGCAAAGCCTGATCGCGAGGCCACGCCAATTCTGCTCCCGCTCGATAGGCCATTTTTGTCAAGTCCGGCGGTAGTATTGAAATCCATGCTGGTTCTTGCATTTCTATCACCCGTGTTTTGCAATATCCTATTCTAATTCTTGTTCTGAATCACCGGGAATTTTTGGAAATATATGGCCAAACATTCCACCTCCACCGCCTCCACCGCCTCCACCTCCACCACCACCCGCGCTCCCTGAGCTGAAAGTTCCCGGTCTGATTTGTGCGTTAGGCAGGTCTCCGCTTTCTATTCCATACTGAAAATCTTGACCGCCTACATGGATAACAGAGCCTGTCGAATTATCGATCACTACTGATTGACCGGTATCAGGGTTTATGTAACGGGTTTACCCAAGCGCAATCCGAAAAAGAGCTGATCGAAGGCTTCGCGCTTTCCCCAAGCTCCCATTTCGTCGCACCACACGCGGTGATGCTGCGGGCCGCGCAGCCGCTCTGGCTGGTCGGCGGAGAATAATTTGATGCGGCTTCCGTTTTTGAGCATCATCTCGCCCATCGAGCGGTTCCATTTCTCGATGCAGGCGGGAGGAATCGTTTCCAAAAGGCCGCTTTCGCCCTCGACGCAGGTATCGCGCGCGTCGGCATAAGTAGGGGCTATCACGCCGACGCGCACGCCCGGGTTCCAGAGAACGTAATGGGCAATATCCTCAGCCCCCGTTCTCGTCTTCCCCCAGCCGCGCCCAGCCAAAATCAGCCAAATCCGCCAATTGCCGGGCGGGGTCAGCTGCTGGGGCCTTGCTTGCTTCAGCCAGCGCATTCTGGAGGCGATGGAATGCATATTTGTAGCGGGCAAGTTCCGTAAGGAGTCCATACGCCTCTGTAAACGCAGCGTCACGTTCTTCAGCTTCGTGTTTTTTTGCTTCATCGTCTTCTTTCGGCGCAGCGCGGTCGAGAAGGATTTTCGCGGCCCTGATCTTGTCCGAATCGCTTTCGCTGTCCTTCATCAGGCCATGCAGCGTGTCTACGGCTTCGTCAGCCAGAGGGTTTTCGTTTTCGGTCATTTTAGACCCCTTGCCTAACCCTAACTCGGACGGGTGACTGCTTTGTCGCTTCGGTGCTCGGATCCGCACGTACGTTGGAGTACGCTTGCGGTCCTGCGCTCCTCGCTTCTCGCATTCCCCTCGTCCGAGCGGGTTATGCAAGAGGTCTATTGTTCGGGGAGTTTTATTTTGGCTTGCTTGGCGAAGTCGGGATACAATGCGCCGTGGGAGTGTCAATACGCCTTTCGAAAGGGCGAGTCAAGGGAAAAATCACACAAAATGATAAAATAAATGAGATTTTTCCCTTTTAATGTTTTTATGTAAGAAAAACAATCGGATTCCGCATAAAGCCGCCTTTTTGCGAGTGCAAAAAGGCGGCTTTTGCGGGATGACGACGATATTATCCCTTTTTTTGACAAAGGCGACTCGTTGGACTAGCTTTTTTAACCAGATAAGCGATTGATTCGGCTTGAAGCGTTTTCGCTTCCGCGCATATCGCGAATAAACGTGATTAGGATGATCGCGTTCACCAAGAGCCTAGGACAGGGTACCTCTTTAAAAAGAGAGATCGAGAGGACGACCCATGATTGACTCTATCGGAAGCTCCACATCCCTTCCATCGACCCAGCGCGCTCAGACGGCGTTGCAGACGAACAGTTTGCGCAGCACGCAGGTGCTGACGGCCGTTCAGCAAACGCAGCAACGGTCGTCGAACGCCGTCGCGCCGGTGAAAGTTTTCGCCGTGCCGCAGGCCTCGAAAAACGGCGGCTCTTCCACGGCGAAATTGCCGAGGGGAAGTTTGGTGGACGTCTTGGCCTGATTACTCCGCGCCGTGTTCGACGCAGGCGGCGACGGCGAAGCCGCATTGGTCATTGTCGTTATAAAAACTCGTTTTTGTCGGGCCGAGGTAATGGATCGCCGTCACGACTCCGTCTTTCATCACGACGTTGACGGTGCAAAAGCTTTTTTCATGCGAACTTCCCCAAAAATTTAAGGGGGTCGGCTTATAGCCGTTTCCTCTGGAAGTGCCCGTGTCGTCGGTCGAAAGATAGGACCAGACTTCGACTGTGTCCTCGTGCGCTTTTTTCTTGGGTGGGCCCATGCAGGAGAGAACTTCGACGCGCGACATGCCGATCATGCGCGTTTTGGCTTTTGCCGCGTCGTCGTCGCGGCGAAGGCTGTCCGCGCAGCCGGAAAGCAGCGCGGCGGAAACGAAAACGGCGATGAGGATAAAGATGCGGCGGGAAAACATGCTCGCGCATTCTTACTTTTTTGCGCGCGGATGTAAAGAGGCGACAAAAAGAAAACCAAATCGGATTCCGCATAAAGTTTCTCTTCGCGCAGCGAAAGAAACTTTTGCGGAATGACGAAAGAGGGGGCGGTCTAACCTTTCCTTTGTGTGGAATGGGCGTTTGAGTTTTTTCCCATCCCGTACCACGCCGCCAATTTATCGAGGCCGTCTTGCAAGGCGGCCAGGTCGCGGGGCAGGGGAGCTTCGTCGTGGCAGACGACGGAAATGACCGCCGTGCCGTGGCGCAGGCCCAATTCGCGCACGGCGGCCCTCCACCGGCGGTAGGCCGCTTCTTCGGCGTCCGTGCGTTCGCGTTCGGCGCGGAAAAAATCCCGCGCGCTCGAAAGACCGGAATAACTTCCGGTAACGTGCGCTGCGATTGCCGCCGCGTGGTAATCGGCCTTGAATTTCATTCCCGCTTCGATTTGCAATGCGTTGAGCAGAAGCTTCAATCCCAAAATATCGAGAATATGCTCTTCCGTTGCGCGCGCGGCCAAAATGCCCGCGCGGTCGGTCAGCTCGAACGTGCAGCCCGAATGCTGCCAGCGTTCGGGCGTTCCGTGATCGCCTTTGCCGTAAATTTTGCGGAATCTTTTGTCGGTCGAAACGGGGCGGCGGCGCGAACGGGAAGCCATATGAATCCTCCATATGAATGACAATCGAGGACTTATGATTTATCCCAACTTTAAGGTTAGGTCAAGGATTTTTCCCATATTCCTTGGCGCGCGCCAAGCACGCGGCTTTGTCGGCTTTAAAACCGCCGTCGATCCACTCTTTTTCGACGGCGCGGAGGATTTCCCCGACGCGCGGACCTGCAGGAATCCCAAGCTTGACGATGTCTTCGCCCTTGACGGGAAAAACGGGAGAGTCCCACGCGGCGATCGCGGCGAGGGCTTCGGTTATGTCTTTTCCGGTCAAAAACGCGGCGGCGCGGCAATAATCCGCCCCGTATCGGTATAGGATGGGGCGCAAAACTTTGGGGGCGAGATTGCCGCGTAAGACATCCGGCAATTCGGCGAGGACGCGAAGCGTTTCGGCGTCGCGGTTCGAAAGCTTAAGCCGCGCGGAAACGGCTGCGGCGATATTTTCGTCCTCCGGCAGCAGGGCGGCAAACCGGATCAAAGCATCCGGCGCGGCGTTTTGTTTTTTCTCCGTTTCAAGCAAAGCGCGCAGGCGGGATAAATCCGCGGCTTCCGGCAAGAAAGAATCCAAAACGCCGCCGTCTTTCATCAAACGCAGGGCAGGGAGGGGATTTTCCGCCGACGCTAATTTTATGAACTCGCGGGCGATGCGTTCGGCGGAAAGTTTCGGAATAAGCCCGGCCAATTCGCGGCAAGCGGCGAGGGCTTCCTTATCCGCGTCGCCTTTTCCGAAAAACGCGGTGAACCGGAAAAAACGCAAAATGCGCAGAACGTCTTCGCGGATGCGCGCGCGCGCATCGCCGATAAATTTCACGCGCCCTTCTTTCGCGTCCTCCGCGCCGCCGAAATAATCGTACAAATTTCCGTCCGCATCGACGTAAAGCGCGTTAAGCGTGAAATCGCGCCGCGCGGCGTCTTCCCGCCAATCGCCGGTAAAGGCGACTTCGGCGTGGCGTCCGTCGGTCTGCACGTCGCGCCGCAGCGTCGTGATTTCATAGCCTTTATGATCGATGATGGCCGTGACCGTGCCGTGAGCAAATCCGGTCGGCGCGGTTTTGATTCCCGCCGTTCCCAGAATTTCCATCACGCGTTCGGGCGGCAAGGCCGAGGCCAGATCGATATCGCCGACGGCGCGCCCCAAAAGAACGTCGCGCACCGCTCCGCCCACCACGCGCGCCTGTCCGCCCAAAGCCGACATCAATCGCCGCGCGTCCGGGGTCAGGATTTTCGCTTGTTGATTCTTATCGAGAACGCTCGTCATGCCGAGCATTCTTCGCAAGAACAGGGAGAAAAGCAAGAGTTCGGAGAGATTTCTTGCCGAATCCCGCAAAAAGTCCTTTAAATGTTTCCTTCATGCGTATTTTTCTTCTTCTAACGTTTTTTTTCTTCGTCGGGCCGCCGCTCGGTGTCTCCGGCTCTGCGCGCGCGGACGAGACCGTTCCCGCGACCGCCTATTTTCCCGTGCTGCCGTTCGATGCGCCTGCCGACGCCGAACCGCAACTGGTTCCTCTTGCCGCCAATCACCCGCTCGAAGGGATTCATGCGGGCCTGACGCGCGCGATCGTGGTCGTTCATGACGAATCCCGCGACGCGAACGCCGCGCTGGCCGTCATTTCGGCTTTGGCCGGAAGCCAGAACGCGGCGACGATTATTCTTGCGCCGCAATTTTTGCTTCCCTCCGACATCGTTCGTTTTGCCGATTATCTTCCCGACAGAGGCCGGGGCTTCGCCGCGTGGCAGGTCTTGGGATGGAGTTCGGGCGACGATTCCATGCCGGTTCCGTCGACGAAAAGCGTCAGTTCCTTCACGGTTATGGATTTGCTTTTGATGTATTTGTCCGACCGCAACGCTTTTCCGGATTTGAAGGAAATCGTCATCGCGGGATTCGGCGCGGGCGCGAATTTCATTCAGCGATATGCCGCGTTTTCCGCCGCGTACGGCGCCGTGAGCAGGCAAAACATCGGCTTGCGCTATGTCCTCGCGTCGCCGTCGTCTTATCTTTATCTGACGGCTTCGCGCCCTCTGGGAGGCAAAAACGGCTTCGGCCTTCCCGACGCGTCGGCGTGCCCTTCCGTTAACGACTATCCTTATGGCCTCGAAAAACTGAACGCCTATGGGCGTCGCGCGGGCGCGAACGCCGCCAAGGAAGATTACGCCACGCGGTCGATAACCTATCTGAGCGCGGAGGGGAAAAACCCTAATACGTTCCTCGACACCACATGCGCGGCGCTGATGCAAGGCGCGGACAGCGCGTCGCGCGCCGAAAATTACCGGCTGTACCTGCATACGCTCTACGGCGACGTCGCCGAGCGCACCCAAATTTTCGCCAAGACCAGGGAGGGCGCGAATGACGCGGTAACCTTGTTCGGTTCGGCGTGCGGCATGTCCGCGTTATTCGGCGACGGGCTGTGCCCCCCGTCCGAGGGAGGCATTCGATGATTATTTTGTTTTTTGGCGATGTCGTGGGGCGCAGCGGGCGCGAAGGGCTGGCGCAGCATTTGCCGAAACTTAAAGAACGCTTCAAGCCGGACGCGATCATTGTCAATGCCGAAAACGCGGCGGGCGGCCTTGGCGTCACGATGAAAATGGCGGAAGAATTTCTGGCTCAGGGCGTTTCCTGCCTGACTTTGGGCAATCACGCGTGGAAGCAAAAGGAACTTTTGACCTCGATCGATCGCGAACCCCGCATCGTTCGGCCCTTGAATTATCCCGAAGGGACCCCGGGAAGCGGTTTTTATCCGCTTTCCGCGCTCGGCGGGCGCAAGCTTTTGATCGTCAACGCGATGACGCGGTTGTTTGTCGAACCGTCGCTCGACGATCCCTTCGCCGCGATGGAAAAATTTTTGGGTGCGCGCAAACTTTCCGGAAACTTGCAAATTTTCGTCGATCTTCACGGCGAGGCGACATCCGAAAAAATGGCCTTCGCGCACGTTTTCGACGGACGCGTCAGCGCGGTCATCGGCACGCACACGCATATTCCCACCTCGGATGAGCATATTTTGCCTCGCGGGACGGCCTATATGTCCGACGCGGGCATGTGCGGCGATTACGACAGCGTCGTCGGTATAAAAAAAGACACCGCCATTTGGCGATTCACGCGCCAAACGCCGCCGCCCGAACGCAAGTCTCCCGCCGAAGGGCCCGCGACGGTTTGCGGCGTGGCGGTGACGACGGACGACGCGACGGGACTGGCTGTGAAGATCGAGCCTGTGCGCGTCGGCGGCATTTTGAGCCAGACGGAATTGGGATAATCCAAGCCTTTAACCCCTTAAGTTCGGGGTTCGCAAAAACATTGCCTTTTCCGTGGAATATCGTATACCTATCAACATATTAGTGCATGCGTTCGCATGTGCGTCATAATAGGGCTTAAGTATCAATCCGTTGGCCTACACCTTGCAAAAGGCTCTCAACAGGATTGATCTACTTATTTATGCAGGGACTTTGAATAGATGGCACGGAAAACACTTTGCACGCTTTCGACGGCGAACCTGCTTCATAACCTTGAGACGATCAAAGCTCGAGCGCCGAGAGCCAAAGTCATGGCGATGGTCAAAGCCAACGGCTATGGGCACGGGATCCGTTCTGTTTCGCAAAGATTGGAAGGTTCCGTTGACGCCTTGGGCGTGGCCTGCATCGACGAGGCGATAGCGTTGCGCCAAGCCAAAGTCCAAACGCCGATCACGCTGATCGAAGGCGTTTTCGCGCCGGAAGAACTGGCCTTGGCTTCCGAACAGGGATTTTCCGTCGTCTTTCACAGCGATCATCAGGTCGAGTGGCTGAAACAAGCGAAACTTCCGTCGAAAATTCACGCGTGGCTTAAAATCGACACGGGGATGGGACGTCTCGGATTTTCCCCCGAAACGGAAGCGCAGGCGTTTCGAATTTTATCGGAAAGTTCCTCGGTGCATCAACCCGTCGGAATCATGTCGCACTTTGCCTGCGCCGACGAACCCGAAAAACCGATAAACCAAAAGCAAATCGCCGCGTTCCAAAAATTTATTAAAGATAAGCCCGGCCAAAAAAGCTTCTGTAATTCCGCCGCGGCCTTCGCTTTTCCCGAGATGCAGTATGACTGGATTCGCCCGGGCCTCGCGCTTTATGGCGCGTCGCCTTTGGAAGGACGGTCGGCGGAATCGCTGGGGCTCAAACCGGTCATGAACTTCCGGACCGAGCTTATCGCGGTCCAGAAATTCAGGCGCGGCGACAACGTCGGCTACGGCGCGGCCTTTACCTGCCCCGAAGACATGCCGGTGGGCATCGCGTCGGTCGGCTACGGCGACGGCTTTCCGCGCATCGTAAGGCCGGGCGCCGTCGTTCTGGTCGACGGCGAACGCTGCCCCTTGGTCGGACGCGTCGCGATGGACATGGCTGCGGTCGATTTGCGCCCCTGCGCCGACGCCGTCGTCGGCGACAAAGTCACGTTATGGGGCGAGGACCTTCCGATCGAAGAACTGTCGGCCTTTAGCGACCGCGTGTCGTACGATCTTCTGACGGGCATCCAGAACCGCGTCAGGTTCGTGTGGAAAGCCGCAGAAGCCGAGGAAGAAGAAACGCTGGTTCGCGTTGCGGCGCGGGCAAGATAAAAGCCTAAGACTCTTACCGTCCAGACACGCGGCGCTGGATTCCCGCTTTCGCGGGAATGACGGTGTTTTTTTCTTTTCCTTTTCGTTTCTTTTCGGCTAGAAAAAGCTGCAAGGCGGGTGATGAATCGGTGCTCGCGGGATGCCTTGCCCCGAAGCGCCTGAACTGCCGGTAATATTATGAAAAACGTCGTCGTCGTGGGCTCCCAATGGGGCGATGAAGGCAAAGGCAAGATCGTCGATTGGCTCTCGTACCGCGCGGACATCGTCGTGCGCTATCAGGGCGGGCATAACGCCGGACATACGCTTGTCATCGACGGCGTCACTTATAAACTTAGCCTGCTTCCCTCGGGCATCGTGCGCAAAGGCAAGCTTTCGGTCATCGGCAACGGCGTCGTCGTCGATCCGTGGCATCTGCTGAACGAAATCGCGGAGCTTAAGGGAAAAGGCATCGAGATATCGCCGAAAAATCTTCTCATTGCCGAAAATTGCCCTGTTATTCTTCCGGTTCACGCCGCGCTCGACCGCGCAAGAGAAGCCGCGCGGGGCGAAGCCAAAATCGGCACGACGGGACGCGGCATCGGCCCCGCTTACGAAGACAAAGCGGCGCGCCGCGCGATCCGGCTTTGCGATTTCGGCGAACCCGAAGTTTTGCGCGCGAAGCTCGATTATCTGCTGCATTATCACAACGCCTTGCTGAAAGGCTTCGGCGTCGAAAATTTCGATACGGACGGGCTTTACGAAAAGATCATGGATATCGCGTCCCAAATCATGCCTTACGTCGGCGTGGTCTGGTCGCGGCTCGAAGCGGCGCGCAAGCAAGGCAAGCTGATGCTGTTCGAGGGAGCGCAAGGCGCGTTGCTCGACGTCGATCACGGAACATACCCTTACGTTACGTCCAGCAATACGGTCGCGGCGAACGCGGCTGTGGGCTCCGGCATCGGCGCGAAAACCGTGGGCCGCGTCGTGGGAATCTGCAAGGCATACACGACGCGCGTAGGCGCGGGGCCGTTCCCGACCGAGGACAAAGGCGAGGACGGCGAGACGCTTGGCACGCGCGGCAAGGAATTCGGCACTAATACGGGGCGCAAGCGCCGGTGCGGCTGGCTGGACGCGGTCGCCTTGCGCCAAGCGGTCAAAACGGGAGGGATCGACGGGATCGCTTTGACGAAACTCGACATCCTCGACGTTTTCAAGGAATTGAAAATTTGCCACGCCTATAAGCTCGACGGCAAAACAATCGACTATCTTCCCGCGGGCCAGCAAGCCCAAGCGTCGGTCGAGCCGGTTTACGACATCTGCGAAGGATGGAACTGCAACACGCACGGCTTGCGGAGCTGGGCGGATTTACCGGCTCAGGCGTTGAAATACATCCGCCGGATCGAGGAAATAATCGAAACGCCGGTCATTCTGCTTTCGACGAGCCCCGAGCGGGACGACACGATCCTGATGAAGGACCCGTTTGCGGATTAGCAAGGCTTGGCTTCGGCGGGCGAGATGTGATAGATCGAAAGAGTCGCTAAATCTGTGAAATCCGTCGAATAGTCATGAAATATTCTTCCTTTATCCGCGCCCTTCCTGTTGCTCTTGCGTTGTTCGTCTTTGTTTGTGCCGCGGGAGGCAATCCGCGCGAAGCCTTTGCGGCCATGTCTTTTTGCAACAGGACGTCGGTCGCGCTCGAAGCCGCGCTCGCCTATCGCGGCGATGCGGACGACAAAGCCGATAATTGGGTGTCCGAAGGCTGGTGGCTGATCGAGCCGGGCCAATGCGCGCGCGTTTACGCACAGTCCCTCTCGCAGCGTTTTTATTATTATTACGCGCGCGCGGTGACGGAAGGCCAGAAAGACGCCAAACCGATGGAATGGGACGGAAAATATATTTTTTGCGTCGATAAAAAAGCTTTCCGCATCGACGGGGACGGCGATTGCGCCGCGCGCAATTTCCAATCGGCGGGATTTCGCGAGCAGGACGTCGGCGCCAACGTCCCCGATTACACGCTCGATCTGAAAGACTCTCCGGCGCGATAAAACACCGGTTACTTGACAATATCGGAAAATTTTTCTTATATGGCGTCGATTCGATTGGCGAATAAAAGCCAATCCGCGGGATTTGACAGGAGCAGCTTGCTGCCGCGTTAACAACAGCTAAAGCGTCACAGAATTGGAAAGCGTCAAGCTTCCGCACTGTGATCCCTGGCGGGTGATCGCGTTGTGCGGGGGCTTTTTTTATTTTTCTCCCGCACATATCCGATCTCCCACGCCGGAAATTTTCCGGCTCAGTCCGCGATCGCTTCAGAGAAAAGCCTTAGCGCTTTTCTCTGAAGCGCGAATCGCCGGACTAACTTGATGTGGGGGTTTTGTCGCCGCGCCCTTCGTTAGCGGCGACGCAAGGCCGCCGCACGGCGGCAAAGGGAGAAAAATGATGTCCCAAGGCGGAGTTTGCGCAGTCGCTTGCGACGCAACGTTCTGGAATCCAAGTCCTCTCGCGCCCCAGCCCCTTGAAGGGATGGAGCGGTTTGAAATCGTCCAAGCGATCAAAAAACGCAATAAGGGCACCGTCATTTTCGACGCCAATGGCCGTTGTTTCTTTGCGCCGGTAGGGTCGCTGAAATTTTATGAACAACGCGTGATGGAAACCGTTCGGGGCGTGTCGCAAACGACCTATTTCATCGCTGCCGGCGGCGGCAGCAAAGAGTATTGCATAACGGTATCCGGAGATTCTGCAAAACTGACTTACGGCCCGCATTCATACAAATGGCAGAGTCTTTTTCCGGAAAAAATAGTTGGCGTCGAACATAAAATTCGAACGGGGAAGGCCGTTTTTCTTTCTCCTCCTTTGGATCACGAACCGATAGACGCCGTCGAATTGTGGCGGCCCCTCCAAGGGATAGAAGGCTATCTTGTCATAACCGCGCCGAGACATGGTTTGTCTTATAACGGCCTTCATGCCGTCGCCATCCCCTATGATCGGGCGGAGCAAGCCGTCACGCTTCCGGTTCAAGACGTCAGATGCCGGTACAATGGCGGCGTGACAATGACCCTTGCGGAAATCCACGAATTTTACGGCGCAAGCCCGCGCGAGGGAGATCAGTCTCTCCTCGATGGAGAATTTGCAAGAAAACTCGCGAAGGAGGAAATTTCCGGGCTCATCCGCGCCCATCGCATTCCTATGGTTCCTCTCAGGCGAACGCCGCTTGTCACGCCGTGCCGTTCTTTCTGCTGAGCTTGGCGGGGGATTGGTTGCGCTTCGGGGTTGTTTTTGAGCCCAAATCGCGTAAAAGATCGTTCCCATGACCCTTATCCGCGAATTCGCTCCGGCCAAGCTTAATCTGTACCTGCACATCACGGGCAGGCAGGCGAACGGCTATCACGATCTCGACAGTATTGTTGCGTTCGCTTCCATCGGCGACGAAATCGCCTTGCGTGCCGGAAAAGATTTTCGTTTTGAAATCACGGGGCCTTGGGCCGAGGCTTTGGCGCACGACGACCCGGAAAGCAATCTCGTCGTCAAGGCGGCGCGGTCTTTGGCCGAACTGACGGGGCACGAACTCGACGCGCATATTGTTTTGGTGAAAAATCTTCCCATAGCTTCCGGCATCGGCGGCGGATCGAGCGACGCCGCGGCTGCTTTGCGCGCTTTGGGGCGGCATTGGGGATTGGCGAAAGACGATCCGCGCCTCATGCAGGCGGCGGCGCTTCACGGGCAGGACGTTCCCGTTTGCGTGAAAATAGAAAATACTTACATGACGGCGACGGGCGTTTTGCCCGCGCCGAAATTGCCCCGCGCCGATATCGTGCTGATCAATCCGGGCAAGGGATTGCCGACGCCCGCCGTTTATAAAGAATACCGCGACAAGGGCGATGAATTTTCGCCCCTGTCGCGTCTGGAAAAAACGCCCGCGACGGCGCAAGAACTTGTCGCGGCGTTGAAGCTTCGCGGCAACGATCTTTACGCGCCCGCCTGCCGCCTGATGCCGGAGATTGAGGAGATCGTCGGCGTTCTGGAAGCGTCCGGCGAATGTTTGCTGGCGCGCATGTCGGGAAGCGGCGCTTCGTGCTTCGGCATTTTTCCCGATGCGGCTTCGGCAAAATCCGCCGCCCAGCAAATCCGCGTCATGAGGCAAAGGTGGTGGGTCGAAACGTGCGTGATTAATGAGTGATTTTTATAAAGTTTTTTTGTAAAGACCCCAAAATCGTAAAAACAATTAACATATTGATCTAAAAGAAAGAAAGCATTGAATGGCGGGATTTCTTTTTTACTTTCATAGATTTCGTGTAGTATGGGGCCGTAAGTTTTCAAGTTTTGAAAGGCGATTATTACATGAAAACCGTTTCTCTATTTCCCAAAGCCGCGCGTTTCCAATTTGCGCGGAAAGCATCAGGTGCCCAAGAAGCGGTGCGGACGACCCTCGATTCATGCATCGAAGGCGCGCGCATTGTCGGCAGAGAAATTACCAAGCCGGAGACATTATATAGCGTCGGCATGGCGATAGGGCAGATCGTGTGCGTGCATCTTGGCACCGTCTCTCCGGTGAACGCAGTGCTTAACGAGGCGGCTTTCATAGCGGGAAATTTTTCCGCGCGAGATTATGGTTTCTATCCCGAGGTGGGCCGGCATTCATTTGGGGCGAGAGCGAAGATATTGCTCGCGGGGGAGGCAGGGGTTTTTATCAGCTTATTCACAGCCACGTCGATGGGCATTTTAGATCCGACTGTTACGCCTCTTACCCCGCTTGCAATGTATCTTCTCGGAGACATGTTCGCTCGCGCCCCAATGAACACGTTTTCGCAGGAGTGCGCGCCTTCGCCGTGAACGGTTGATTTCGGCGACGATAAAACAGAAAAACTTTTGGTTTTCTGAAAAATAAAATCGGCGCGCCGATGCCAAGGAAATTATTTTTTGAAAAAGATGATGCTTGAACCGAAGAAAAAAAGAAGTTTGCCGGAGGAAGAAACCGACGTACGCTATGTCACGACGATAGCGCCTCTCTCTTGCATGCCCTATTACGGCACTGAAGAGTTGATACACGTGCCGCCGGTCCTTGAATGGGTTCTGGTTCAGGCGGAAGTATTGAAGCGGTTACATTCTTCGGGGCGAAAACCTCTTGCGATCGATTTCGGCGGCGGGTGCGGGCGAACGGCGATGAGGCTGGCCGAAAAAGGATTCGACGCGCTCGTCATCGATTTCGCGGGCGCTCAGGGTGAAGCGGAGAGGCGCAAACTGCAAGACATCGTCGATACGAGAAATGAAAGGCTTTCCGAAAACCCGGCGAACGGGAAAATACGTCTTTTTCTTTGCGACGCGCGCGACGTCGATGCGAAAAAATTGAAAGAGCTTTGCGAAGGAAGAAAGCCGTCGATCATTACGGCGCTGAATTTCATCCATTATCTGAAATTTCCGGATGTGGAAAAATTCGTCAAACTCGTTTCGGATGCGGGGCCGGAGGTTTTCGCGCTTTCTTTCGAGACGCACGAAAATCCCAAGAATACCGTCGGCCATAGCCCCGATGACGTCGAAAGCATCATATGCGGTAGAGGGTTTGAAAAAACGGTCGGAGAGTCCAAACCGGCGGCGACGTCTTCCGGCGCTATGAAAACGGAGATCGGTTTTTGCCGGAACTTTAAGCCGAAAATGACGAGATATTTAAAGGGACTCTTTCGTTAGTTATTCTTAGTTCTCCGGCATCTTGACCCCCGGCAATATCTTTCCCTCTCCCTATTCCGGAAACGCGCCGCCTGCCGCCCGATGCCGGAAATTGCCGACGTCATCGATGTGCTAAGCGCTTGCCTTAACCGTGCTTAATGCCAAAAGCTGTTTTTAGGGCTAAAAAATTAACCAAAGAATTTTGATTTATCTTGGTGTAGCGTTCGTTTTGGTCGAAACCGGTTATTATGATGTCCTCTCCCTCCTTCATCCATCTTCGCGTTCATTCCGCCTATTCGCTCGCCGAGGGCGCGATAAAAGTCGTCGAGGAAAAACCGAAAGACGGCTCTACGCCGCCGCGTAAAGACCTGGCCAAACTTTGCTTGCAATACGAAATGCCGGCCGTCGCTTTGACCGACAAAGGCAATTTGTTCGGCGCGCTGGAATTCAGCCAGGCGGCGTCGGAGGCTGGCGTTCAGCCGATTATCGGCTGCCAGATCGCCGTTCTGCGTCCCGAACAGGCATCGCTTAAAACGATGACGCGGGACGGGTACGACCAGCTCGTCCTTCTCGTTCAAAATGAAACGGGTTACCGCAATCTGTCGTCTTTGGTCACGCTGTCGTTCGTCGAACAGAACCGCGCCGATCCTTTCGTCACGGCCGACGAATTGGCGAAGCATGCCGAAGGCCTTATCGCTCTTTCGGGCGGCATTGAAGGCGAAATCGGGCGGCTTTTGCTCGGCAACCAGAACGACGCGGCGGAAGTCGCGGCCAAGAAATACGCCGCGCTTTTTAACGGGCGTTTTTATATCGAAATCACGCGGCATCACGGCGGAGCCACAGGCGCCGCCGAACAACGCATCGAACGCGCCCTTATCGATCTTGCTTATAAATACGATCTTCCCTTGACGGCGACCAACGACGTTTATTTCGGCGAGCCCCATATGTTCGAAGCGCACGACGCTTTGCTGTGCATCGCCGATAAAAGGGTCGTCGCGGATAAAAACCGCCGCCATTTGACGCGCGATCATTGCTTTAAATCCGCCGCCGAGATGCGCGCGCTTTTCGCCGATCTGCCCGAAGCCTGCGACAACACGCTTGTGATCGCCAAACGCTGCGCCTATATGCCGCCGGCGCGCAAGCCGATTTTGCCCGCTTTTCCGACCGCCAAAGGCCGCAGCGAGGAGCAGGAATTGCGCGCGCAGGCGAAAGAAGGCCTGAAGGCGCGGCTTGACGCGGCGGGAACGCCGGATCGCAAAGCATACGAAGACCGTCTGAAATTCGAGCTCGATACGATCATCGCGATGGGCTTCGCGGGCTATTTTCTCATCGTTTCCGATTTCATCAAATGGTCGAAGCAAAACGGCGTTGCCGTGGGGCCCGGACGCGGCTCGGGCGCGGGGTCGGTCGTCGCGTGGTCGCTGCTCATCACCGACCTCGATCCGTTGCGCTTCGGCTTGCTGTTCGAGCGTTTTTTGAATCCCGAACGCGTGTCGATGCCCGACTTCGACATCGATTTTTGCCAGGAAAGACGCGACGAAACCATTCGCTACGTTCAGGAAAAATACGGCGCAGACCGCGTCGCGCAAATCATCACTTTCGGCAAATTGCAGGCGCGCGCGGCGTTGCGCGACGTGGGCCGCGTGCTGGCGATTCCCTACGGCTACGTCGATAAAATCTGCAAACTGGTTCCGAACAATCCCGCCAATCCTTTAACCCTCGGACAGGCGATCGAAAGCGAACCGGCCTTGCGGAAAATGCGCGACGACGATCCGACAATCGCGCAGATGATGGATATTGCGCTGAAACTGGAAGGCCTTTTCCGCAATGCGTCCACGCACGCGGCGGGAGTCGTGATCGGCGACAGGCCTTTGGTCGAATTGGTGCCGCTTTACCGCGATCCAGATTCGCCTTTGCCCGCGACGCAGTTCAACATGAAAACCGTGGAACAGGCGGGCTTGGTCAAGTTCGACTTTCTGGGCCTCAAAACGCTCGACGTTTTGCAGATGGCGGTTGAACTTTTGAAAAAACGGAATATCGACATCGATCTCACGCATCTGCCGCTCGACGACGCCAAGACGTTTCAAATGCTGGCTAAAGGCGACACGACGGGCGTGTTCCAGCTTGAAAGTTCGGGCATGCGCGACGTTCTGCGCAAGATGAAGCCCAACCGTTTCGAGGATATCATCGCGCTCGTCGCTTTGTACCGTCCGGGCCCGATGGACAATATTCCGACGTATATCAAGCGCAAAAAAGGCGAGGAAGAAGTCGATTATCTCCATCCCTCCCTGCGCCCTATTCTGGAAGACACGTTCGGCATCCTGATTTATCAGGAACAGGTGATGCAGGCGGCGCAGTTGCTCGCGGGATACAGCCTCGGCGCGGCCGATTTGCTGCGCCGCGCGATGGGCAAGAAGAAAGCCTCGGAAATGGCCGCGCAACGCGCGAATTTCATCAAGGGCGCGGGGAAAAAACATAATGTTCCGAGCGATCAGGCCGGAACGATTTTCGACCAGATCGACAAATTCGCGGGCTATGGATTCAACAAAAGCCACGCGGCGGCCTATGCGCTCGTCGCGTATCAGACGGCATACCTGAAGGCCAACACTCCGGTCGAATTTTTCGCCGCCGCGATGAATTTCGAAATGGGCGACACCGACAAGCTCAACGTGTTTCGTCAGGAATTGGCGCGCAACCGCATTCCCTTGCTTCCGCCCGACGTCAATCATTCTTTTCCGAAATTCGCCGTCGAGGAAACTTCCGGTAAGGCCGCCATTCGCTACGCTTTGGCTGCTATCAAAGGCGTCGGCGAAGCGGCGATGAAGGGAGTAGTTGAGGCCCGTCAAAACGGCGCGTTTAAAGACCTTTTTGATTTCGCCGAACGCATCGACGCGCATGCCGTGAACCGCAAGCAATGGGAAAACATGGCGGCAGCGGGGGTTTTTGACTGTTTGAATAAGAATAGGGCGCAGGTCATCGCGGGAATCGACGTTCTGCTCAAGCACAGCCAGCAAAAACATGCCGAAGCTGTGAGCGGACAAGCGAATATGTTCGCTGACCAATCCGATGCTTCGCGCCCGCCCTTGCCGCAAGTCAAAAACTGGGACGACCTGACGCGCCTTCAGCATGAATTTGCGGCGCTCGGGTTTTATATGTCCGCGCATCCTTTGGACAATTACCGCGCCATTTTGGAACGCATGGGCGTCGTTCAGGTCAGTAAAATTTCCGAAAAGCGCGAGGCGGCGTCGAGCCGTTTCAAGCTCGCGGGCATCGTCGTGTCGAAACAGGAACGCACCTCCAAACAGGGAAACAAATTCGCCTTCGTGCAATTGTCCGACGGCGGCGGCGCGTTTGAAGTCACGGTGTTTTCGGAATTGCTGGCCCAAAAGCGCGATATTCTGGAAACGGGGCAGGCCGTTCTGATCGAAGTTGACGCCCAAACCAATACGTTCGGCGCGGGCGGGAGAAATGTGGAAGGCTCGTCAGATTTGCGCTTTATCGCGCGCAACATCGAGCCTTTGGCCGACGCCGCGGCGCGCGCGGCGAAGGGCGTTCGTATAAAATTATTCGAGCCTTCGCCCGTCGCGGAAATTCATAAAGTTTTGGCTTCGACGCCCAAAGGCCGCGCGCAAGTCGTTTTGGCCTTGGAATTGGATAACGGAGAAGAGGCGGAAGTCGAACTTCCGGGGGGCTTTATGCTGAACGAAGCCGCAAAAACCGCCCTGCGCCAAATCGGCGAGGGGCTGGAAGTGGTGGAGTATTAATCTCCCTTTTGCTGTTATTCCCGCCCCGTGCTCCGACACGGGGCGGGAATGACGATGATTTTTTATTAAAAATCATGGTTAACGCGGTTTTTGCGCAATTGCTTTCATGATTTTATGGTACAAAAAAAGAGTATTCCCGCATCAGGCGGAAAATGTATTTTTTGAAATCATATTTTTATGAGGAGTTAATAATGGGCGCGGGACAAACAATCATTAATGCCGGTAAATCCGGAATCCGGACCGCGTTTGCGATAGCGGCGACGGCAGTTACATCTCCGGTTCAGTTTTTGGAGGCGACTTTTTGTGTCGGTATGACTGAGGCTGCAGGCATTGCCACTGCCGCATGCGTCATCGGCGCAATCTCTTCACCAACTTTTCAATTTGGGTTTGCGGCGATGGCAATTTGCTTCGCCATGTACACAGGCATGAACGCCTCGTTGACCGGTGACAGTCTATTCTATAGTGGACTCCGTAGCAGATATGATGGCTTTCTTGAGCAGCCTGAGGAAATGTTACATGACCTCCCTTTTCTCCGCAGGGTATTTCTTCCCGGACTGACGTTGCGTTAATCTACTTTTTGGCCAACCTATCGAACGCCATCAGCGTTTCGATCAGCGCGGGCAAATCTTTCAGCTTGATCATATTCGGGCCGTCGGAGGGCGCGTTGTCGGGGTCTTCGTGGACTTCCATGAAAACGGCGGCGACTCCCACGGCCACGGCGGCACGCGCGAGGACGGGCACGAATTCGCGTTGGCCTCCGCTTGTTTCTCCTTGGCCGCCCGGCTGCTGCACCGAATGCGTGGCATCGAACACAATGGGATATCCCGTCTCGGCCATAATCGGCAGGCTGCGCATGTCGGACACGAGCGTATTGTAGCCGAAACTCGCGCCGCGCTCGCACAGCATGATTTTATCGTTGCCGGTCGAGGCGATTTTCGCCGCGACGTTCTTCATATCCCACGGCGCGAGAAATTGGCCTTTTTTCACGTTAATCACACGGCCCGTTTCTCCGGCTGCCAAAAGCAAATCGGTTTGGCGGCATAAAAACGCGGGAATTTGCAGAATATCGACGACTTTGGCCAAGCGCGCGCATTGCTCGCGTTCGTGAACGTCGGTCAGGACGGGCAATCCCGTTTTTTTCCGGATTTCCGCGAATATCGGCAACGCTTTTTCAAACCCGATGCCGCGCTCGGTCTTGATCGACGAGCGGTTGGCTTTGTCGAACGATGTTTTATAAACGACGCCGACGCCGAATTTTTCGCCGATTTCCTTGATCGCGGCGGATGTCTCCAGCGCATGCGCGCGCGATTCCATCTGGCACGGGCCCAGAAAAAAGACCAAGGGCAGATCGTCGCCGACCTTGATCGCGCCGCCTTTGGGCAGGGGAATTTCGACGTGTTTTGGTTTTGTCATAAAGTTCTCCATTTGGGGCGACTGCTTTGTGACCGGCGCTGACGCGCAGCTCACAACCGCGACTGCCCCGCTTCCTTCTTGGCGCGCGAATGATAGCTGTACCAGCCGACGGGCAACATGAGAACGTAAAGGGTTCCCGCTCCAGATAAAGTCAACCACGTATTCGTAATCAATCCGGCGACAAGCGCGACAACGCCGACGAAAAGCGGCGCGACCCACAAAGGCTCGATCCTCCATCCCTTCAAAGAGAAAGTCGGCAACCGGCTGACCATAAGGCCGCCGACCAGAAGCATCCAGAACGCGCAGACCGAAGCGGGAAGCTGCGCGGCGCTGCCGAATTGCAAAACATAGGCCAAAGGCAGCAAGCCAAGGGACGCTCCCGCCGGAGCCGGAACGCCCGTGAAATAACGTTTGGTCCACGCCGGAAGATCGTGATCGTCGAGCATCGTGTTGAACCGCGCGAGGCGCAAGGCGCAGCACACGGCGAAAATCAGAACGGCGATCCAGCCGATGCTTTCCGCGTCTTTCAGAGTCCATTCGTACATGATGAAGCCGGGGGCCACGCCGAAGCTGATCGCGTCCGAAAGGCTGTCCAATTCCGCGCCGAATTTGCTGGCGATGTTCAGCAGGCGCGCGACGCGCCCGTCCAAAACGTCGAAAATGGAAGCGATAACGATCGCCAGAACGGCGTATTCCCATAATCCCTGCATCGCAAAGCGAACGCCGGTCAAGCCCGAACAAAGCGAGAGCAGAGTCAGAATGTTGGGAAGCAATCGCGTCAAAGGAAGGTCCTTGGCCGTGCGGCGGGGCGAGAGAGGGCGTTCGTCCGTCATGGGCGCGCTTCCCCGCTGCGGGCGGCTTCAACCGAGAGAAGATCGGCCAAAACCGTTTCTCCGCCAAGCATCGTTTGCCCTACGGAAACCAAAGGATGAACGCCTTTGGGCAAATAAACCTCCGTGCGGCTGCCGAAGCGGATAATGCCGAAACGATCGCCCGCCCTGACTTCCTGCCCTTCCTGCGCGTCGCACACGATGCGGCGGGCGATAAGACCGGCGATTTGCACGACGCCGATGTGTTGCCCCGCGTACGGATGATCGCCCGAAAGCTTGATCGTCAACGCCATGCGTTCGTTTTCCTTGCTGGCTTTATCGAGAGAAGCATAGAAAAATTTTCCCGGACGGTAACGACGGGCAATAATCTTGCCATCGGCGGGAATGCGGTTCACATGCACGTTGAACACGCTTAAAAAGATGCTGATGCGCGTCAGGGGTAGGTCGCCAAGGCCGAATTCGGCGTCGGGAACGACGTCTTCTATGGCGATGACTTTGCCGTCCGCCGGGCTGACCAAAAGGCCGGAACGTACGGGGGTAACCCGTTCGGGATTGCGGAAGAAATAAAAACACCAAACCGTTATCACAAGGCCGACAAAGAAAGACGCAATGCCAATAAAGGACAGGAAGAAAGTTATGCCGACGGCAAGCGCCATAAAAGGCCAACCCGCAGGGTGGAAAGAAAGGATAGGTTTGTCGTTCGTCATGACTTTTTCCTTTATGTGCGTTGGCGCTTTTAAACGAAATTCCGGCGCATTTCACTGCGCGTCCTTGACAGAGAAGCAGATTAACGCTGTCATAAGGCTCCCTCAAAGTGTATGATATCTCCTCGGCGAATCCAACTGCAAATCCCTCCCTCGTTTTTCAGGCTTTCCTTCGATGCCAGACCCCGCTTCCGCCGTCGCTGTTTCTCCGGCTTCCGACTTTTCGCCGAATTTCGGGGAATTGTTGCAGAAGCTCGACAAGGAATTCGAGAATCTTTCGGCCAAGACGCTTGAAAGGTTTTGCTTTTGCCTTGACGGATTGAATTTCGACGTGCGCTGCGCCCAACAGGAGAGCGGCTATCGTTTTCTGGTCACCGCGACGATGGGATATATGCCGTTCAGCATCGAATCCGACGAGCGCAGAGAGGCCATCAAAACCATTATTATTTCGACGCGGAGTTTGCCGAACGTGCGCTTCGGAGTCGATACGTCGAGCCGGGTATCGGCCAGCGCTTTGTTCGAGATGGAGCGCATCGTCGCGCCGGATTTTATATTTTATCCGTTGATCCTTTTTATGCAGGAAGCGCGGCCTTTTATTCAATTAATCGGGAAATACCTGATCGCGCCAACTCCGGCGCTAAAGGCAAAGACGGAGAATAAGGCCGGTTAGTTTATTCTTAGTAAATTGGGCATAAACTGGACAAAGAATTCTGTTTTTTTTCATCCAACATGCGAAAGTAGGACTGTATCTTGAAATTATCGACTGTATGCGTTTATTGCGGGTCTTCCGATCATGTCGCGCAGAAATTTAAGGACTCGGCTCACTACATCGGGACGGAATTGGCGCGGCGCAAATTGCACATTGTCTATGGCGGCGGCCGCGCCGGTCTTATGGGCATCGTCGCCAACGCCGCGCTTGCGGCGGGAGGCACCGTTATCGGCATCATCCCCGAACATATCCGCGAGCAGGAAATCCAGCATAAGGGATTGACCGAACTGCACGTCGTTCCCGACATGCACACGCGCAAGCGCATGATGGTCGATCGGGCAGACGCGTTCATCATCCTGCCGGGAGGATTCGGCACGCTGGACGAAGTGTTCGAGATCATGACATGGAAAAAACTCAAACTTCATAACGATCTGATTATTTTGTTCAATCAGGACGGCTATTGGAACGAGATGATCGCCCTCATCAAAAAAACGATTACGGAAGGATTCTCCCAGCCGCCCGATTTCGATTTGTTCAAGGTGGTCTCCAACGTTAAGGAATTATTTGCGTTGCTCGACAAACAAAGCACGCCCGGAAAGGAATCTTTAACCGGACAGATGTAAAATAAAGCTTCGCTTATCGAGGTTTTCGGAGCGTTTTTATGCGTTAACCAAAAAATCTCATTGCGCAAGTATTTATCATAGATTACCATTATCTAGCAATTTGTTACCAGAAAAGGGGATTTTATCATGGGCATGGGATTAGAACTCGGTGATTTTCGTGCAGAAAAGGGAAAAATCACAGCAGTCGCAGGGGCGACTGCGGGTGAGACGGGGGTTACCTTTGGTGGAGACGGAGAAATAGTCTCCTTGGTAGACAAACCCTGCCCCAAAATCCCGCCCATTGAGCAAGGAACATTTTTACGAGGCATCCGTTTTTTGCGATTTGGTAAATAACGTTTAGAGCATTACTGAATATAACCTTCCCATAAATCCCGCCGCCTTTTAACCATATATCTCTGTTGCGCAAGTATTTTGGGCGCGGTATCGGTGTGGGCGAATTGTAAATCGTATTAATTTATCGGGAGATTGATTATGGAAAAGATGTTGCCTCTTTCTAAGCCGGTTTGGGAAATTTGGAGTGACGCGTCGAAAGAGGTTCAAAACGAACACAGGCGCATTTTTGATATATGGGAGAGAAGGGTGGAGGGATTGCCCCGCGCCTTATTTCAACTGAATGAGGCTTCCGGCGACAAATTTAAATTCTTCATGTTCAAAGATAGTATCGCAACAAATCTGGTCCTCGAAGGCGGTTTGGCGCAGGAGGCGGATAAGGATACCTGTCTTTGCATATTCAATTCTGAAGAGGGGAGTTTATACTTTGCGTACAAAGGCAGGGAGGGTAGCGACAGGTTCGAATATTATCAGTTGGACGATGTTATTTACAGGCTTGCTGAAATGACAAATCAGCGCGCGCCTTCGTCGCAAAGGGAAGCCGCGCCGTCAGACTATTCTTTCTAGATTCTATAGAACGCCCAGCATGCTCGCGACCAAGGGATGCCGCACGATGTCCTTGTCGGTCATGCGCACGACGCCGATGCCCGGAACGACTTCAAGCTTGCGCGTGATTTCGCTAAGGCCCGACAATCCTTCCAGCAAATCGCTTTGATCGGGGTCGCCCGTCAAAACCATCGTCGAATGCCAACCCAAGCGCGTCAGCAGCATCTTGATCTGAACATAGGTGCAGTTCTGCGCCTCGTCGATGACGATGAACGCGTTGTTCAGCGTGCGCCCGCGCATGAAGCCTATCGGCGCGATCTCGATCGAGCCTTCCGCCAAAAGCTGTTTAAGGCGCTTTCCGCCCATGCGGTCGTTAAGGGCGTCGTAGAGAGGCCTGAGGAACGGCGACATTTTTTCCTGCAAATCTCCCGGCAGATAACCCAGAGTTTCTCCGGCTTCCACCGCCGGACGCGACAAGATGATGCGGTCCACGCGCCCCGCTTCGAGGGCTTCGACGGCAGCCGTAATCGCCAGATAGGTTTTGCCGGTTCCGGCGGGGCCGACGGCGATGACGAGGTTGTTTTCCGCCATTGCTTCCAGAAGAAGGGACTGGTTGGCGTTCTGGGGCTTGACTTTACGGACGTAACTTTGATCGCGGCGGTCGAAAGCGGGACTGCTGAGAGGATCCCAAGGCGAATTTCTTCCATAGAGAGGTTCGACGTTATACGTTTTTTCTTTGCGGTTTAACTGGTCGCGCCGCTTGCCCATAGGAACTCCTTATGTTTGAGGGAAGAGAGAGTGCCGGAAAGATGACGGATTTTCCGCGCCGACGCGCAACGCGCGGGCCGAAAAAGCGTGAAAAATGCAGAAGGGGAAATAGAGCCGGAAGGGGGCTGAACGGATACGAGGGCTGGATGCGACTTACTAATCTTCCTGCCTCCTGTTCCCGCCGAAAATCCAGCGGGATTGTCTCTATCGCTCTGAAATTTAAAACTTTTATCCCAATCCATGTATTCTCGCGCCATAGTAGGATTTTTTGGTTAATAAACAGTTACGTTTGGCGCTTTTTTCAAGAAAAACTTCAAACGCGTCCGAAACGAATACGCCGTGCGATTTCCTTGACAGCGCGGCCGCTAATCCCTACTTTGCGGCCTCTCCGGCTACGTTAAAGCTTCGCCGGACAAGTTTCTCCGATCCGCCGAAGCCTCGCGCGAAGGCGGGCGAACATTAAGGATGATCGTTATGAAAGTCGCCAATTCGCTTAAATCGCTCAAGAAGCGCCACGCCGATTGCAAAGTTGTGCGCCGCAAAGGCCGCACCTATGTCATCAACAAAACTAATCCGCGCTATAAAGCGCGTCAGGGCTAGTTGACGAAGCCGCGCAACATTGTCATCACGGCGGCCAACGATCTTTATTTGCCTCTTGCGCTCGGCCTGTTGAGGTCTTTGCGCGGGCTCGCGTTTTCAGTTCCTTTCGATATCGGCGTTTTGGATGTCGGCCTTGGCGAAGACGCGAAGGCCCAGATCGCCGCGTTTGGCGCGACGATCGTTCCCGCGCGTGTGGATATCGACTATCCCGACCGTCTGGCGTGGGAGAAGCAAGCGCCCGCGTTTCGTTCGCTGACGGCGCGGCCTTATTTCCGCGACACTTTTCAGGGCTATGACGTTTATATGTTGGTGGACGCCGACGCCTGGGCGCAAACGCCCGAAGCGATCGACACGATGCTGGCGGGCGCGGCGGCCGAGGATTCGCTTTTCGTCGCCGCCGAGATCGATCGCGATTACCGCCCCTATTTTCTCAGCTCGCAGCCGTGGGAATACCAGTTGAAATGGTATCGCGCGAATTTTCCCGCCGAAACCGTGGCCGCGATTTTCCCGCGCCCGATGCTGAACGCGGGCGTTTGGGCGATGCGCGCGACCTCGCCGGTATGGAAGGCGTGGGGTGACGAATACACGGCGTGCCTCCAACGCTTTACCAGAATGACGAAACAGCAGTTCATGTGCGACCAGCTAAGCCTGAACATCGCGGTTTACACGAAAGGGCTGCCCCTCAAGATCATGCCTGCGGAATTTAACTGGCTGTCGCTCTATGCTCTTCCGCTGTTCGATGCGGAAAAAAATCTGTTCGTGCGACCCACGCCGCCGCGCTCGACGATTTCCATTTTGCATCTGACGCACGAAAAGAAATTACGCACGTTCGAACTCGCCACCACAAATGGGGGCACGATCATCCGAACGCTTTTGAACGAAGGGAAATAAAACTGGTTCCCCGCCGCAGAGGCGGTCTAGCGCGGCATATAATAGTGTCTTGAAATTATGCCCTTTTTCATGAAAGTATTAAGCTCTCGTATCCGCTTGAGAAATTGGGAAAAAAGGCATAAAATGAACCCGTAACGGAGGGATATATGATTATTCCAGTTTCATCTGTTGGAGATAATGTTCAAGTCCTTTGGCCTGTTGTGGCGGCGGGTGTTGGACTCTCGTTTGGCGCAGCCATGGGCAAACGTAAAGAGATAAGCGCGTGGCTGTCTGCACAGCTTGCAAAAAAATCTGCTATTAAATGCGAAAATAATCTGGGCGGTTAACGGCTGTTCTTATGGTAACTATATCTTCTATACTTATCGTTGATTCTTGGCGGCGCAATTAAGCCTTTTTCGATAGGCTTACAAGGCGGCACAGGCTGAGCTGTAAGGACGGAGTTGCGTTTTGACTGTCGTGTCAATATTTTTGCAACGCCGTTCCATAGTCTGTCGGCTCTTTTGCTGAAATAGTACCCTACGCTGGTGGTTGAGAAGAAAACAGCTACCGATAAAGCCAAAGTATCGCTGGCTCCTGTTAACTTGGCAATAGCGGCTAAGGCGCTCGGAGGAACGGAGGCATTAAAAAGCAAGACTGCGAAGTCTAATGCATTTTTCTCTAACTGCAATTCTCTTTCCCGTCTTTGGCTCGCTAGCTTGGTTTCAAAACGACTTATTTCTTCAATCTGATCTTTGCATTCGTCAGAAGCCATAACCCACGCATCGCTATTATCTCGAACTTTTTTCAACGAATTCCGTAAAACGAAAACGTCTATATCGTAACGACGCAGTTCTCCTTGAAATTTTTTTATCTCTTCAAGAGAAGGAGGGTCATCGACGTAGGAGAGTATCTGACCAAAAAAACTTTCGAGTTCTTCGGATTTCTCCACAAGCAACGCTTGAGCTTCAGGCAATGTCTCGACGTTGTATTTTGAATTCTGGTTTTTTGTCATAATGGCATCCGTCCTATAATTCGCGATAAAAACATCAAACATCAAATTTCGATTTTCATTTTAACAAAAAACTACCCAAGAAGCAAAATAATCTAATACTTTCAATATGTTGGTTATTTATTTCTTAACGGCAAATTTAATGTTAAGAAATAAATGAGAAAATGCTGGATATTTCGACGGTCAATTAACCTTGATGTAGATTCACTCGTCATGCCTGCGAAGGCAGGGACGGGGATAAGCATTTTTCTCGAAGCCAAGATGGATCCCCGCTTTCGCGGGGATAAGCATTTTTCTTGAAGCCAAGATGGATCCCCGCTTTCGCGGGGATAAGCATTTTCTAATGATTTGCCAAACGGCAAACCAAAGAAAATGCTTACTTTACCGCCGCGGCGTCGAGGCCCGCTTCCGAAGCCACAGCCGCTTCGATCGAAGGAACGTCAAGCGATTCCGCGCCGCCATTCTTGACATAACGCGCGCAGGCGTGGTCGAGGGACAAAATGGATTTATCCGGATTGTTGCGGAGGGGGATATAGCGGTCGGCCAATTTGACGATGCGGCGGCAGGCCTCGGGGGAGATTTCGATGCGATAATGTTTTTCGAAATTGCCCTTCATATTCATCAAAATGGTCAGCGTCGTCGGCAAATCCGGCGTGCTGAGCGCGATTTTCTGAAAACGGCGGTCGATGGCGGGTTCGATCGAAACATAGTCTTCGTATTCCTCGCGGGTCGTCGCGCCGACCACGTAGAGATTTCCCGCCGTCAGGTAAGGCTTCATCAGATCGGCGATGCCGGAATAGCTCGACGCCTTGAACGAGATCATCAATTGATGAATTTCGTCGATGCAGAAAATGATGGGCGGCATCGAACGCTCGGCGTTGCGTTCGGCCGCGCCCTTGACGATGGGAATCAAGCGGCCTTCCAGATCGGCGCGCGATTGCGACCCCGCGCCGATCATCGACATTTCCAGTTCGATCAGGCGCGCGCCTTTCAGCATGGCCGGCACCTTGTTCTGGTTGATCCATTGGGCAAGGCCGATGAAAAGCGCGGTCTTTCCGACGCCCGCGCCGCCCAAAAGCAGAACGTTCTTGCGCAAGCGTTGAAGGAGAATCAAGGTCATCTGGTCGAGTTCCGCGTCGCGCCCCGTGATGGGATCGAACATTCCGGCGCGGTCCTGCGCGGTGATGTCGCGGGTATAGCGCGTCAGGAGGGAGTCGAGTTCCTCGTCGGATATGACGAACTTTGTCTTGGAGGTCATGAGGCCAGCACTTCCTTCCATAAGGCGCGGATTTCGCGCGGGTCGATGTTTTTATCGATGACGGAGTGCCCGATTCCGTGAGGCATAATCACCGTAATTCTTCCGCTTTCGGCTTTTTTATCGGTCGCCATCAGCTCCATCAGGCGGTCGATATCGTAGGCGAAGGGAGGAGGCTTGAGCGGCAGCCCCACGTCGGCAAAATGAGCGCGAATGTCGTCGTAATCCTTTTTGGGACACAACCCCTTATTCACCGACAGGCGAAAAGACATCAGCATTCCGATCGCCACGGCTTCGCCGTGAATAAGCGTCGATCCAAAGCCGGTCGCGGCTTCCAACGCATGGCCGAAGGTATGGCCGAGATTCAGCAAGGCCCTTTTTCCCGCTTCGCGTTCGTCGTCGGAAACGATCCTGGCTTTGGCGGCGCAGGTATAACTCACGGCGTGAATCTGGGCTTCATGGTCGGCGTTCAGAAGCTGCCCTCCGTGAGCCACGCACCAACGGAAAAAGTCGCGGTCCGAGATAAGCCCATACTTGACGACTTCGGCGTAACCGGCGCGCATTTCTCTCTCATGCAGGGAATCGAGCATCGTGACGTCGGCCAACACGAGCCGAGGTTGATAGAAAGCGCCGACGGTATTTTTGCCGTAAGGCGTGTCGATGCCCGTTTTTCCGCCGACCGAGCTGTCCACTTGCGCCAAAAGCGTCGTCGGTACTTGCACGAAATCGAGCCCGCGAAAAGCCAGCGCCGCAGTCAGGCCGGAAATATCGCCGACGACGCCGCCGCCCAAGGCGACGATCAGGACTTTGCGGTCGATGCCCAAAGCCAGAAGCTCGTTCAGAAGGGTTTCGAGCGTTGAGAAGTTCTTGCTGGCCTCGCCCGCCGGAATGATAAGCGTTTTGAGAACGTCCTGTCCGCCCGCGGAGAGAATCGCCTCCAGGCGATCCTGATACAAAGGCGCGACGTTGGTGTCGGAAATAATCACGCACCGGCGCGTGCCCAAACGCTGGCGGATCATGGTCGCCGCTTCCGCCAGAATGTTCTGGCCGATCACGATGTCGTAAGCGGGGGTAGGGGACATTTCTGAAAAATCGACCGAAACGATTTTTCCGGAAACGAAGCGCGCTTGATCCGCAACGGCGAAGGGCGAGGTCATGAGGCGATAATCTCCTTTGCTTTGGCGCGGGCTGCCGCGTCGGCGTCGCGCAGAACGTCCAGATCGGTCAGTTTCGATGGCGGAATCGACGATAAAACGGTTTCAACGATGCGCTCAATGTCGAGGAATCCGATGCGTTTGTCCAGAAACGCCTGCACGGCGATTTCGTTGGCGGCGCTCATCATGGCGGGCGCCGTGCCGCCTTTGATCATCGCTTCCCGGGCAAAACCCAGCGCGGGAAATTTCTTCGGGTCTGGATTCCCGAAAGTCAATTGCGAGATTTTGGCCAAATCGAGCTTCGGAACGGGCGTTTCCATGCGCTCCGGCCACGCGAGACAGAACCCGATGGGCGTGCGCATATCGGGCGAGCCCAGCTGCGCGAGTATCGACCCGTCGCGGTATTCGACCATGCTGTGGACGACGGATTGCGGATGCACCAGAACGTCGATTTGCGCGCTTGGCATCTGGAACAAAAAATGGGCTTCGATGATTTCCTGCGCTTTGTTCATCAACGTCGCGCTGTCGATGGATATTTTCGCGCCCATGTTCCAGACGGGATGCTTGATCGCGGCTTCGGGCGTCACTTTCGCCATCTGGCCGCGCGACAGAGTGCGAAAAGGGCCGCCCGAGCACGTCAAGATCAATCGTGCGATACCCTCTTTGTGATCGAAATCGAAAACCTGATAAATGGCGTTATGCTCGCTGTCGACGGGAAGAAGCGTGGCTCCCGCTTTGGCGACAAGTTCCATCATCAAAGGCCCGGCGCAGACAAGCGTTTCTTTGTTGGCGAAGGCGATCGTTCCTCCGCGCCGCGCGGCGGCCAAAGTGCCCGGCAAACCCGCCGCGCCGACGATGGCCGACATCAGCCAATCGCTTTCCATGGCGGCCGCTTCCTCGACGGCTTTCGCACCGGCGGCGGCTTTGGTTTTCGTTCCGGCCAGCGCGTCCTTCAGCGCCCGGTAATGGCGTTCGTCGGCGACGACGGCGAGCTTGGCGTTCAACGCCCGCGCTTGCTTGGCCAGAAGGGCGACGTTTTTATTGGCGGTCAGGGCCACGGTTTCATAAGCGCCGGTGGGCGCGCGCGAAATCAAATCGATCGTCTGGCGTCCGACCGAACCTGTCGAGCCTAAAATGGCGATTTTGCGCCGCTTTGTCGCGGATTTAACTGTTTTAACGCGAGTCATAGTAATCTTCTTACCACCAATTCATTTGTTCGCCGAGTGTCGCTTGGAACAGATAAGCCAAAACGCCGGCGAAAACCAAGCCGTCGATGCGGTCGAGAACGCCTCCGTGTCCCGGGATCAAATCTCCGCTTTCCTTCACGCCCGAACGCCGTTTGAAATAGGATTCGAACAAATCGCCCAACTGCGCGGCGATGGCCAAGGCAAGGGACAGGGCCAGCGCCGCTTCCAGACATCTTGCGCCGAATAACGCCGCCGCGGCGAATCCGAAAACGACGGCCAGCGCTATGCCGCCGAAAAAGCCCGCCCATGTTTTGCTGGGGCTGATGGACGGCGCAAGCTTGGGGCCTCCGACGAGGCATCCGATCAGGAAAGCGCCGACATCCGTTCCCCAAACGACGGCCAGAAGGAAAAAGATAAGAGCCGCGCCGTGTCCGGGAGTCGCGCGCAAAGCCAGCAAGGCCAATCCGCTTCCGCCCAGATAAGGGATGCCGAAAGCGACCCATCCGGCGCCTTCGTCGCGCTCGCGCGCGGAAAGAAAAAAGAGAACGAGCGTGAAAATAGCCGCCAACGCCGCGCCGAAATAGGGAGAAAGCAAAACGCCCGCAGCCATGAGCGTTACCAGCATGGCGCACGCGATGCCCGCCGTTCGGGGCTGAATTTGGGGAGCCACGAGGCGCAGCCATTCGTAAAATCCGATCGTCACCGCTCCCGTTATCACCGCGCCGAAAACAATTCCGCCGAAATAAACGGCCAGCAAAGCGACGGGGGCCATAATCGCCGCCGATATCATGCGTAGGCGCAAATTGGTCGTATCGAAGCGCTGAAAGGCCGAAAGAAGGCGCATGAAAGTCCCCGTCAGAAAAAGGTGAAAGAGGCACGCGGACAATGGTTTAGCACAATTATCGGGGAAAAGGGTAGCCCCTCCTGACATCCCGAAGCGCCGATGGACAAAGAGGCCTTCATTGGCTATCAAAGAGCCTTCTTTTGAAGCTAAATTTATGGGAGAAAAACATGAAATTATCGCGCCGCGTCCGTGAAATCCTGAGCTGGTACGAAGGCGAAACGCCGGGTACCAAAGCCAATCTTGCGCGCATTCTTATGGCGGGACGTTTGGGCGGCACCGGTCATGTCGTTATTTTACCGGTCGATCAGGGTTTCGAGCACGGGCCTGCGCGCAGCTTCGCCGTCAACCCTCCCGCCTATGATCCTCATTATCACTATCAACTGGCGATCGACGCCGGATTGAACGCGTATGCCGCGCCTTTAGGCTCGCTGGCCGCGGGAGCCGACACTTTCGCCGGAGCCATCCCGACAATTTTGAAACTCAACAGCGCGAATAGCCTCGCGCGCCAGAAAGAAAACGCCGATCAAGCCGTTACGGCGAGCGTCGATGACGCACTGCGTTTGGGATGCGCGGCGATAGGCTTCACGATTTACCCGGGCTCGGACGCCGTGTACGGCCAGATCGAGGAATTCCGCGATTTGTCGCGCGAAGCGAAAGCCAAGGGATTGGCGGTCGTTTTGTGGTCCTACGCGCGTGGCGGAAACATTACGAAGGAAGGCGAAACGGCTTTGGATGTCATCGCCTACAGCGCGCATATGGCGGCGTTGCTCGGCGCGAACATCATCAAGGTGAAATTGCCTTCGGATTTTCTCGAACAGAAGGAAGCTCAGAAAGTCTACGAGGAAAAGAAGGTTCCACGCGCGACCCAAGCCGACCGCGTGCGCCACGTGATGCAATGCTGCTTTGACAACAAGCGCATCGTCGTGTTTTCGGGCGGCGCGGCGAAGGGCGAAGACAGCGTGCTGGCCGACGCGCGCGCGATTTGCGCGGGCGGAGGCTTCGGCTCGATCATCGGCCGCAACTGCTTCCAGCGGTCGCGCGAAGACGCTTTGAAGCTTCTCGACGAGATCATCGAGATATACAAAGGGAAATGATGTTTATCCAAACCGAAGAAACGCCGAATCCCGCGACGATGAAGTTCCTTCCCGGACGCGAGGTTTTGGGGGAGGGGACGCTCGATATCGTTTCCCCGAAAGACGCCGCACAATCGCCTTTGGCGGAGCGCCTGTTCGGCATCGACGGCGTGCATGCGGTTTTTTTGGGCTCGGATTTTATCACCGTCACGAAGAACGAGGGCAAAAACTGGCCGGAGATGAAACCCGCCGTTTTGACGGCGATTATGGAGCATTTCACGTCAGGCAAACCTGTTTTGGCGAAAACACCGGAACAGGCGACGAGCGCTGAGGATGAAGACCCCGTCGTGGCCCAAATCCGCGATTTGCTCGATCATAAAATCCGTCCCGCCGTGGCGCAGGACGGCGGCGACATCGTTTTTCAGCGCTTCGAGGACGGCGTGGTTTATCTGACGCTCAAAGGAGCCTGCTCCGGCTGTCCCAGTTCGGCGTTGACGCTGAAGGCGGGCGTGGAAAGTCTTCTTCGTCATTACGTGCCGGAAGTTCGCGAAGTCCGGCAAGGCAAATAAGCTCGTGCGTATCCTCGTTCTCGACAGTTGCGGTTCCTCTTGCGGCGTCGGCGTTTTTCAGGACGCTCGCGTGTTGGCGCAGGCGCAGGAACATATGGAACGCGGGCAGGACGCGCGGCTTATGCCGATGGTCGTCGAGGCGTTGAAGCAAGCGGGATGCGACTTTTCCGGTCTCGATAAAATTGCGGTCACGCGCGGCCCCGGAAGCTTTACGGGCGTGCGCGTAGGTCTGGCCGCGGCGCGGGGCATAGGGATTGCGGCGGATAAACCCGTCGTCGGCATCGACCGTTTTGAGATTTACCGGCGATGCGCCGGGGCGGTCGGTAATCTTTTGATCGTCATTGATTCAAAAAGGGCGGAATTGTTTTGTAAATATTTTCCGTCGGATGGCGAAGCGCACGACGCCTGCATGATGACCGAAGAAGAAATCCGCGCGTTTATGAAAAAATACCCCGACACCGTTATCGCCGGAGATATGGCGACGCAGGGCGACGATATTCTGGCGGCTTGCGCGAATTTGGCGGCGAAAGCCGATCCGCAAGCCCCCGATTTTTTGCCGCGCCCGCTCTATATCCGCCAGCCGGACGTTACTTTTGCGAAGGCTTAAGTCTTAATGGCGTCGAACGCTATTATTCGCTAAAATCCGCATATGCCGAAGTCCCAAACCCAAAACGCCAAAATCGCCGCCGCCGCGTTGCGCCTCGCTGCGGCTAGGGGTTGGGAAAACGTGACGTTTGACGCCCTCGCCAAAGCCGCAAAAATTTCTCCGGCAATTTTAAAAAAACATTTTGCCTCGCCGAATGACATAATTCCCGTCGTCATCGAAGAAATCACGCGAGAAACGTTGGCATCGGCGGGCAAAACGCGCGGTTCTCCGCGCGACGTTATGTTCGATTTACTGATGTCGCGTTTCGACGTTTTGCAGAAAAACCGCAAGGCGGTTTTATCCATAACCGAAACGGCGCGGCGCGATCATAGTTTAGCTTGCGTCCTTGCGCGCGCGGTTTTGAAAAGCATCGGTACCACGATAGATGCCGCGAAAATCGAAACGCCGCCGCGCTCCGTTCTTATTGCCGGAGCATCAGCAGTTTATGCGTGGGCGTTTCTGGCGTGGCGCCGCGATAAAACCCGCGATATGTCCAAAACAATGGCGGCGTTGGATAGGGCTTTGCGGTTGGCGGGAAAAATCTCGGAACTTGTCATACAAAACTCTTAACCCGCGACAGGGTCAGAACATTTACTTGCTTCGCGCCCGCAGCCAATAAAACGCGCGAGCATTCGTTGACAGTCGCGCCCGTCGTCATAACGTCGTCAATCAGCACGAGAGTTTTCCCTTCCACGCCGCTTTTTTGCCGCGCATCGACGGCAAAGGCACCCTTAACATTTTCCTGACGCTCTTTGCGCTTCAAATGGCCTTGGACGGGCGTGGCGCGGATGCGAAGCAAAACATCGGGCAAGACGGGTTTTCCCGCCAAAACGCCTATTTTCTGCGCCAGAAGCGCGGACTGGTTATACCGGCGATGAAAAAGCCTCCACCGATGCAAGGGCACGGGAACAAGCGCATCGGCGGCTTCCAGAAATTCGCCTCCCGCCCGGTGCATCCACGCGGCCAGAGCCTTAGCCGCGTGCGTGCGGTCGCCGTGTTTGAAGCCCAAAACGAGTTTGCGGCTGTTGTCGTCATAAAGCATCGCTGCGCGCGCCGCCTTGAAATGAGGAGCCTCCGTCAGGCACGCTCCGCATAACGTTCCTTCCGATACCGGAAAATCGAACGGCGCGCCGCAACAAGCGCAAAAAGGCGGCGCGATAAACTGAATTTGCTTCCAACATTCGGGGCACAAAGTCGCCGCATCGCCCACCGGCTCGTCGCAAACGAGGCATAAGGGCGGGAGCAGAAGGTCGAGTACCTTCGCCGCGATATTTTTTCCTGAAAAAGCCATAAGCCACTGTGTCCCTTCGCGACGGCATCGACAAGCGGGAAAATACTTCTTATACCCTCTATCCAGTCATCAATTTCTTCCTTTTCGCGCGGGGGATATCAATGATCGAATACGGCATTTTTTTCAAGATTCTATTGATTTTTTCCCTCGCGCTTATTTCGCCGGGTCCGGACTTTATGATCGTGAGTTCGATGTCTCTGGCCAGAGGACGTGCCGACGGCATTAAGTGCGCGGCAGGCACGACAGTCGGCATCAGCGTCTACGTTTGGGTAAGCCTGACGGGATTGTCCGCTCTTTTTGCGCGCAACGAGGGATTAGCGACTGCGATCAAGCTATGCGGTGGGATTTATCTTCTTTATCTTGGTTTTTCGATGTGGCGTGCTTCGCTTGAAAAACGACAAGCGGAGATAAAAATTCCGGCAAACGTAAAAAGGAGAAACGCTTTTCTGACCGGAGCGCTGACAAACCTGACAAACGCCAAAGCCGTCGCCTTTTTTTCCAGCATTTTTGCTTTTGTCCTGACCCCGGACATGAGTTTGGCGACAAAAATTGCGCTCGCGACAGCGATTCCCTTAGTAAATTTTCTGTGGTTTTCATTCGTGGCGTTCTGCCTGTCCAAAGAAAAGGTTCGCTCCCGGTATCAACGCGCACAGGGCTTGATCGATAGAGTCGTGGGATCTGTGCTGGCTTTTTTTGGTGCTGAGCTCTTTTTATCAGCCTTCAAGTTCGTTTGGGCTTTCATATAGTTAATATATTCGGCTTATCCTCTAAATTCTTGACTTTTCCCCGTCTCACCCCCTATAAACCGCGCTCTATTCAAACAAATATGAAGGCTCGGGGTTTAACTCCCCCGTGAGAAAATTATGGCACGTGTATGCACCGTCAGCGGCAAGAAGCCGCTTTTTGGCAATAATGTCAGCCACGCGAACAACAAGACGCGCCGCCGCTGGCAGCCGAATTTGCAAATTTGCTCGTTTCCGTCGGAAATTCTGGGCAAAGCCGTCCAGTTGCGCCTGACCGCGAGAGGCATTCGCACGGTCGAGCATAACGGCGGAATCGACGCGTGGCTGCTTTCGACGCGCGACAGCCGTTTGAGCGACACCGCTTTAAAAGTTAAGAAGCAACTCGCCAGAGCCCAAGCGCGCGTAGCGAAGTAAATTCTTCTTTCCGAAATCCCCAACTCTGAAGTAGATTCGGCGGCATGTCGTTTTTGTCCACCGCATTGCTTGCCCAAACCATAGACGACCACATCGATTGGATGTCGGCGTGGACGCGAAGCGCGTTCTACGACCGGCAAGACTCAAGCGCCCGCGCCGAAGATCTTCCCGCGCCGGAAAGCTTCGCAAAATGGCGGGCAGAGGCCGTCAAAACGCTTCAGGATCAGCCCGCGCTCGACAAATTGGTGGGGCTTTACGATCAGTTGCACCGAATCGCCAAACTCGCGCTTTTAAAAACGCCCGAAGGAAAATCCGTCACGGCGGCCGACTATGATGCCGTCGCGATAAAATATCAGGAATTCATTACGGGATTGCGTCGGCTCGAACGCGCGCTGGCGACGGCGGAGTCGGGGCTCGATACGCTGACGGGGCTTCGCTCGCGCGCGGGAATGCGCGACGACCTGAATCGCGAACTGAGCCGGTTTTTGCGCACCCGTAAGCCTTTCTGCCTCGCCCTTATGGATATCGACCATTTTAAAAGGGTCAACGACACGCACGGGCATGAAAACGGCGACAGGGTTTTATCGGCCATCTCGAATTACATCAGCCGCAGCGTGCGTCCGTTCGATGAAGCGTGGCGCTGGGGCGGCGAAGAAATTTTGCTGTGCCTGAAAGAAGTGGACGCTGAAACCGGAAAGATGGTTCTGGAGCGCGTGCGGTCGGGATTGGAAAAATTGCCGATCAGATTGATCGACGGCAAGGAAATCAACATCACGGCCTCTTTCGGAATGGTCGTTGTCGACGATCAATCGACGGTGGAAAGCCTGTTGGCCAAAGCCGACACGGCGTTGTATGCCGCCAAGGCAAAAGGAAGAAACCGGATCGAACCGGCGTAGAAACGCCCTCTAAAGTGCAAGGAAGTTAGCGTTTCATGCCCTATTTCTCCAACCGTTCCGTCAACCGAATCAATCTCCATTACGGCCTGCATATGCTGGGGTGGAATTTTTTCTTTAGTTTTTTTATCGTTTTTCTCATCTCGCAGGGATTTTCCCCGACGGCGGCGATCCTGACTTTCACGGCGATGCTGAGCTTGCGGATGATTTTTCGCCCCCTGATCCTCTTTGCCGCGCCCCGCGTGGGGCTGCACAGGACGATCATCGTCGGCCTCATTCTTTGCATGTTCCAATATATGCTTTTTGCGCGCATGAAAGGGATCGACGCCTTCTTTTTCGCTTTTTGCGTGTTGCAGGCGCTGTCGGACTGTTTTTTCTGGACCTCTTTTCATTCGATCTTCGCGATCGTCGGCGACAACTCCCATCGCGGCAAACAAGTGGGAATCCGCGAGGTCTTCGCGACATCGACGGCCATCGTGTCGCCTCTTTTGGGCGGTTGGCTTCTCGATCACGTCGGCCAGCATGTCACTTTCGGCCTTGCCGCCGCGTGCGATCTTTTGGCGATCATCCCGATTTTAGGTTTGCCGCCGATCCGCGTTCCGGCCAAAATTCCCGAGGGCCTTTTCAAGGCCGGGCGCAGCGCCATAGCCCTTTTTACGACGGATGCGTGGATCTATACGGGGTTCGGCATGGTCTGGGGCATAGTTTTGTATACGGGGGCGGGGCGCGGATTCACGGCCTTCGGAGGAGCGCTGACGCTGGCGGCTATCGTGTCGGTGATGGGAGGAGTTGTCTTGGGAAGGTTCATCGATAAAGGCCACGGCCCCCGCGCCGTTGTCATGAGCGCCGTTCTTTTAACGGCGGCGATCCTTTTTCGCGCCACGGCGCAACCGACGTTCGTCTCCGTCTACGGCGTCGCTATGGCGAGCGCGCTTGTGACGGCGAGCTATAATCCGACGCTCATGACGGCTCTTTACACGGTCATAAGCAAGGCGCAGAGCCCCTTTCATCTGGTCTTTATGATGGAATACGGATGGGACATCGGGGGCATTCTGGGCACGCTGGCCTGCGCGGCGCTTATTCATTTTGGCGCGCCGTTCGGTTTCGCGATCGCCTTGGCGCTTTTTGCCGTGCCGTTTCAGGCATTTTTGTTGCGGCGGTATTATAAAAACAGGGATTAACCCTTGCTTGCCGTCGCGCCGTAGCGCCGGTCGCGCTTCGTGAATTCCTCGATGGCCTGCGCCAGATGCTCGCCCGAAAAATCCGGCCACAAAACGTCCATGAAAACGTATTCGGCGTACGCCGATTGCCAGAGCAAAAAATTCGAAATGCGCTTTTCGCCGCTCGTGCGGATGACGAGATCGGGGTCGGGCATCCCCCCAGTGAACAGAAACGACTGAAAAACATGCTCGTCGATAGCCTCGGCCTGCAACTGCCCGCGCTCGACCGCTTTGGCAAGTCCGCGCGCGGCGGCGGTAATTTCCTGCCTTCCGCCGTAATTAAGCGCGAGCGTGAGGCTCAGTTTCTTATTGCCTTCGGTCAGGTCTTCGGCGCGGCCGATCATTTCGACGATATCGGCGGGCAAAGGCTTTCTGTCGCCGATGACGCGGATGCGAACGCCTTCTTTATGCAGCGTGGCGAGCTCGGAGCGCAGATAGTGGCGCAAAAGGCCCATCAGTTCGCCGATTTCGGTCGCGGGACGCCGCCAGTTTTCCGACGAAAAGCTGTAAAGCGTCAAATAGCCGACGCCCAGTTTTCCCGCCGCTTCGATCGTCCGGCGCACGGCGTCGATCCCCGCGCGATGTCCCATAGGCCGCAGCAATCCGCGCGCTTTCGCCCACCGACCGTTGCCGTCCATAATGATCGCGATATGCAACGGGGAAGGCGAAGCGTCCCTTTCTTTATGGTTTTGTCCCATCGATTCCATTCAGACGCGCGTGATTTCTTTTTCCTTGGCCGAGAAAAGCTCGTCTATTTTCTTGATGGTTTCGTCGGTCAGCTTCTGCACTTTTTCGTTCATGTGTTTGGTTTCGTCTTCGGACGCTTTTTCCTTCTTGACGGCGTCCATCGCGTCGCGCCGCACGTTGCGAACCGCGATGCGGGCCTGTTCCGTGTATTTTCCCGCTATTTTGACCAATTCCACGCGGCGTTCCTGACTCAATTCCGGCAGCGGCACGCGGATCAAATTGCCGTCGGGTTGCGGATTAAGCCCAAGCCCCGCGTCGCGGATCGCTTTTTCGACGCTTTTGACAAGACCCATGTCCCATACTTGAACCGTCAGCAACCGAGGCTCCGGCGCGCTGACCGTTCCGACCTGATTGAGGGGAGACGACGCGCCGTAAGCCTCGACGTGAACGCCGTCGAGCAGATTGACCGACGCGCGCCCCGTGCGCAGACCCGCGAATTCTTTGCGCAGAGCCTCGAGCGAGGCTTCCATCCGTTGCTTCGTTTGATCGAGATTCATTTTTGTCACTCCACTATCGTGAAGTTACCTTTACCCTGCATCACATTGGCAAACGCGCCATGCGTGAAGATCGAGAAAACCAAAATCGGAATTTTGCTTTCCCGCGCCAAAGAAATGGCGGAAGTGTCCATTACCTGCAAATCCTGCGTCAGAACGTCGAGATAACTGAGCCTGTCGTAACGCTTGGCGTCCTTGACCTTGTTCGGATCGGCGCTATAGACGCCGTCGACCTTCGTCGCTTTTAAAAGCGCGTTGCATTGCATTTCCGCCGCGCGCAAGGCGGCAGCGCTGTCGGTCGTGAAAAACGGATTGCCTGTGCCCGCGGCAAAAATGACGGCGCGGCCTTTTTCCATGTGGCGCATCGCGCGGCGGCGGATATAGGGCTCGCAGATCGAGGACATCGGAATAGCTGACAAAACGCGCGTCGGCACGCCCGCTTTTTCAAGCGCGTTCTGCATCGCAAGAGCGTTGATGACGGTCGCCAGCATGCCCATATAGTCGGCGGCGGCGCGATCCATTCCCTGCGAAGCGCCCGAAACGCCGCGAAAAATATTTCCGCCGCCGATCACGACGCAAACTTCGACGCCCATATCGATCACGGACTTGATCTCGGCCGCGACGCGATCGACCACCTCCGGCTCAAGCCCGTAATCGCGCGAGCCCATAAGCGCTTCTCCCGACAATTTCAGCAAAACGCGCTTATAGCGCGCGGTCGAAGGGGCGTGATCGGGCGTATTTTTCTTCTCCGAGGAATGGGGCATGCGCATTTTCCTTTTGGGTACAAAAAACCGGCACGGATTATATGCATCCGAGCCAACCCATTATACAAGCTTGCTTTTTAATGAACAGCCCAAAATGGTTTGTTGAAAGCATTTGCGCAAGGTAAACTCGGAAAAACAGGAAAAAAACAGCTTGGAAAAGCATAAAAGTGGAAAATCTGTATGAGAATTCTCTATATCGAGGACGAATTTATTATTGAGATGAATGTCCGGATGCGGCTGAAATCCGACTATCCCGATATTGAACTTGTGCACGCTCCTTCTTACGCCGAGTCCGTCAAGAAATTGGAAGGACCAAATTCCTTCGATTTGATCATTTCGGATTTCAATTTTCCGGGAAAGAAAGGCTCCGGCAATCCGGGCGGCATCGATCTTTTCGACTATTTTCGTTGTTTCGAATCTACGGATTTGGCCGCACCGCCCTTTTATTTTTGTTCCAACAAAACGCCGGACCAAATCCATACCCTTTTTCAAGAACGGGGATTGGATGTGTCGAAAGATCTCGAGGGCCGCATTTATGAAAAAGGCGCTTCTGTTTCCGACTCTATCGTGAAACTCGTCGCGGATTTTAAGAATGAGCAAACGGCGCAAAAGACAACGATCCGGCCTTTGGACGTCAAGACGACGAAGCAGACAATCCCGGGCACCCCTTGAAGGTGCTTTCCTATAAATTCAGCAAGAACTCTCCCGGAGTTGCCTTCGAGGAAAGATCGGCTTGCGTCCTTCTTTCTTCGGGAACGCCCATATAAGCGCTTATTTCGGAAAGCTGGTCGGCGTAATTTTTCTCGTCCATCCAGAAAGTCTGGCAGGCTTTGGTTCTGTCCAAACCGAAAGTCCGGCATTCGGCATATCCGTCTTTGGCAATCGGCGGCAGGAAAAGAACGTTCAAATCCATATGGCTTTCCCCCGATATGTTTTCGAAAGCCTCCCTCACGATTTTTCCGAGCGCATCGCAAAAATCGGAGGAATCGGTTTCGGGGGAGGGGGTCATAAATCTTTCCGTCGTTTCGAACGCCTTGGAAAGTTTGCGAAGGTCTGCCGAATCCGGTTCGGGCAAGGGATTCATATCGGGAATTTTCATTTTAAACGCGGCAGTCAAGCCTGAAGGCGAACGGCAGGTAAGGATATACGCAACGGAAACGGAATCGAATTCCGCGGGTATTCCGAGATTCCTTCTGACCTGCCTGTGCGGACTGAGAGACGCAGGAACCGTGCTGTCGAGCCCCGTTTTCTCGGACGGGCGAAGAAAAAATTCCTGAGACATAATAAAAGCCTCGTATTTCGTTAAGAAATAAACAAAAAAATCCCGTGTCCGGTTAACAAGCTGTCTGAGAATACACCGAATAGATGAAAGTAATACGGATATTCTTCCCAAAACTAAAAACGCCCCGCCTGAAAACCGTTAAGTTTCCGGACGAGGCGTTTTAAAAATAAGGTTAACGGCTTTTTACTTCGCCATTTTAGCAACTTCGGCGACGAAATCGTCTTGGGCCTTTTCGATGCCTTCGCCGAGCTGATAACGCACGAAGCCGGTCAATTTGACGGGCGCGCCGAAATCCTTGGAAGCCTTTTCGATCACCTGCGCGACGCGGCTTTCGCCGTCCACCACGTAGATTTGCTCAAGCAGAACGACTTCTTCGTAGTATTTGCGCAAACGCCCCTCGACCATCTTGGCGATGATCGCTTCGGGCTTGCCCGACGCGCGCGCCTGATCGGCCAACACGTTGCGTTCACGGTCGAGAGCTTTGGTATCGACATCCTTGATCTCCAAAGCCTCGGGGCGGGCCGCGGCGACGTGCATCGCGATCTGCTTGCCGAGTTCCATCAATTTTGCGGCATCGGCGGAAGATTCCAAAGCAACCAAAACGCCGATCTTACCCAAATTCGGAGCCAACGCGTTGTGGACATAAGTTGCGACGACGCCTTGCTTCACGGACATCTGCGCCGCGCGGCGCAGAGACATATTTTCGCCGACCGTTGCGACAAGGTTTGTCAAAGCCGCCTGAGCGGTTTCTCCGCTCGGGAGCTTGGCGTTCTTTAGCTTTTCGATATCCGCGCCGGTTTCAAGGGCGGTTTTGGCGACTTGCAGAGCGAAAGCCTGAAATTTGTCGTTGCGCGCGACGAAATCGGTTTCGGCGTTGATTTCGACCAGCACCGCTTTCGTCTGCGTCGAGGCGATTGAGACCAAACCTTCGGCCGCGACGCGACCGGCTTTCTTGGCGGCTGCCGATAGGCCTTTCTTGCGCAACCAATCCACGGCAGCTTCCATGTCGCCGTTGGATTCGTTCAAGGCCTTTTTGCAATCCATCATGCCCGCGCCGGTCTTTTCGCGCAGGTCTTTCACCATTGAGGCTGTGACTTCCGGCATGTTGCGCTCCTTATTCCGCTTTTGCGGCGTCTTTTGTTTCTTCGACGGCTGCGGCGATCGTCGTTTCGCCGCTCGGCACAACGGCGGCTTCGCCGATGTCCTTGCCGCTGGAACCGAGTTCGGCTTCGATTCCATCGAGAACGGCCTGCGACGTAAGATCGCAATAAAGATCAATCGCGCGCGAGGCGTCGTCGTTGCCCGGAATCGGAAACGTGATGTTGGTGGGATCGGAATTGCTGTCGATGACGGCGACGACGGGGACGCCAAGCTTGACGGCTTCCGCTATCGCGATGTCTTCCTTCAGCGTGTCGATCACGAAAATGATATCCGGCAGTCCGCCCATATCCTTGATGCCGCCCAAGGATTTTTCCAGCTTGTCGCGCGCGCGCGTCATCTGGAGCGTTTCCTTTTTGGTCAGCTTCTTGGCTTCGTTTTCCAGCTTGTCGTTCAGGTCGCGCAAACGCTTGATGGATTGCGAGATCGTCTTCCAGTTGGTGAGCATGCCGCCCAGCCAGCGGTGGTTGACGTAGTACTGGCCGCACCGCGTGGCGGCTTCGGCGATTCTCTCCTGCGCCTGGCGCTTGGTGCCGACGAACAAGATGCGGCCGCCCGATGCGGCGACGTCGCGCAACGCCTGCAAGGCGCGCTGAAACATAGGAACGGTCTGCTCAAGATCGATGATGTGCACGCTGTTGCGCACGCCGAACAGATAGGATTGCATTTTGGGGTTCCATCTGCGCGTGTTATGGCCGAAATGAACGCCGGCCTCGAACAATTGCCGCAGAGAAACGATGGGCATCGTCATAATTAACTTCCTTCTCCGGTTGATCCGCCGCATGTAGTTGTATGGTTGGTCGCGACTACTCTGCGGTACGCCAACTCCGTTGGCTTCCCGCAACCGTGACTGCGACCCCACACCGGACGGCGCATCGCAGGATTTACTGCGCGAGCCAAACATGCGTGAGTTTTAAATCTGCCAAAGGGACAATCCCCAAGGCGGAGCGTTTTCTAGGCTTTTGAAGGCTGGAAAGCAAGGGGTTTTTTGTATTTTGCGGGTAAAACATCTTGAAAACACGTGTTTTTTCCACGGAAAGCTTTAACTCTGGCTTTGCGTATGTATAATTCCCGCGCTTTAGAACAAATGAAAGAAGAACCCTCATGCCCCAAATTCCCGTAACCGTTCTGACAGGCTATCTGGGCGCGGGAAAAACCACGCTGCTTAACCGCATTTTGTCCGAGCCGCACGGCAAAAAATACGCCGTTATCGTCAACGAATACGGCGAGATAGGCATCGACGGAGCGCTCATCGTCGGCGCGGATGAAGAAATATATGAGATGAACAACGGCTGCATCTGCTGCACCGTGCGCGGAGATTTGATCCGCGTCATAACCGGATTGATGAAGCGCGTTTCGGCTTTCGACGGCATATTGATCGAAACGACGGGCCTTGCCGATCCCGCGCCCGTCGCGCAAACGTTTTTCGCCGACGAAGATGTGGCGGCGAAAACAAAACTCGATAGCGTCGTAACCGTCGTAGACGCGAAGCACATTCCTTTGCGGCTCAAAGATTCTAAAGAAGCCGAAGACCAGATCGCTTTCGCCGACGTACTTTTGCTGAACAAGGCCGATCTCGTTGATGAAGCGGAGTTGGCGCGCATCGAATCCTCGATACGCGGCATCAACCGTTACGCCAAGATTATCCGCACGACGAAATGCGACGTAGCCCTCGATCAAGTCCTCGGCCTCGGCAGTTTCGATCTCAACGAAATTCTCAAACGCGACCCCGATTTTCTGAAAGGCGAAGAGGAAGACCACGATCACCAATGCGGCGCGCATTGCGGTTGCGGGCACCCTCATCACGATGAACCTAATCCCAAGCACGACAGCGCGATTTCAAGCCTGTCCCTGATTTCATCCAATCCCCTCGACCCCGCGAAATTCGAACAATGGATCACGGACCTCCGCGCGCAAAAAGGGCAGGATTTGCTTCGTTATAAAGGCATTCTCGATCTTCTGGGAAGCGAACGGCGGCTTGTCATTCAGGGCGTGCATATGATGATGGACGGCACGAATATGCAGCCATGGAATAAAGGCGAACACCGCGCAAGTCGCCTTGTTTTCATCGGGCGCAATCTCGATGAACGCGCCTTGCGCGAAGGTTTCGCGCGCTGCGTGGCCTGACGCGCGATGAATAAAACGCCCGAACATCCCGATCCTTCCGACGATTTGCCTGAGACGGAGAATCTCGTGGCCTATCTTGCGCCGCAAGGCTTCGTTGCCGATCTTCAGAAGGAATTAGGCGATAGAGTCATCAAAACATACGATCATCTGGTTCTGGCGAAAAATACGCGCAAGCCCGCGGCGTGGGCTTCGAATGCGTGGCTCAATCCGGCGTTCATCCCGATTGAATCGATAGGAGACGCCGCCAAGAAGCTGCGCGCGATTCAACGCAATTGGACGCTTTATTCTTTCGCGCATCATCGCCGCGCCGCACTGATCGCCGAAAAATTGCCGAAGATTTCGGCAAAGCCGCTTGTTTTCGGGACGGAAGCGCCCAAAGCGCCGCTCGGCTCGTGGACGCTTGTTGACGCGAACACGCTTCTGGCTTCGTCCAAATGCTCTAGCGCGTTTCCCAACGGCGAGGTGCAGTTTGTCGAAAACCATATCGGCTCGCCAAGCCGCGCGTATCTTAAACTGTGGGAAGCGTTCACGGTTTTGGGAGAGCATCCAAAGCCAGGCGAATTCTGCCTCGATCTCGGCGCGTGTCCGGGCGGTTGGACATGGGTTTTGCAACAACTCGGCGCGCGCGTCCTCAGCGTCGATAAGGCTCCTCTCGACCAGAAAATTTCAAGCCTTCCGAACGTCGAATATCGTAGCGAAAGCGCGTTTGCGCTCGATCCAAAAACGATAGGGGCCGTCGATTGGCTGTTTTCGGACGTTATTTGCTATCCCAAAAGGCTTCTGGCTATGGTGCAGAAATGGCTGGCCGAGGGAAACGTCAGCCATTTCGTCTGCACAATTAAATTTCAGGGCGAGACCGATTTCGAAACGATGCGCCAATTTGCCGTTATCCCCGGCTCGCGGATTGTGCATCTGCACAACAACAAGCACGAGTTGACGTGGGTCAGGCTGTAAGGGGATCAAATCCTTGAAAAGGCCTCCGGCGGCGCGCCGGTTTCCGCTTGACTAAACCGGGAAAAAACAGGAACTAACCAATTATTAGCTTCCTTACGCGACACTATTCAGAAAGCGCCCTTAGCTCAGTTGGATAGAGCAGCCGCCTTCTAAGCGGCAGGTCAGCAGTTCGAATCTGCTAGGGCGCGCCAATTAACAGAAGCGGGGCATCTTGCCCCGTTTCTGTTAAGTGCCCCTATCAGTGTTCGAACTGCGTAGAGCAGGTCGATGACGAGCAATTCAAAAAGCGTCCGCGCACGTGTACGCGGACGCGTAAAAAAACAAAATTTATTGCGAAGTCAGGGCGAGCCTGTCACTCACCCGAGGAACGAAATTTTGTTCGCAAAATATTCTCCGCTCGGGTGAGTGACAGGAGAAGCCAATCTGCTAGGGCGCGCCAGTCAGGCGCGAGAATGCTTAAGCGCTTTTATCTTACCGCACGAACGGCACTATCGGTTTTGAGAAAATGGGATTGCTCTTCAATTTTCTATAACTTTCAAACGAAACTTCTCTTTTGCTTCTGCCATTGATTTGAATGAAGGAAAAAGTTCCATTTTCAGCTTTGGCGCGAACCCTTTTTTCTTTATCGAGAAGCCCTTCGACCAAAGACGAGGAGTCGAGAATCTTCCTTCTTCTGTTGAAGTAATCGAGAGAAGGCATTTCAGGAGTATGAATATGTTCCTGAAACAAATTCTCGATCAGCCGGTCGCGTTGAGAAAGAAGAGTTTGTCCGTTTAACGGGCTATCCTTTTTTCCAAAGGTGTCGCCGTCGTAAACAGGCTCATAGATAAAATTGTCCTCGTGCGTGGAATTGCCGCGATACAAGAAATGTCTATTGGCTGCCCAAAACGTATCATACCCGGTTTTATAATTCGTCATATTTTTTTTGTTCAAGTTCGAATTTGGACCATATTCAGTAAGAGTCCAAGAGAATGGTTTTTTATTATCGGTATCGCTGACTTGGCTATAGCGGAAAACAATTTTACCATTTTCATAGATAGATTCCTCTACGGAACTCTGATTTCCGCTAAGGTCAACGGCAATGCGCGTGTGATATCCTGTCTTGGATATATCTTTATCGCCGTACGTGTCATTGTACCAAACACCGAGGAGTTCCAAACTGCCGCGGCAAAAATCACGCAATAAATTAGTCGACATTATCATTCTCCTATAATGAAAATATGGGCCTAGTGTATAAAAAAACCTGCCTTTTTCAATATCATAATTACTTTCATATGTTATTAATCCGTTTATTGCCCGTTATAAGGCTCCGCCTGATCCCAAAGACTTTTCCAGTTGCCGGAGTAAAGATCGGCCAGCTTCGGGTCGTCCCACAAAACAAGGACGTTTTCGGAATTGTTATGTTCGGCGGCGGCGGAATAGTTGAATGATCCCGTCTCGACCGTCTTGCCGTCGATAATCATGTATTTGTCGTGCTGGAGCGTGTGGACAATATCGATGCGCACGGGAATTTTCTCCGAAACGAGAAAAGCCACGACCGAATGGCTGTCTTTTTGAATTTGGTCGTGATCGACGACAACCTCGACATCGACGCCCGACCGATGCGCCTCGGCGAGGGCGGATGCGATGGGGCGCGAGGTGAAGGAATACGCGGCGACGCGGACGCTTTGCTTGGCCGCCCCGATCGCCTTGACCACCAGATCGGTCGCGCCCCCGTCGGGAGAAAACGCGACTTCGGCGGAAGCGGGAAGCGGCGCCGTTTCCGACCCTCCGCCCTGCAACATTTGCACCGCGCGCTCGATAAAGGAGGAAGCGCAGGCCGGAGATATCGAAAAAAACACGGCAAAAAAAATGCCGACGATCCAGCCTTTTCGTTTCAGGTCTTTCCGATCGTTCATCGAGAAACCCAATGCGGTATGGGCGTTAACAGGAAATCGCGGCTCGAGTTTGTTCCAAACGTGTTTTTCTCGTTTTATGCAAGGGAACGGTTGCGTAGGGAACTTTTTCGAGAAACAACCTTTTGGCCGAGAGCCAAGGGGTTTCCCTTCCGATCTTATCGAGGGGGGATGTTTTATTCAACCGAACGATTTCCTGCGCCGTGGAGAGCAGATTGGTTGATTGAAGATCGATGCTGACGGGGCCTTTAGATCTAAAGTCGTAGGCCCTGATGACATTGCGGCTTTGGGTCGCGAGTGAAAACTTGGAAGGCTTAACCCCCAGCAGGCAACGCGCGGCGCTCGGCAAAGAGGTTTTAACGGAAGCGGAGAACATCGAGAGCTTCATGTCCCGGCTTTCCTGATCGGGAATCGTTTTCTGAAATTGCTCCGTGAAAGCCAGTCTGGGAAGATAGGATTCCCATCCTTGCCCAAACGCCCGGAATTTATCGAGCCCATGTTCATTATCGGCGACAATCTGGGTGACAAGACAACTGATGGAAAGATCGTTCGCTTTTAAATAGGTCTGCAAGGTGCATGCGCTGTACATAAGCTCGAGGCAGAATCCCGCGGGCGCGTTTCCTTTTCTCCATAGCGTGCCAACTTCGGCGAAATTGATGTCTAAAGACGCATGCCGCGGCTCGGCATTCGAGAAAGTCGATCCGATATCCGCTTTCACGGGAATAATATGGACGGCAGCCGTCGTATTGATGTTTCCGTACGGATCGGTAAGCAGCCAGAAAAGCTCGTTATCGATAGCCGTTTGAAAAGCCTTGCGTGTGCGGTTAAAAACCGTCGATGGGCGCGACGGATCCTTCATATACCGTTCAACGGTCGGCAAATCTTCTCTCTCCGCCAAACGAAGCGTATATTCTTTCGGTCGCCTGATCTTTTTTTGTTCGATGCTCATAAGTTCCTATGCTTTCCCGTAAACTAATCGCGGGAGTCTATTAAAGGTTTTGCGTTCTTCCACAAAACATTAAACTGTTCTCTGTATGCCTTGGCCACCAAGCCCGAAGAAACAACCACGATTTGGGGTTCCTTATTTTCCTCGAATATAAGGATTCCCAATTTGTCGCCATATACGTAAAAAGGCACGTTCCCGTCAACTATTCCCGTTTGAACTTTATATTCCCTGTAATCTTTCCCAGGAATCTTGAGCGCAGCGGTATCTTTAACAAGAATCCGAACCTTAACCTTATCTCCCAGCTCGCCCATGCGCTTAGCATGCAGCAACGAATATTCATACAAATGTTTTATAAAAAACCGGTCGTCGACATTGCTTAAGCAAATCTGCTTTCCTCCGCCATCCGTCCCGTCGCGTTGCTTGACGGCGGCTTCGTACACGTCGTCCAGAAAATCTTTAAATCCTTTTTCGCCCTTGTAAACAAAAACCTTATTCTGGTTTTTCCGCACCCCTTCGTTTTCCGTAAACTCCACGCCGTGCGCAGCGAAGGCCCTTATGATCGCTTCTTCCGTCGTTTCCTGCGGGCGGAAAATTCCGTGTTCGATATTTTTAATCGTTTCCTGAGACACCTTCGAGACTTTGGATAAGTCGCTCCGGCTCCAATCCAGAAGGCCCCGCGCGGCCCTAAGTTGCGCTGCAGTCATCATATCCAATCACCGAGTAGACCCAAAAAAAACTAAAAACACTTTTTCTCGCACAAACAAAACTTAATATGGGTACATTGTTACCGTTTTGGGGTAGTCTTATGCAAGAACTTGATTACTTTCATCGCTTTTCTTCTTTTTTTAGCTATTTAAACCAATATTTACCAATCGTTAACGATTTATAACGATGAAAATAATTTCTTGCAACCATTTTTTGGTATTTAATTGCTGTTTATTGGTAGGTATAGTGGGGGGAGAAAACGATCCCATTTATTTATGATAGAGAGTATTTCTTGGAGACATTATGATGCGCGAGAAATTTCATTCCGAGAGTGAGCCTGAAAACTCAGAAATCTCTTCCGGCGAATCCGTGCAGGAAAACGGCGGGTCGGTCGTGTCGCATCGATGGATGCAACACCATACGATTGTCCGTCCGTCGGAGTCTTTCCTTAGCGCCAACCAACGAACGTCGATCTCCGCGATGATCTCGTATATCTCCCATCACTCCGGCCAAAGCGAATTTCGCATCGAACGCAAGCTTTCCGATCATTTTAATATCCCCAATCCCAAATGCCTGCCGGCGAACGACTTCGACGAAGCTATCCGGTATCTGGCTGACATCATTTCCATGTAGCCGCTATGAATTCGAGAGTTCTTATTTCGGCGCTTGTTTTTTCAGTCGCCGTTTTATGTCTGAACGCGGCATCGGCGGAAGACGCCATGCCTCCCGCAGGAGCCTACTTTCCGGACGCGGCAAGCTTCGAGATGGCGCAAAGATTTATCCCCCATGCCGATGAAGTTTTTCCGGCGCAGCCTTTTGATCCATATGTTCCCGAACTTCCGCTGGTTCAAAAAACGCCGCAGCCCCCTTATGTGCTGCCAATCGAAAGATTCGTTCCGCAGTTTCCCGTTGTCTCCGCAGCGCCCCCGGCGCTGCGCGCGGAAAGATTTATTCCGAATGTTCCCGTCGTTCCTTTGGCCCAGCATCCGGCACCTGCCGCGAGAGCCGAAAGCGCGCAAATAATCATTCCCCGAGCGCCCTCCGCGCCGGCGGCCCAAAGATTCCTGCCGTAACTTTGCTTAGCGAATATAAATATGAACTTCGGGCGATTGAGCCGTTTTGCTTTCCGCATGAGTCAGCGCGATATGCGACGGAGAGAGGCCCAGCCTGACGAGCGCACGCTTGACTTCGTCCGCGTTTCTCTTCGCAATCTGCTTCTGTTCGGCCAAAGTCGCGGGATCGCCGCTCGACGGCGAAATGGCGACAATGGAGAAATCGGCGTCGGGACGGCGTTCCATCGCCATGCCGACGGCTTGCGACAGCTGCTGCTCGTACTCGACATCGGGCTGATTGAAGCGGATCAAAACCAAAAGATGCCCGACAGACGGCGCGTTTCCGATGCTGAAGTTGCCGGAAGCCGGCGCAACGCCGATGTCGTTATCCTGCATCGTCTCGCGCGGAGGGGCGGCCTCGTCGAGAGACGCGCCCGTTACGGAAGACATCGGAGCGGCTTGCGGCGCGGGAGCCTGAGTGTTCGGAATCCCCACGACCGGCGGAGGATTCACGACGACCGGGCGGTTGGCCAGACTGTTTCCAAGCATCTCGCCGCGGCTGATGGCGAAGGCCAGCGCCTGAATGTTGGCGCGTTCCGTTGTCAGATAGTTGGATTGGCGCTCGATGTCGGCGGTTGTCTGGTTCCGCAGGTAATCGAGCTGAACGACCAAGCGGCTGACTTCGTCGTGCAGTATCTTCAATTGGTCGTAATCTTCGTCGACCGCGCCGGACAAGTCAAAAGCGGCCTGAATCGATCCCAGCAAATAAGACGCGACCGAAGCGTCGGAATCGACGGCGATTTGCAGGGAGTTAAGCTTGTTCAAAGAAGAGGTGACTTCGCCCAGACAGGCGTCGGCTTCCTCCCATTGGCGCAACAGGATCGGATTGCCTTTGGTCGTGCCGTTCTGCAAGCGGGCGATGATGGCCGCGACGGTGCTGTGATATTGAACCGCGCCAGCCGTGCCGCTGGTGCGCAGAATGGCGAATTCATTCGAGTTTAAATTGACGGAATCGCGCAAGTGCGCCACTTCGTCGCGTAAAGCCAGCGCGCGGTTGCCGACGATAGTTCCGCTGGATGCGCCGAAATTGGCGAGGCTGTCCGCGCCGGTGCTTGCCGTCGCCATGGCCAGCGAGGGATCGGACGATCCAAAGGAATCGGAAGGCGCCTCGCTGACGACTTGCGTCAAGCCGTCCGGAGCGTCTTTTGCCCAGACGGGGGCCGTCGCCAGCGCGAACGCTGCAAAAGCGGCAAGGAAGAAACCTGATATTTTCATGTCATGGATCGACATCGTGCATCACCTTTTGTTTGCCGCGACTGCGACATTAGTTGGTAACTGCGAGGGATTGAATCTATCGCCCGAATCTCTCTTTGTCTAACGGATAGTTGCCAAGAATCCAAGCCCTTACATAAGAAGGGCGGCGCAAGGCCGATAAGTGGTGCATTTTGGCTTCTCGTTAAGAAAAAATTAGGGATTATCTCCGGTGCGGCGGACGATTCGAGGCCTTATTTTTTACCGGAGATTTTGCGCCCGATTTCTCGTCTCCGACGATGGTCATCGCCATGCTGCCAGTCAGGCGGTCGGCTTGGGTCAGCCGGACCAAAACCGGCTGCGCCAATTGATAAACCTTCTTCGTTCGCCGTCCGACTAAAGCCTGCCGCTTTTCGTCGTGGATATAATAATCATCGGGCAGGGCGTTCATCGGAATAATCCCGTCGGCTCCCGTTTCGTCCAGCCGCGCGAAAAGCCCGAACCGCGCCACGCCGCTGATGCGCGCCGGAAAGGTCGATCCTACGCGGTCGGCCATAAACAAAGTGATAAACCTGTCGACGGCATCACGCTCCGCCGCGGCGGAGCGCCGTTCGGTTGTCGAAATATGACCGGCGATGTCCTCTAACCCTTCGATCTCGCGTTCCGTCAAACCGTCGCCGCCAAGCTTGCATACGCGGATAAGCCCGCGATGCACGATCAAATCGGCGTATCTTCGGATGGGAGAGGTGAAATGCGCGTACTTGGCCAAGGCCAAACCGAAATGCCCGATATTTTCGGGGCTATAGACGGCCTGAGACTGGCTGCGCAGCATCATCTCGTTGACAACCTGCGCGTGGGGCGTTCCGGCGGCGTTTTCCAGAATCTGCGTCAGAAAACGGGGATGCAGCTGTTTCCCCGGCACGAGGCTGATGCCCAGCGTATCAAGAAAATCCCGCAAGCCTTCCAGTTTCATTTCCGTCGGCCTGTCGTGGATGCGATAGAGGCATGTTTTCCCCTTACCTTCAAGCTCCGCGGCTGCGGCGACATTGGCCGTAATCATAAATTCCTCGATCAGGCGATGGCTGTCCAGCCGTTCGCGGATTTTGATCGATTTGACTTTGCCGCCTTCGATCTCGACCTTGCGTTCGGGCAGATCAAGTTCCAGCGTCCCGCGTTTTCCCCGCGCGTGGAGCAAACAGAGAAACGCGCCATAAAGAGGAGTGATGACATTGTCCATTAAAGGCCGCGTCGTTTCGTCGGGAAGGCCGTCTTTGGCGGCCTGCGCCTGTTCATACGTCAGCCGCGCGTGGGATTTCATGACTCCGCGCGCGAATTTCCACTTCGTCAGTTCGCCAGCCTTGTCGATCCACAAATGCGCCGCGAGACAGGCGCGATCGACGTGCGGTTTCAGCGAGCACAACTCGTTGCTCAAAGCCTCGGGCAGCATCGGCACGACGCGGTCGGGAAAATAAGTCGAATTTCCGCGCTCAAAAGCGATTTTATCAAGCATACTGCCCGGTTTGACGTAATGCGCGACGTCGGCGATGGCGACGATCAAATGCCAGCCTTCCCCGTCTTTTTCCGCAAAAACAGCGTCGTCGAAATCGCGGGCGTCCGCGCCGTCGATCGTGACGAGGGGAATTTGCCGCAAATCCGCTCGGTTTTCCAAAGTCACCGGCTTGGCCGCTTCGGCCTCGGCGACGGATTCTTCGGGAAATTCGTCCGGAATTTCATGTGTGGCAATGGCGATCAGGCTAACCGCGCGCGGCGAGTCGATATTTCCTAAAACGTCGATCAGTTTCGCTTCGCGCAGGCGCCACCGGCGGCCAGAAATTTTTTCGGCGACCGCGATCTGGCCTTCTTCGAGATGAAAACCAGGTTTGACGTGCAGCGCGTAATCGCCGCGTTCGCGCCGGTTGGTCGATTGGATGCGCCAGCCTTTGCCTTCTTTCGCTATCACGCCGACGACGCGCGTGCTTTCTTCCCGTTCGCGGGGAACCAAACTTTTTGGAGCGTTTCGTTTGGGCTTGTGGCCGGTCTTGACGGGCTTCAGATGTCTGTGCCGCGATGATGTTTTCATAATTTCATCTTAGGGCATTGCGCGTCTGTAAACCACACCCGTTTTGCGCATCCTCAGAATCAACCCGATCGCAGGGAGCAGCATAAAGGGGCCTAAATACCACCCCGTCCGATACCCGATAGCCGTCGACAGGATGGGCAACAGCAGAAGAAGCATGTTGGCAAATTTTGCGTCTCTGTATGCCCGGTCGAGCCAAACTACGACGAAAGCCATGACGACAAAATCGTAATCGTGCGCGTAAGGCGTCGCTAAAAGCGTGCAAAGCACCAGCGCCGCGCATCGAATGTCATGGGAAACTGGAAGCCGCCAAAGACGAATAACGATCCCTGCGGCAAAAATTCCGACGACCCCCTGAACGACGTAAGCCGGAACGATGCCAAGCCCCATTTGCCGCGCTGTAATAAAGACCGACACAAATCTATACCATTGCGCCGCGCCGCTTCGCTCCAGAATGACTTCGCGGAGAACGTTCGCGTTTTGGAAATAAAGCCCCCATACGTTCGCGCCATAAAAGGCCAAGCTCAATGCAATAAGCGCGAGAACGGTCAACGATGCCGCGATAAAGGTTCGCCAATACTTTCCCGCGATAAGCGCGACGGGAATGAGGATTCCCAACTGGGGCTTGAACGACATTATTCCAAACAGAACGCCCGCGACGATCGGGCGCGTCGGCAAAAGCGTCAATCCGCCGCCCATCAGCGCGGCGAGCAACATGCCGTTTTGCCCGTTGACCGCGTTCCAAAGAACGGCGGGTATCGCCAGAGAGAGCAGCAATCCGTGGGCTTTAGGCCTCGCCAGCCGCAAGGCGCCGTAAAAAGCCGCCCACGTCGCCGCAAGCCAGGCGAACAGCGCCGGAACGAACGGAAGAAAAACAAGAGGAAAAGTCAAAAACAACAAAATGGGCGGATAACTGTAATGAAAAGAGCCTATAAGCCCGTGCGTGACGTCCGCTTCGAATTCATGAAAACTTTCCCAGTTATAAACGTCGGCGCTCCGCCCCATGAACGCAAGCTTCGCCGCAGACCAATAGTTGATGAAATCGTCTCCGAAAGGACGCCCTTTTCCGTCCGACAGCCCGACGGCCGTTTGATGCATCAGATCGATAAAATAGACGGGAACCGCGAAAATAATCCAAACGACGCCAAAAGCGCGAATCCGTTCGGCCGTCAAAAGCCCCAAGCCCCTGTCTTTCCAGCTTGAAATACGATCTCTGAGGTCATGCGGCATTTTTCAGGTCGTACCAGTATGATTAATGCCGCGCAAGCCAAAAACCATTTTTGCCAAACAGCGATGAGGAAAAAGGATCAAAGCGTTTGACATCTTTCCTGCATACCGACATCATGCGCCCTTGAGCCAGATCAATTATTTTGACTGCGGAGTTATGCGAAGCAACGAGGGAAATTGATGAATTACACATTGCCCTTCGCTTTGACTATCGGAAAAGACTTCGCCTCGCTCCCCATCTTTCAAGGCGTCGAGGCTTCCGTTTTGCGCGACCTGATGTCCTCGGCGCACGCGGCGCAATACCAGAAAGGCACGATCTTTTTGGCTCAGGGCGAACGGATTTCCCGCGTCTATGTCATGCTGGAGGGATGGTGCGGCGCCAGCAAAGGCAATGCCGAAGGGCAGGAAGCCATCCTGCAACTCTTCCGCCGCGGCGATTTTCTGTCCGAATCCGCGTCGGAAATTTTGACGGACATCAGCCCGATAAACCTTCAGGCATTGACGCCGGTTCATCTTTTGACGTTAGCGCCTGGCGCGGTGCAAAGCGCCTTCGAACATTCCGCCGTTTTCACGGCCAATATGCTGGCGGCGTCGTCGCGGCGCTGCCAGGAACTGCGCGATCACATCGAGCAACTGACCCTCCACAACGCAGAGCAGCGCGTCGGGCGCTTTTTGCTTCAACTCCGGTTCAGCGCGAATCCCGAAGGGAAGGATATCGTGCTGCCCTTCGATAAATCGCTGATTGCCGCGTATCTGGGCATCAAGCCGGAAACGCTTTCGCGGGTTTTCCAGTCTTTCCGCGACCGAGGATTCGCCGTCGAGCGCAATCATTTAACCGTGCCCTTCCGGCAGGCTCTTTGCGCTTATTGCGATAAAATCACGATGCGTTCCTGTCCGTTTGCCCATACGGGGGATTGTCTGGTCGCCGCCAAAGACACAACTAAAGAATAATCTTTATCAAAGCCGCTCAAAGAGGCAAACTGCCCGTCCCCCCTCCCTCACTATAGGGTATGCTTATGAACGCCAGAATTTCCGATTATCTCCGTAAAACCCTTCCGTTTTTTCTCGTTCGCCTTTTCTTGCGCCTTTGCTTCCGCGTCGAGGTGCGCGGGCTCGAAAATTTCCGTAAAGCGGGAGACAGGGTTCTGATCGTCGCCAACCACGTTTCGATCATCGACGCCGTCCTTTTGTCGGCTTTTCTGCCGGGGCGCATCTTGTTCGCGACGCAGGCGCAGCTCGCGCAGCGTTGGTGGCTGAAGCCCTATTGGCACGTCGGAGAAGATTTCTCGCTCGATCAGGCAAACCCGATGACGGCGAAGAAAATGGTCGATGCCCTTAAACAGGGGCGGAAATGCATGATCTTCCCGGAAGGCCGCCTGACGACGACGGGAGGGCTGATGAAGGTCTACGAAAGCCCGGGCATGATAGCGGATAAAGCCGGAGCCGAAATCCTTCCCATCAAAATAGACGGTCCGCAGTACAGCCTGTTTTCGGCGCTCGGCGGCGTCGTCAGGCGCAGGCTTTTCCCCAAGTTTACGCTCACGATTCTTCCGCCCACGCGCTTGTCGTTGCCTGAGGAAGTCAAAGGCCACAAGCGCCGCAAGGTCGCGGGAACCGCGATGTACGATCTGATGGAACGCACGATGATCGAAGGAGTTTCCTATACGACAATGCTACGCCAGTTGCTCGAAACGCGCAGCGTGCGCGGAGGGTGCAACGTCATTCTGGAAGACGCCGCGCGCAAACCCCTGACGCACGACGCGTTCGTCGCAAGATTTTTCTCTCTGGCGCGCGGGATCGCTCGCGCGACAAACAGATCGGAAAAATGCATCGGCATCATGATGCCCAACGGCATCCCGAACGCGACGACGATCTTCGCCGTTCAGGCGCTGGACCGCGTCGTGGCGATGGTCAATTTCACCTCAGGTCCCGTGCGCATCGTGCAGGCGTGCCAGATGGCGCAGGTAAGAACGGTTATAGCCTTGCGCGCTTTCGTCGACGCGCAACATCTCGCGCCCATCGTCGAGGCTTTGGAAAAGGAAAAGATAAAAGTCCTTTATCTTGAAGACGCACTGTGTTCTTTGACAAGCCTCGATCGTTTGATCGGATGCGCCAAGGCGCATCTGCCCGTCTCGATCGCCGCCTGCGGCCTTTCCAAAGACGCGAAAGCGCCCGCTTTGATGCTTTTCACCTCCGGCACGGAAGGAAAGCCCAAAGGCGTCATGTTGAGCCACATCAACATCGTTGCCAACGGAATCCAAACGGCGGTGCGGATAGGATTCACGCCGCGCGACAGCGCGTTCGCGTGCCTGCCGATGTTCCATTCCTTCGGGCTGACGCTCGGCTTCTTCATGCCGTTGTTCATGGGCACGCGGGCGTTTTTGTTCCCGTCGCCGCTCCGCTATCACGACATTCCGGAGCTGGTTTACGATACAGGCTCGACGCTTCTTCTGGGAACGGACACGTTTCTCGCCAACTATGAGAAAAACGCGACGCCGCATGATTTTTATTTTCTGCGCTTCGTCATCGGCGGCGCGGAAAAGATCAAGCCCGAAACGCGGCGCGTCTGGGCCGAAAAGTTCGGCGTGCGTCTTTTCGAAGGCTACGGAACGACCGAAGCCTCGCCGGTCATCAGCGTCAATTCCCCCATGTACTACAAGGCGGGAACCATAGGGCGCGCTCTTTCCTGCATCGACGTGAAGCTGCATCCGGTCGAAGGGATCAAGAACGGCGCCGAACTGGTCGTTCGCGGCATCAACGTGATGCTGGGCTACGTCAAAGCCGAAAAGCCCGGCGTCATCCAGCCGCCGGAAGACGGCTGGTACAACACGGGCGACGTCGTTTCGATCGACGAGGACGGTTTTATCACGATTCTCGGCCGCACGAAGCGGTTTGCGAAAGTCGCGGGCGAGATGATCCCGTTGGGCGCGATCGAAGCCGTCGTCTGCGCGCTGTGGCCTGCCGCGCGCCACGTCGCCGTGAGCGTGCCGCACGAGCGCAAGGGGGAAATGGTCGTCCTTCTGACGGAATCCGATGACGTAACTCTCGGCGCGTTGGCCGAGCAAATCCGTTCGTACGGCCTTACGGAACTGTCGATGCCGCGCAAGCTTGTCAAGGTCGATCAGATTCCGTTGCTTGGTTCGGGCAAGACGGACTATATCCGCGCGAAACAGGTAGCTGAAGAGTCTTTAAACGAGGGTTCAATTTAGCGATCTTGGGCTGCAAATCGCGCTTTTCTGAATTTTTGCTGATCACGTGCGCTCCGGCACGCTCCACGCAAAAATTCAGAAAATCACAATTTTCGCCTCAAGCTTGCTAAATTAAAACCTCGCCCTAGAATGCAGTTCCCTCTACGCGATTTTCTTCCCGCCCGATCTGAAAGTTCCCTGAAATGGAAGTTATTTCTTTTGGTTCTCCAAACGGCAAGCCGCCGCTTTTGTTCATCCACGGCTCTTATTGCGGAGCAGCGGTCTGGAATAAGTTTTTTCTTCCGGTCTTTTGCCACGCGGGCTGGCACGGCGCGGCGATTTCCTTGCGCGGCCACGGCCAGAGCGAAGGCATCGAAAAAATCGACAGTTTCGGCATCGCGGATTACCTCGAGGATATCGAAGCGGGAACGAAGCTTTTCAAAACCGCGCCCGTTCTTATCGGGCATTCGCTGGGCGGCTACCTCGCGCAGAAATTTGCGCTCGACCATCCGGTTAACGGGCTCGTGCTTCTCTCGTCGCCGTCTCTTTTGGGGCTTCAAGGCTCGATGCATCACGTTGCGACGCGCAGCCCCGTCTTGGCTTTGCAGTTAAGCTTGCTCATGACGATGGGGCCTGCCCACGCCGACATGCGCGTGATCAAAAACGCCTTTTTCAGCGATAAAAAAGGGGCCGAGAAAACGGACGAACCGTTTCAACCCCTTCAACGCGAATCCTCGCGCGTTTTGCTGGAAGCAAGCTGGCCCGATTTCAGGATTCCGAAAACGCGTGTGCCGACGCTCGCGCTCGGCGGCGACGAGGATGCGTTCGTTCCGGAATTCGAGTGCAGGTACGAAGCCCAATTCTGGAAAGGCCAAAGCAAAGTCCTTCGCGGCGTTCCTCACGGCGTGATGGTGGATGCCTCTTGGCCGGAAGTCGTTAGAGAAATTATGGGCTGGCTGATCGGCACTTTTCCGGCAAATTAACCATAATTCCAAATTGTTTGTTGAGAAAAAAAGTTGTAGGAATTCAAGTAGAAATTTTTAGGCGTGTTTTTGAGTAAGATACGAACCAAATAATATTGAAAGGAGATTTGATATGAGAATCACTTTGAATGAGGAGGAAGCCGGAAATCTTTTTGTCAAAGTTGTGCGAGAGGTTTGTAATATTCAAATTCCGTTAAATCAGATAAAGCAAGTTAAGCTCAGTTATGTTTCTCTTAGCAATTGTAGCATAAATATTGATCTTATTAACGGGGGAACCCTTTCCCATAAATGGGACGATGCTGAAGAGAAGATTCTAAAATGGGTAAATAATCATTCCGCCGGAAAAGCAAAAGTGAGTGTTTATTCCGACACTTCGTCCGAGCGGTTCGATGGGGTTGTGTTTGCCTCTTCCAAGCCTGAAGAAATGGCGCCAATATATAAAGCCCTGATGGAAGCCATTCTGCCGGAAGCGAATCTGGGCTGAATCGCACCTATTTGACTTTTCGTGCCGATTTCGCCTATAACCCGCGCCTCTTCCCGAGAAAGCGTTTAACCCTAAATGGGTTAACCCGTTTCCAAAAAGGTTTTGGAAAACTATCGGGACAACAGGAGCAGTCACGGTTGCGGGGAGCTGGCGAAGCCAGCGTACCGCAGAGTAGTCGCGACCACTTCTTAAAAAAGGATAACACATGACAAAGCGCCTTGAATCAAAACATAAAATCGACCGCCGTTTGAGCGTCAACATCTGGGGCCGTCCCAAAAGCCCGCTCAACAAGCGCGATTACCGCCCGGGCCAGCACGGCCAGCGCCGCACGAAGCTTTCCGACTACGGAGTCCAGCTCCACGCGAAGCAAAAACTGCGCGGGTATTACGGCAACATCGGCGAACGCCAGTTCCGCCGCTATTATCAGGAAGCCATGCGCCGCAAGGGCAACAACGGTGAAATCCTGATCCAATTGCTCGAAAGGCGTCTGGATGCCGTTGTCTATCGCATGAAATTCGTCGCTACGGTTTTCGCGGCGCGTCAGCTTGTCAACCACGGCCACGTTCTGGTCAACGGCAAGCGAGTCAATATTGCGTCCTATCAGGTCAAGGACGGCGACACGATCGAACTGCGCGCGAAAGCCAAGCAGTTCGCCGTCGTTTTAGCGGCGGCCGAACTCGCCGAGCGCGAAGTTCCCGATTACGTCACGGTCGATCACAAGGAAATGAAGGGAACCTTCGTCCGCACGCCGTCGTTGAGCGACGTTCCCTATCCCGTGCAGATGGAACCGAACTTGGTCATCGAATTCTATTCCAGATAACGCTTGCGCGTGAGGCTGGGCTGCAAATTGCGCTTTTCTCGATTTTCGATGCTCACTCGAAAATCTCAAAAATCACAATTTTCGCCTCAGCCTGACGCAAAGCGCGGCGAGCCGCCGGAGGCATTCAAAAACGGAGGGAGAAATCCTTCCGCTTTTTGTTGCAGCACAGGCGACCCAAACGCTCTTGTGCAAAAGCCTTGGGTTTTGTAGCCTTTTCGCAGGTTTCCTGTTTTGGAGGGCGGGCATGAGCTATGATTCCAACAATATTTTCGCCAAAATCCTGCGCGGAGAAATTCCCTGCAAAAAAATTTACGAAGATCAGTTCGCGCTTGCGTTCAATGACATCCATCCGAAAACACCCGTTCATATTCTGGTTATTCCCAAAGGGCCTTACGCGACCTACGGCGATTTCGCCTCGAACGCGTCCGATGCGGAAATCGTGGGCTTCGAGCGCGCGCTCGGCAAAGTGATCGCCGAGTCGGACCTCGCGTCGCGCGGCTACAGGCTCATCTCGAACGCAGGCTCCCATTCGCATCAGGAAGTGCCGCACTATCATGTTCATATTCTGGGCGGGCGAGATTTGGGACCGTTGCTTGCCAAATAAATGTAGGGTGTGCCGAACATTGATTTCCTTTCTTCCTATGCTCATCTAAAAAGGAGGGAGAATTTGCCAATGTCCCCGATAATTCCAAACGGCGAAGAAGCCTTTGTTCCGCGCGAATCGCGGTTAAGCGACGATCTGGTTTCCTACATCGCCGCGCTGGCCGCGCGCGCTCCGGGAAGCGTAACCTTCCGCACCGGAGCGGGGCGTATTTTCCGAGATTTGCTGCTTCATTGGCCGACGCTCGAGGATTGGGAAATCGAGGCGCAGGCGCTTTGCAACAAAATCGCCGAAGCCGTCTATCCCCTGACGGGAGCCTTATACGCGCAGGCCGTCGAAATTTCCGTCACGATTTCCCCGCAGCGCGTCGAGCCGCCCGCGCATATCGATACGTTGTCTTCCTTCGTCGTTTTCGACGCCGAAAACCGCGTCGAACGCCTTTTTTTCCTTTCTCCCCACCACGATCTTCCTTCCGTCGATCTGATGCGCGTCTCGAAGGGCGTCGAGGTTTTGTGCCGTCCCTTGAATTATCTTTATCATACGATCAAGGACGACCTGCCCTTGTTCGAGCACGTTCGTACCGGCATTTTCGAATGGCCGAAGCGCCTTCTCGACGCGATTTACGAAGAACCGCCGTTTACGCCGGAAGAGACGGGCATCATCGATGGCGTGAAGGCGAAACTCTACGAATTGCCCCAGCTTATGCAACGGTATAGGGCTTCGCGCGATACGGCGCTCTCCCTTCAAAGCCCGAACGCTCCGCCTCGCTCGACGCCGGAAATTTCGACGGTCACGGCTTTGTCGGCGCTGCCTCCGCCGGTACGCGCGTTCGAACGCCAACTGATGCTTTATGTCACGAACCCGACTCTTTCGCCACGCTTGCGTTTAAGGTTCAGGCAAATCGCGCAGGCTTTGCGCGCGCACTATCCGCAGGCGACTATCGAAGAAGCGGCGCGCGCGGAATTGGCTCCGCCCGTCGTCGCCCCCGCCGTTTCGGGCGCAAGGCCGTCGTTCGAAGCCGCGCCGCAAGAAGAACCCGTCCGCAGGAGAACGACGGGAAGGCCCGTGCCGAGGCAGGAAATCTCGTTTGCTTCGCCGCTTATGAATGTTTCGCGGCCGATCGTTTCTGCATCCGCGCCGAGGACGCAGCCTTCCCGAACGCCAGCGTCGCCGCTGCGGACGGCATCCCGAATAGAAACGCCCGTGTCGCCGCCTGTGAACATCCCGCAGCCGGTCATTCCCGCTTCCACCCTGCGGACGGAAGCTACAACGACGAGATCAACTCCTCGGCGAGAAACTCAACAGCCGCCGAAAGCTTCTCCACGGACCGTTTTTCGCCAAAGGGAAAGGCCGGAGGACGGATTGCGGGATACTTATTCCATGCTTAGGCTGTTCCCGTCCGGAAGCTTTCCAAGAACCGTTCTTGTCGGAGGTTCCGGAAAACTTCATAAAACGACGCGCGTACCGCCTGTTCAGGCGGCGGCCAGCCCTAAAATTTCCGCTCAAAGACAAAAATCGCGGACATGGGCTTTTCCGACGCCCATGCCGGAACCGTTTCCACGCATCCCGCGTTCGGGAGCGAAAAAGTAAACCGGATGTTTTGAGGTTATACCAACCGACGCTTGAAGTGACCCGCGGAAGTTACGATCGGTTGCGTGAGCGCGGTAAGAACAAGGCAGCGGTTGAAGAACCGAAGCATCTTGGCATAGAGACGGAAGCGAGTGATGTCAAACGGCTGGGCGGACTTTATAGACCCGCTGGTATTAGTTATTTATTCTTCGTCCGACATCGAACGGATAAGTTCGTAAATTTTGCGGCGCTGCTTGGCGTCCTGAATGCGATAGTAGGCGCGGATCAATTCCAATGTTTCGCGGCGGCGCAGGATGTCATAATCGCCTTGCTTCTCCGTCCCGCCGGCGCCTTCCAAAGGAGCTTGGTCGTTATCGGCGAACCCGGCGGGCTGCGCCGGAAGCGAAAACGATACGGGAATTTCCTCGAAGAAATAGGCCACGGGAACGGACAAAGTCCTCGCGATCTGGAACAAGCGGCTCGATCCCATGCGGTTGATGCCGCGTTCGTATTTCTGAATCTGCTGAAAGGTCAAGCCCAAGGATTTGCCAAGTTGTTCCTGACTCAGGCCGACAAGATTCCTACGCATCCGCAAACGCGATCCGACATGAATATCGACAGGATCAGGGTTTTCGGAGCGAAGCTTGGTTTTCTTGGTCTTCTTTTTATCTGTGCCAGTCATATGAATATCCACGTATGAAAAATTGCCGCAACGAACACAATCGAGTTGTATTTCTTCTCTTGTTGCTAATGTAGGTAGAGTATTTGATTTTTCAAATCAAGAAAAGATATTTATATATTCTTTCATAAATTATTTTTTTGAGCGTTAGTTTTTGTAATTTTGGATGTGCGCCGCAAAAAAGCGCGAAAAATATAATCCAAACAAACGCTTCTTTCCATTTTGCAAATACAGTTAATGGCAAAGGCTTTGGAAGATCGCTGTCGATGAAGCCTTTTTCGCCGATTCCGAGCCTCGTTAAAACGCGTCCCAAAGGATCGATAACGCCGGAAATACCCGTGTTGGCGCTGCGGATGAGAGACATTCCTTCTTCGATAGCCCGCACGCGCACGATGGCAAAATGCTGATCGGGTCCCGTCGTATGTCCATACCAGCCGTCGTTAGTCAGATTGACCATAAAATCGGGACGGTCGTTGGGATCGACGACGTTTCCGGGAAAAATGGCTTCGTAGCAGATTAACGGGCTGAACAAGGGAAGGCCAAGCACGCGCAAGGAACGGACGCCGGGGCCCGGGGTGAAATCCGCCCCGCTGGCGGCCAGCGTGCGGAGGGGGATGAATTTGCGCAAGGGCATGAATTCGCCGAACGGAACCAGATGCGCCTTGTCGTATCCCGCGACCAGACGCCCCAAGCCGTCGACCACGACCAGCGAATTATAAAAACGCGTCGTTCCGTCCGGCTCCGCATCGCGCCGGATGACACCGGTAATAACGTTGGCCGACGAAGGAATGTTTTCCGCGATTTGCTCGCGGTGCAAAGCGTCCTCGCCCAAGTAATAAGTTGATGCGGTTTCCGGCCAGAAAATATCCGTGACCGGCTTTTCGCCCTTGACCGCCGAAAGACCGATCAGGTCGTTGAATCCGCGTTCGCGCTCGCTGCTTTTCCATTTTTTCGCCTGATCGACGTTCGGCTGGACGATGCGCAAACGCACGCCGGGCGTCGTTTCCAAAGCGGTGGTTTGAAGGCGAAATTCTCCCCAAGCTCCCAAAGCCGCGAAAAAAACGAGGCTCGAAATGAAAACAACGCGCGCGGATTTTGATTTATTTTCGAGGCTGGCGGGCAAGGAAGCCGCGATGGCCGTAAGAAGGGTCAAGCCGTAGATGCCGATGACGCTCGTGATTTGCAAAACCGGCAAAACGCCGGAAAACGCGTAGCCGAGCAAAATCCACGGGAAGCCCGTCAGCAAATGTCCGCGCGCGTAGTCGGCCAGAAACCACAGCAAGCCGAAAATGACCGCGCCGGAAATTCCTGACAGCCCCATGCGTCGCGCCACAACCGCCGCGATGCCGTAATAAAGTGCGAAGAAAGCGGGCAAACCGGCGACGGAAATCGGCACCGCCCACCAGAATTGCCGGATATCGACGAACATCGACGCTGCGATCCAATAAAGGCCGAAGACAAAAAATCCGAAAGCGAAACCCCATCCCGCAACGAAGGCCTGCCTCATATTTTGCGTTCCCTGAAGCAAGGTTATGAGCGCGGGCAGGCAAATCCACAGCAAGGGGAAAAAATTGAAAGGCGGCATCGTCAGCATCATGACGCTGCCGAAAACAAAGGCCGCGAAAAACCGCCTCCAGCCGGAAATTTGCCGGAGATATGTTCTGAAAGAAGAAACGTCGATAAGCGAAAAGAGGGATCTCATCGGCTTTTTTCTCCGGATACGTTTTGGATAAAAATCTCGCACTGCCTGCGCAATCTGGGCGGCAGGCGGTTTCCGAAGCGCGACAAATGGGCGTCGATGCCCGGGATTTCCGCGCGTCTTTCCTTGATTTTCGGATTCAACAGTTCTTTCAAATCTTCGGAAGAGAGAGAAAGACCTCGCAGATCGAGGTCTTCCGCTTTCGGCAACAATCCCACAGGCGTTTTTTCGGCGCCGACTTTTCCGGCTACGCGGTCGCAAATCCATTTTAAAACGCGGCTGTTGTCGCCGTACCCGGGCCACAGGAATTTGCCGTCCTCGCCTTTTCTGAACCAGTTTACATAGAATATCGCGGGCGCATTTTTCCCAAGACTGTCCCCCATTGCGAGCCAATGCTGGAAATAATCCCCCATATTGTAGCCGCAGAACGGGGTCATCGCCATCGGATCGTAACGCAAATTTCCAACGGCCCCGATGTTTGCGGCCGTCGTTTCCGAAGCCAGCGTCGATCCTAGAAAAACGCCATGATCCCAATCGAGGGCTTGCATGACCAAAGGCGCGATATGCGCGCGGCGTCCGCCGAAAAGAATCGCGTCAAGGGCTACGCCTTCCGGTTTCTCCCAATCTTTGCAAAGAATGGGGCATTGTCTTGCGGGCGCGGTGAATCGCGCGTTCGGATGCGCGGCGGGCGCGGGGCTGTCGGGAGACCAGTCTTTTCCTTTCCAATCGATGAGATGATCGGGTTTTTTCCCGTCCATCCCTTCCCACCAAACGTCGCCGTCGTCGGTCAGGGCGCAGTTGGTGAAAAGAGTGTTGCTTTTGACGGTTTCCATCGCGTTGGGATTGGTCGCGAGGGAAGTTCCTGGCGCCACGCCGAAAAACCCGTATTCCGGATTAATCGCGTAAAGCCTTCCGTCGGAACCCTGCCTCATCCACGCGATATCGTCGCCGAGGCATTCGGCTTTCCAGCCCGGAAGTTTCGGCGTCATCATCGCAAGATTGGTTTTGCCGCAGGCGGAAGGAAAAGCGCCCGCGATATGATACTGCCTGCCTTCGGGATCGGTCAGGCGGAGGAGCAGCATGTGTTCGGCCATCCAGCCTTCGCGCCGCGCCAGCGAGGACGCGATGCGCAAGGCCAGGCACTTTTTCCCAAGCAAGGCGTTGCCGCCGTAGCCGGAGCCGTACGACCAGATGAGATTTTCCTCGGGAAAATGGCTGATATATTTTTTATCGAGAGGCGCGCACGTCCACGAAGTGCTTCCCGCGCCTTCGCCCGTGGAGTGCATGCAGGGGATAAACGCGCCGTCCGCCGATAAATGTTCCAACACACGGCTGCCGACGCGCGCCATGATGTGCATATGGGCGGCGACATAGGGACTGTCGGTTATTTCCACGCCGATTCTCGACAAAGGCGACTCCAATGGCCCCATCGAAAAAGGGATGACATACATCGTCCGGCCCTTCATGCATCCCGCGTAAAGGCCACGCATCGTTCTTTGCAAATTTTCGGGCGCTTCCCAATTGTTCGAAGGCCCGGCTTCGTCTTTCGAGGAGGTGCTGATGAAGGTGCGGTCTTCGACCCGGGCGACGTCGCTGGGATCGGAGCGGAAAAGAGTGCTTCCGTCGCGTTTTTTAAGAGGAATCGCCGCGCCCGAGGCTTCGAGGCCTCTCATCAGCGCCGCAAATTCTTCCTTGCTTCCGTTGCAGGAAGCGAGGGAGTCAGGTTGGCACAAATCGGCCATTTCACGAACCCACGCGTCGAGCTTGCGGTTTTTAAAGGTTATTCCCATCAAAATCTTCCAAATACTCCGTTGTTTAGAAAGAAGATGTCTCGTTTTATCTTACGGAAAACATCCTGTCCATGCGTCGCTACTTTCGCGGGACGGGATCGAATCCCCGTCCGCCCCACGGATGGCAGCGGCAAAAGCGCTTGATCGCCAGTTTTGTCCCTTTAACCGCTCCATGCACGCGCAAGGCTTCGTCGGCATAGGCCGAACATGTTGGGACAAACCGGCATTGCCCTCCTAAAAAATAGGATAGGCTGTGCCTGTAAGCCCATATCAAAGCGCGTAAAAAAGAGGTCATGAGACTCGAGAGACTCGACAAGCCGGATTTTCTCCCCATTTATAGCTTTTCCTCAATTGAAATACCTGATACTTCAACCCAACCTTAATCCAGATTTATGACACGGTAAAATGAACAATAACGTTTTTCTCGCGATCATCCTCTCTTTCGCAATTCTTGTCGGCTTTCAGCACTTTTTCGGAAAGCCCCAGCAGGAGGCGATGCGCGTCCAACAATTGGCGCAGCAAGCCGTTGTTCCCAAGACGGAGAAAACCGCCGCGCCCGTCGTCGTTCCGGCGCAGACTTTGCGCGAGAGGGATCTGATTCTGAAAGAAAGCCCGCGCCTTGCAATCGAGACGCCGGAACTGTCCGGATCGATCAATCTGACGGGCGCGAGATTCGACGATCTGTCGTTGACGGCCTATCGGGAAAAAGAGGACAAAACGTCGCCCGCGATCGTTCTGTTGTCGCCGTCGGGTTCTGCCCAGCCCCATGCCGCTTATTACGCGGAATTCAGCTGGCTTGCGGATTCCGTCTCGATACCCGTGCCTTCGGACGATACGCGATGGAAAGCCGACAGCGAAAAACTGACGCCCGATCATCCCGTTCGCCTGACGTGGAACAACGGGCAGGGCGTGACCTTTGATCGGACGATAGCCGTCGATGCGGACGAGATGTTCACAATCACCGACCGCGTGGTCAACCAAAGCGCCATGCCCTTGACGCTGTATCCTTTCGGGATCGTCGCGCGGCAGGGCGTTCCGCAGACGCTGGCGAGTTCCGTCGTTCATGAGGGCGCGCTTGGCGTTCTCGGCGGCACGCTGGAGGAATACAAATATAAAAAATTGATTCAGGAGAAAAAGAAAACTGAAGACAGCACGGGCGGCTGGCTCGGCATCACCGATAAATACTGGCTGGTCGCGATGATCCCGCCGCAGAACGAAAACCTGAGCGCGGAATTCGCCTATAACCGCGCGGGCGCGCCCAAGCCGGAAGACGGCTTTTTCCAATCCGATTTCCGGGGCGCTCCCGTTTCGGTAGCGGCGGGCGGCAGCATCGAACACGTTTCACATCTTTTTGCCGGAGCGAAGCGGGTCAAATTGCTCGACCTCTATGCCGAGCAATACGACATCCCGCATTTTGACCGCGCGATCGATTTCGGATGGTTTTATTTCCTGACGCGGCCTTTCTTATATCTTTTGACGGCGCTGTCGCAGGCGGTCGGAAGCATGGGCATCGCGATTTTGATGTTCACGGTTTTGCTGAAGCTCGTGACTCTGCCGCTGTCGCAAAAATCCTATCATTCGATGTCGAGGATGAAAGCCATTCAGCCGGAAATGAAGCGCATTCAGGAACGCTTTGCCGACGACAAAATCCGCCAAAGCCAGGAGATGATGGAGCTTTACAAGCGCGAGAAAGTCAGCCCCTTATCCGGCTGCGTGCCGACGCTGATCCAAATCCCGATTTTCTTCGCCTTGTATAAGGTTCTGTACGTCAATATCGAAATGCGCGGCGCGCCGTTCTTCGGCTGGATTCACGATATGTCGGCGCCCGATCCGACCTCCGCGCTCACGCTGTTCGGGTTGATTCCGCTTCATCTTCCCTCGGCGCTTCAAATCGGCGCGTGGCCGATTTTGATGGGATGCAGCATGTTTTTGCAGCAAAAAATGTCGCCCCAGCCGCCCGATAAATCGCAGGCGCGTATGTTCCTGTTCATGCCGCTGATCTTCACCTATATGCTGGTGCATATGCCCGCGGGATTGGTGATTTACTGGACATGGAGCAACTTGCTCGGCATCCTGCAGCAGGGATACATCATGCGCAGCGACGCGAAGAGGAAGGCAGGATAGACCCGTTTATTTCCCGTTCAACAGCATCGCTTCCTTGAAAAGCTTCACGTTGTGGCGAAGCATGGCGGTGTAAGTCGCTGCGGGGCCGTCCGTGGGCGAAAGAGCGTCGGAATAAACTGGGTCTCCGACGCCTGCGCCCGCGTCTTTCGCCAACTGCGTAATCAGTTTTGGGCTCGCCATATTTTCAAAGAACACGCGCTTGACCTTTTCAGCTTTCATTTGGTCGATCAGTTTCGCCACTTGCGTGGCGGTCGGCTCGATTTCTGTGCTGATGCCCTGAGGCGCCATAAAAGTCACGCCGTAAGCCGCGCCGAAATAGCCGAAAGCGTCGTGGCTTGTGATGATTTTCCTTTGTTCGACGGGAATTTCCTTGAATTCCGCCTTGACCCACGCGTCCAATTTTGCGAGTTCTGCGTCGTAAGCTTTCGCGCGAGCGTCGAAGGCATCCGCTTTTTCGGGAAGCGCCTTGCCCAAAGCCGCTGCGATATTTTTCACATAGATGCGCGCGTTTGAAATATCCTGCCACGCGTGAGGATCGGTGACGATCTTGCCTTCGTCGTCCATCCGGCGCGGCATGACGCCTTTGCTGGCGATGACGATGACGCCTTTGTATCCCGAAGCCGTAATCAGCCGGTTGACCCAGCCTTCGAGGCCGAGGCCGTTTTCAAAAACGAGGCCGGCTTCCGCCAAAGCTTTCGAATCTCCGGGCGTCGGCTTGTACGTATGCGCGTCGCCGTCGGGGCCGACGAGCGTTTTGACATCGACCACATCGCCGCCGACCTGCCGGACCAGATCGCCCAAAATGCTGAACGTGGCGACGACTTTCAAGGGCGCTTCGTCGGCGAAAGCGGGCAGGGGAGCCAGAGACAACGCAAGCAAAACAAGCGCGAGGAATTTTTTCATGAAATGCTCCATGGAAAGGTTGCGGAAGGCGGTGTGTTACTTTATAACAATAGAGGAGTCAAGCGGGATGTTATAAAGTAACAAAACGCGCAGTTTGGGAAAAATATTTATGTTCAACGCCTCTTTGGCAAATCGGCTTCTGGTTGCGGCGGGGATTTCGGTGATCCTCATTGCGCTCGTTCGCCTTGTGCTGGATTAGCCGCATGACCGACGCGCTTATCACGTTGAAAAATCTTTCCGTCGATTACGGCAGCCAGCGCGCGCTGCAAAACGTGTCGGGCGTTTTTCACGAAGGATCGTTGACCGCCGTTGCGGGCCCGAATGGCTCCGGCAAAAGCACGCTTCTGAAAGTTCTGGCGGGCGTTATCAGGCCGACTTCGGGACATATTGTTTTCGCGCACGGAGGCAAGCCGCGAATGGCGTATTTGCCGCAAGTTTCCCGCATGCAGCGCGAGTTTCCGATTTCCGTGGAAGAAGTGGTGTTGACGGGATTTTATCCCGAAATCGGCGAGCAAAAAGGCGTCGGGAAAAAACGCCGGATTCTGGCGCGCAGGGCGCTTCGCGACGTTGGATTGGACGGATATGAAAAGCGCCCCATCGGCGAACTTTCGGGCGGCGAATTTCAGCGAGCGCTTTTTGCGCGGGTCATCGCGCAGGATGCGCCGATCATTCTTCTCGACGAACCGTTCACGGCCATCGACGCCGAAACGACGACGCGGCTTATCCGCCTGCTTTTGAAATGGCACAGGGAGGGGCGCACGGTCATTTGCGTCCTTCACGATTTGCTGATGATCAAAAAATATTTTCCCGAGTCGATGGTTTTGCAGGGCAAATGCCTCGGCAGCGGGCATACGCACAAGATGTTCGAGCAGAAATTGCTTTCCTTCGATCTCGATATGGCCGAACTGCAATCCTCACGCGAAGCCTCCAGCCGCGAGCATCGCCATGACGCTTGACGCGATTTTCATCGAGCCGTTCTCGAAATTCGCGTTTCTTCAGCGCGCGCTCGTCGCATGCGTCGTTCTTTCCGTGGGCGGAGCGCCGCTCGGCTTTTTCATGAACCAAAGGCGCATGGCGCTCGTTTCCGACGCGATGTCGCACGCGATTTTGCCGGGCGTCGCGGTCGCGTTTTTAATATCGGGGCTCGGCGTATGGTCGTTGACGATAGGCGGATTGACGGCGGGCATCCTGATCGCTTTATTTTCCGTTTTCCTGAGCCGCACCACGAAGATTAAAGAAGACGCCGTTTTCACGCTGCTTTTTTTGCTGTCTTTAACGTCGGGCATCGTTTTGTTGTCGCTGAAAGGAAGCAACATCGACCTGATGCACATGCTGTTCGGCGATATTCTCGCGATCGACAAAGACGCGCTTGTGTTCATTGCATCGGTGACGATCCTGACTTTGTTTTCGCTGGCGTGCATTTACCGTGGGCTTGTGATCGATTGCTTCGATCCCGATTTTCTTATGGCTTCTGGGCGAGGCAAGCTGACGCGGCAGATTTTTTTCGTGCTTTTCGTCGTCAACCTCGTCGCGGCGTTTCAGGCATTGGGCACGCTTATGGCGCTTGGGCTTATGCTTCTGCCCGCGATTGCGTCGAGCTTCTGGACGCGCAAAGTCAACGCGGCGATTGTCTTGAGCGTTTCAATCGCTATCGCGGCTTCGTATGCCGGATTGCTTCTGTCGTATTACACCGACACGCCTTCGGGCCCTATGGTCGTGTTGATCTGCGGCGTGTTTTGTCTGGGATCCGTGCTGTTCGGAACGCGCGGAAGTTTTGTGGCGTGCAGGCAAAGACGTGAAACCGTGAAAAACGGATAAAAGTAACATTGACTGTCAAACAAACTTAGGGCGCTTTGGGCTTTTTGATAGAAGCAGGCTTTTTATTATTGAATTGACTTCTCATAGGGAGAATATGCGTCACGGTGCGTTTTGTGGCGTTTTTCGCGACGTCCAGAAATCTTGAAGCTTTGTATTTTTTATGCAGCAAGTTTTCCCGAACTTCGAGTTTTTTACGTTCGAGAGATATCCAGAAGAATGTCTGATTCAAGAGCTTTTCACGCTCCAGAGTCAGCCAAATTTTGCCTATAAAATCGAATTTTTTCGCGACGAAATCCTGATCCCCGAACGCTTTGTATGAAAAATATTGCAAGTCCGTGCCATAAAACCAGTCCTTGAACTTCATATATCCGAAAAGCAAGCCAATGACGACGACGATACCTCTTAAATACGGCAGAACCGCCATCTCCGCCGCCGTCATGGGCGAAACGGCAACCTTTGCGACTAAAGACGTGCCGAGGGCAAAGGCAGGGATTGGCTCTGGAACCAAAGACCACGGCTCGGATGCAGAAATAGATCGGCCTCCCTCATTTTTAACTGGCTCAAGAATATCGAGATCAAGCAGCTCAAGAAACAGACGGCGGAAGCGTTTAAAGGTCGAGTCAGGAAATAGTTGCCGCAAGTCGTTTCCGTCCCGCCATAATTGTAAGGGAGCCAGAAGTTTTTTGGGAAGTGTGGCCACTAAATCAACATCTATGGACGAACCGTTAAAATATCGAATTTTTAATAACAAATCCTCCAAAAGAATACGTGCCTGATAATCCGGCGGCTGATTTGGAATGCGCCAATTATATCCATGATTAAGGTCGTGTTCGTCTAAGAACTTTCGGTTAAGTTGCCTTTCAACCCGAACCTTATCATCCGCCCACGTACAAAGATCATCACGAAAAAGCAAATCCTCAGGTAAATTACCACCCCAAGATTTATCCTTCAGGGCTTCCCATTCATCCGCATTGCGAGGAATATTTTTTAAACGCAACTCATCTGCTTTGCCATAAATGCGTCCCTCCCAGCGTGGGGCTTGCCGCCTTGCTTCTGGATTTCTGCGGCGCCTAGAACGTTCCTTAACATAAACTGTGCAACAATCATTCACCCCGCCACCGACACGCCTCAAGTCAAGTTTGGGGGCCGCAATATTGTCGCACAACTCACGAACAGCCGAACGAGAACCACGAGAAAACATCCCATTCACATCCACTCGTGATAGAGAATAATTTCCTTGGGTCCAATCATAATATTCCGAGTCGGAAATTTTATGTTTTAAACGATCTGCAAGTTCACAAAAGAAAACTCCACAAAGGCCAACCAAATCACCGGAGCCGAAAAGATTATGACCCTGAAGAAATTTAGAGGGATTACCCGACACATGAAGACTCATGCCAAGCGTTTTATCTATAGAAGTTAAAACTTGAACCTTTGACTCGTTAGAACCAACCACCGGAAACCAACGGTCTTTGGTAGCAGTTAATACCCCATTAGAATCAATGTTTACTACCTTTCCTCCGTTTATTGGTTCCTCAAAATTGAAGGGAATCTTTGCTGTGATCCAATCAATCATCACCATGATTATTCTCCTTATGACGTGTCTAATATTTGGCCTTGTTAGGACAGTAGTTACTCGTACTGTCCGTTCCCTCCGCGCGCCGCGCTTCCGCGCGGCGGCGCAGGGAACCCTTTTTAAGAAACTGAATGATCCAACTATCTTCGGATGAAGATGTTTGGGTTTAGGATTTTTTCTGTCCTTGCTCATTTGCCCGTTCCTCCATCAGAGGAAGGGTCTGGAAGGCCATTGGTGAGTTTCTTGATCCAATCGTTCACCGCAGATTCCGCAAAACCAACAGCGCGTTTCCCGAGCAAAATTTGTCTCGGGAATTGACCGTCTTTGATTTTTTCATAGAGCATGCTGCGAGACAGTCCTGTACGAGACAGGACTTCATCTAGTCTAAGAATTCTTTCGCTTGTGTATGGCATCATTGCCTCCTGTTGTTAGAAACAGGAGCGACTATTTCAGATAATTTGAAAACCCGCCGCGTAAGCAGGTAAGGCCTTACATGAATTCGGGAAATTCTTAATTGTCTTGAATGTCGATAAAAAGAACGGTTTTACAGGCCTGTTTGAGCCAGTTTCGCACGGTGCCTTCATCCAAAGACATCCTATACTTATCAAGCGATTCAAGAATTTTTTTCGTCGAGGTATTTCTTTTAGCGGCGGGATCAAAATCATAAGCATCCCGCGCCATCGCGATAAGAATTTTGTATAAAGATTCTCGCTCTTTGGTTTCCGATGATTTTGACCGAATTATTTCAGGAACAAGGCTATCTTCAAATTCTTCAAGGTCTTTCTTTTTAAGAACCAGCGCTTCGTATTCTGGCTCTCTTAGGATAGGAAAACTGATCTCATTATAACCTTCAGGATCGCCATCGAAACATTGTGTTTGCTTAAACTCTAAAACGTGCCATTTGCACCCACAATCATCCTCAACGGTAAGAAAACTCCCATTTTCAAAAGAGTTTCTTGGTTGTGATAGCAACTCAGAGATCAAGCGACTTTTGATAAACGGGTTTAATCGAAGATCGATGCGATATAAGCCCCCTTTTAGGTCGCTAATATCTTTGAGCTTCCACTTTCCTTCATCCTCAAATTTTTTAAGGACTTCAGGCGTAACTCCGCCGAATTTGAAATTTACGTACCAATAAAGATCAATTTTTTCATCAACAATAAACTGCAATACTTCCTTCCGGGTAACTTTACCGCTCAGCGTCACAGACAAACGATCTGCCGCTTGATCAAGCGTAAACCAGTTGAGGGCTTGGTAAAGTTTGCTCATAGGCTCTGCCTTTCTTCGGGAGGCGTAACAGGGGTTTGGGTAATCCCAAAATGTCCCACAAGAACATTGTTGCCGTTGTTCGTTACATTGTCCAGAAAATCAGCCCATTCCTGCATCATCGCTTTGCGTTCCATAAGATAATCAGCGCGATTGTAAGCGGCGCGGATTTCATTTCTATCCGAGTGCGCGAGTTGTTTTTCTATCACGTCTGGATGGTATTTTCGTTGTTCGTTTAAGATCGTACTGGCCAGCGACCGAAAGCCGTGCCCCGTCATGCGCCCATTATATCCCATACGTTTTAAGGCAGAGAGAATACACCCGTTGCTCATGTATTTCGTTTTGTTCGATCCAGCGTAGAAAATGAAAGGCAGCTTACCTGTCTTTGCTTTGATCTCTTCAAGAAGAGCCAGAGATTGACGCGCCAATGGAACAACATGGGGGCGTTTCATCTTCATTCGTTCGGCGGGGATGTGCCATTCAGACCTGGCCCAATCAATTTCATCCCAACGAGCCGCCAAAAGTTCACCCGTTCGAACAAAAGTTAGAGCAAGCAGTTTAACTGCGTGAATGGTAAATCCGTTGCAACGATAGTTATTTATTGCATGGATCAATTCCGGCAATTCGGACGGATGAATGCTGGCATAATTCTTCTTTTTAGGGAAAGACAGAATATCGCGCAAATCAGCGGCAGGATTATGGACAATAACCCCGCGCCTTACGGCATACCGAAACACTTGTTGGAAAAGTTGTTTGACGCGGTGGGCTGTATCAATGACGCCGAGACTTTCGACGGCCTCTAAACAGTTGGCAATGTCCATAGTCGTAATGTCCTGAATAGGGCGGGAGCCAAGTTTAGGAAAGACGTGTATTTCAAGCCGTCTCAGACAACGGATTTTGTGAACCTCAGTTCCGCGCCGGACTTCGTGCCAGCGACGCGCTATAGCTTCAAAGCTGGTTTCAGTAGCCTTAATCCCGCGCAGCCTATTGTTTTGCCGTGTTAAGAGCGGGTCGATGCCGTCAAGGAGGCTCTTTTTGATCTCATCGCGCTTCTGACGAGCATCCGCGAGGCTTATAAGCGGATACTGACCAATGGAATAAACGCGTTCTTTCTTAAGAAAGATGTATTTTAGCCGCCAGCATTTGCTCCCCGATGGATTGACGGCAAGATACATGCTTCCTCCGTCAAAGAGCCTGTATGTCTTGGCGGCAGGTTTCGCGTTACGAATTTTTACATCTGATAGAGCCATTCTGTTATCCCCCGATACCCACGATCATTCCCATAGTTGATGGGAATTCCGTAGAATTTCGTTGGATTTTAACAGACGAGGCTTTTCAAGTAATCCTTATTTTCCAATGCTTTCTGGACATTCTCGGATGTTTCAGGAAGCTAGATTGGAGGCACGGGCCGGAATCGAACCGGCATACAAGGATTTGCAGTCCTCTGCATAGCCATTCTGCCACCGCGCCGAAAAGGTCTTATCTCGCATAAATCAACGCCGAAAAGCGGCGACATTAAATTTTCACGCCGCTCCCGTCAAGTTTACTATTTCTCGTTTGGCTCCTCTGCCACAGAAGCTGCTTGCGCCGCGCGCCATTCGACAAGCTTTGCCGCCAATCCCGCGTCGCTTAACGCGAGAATTGAGACGGCAAAAAGCGCGGCGTTCTTCGCCCCCGAATTGCCGACGGCGAGAGTGCCTACCGGAATTCCGGCGGGCATTTGCGCGATCGACAGCAAACTATCGAGGCCGTCGAGAAATTTTCCCGCAACGGGAACGCCCAAAACGGGCAACGTCGTTAACGCGGCAAGCATTCCGGGCAAGGCCGCCGCGCCGCCCGCGCCAGCGATAATCACTTTGAGGCCGCGTTCGATCGCCGAACTTCCATAGGCCGTAAGCCTTGGCAACGTGCGGTGCGCCGACATGATCTTGGCCTCGTAGGGCACGCCGAAATCGGCCAGAATCTTCGTGGCGTTCTGCATCGTCTCCCAGTCCGACTGGCTTCCCATGACGACCCCGACAACGGGATTCCGATGCGTTTTTGCGCCAATTAGAGCCATTTTTATAAGCCTCCGTTTAAAGAAAGACTCCTTTTTCTTAACCTGTTTTTCATTAAAATGATATATCTTTTCCGGTTCCAAGAAAGAGGCTCTTTTTATGGCAAACGCGTTCGATTTTTCGGTCGATCCATTGGCCGATGCGCCGTTGACGGTCGATCAGCGCCGCGTATGGAACGCGTTGCGCGGCGAATTGGCATCGGCCCAGGCCAAAAATCAGGAGCTTCTGGAACGGCTCCGGCAATATGAACAGCAAAAAACCGACGCCGAGCCCACCATCCTCAACCGCATTGATTTCAACCGTGAAGTCGCCCGCATGCTGGCTTTTGACGAACGCTATGGCGGCATGTCGAGCATTCTCTATTTCGATTTTGACGGCATCGACGAAACGACCGCGCAATACGGGCGCTCCGTCTCCAACGCCGTCTTGCGGGAAATCGCTTCGGTCTTGACGAGCGGCGTGCGCAATTCGGATATCGTGGGGCGCCTCGCGGGTGACGAATTCGGTATTCTTCTCATGCGATGCGACAACAGCGCCGCGTGGCGCAAGGCCGAAACGCTTTCCGTGAGTTTGCAACAGGCTTTGGCCGAGATTCGCGAATGCAAGCTCGACATCAAAATCAGCTACGGCGCTTACACCTTCCGCGACAACGAAGACCTTGCTGTTGGCCTTAAGGAAGCCGCCGAAGCGATGACGAGCACGATTAAGGAATAATTTAATTCAGCGCGAGCGCCGCGTTGCGGTAAAATCTGTCGCTGCTTTCGTTCAAACGATCCCCGTACCCGCGCATATGCGCAAAAGACGATTTTTTTTCGTCGTGTCCGTCCCCGCAGCCTTGCAGATGCGACAGGGAAATCCCGTCGAATTGGCTGAAGAGATTGGTCATCAGGCGGTTGAACGCGCCGAAAGTTTCTTCGGAATCCGGAATGTAAATCCATTCGTTCTCGCCGTTCAGCTCGGGCAGTTGCAGCCCGACGGCGGTATCGTGCACGATATGGTTTTGCGGCAAGCAGCTTACGATCTCGAAAAATTTCCGCGCCATTCTGTGGCGTCGCGCCGCAGGCGATAACGCGCCGGAACCGCCTTTTTTGCCGCTCTTTTTGTTTTGCGCGGCCGCGTCGCGATTTTCGTTATCGTCGCCGTAGCGCCGGAAAACGTCTCCCGCGCCCAGCACCACGCCAATATGCGGCAAATCATGAAGATAGTCCCACCGGCTCGACGTAAGGCGGGCGTCGTTCGCGGCGTTGGCCTGATCGCTGGCCTCTTCCAGATAAAGCATATGGATCATCTGCGCGATGCCTTCCTGCAAACGCTGATCGAGGATTTCAAGCTCGTCGCCTTGGCTCGTTTCCTCGTAGCGCCCCAAGGAAACCACCGTCACACGATAGCCGCCCGCGCGCATGCTGCGGTTAAGATCGACGATCGCCCGCTCCAATTTTTCGGGATCGAGATCGTAGATTTTATAATTTCCGGATTCCTGCAAAAGCTCGAACTGGCGTACGGCGGCCCATTCCGCGCCGAATTGTTCCGGCCCGATAGGAAGCCCCTTTGCCTGACGCGCGTCAATCTCGCGCCGCAGGACTTCCGGAAACCAGACGTCGTAGCTGGCCGACTTGCCGATGCGCTGCAGATAGGTGAATCCCGCCGTGATTTTGCGCCCCGCCGGTTGCGGAGAGTCGAAAAAACTCCGGCCGAACGACGCAACTCCGTCGCAGTAACGCCCCTCGCGGGCGCGATCCCGCACGGGCATAACGATGCTCATCGCCTCTCCCTTCGCTGGCATGACCCAGATCAGGTTCAACGGGTATGATCTCAGCCCTCGCTCAAAAAAGAGGACACCCCGGGTTAACGGCAGGGATACTAAACAGAGTTCCGTTCGGTTGTCATGGGAAAAGCGCGCTGTTTAAATTGGGTTATAAATCAGGAACTACGACCGGCGAATAGCGCGATAGGCGGAAGGAGACACGCGATGCGCCTTGTTAAAACAAGCCATAAAATGACAAGTGTCTGGAAAACCGACCAACGAGCCAATCTCGGAAATGGACAAGCGATCAAATCGCGGATCGTCCAGAAGGGCGCGGGCGTTTTCCATCCGGAGGGACAAAAGCTCTTGCCCAAAACTGCTCTTGACGTTTGCAAAGACGGAATAAAGCATTTGGATTGAAACCCCGCACTCCTTCGCCAAACTAGAAGAGGAAAAATTCGGTTCGTCAAAACGGTCGCAAAGCAGGCGGCGAAAACGTTGAAGCAACGACGCGTCAGGATTGCTTTGAAGGTGTTTTTCTTGGGCCGCGGCGAGCGATAACAGGCAACCAATATGTTTAAGCAAGACGCTATGCGTGACAGAGGGTTGGTTGAGGGACTCCGAGGAAAGCGCGTTTATTGTCACTGCCAAAGCTTTGCCCCAATCCGATCGCTTTGAAAGAGGGATTGCAGTGATATCGTCCGGTTTGGGAACCCATGTACTGACTACTTCAGGCGGAATATGAAGTTCACTGAAACGGAGAGTCTTGGAATTGCGGGAAAAATAGGGCTTTTTATAATTCAGGAGAACGCACTCTCCGGGATGAGCGATAACAGTCCTTCCGTTCTGATAAATCTCTCCGCCGCCTTCCTTGATATGCATGAGGCCATAATAATCGGCGCTTTTCTTTTCGCAGTCCCGCCGAGTCCTTTTGTATTGCGTCGGAGTGATCTGGCAGAAAAAAAGGGGAATGTTTGTGAGCGGATAATGATCGACGGATGCGAAAAATTCGTCCCTATGCTTGGGAAAAACTTCCCCGCCGACTTTAATCGTAAGCAAAAGATCGTTCCAAAAAGAAACGGCTTTGTCGGGTGGAACGTGCGCCGTCGATAAGGTAGCCCGAGATTGTTTCATAATGCTCTCCAAACGAGGGTTTGCGAAGGGGGGCTGCAAAATGACGATGCGCTTGTCATCTTTTTACGAAGTTTCTTTCAAAATCGGCCTGTTGAAGCGTGCGGTAGGCCGTTGGAGTCATGCCGAAGGTTTTGCTGAAACGCGTCGTGAAATGGCTTGGACGGAGAAACCCGACCAGATACCCGATTTCGGCGATGGTTTTATTGTTGAATCGCGGGTCCCTGAGAATATGGGAGGCTCGATCCATGCGTATGGCTAAAAGTTCCCGTCCAAAACTGCTTTTCGCGCTGGCGAAGACGGAGTGAAGGGTTCGCGTCGAAATCTTGTGTTCCTCCGCGACGTTTTTGGGGCAAAGCCCCGCCCTATAGAAATGATCGTAAAGAGATTGGCGAAAACGATTCAACATGGAAATCTTGCTGTCTTTAATGCCCAATTTTTTTGGATCGGCGGTGAGCGAAAGCAAGGAGCAAATATGCCCGAAAAGGTCCCTTTGCATATAGAAGGGCTGCTCGATAATTTGGGGCGTAAACGCGTGCAGGGTTGCCGCTAACGCCGCGACCCAGACCGATTGCTTCGGAAGGACGATTGCCGTCATGTTCCGGGGCGACGGAAGAAGGCTTTTGATAAGGTCGGAGGCGATATGAAGGGTCGTTAGATGGAGAAACGATGTGTTGGTCAGAAGGTAGGGCTCCGCCATATTGATGAAAAGGCAGTCTCCCGCGCGAATTTTAGCGACCCTGTTGTTTTGGCTGATTTCCGCAGTGCCGCTTCGGACATAGAAAAGGCTGTAATCCGTGTTGGGGTTTCGCGCGCAATCGCGTTGCGTTCTGTTATATTGAAATTTGTTTATGATCCAAAAATTCATAACGGTCGTGCCGAAAATGCAGCTTTCAACAGTTGCAAAAAAATCTTTTTCATCTTCCAGAACAGCCTGCCCCCCGACCTTGACTTGGTTGAGGACATCGGACCAAAGGGGCGTCACTTTGTCGCGAGGAATGCCTGTCGTTGAAAAGGAGATTTTGGGAACGGACATGAGAACTCCCTTTATTAACGGAATTCATCACTTCTCATTCCCTTATATGAATTTTATTATCGCGCATAAACACTTTTGTTTTAGCGCAAGAAAAGAAGGGCTAAACTTTTTGCATACTTGTTTTATTCTCGGAAAGAAAAACCTTCTTATATATCATCCGGTTATTTCATGCTGGGGACGGCATAACCGACGATGTTTTCGAAGTAAAAATAATATAAATGTATGTAAAGTTGCTATTTTTGCGTATAATGCGTTCGATAAGGCCCCAAAAGAGAAGCCCCCTCATTATTTGCTTGCATGCTTGAGAAGAAAAGGGCATGCGGCACGAGCGTTTTTGGGAGATCGGTTATGGAAACGATTCGCAGCGTAAGCCTTGAAGAAGAAATCGCTTACCATCTCGCAGAAATAGCCGTTCATTTACATAAATGTGGATTGAATAAATCGTATCGGCATGTCGTTAAAGCGCGCGATAACCTGCTCTTGGCGCTTGACAAGAAAAATCTTGTCGTTCGTCGCGGGGAGGAGCAGATCAAAATGGATAACCGCGTTTTTATGCTACGCGGAAAAAACGCTTCTGTTCCCTTAATACGGCTCCTGCCAGATAGAGAGAACCGCAAATCAAAATCCGCGGTGGCGTAGGGAATTTTTGTTTTGCCCAATCTGATAGGGCTTCCGCCACGCTTTCCGAAGCTTTTGCGAAAGTCAGGCCGATTTTTTGCGCCTCGAGCGCCAAATCCTGCGCCGTGAATCCCAAAGGCTCGAAAGGAACGGGGACGGTGCGCACCTGCGCGATGTTTTGGGCGAACGGGGATAAAAATTCCGCCGGACGCTTGGTCGTCAACATCCCCATGACGATAAACAAAGGCTTCGGCGTTTTTCCGTCCTCTTCGCGCCAGCGCTCAATCTGCGCGGCAAGAACTTCGCCCGCCGAATCGTTGTGCCCGCCGTCGAGCCAGATTTCGGCACCCGCTGGCGCAAGATCGGCCAGGCGCCCTTTGGTTATGCGTTGCAGCCGCGCGGGCCATTCGACATCGCGCAAGCCTTGCTTGAGCGCTGCTTCGGGCAGGGGGGCGGGCAAAACGGCCAAGGCCGCAATCGCCAATCCGGCGTTTTGGTATTGGTGCTGTCCCAAAAGAGCGGGGCGCGGTAAATTGTAAGCATGCGCCGCATCGGTGAAGTGGAAACCCGCGTTGTGTTCCTCGACCTCCCACTCCATGCCGCCCACGGAGAGAGGCGCATGAAGAACCGCCGCGCTTTCGCGCAAGGTTTGCAGGGCCAAGGCGTCGGGCTGCGGTGCGGAAAAGCACGGCACGCCCGCGCGTAGAATGCCTGCCTTCTCCCTAGCGATTTTGTCGATCGTGTCGCCCAGATATTCGCGGTGGTCGAACGACAGGCGCGTGATGATCGTCGCCAGCGGTTTTGGGACGACATTGGTCGCGTCGAGCCTGCCGCCTAGCCCCGTTTCCAAAATCGTGAAATCGGCGGGATGTTTGGCGAAAGCCGCGAACGCGGCGGCGGTCGAGGCTTCGAAATAACTGATGCTTCCGGGAATCGCCGCTTTTTCGTTTTCGGCCAGAAGGGACGCCAGTTCTTTTTCGCCGATCAGCTTTCCCGCGACGCGAATGCGCTCATAAAATTCGACGAGGTGCGGCGACGTATAGACGTGAACCGAATATCCCGCCGCTTCCAGCATCGAGCGCAGAAAAGCGCATGTCGATCCTTTGCCGTTCGTGCCCGCGACGTGAAAGACGGGAGGCAATTTGTCCTGAGGATTACCGAGTTTTTCCAGAAGCTCGCGGTACGCGGGACGTAGGGTCAGGTCGATGTCCTTGCCGTAGGCGGTGCGAAAACGTTCGAGGATAGTTTGAGAGGTGTCGGGCATTTTTTTGAAAAACGAAAAAGGGAACGATTATTCTTTCGGCGTGGCGTCGGTCCAGCCTTTGTCGGTCTGTTGCCAGTAGGAAAGCTGATGACCGTCTTTCCTTTGTGCCGCCCAGCGCAGGCGCGCCGCGGCGACGGCATCGGGATCGTTGCCGTCGAAGATATCGCACACGCGAACGTAGTCGCCCGAGCGTGCGCTTACCGCGCCATCGGACAGGAACAAATAATCGGCGTTATTCGGGCGCTCGTCTTCCGCCGTTATCCACACCGGCTGCATCTCGGCGTTACCGTCCTTGACGTTGCCGTGCGGCAGAAAACGGTTGGGGTGGTACGTCCACAGAAATTGTGTCAACGCCTCGGCGCGTTCGGCCGATCCCGTCATGACGACGGCTTTAAGCCCGCGCTCGAGCGTTTTTTCGAGCAATTCCGGCAACGCTTGTTCCAGCGTTTTGCGCGTTAGATGATAAAAACGTATCTCGGTCATTTTTCTTCGAAATTATCTGAGACAAACCTGTCCAGCAAACGCACGCCGAACGCCGTCGGACCCTTGGAGGGCGTAGATTTGCCTTTTCCCTGCCAGGACACCCCTGCGATATCGAGGTGCGCCCACGGCAAGCCTTTCTTCACGAAGCGCTGCAAGAATTGGGCTCCCGTGATGCTGCCCGCGTCGCGGCCTCCCGAGTTTTTCATGTCGGCAATGGGGCTGTCGAGCAATTTGTCGTAAGCGTCGTTCATCGGAAAACGCCACAGGTTTTCCTCGACGCTTTTGCCCGATTTTATAAGTTGGTCAGACAGCGTGTCGTCGTTGCTAAACAGGCCCGCATATTCTTGCCCCAGCGCGATGGAAATCGCGCCCGTCAATGTCGCCAGATCGATCACACAGCGCGGCTTGAAATTTTCCTGCGCGTACCACAGGGCGTCGGCCAAAACCATGCGTCCTTCGGCATCGGTCGTGATGATTTCGACCGTCTGCTTCGATGCCGTCGTCACGATATCCCCGGGCCTTTGCGCGTTACCCGAAGGCATATTCTCGATAAGGCCTATCACGCCGACGACGTTCGCTTTCGCCTTGCGTCCGGCCAGCGCTTTCAAGACGCCGATGACGACCGCCGCGCCCGCCATATCGTACTTCATGTCTTCCATTCCGGCGGGGTCTTTCAGCGAAATGCCGCCGGAGTCGAACGTCACTCCCTTGCCGACAAAGCATACCGGCGATTTGTTTTTGGATTCTTTGTCGCCGAGCCATTGCAGCGTCACAAGCCTCGGCGGATTGACGCTGCCCTGCGCCGAGCCGAGCAATGCGCCCATGCCGAGTTTTTTCATCTGCACTTCGTCGAGGATATCGACCTCGACGCCAAGCTCGGTTAAAGCGAAGGCGTGCTGCGCCAGCGTTTCGGGATAAAGAACATTACCGGGTTCGCTCACAAGATCGCGCGCGAGATAAATGCCGTCCGCGACTTTATCAAGCGGCGCGTAAAGCGCCTTCGCGGCCGCCGGATTCGCGCAGGCAACCGTCAGGGATTTGAGCGCCTGTTTCTGATCGGGTTTTTGCCGCGTGCGGTATTTGTCGAAACGATAGGAGCGCAAACAGGCTCCCATGGCCGCTTGCGCCGCGGCTTCGGGTTCCGTCAAACCCGAATTCTTAAATTGGTCGATCAGCAAAACTGCAGATGTGTCTTTGCCCGTTAAGGCCGTTATTGCCGCAGCGCCTGCATGGACAAAAAGATTGGCGTCCGCCTCGGCGGGATCCCCGATTCCGATCAGAACCAATCGCGTCAGGCGCGTTTTGGGGAGCGAGAGAAGCGTCAACGTTTGTTCTTTGGCTCCCGTAAAGGAAGCGTCCTTCATCGCGCGCGTAATCGCGCCGCCCAGCTTCCTGTCGAGCTTTATTCCCTGCTCGCCGAGTTTTCCTTTGGATGCTATAGTCAGAATGAGCGCGTTTTGGCTCGGAAGGGCGTTCGTTGCGAAAGCGATTTTAAGCATGATCTATTTTCCTTTGTTTTGCAGAATCATAGGAGCCTTGTAAGGAATTTACCCTTTTTTAACCTGCTCGATTCCCTAGGTTTAATTGCTTTTTCAGCTTAGACGGGCTAGAGGATTTGTCCAGCCCTTGTACCATTTTACCATATGAACCGAATTCTCACGATTTATCTTTTGCGCCAGCTGGCTACGGCCTTCGCCTTCGCCACGGGCGCCGTGACTTTTGTGGTTTTGTTTACCCAGTCCTTTCGCCTTTTGTCTCTGGTCATCGAAAATTCCGCCACGATGCTCATTTTCTTCGAGCTCTTGGGGCTTTCCGCGCTGACGTTTTTGCCTCTTATTATGCCGCTCGGCCTTGGAACCGCCGTTGTCTTTATTTACAACAAACTGGCGACGGACAGCGAATTGATAGTCATGCGCTCGGCCGGCATAAGCCCTTTGCGCCTGATCGAACCGGCGCTCATTCTGGCAGCGGGCGTCGCCGTTTTGTGCGCCATTCTGACGCTGTGGATCACGCCCGCGGCCAATCGCAATCTGGTATCGCTGCAATACAAAATGCGCGACAGTTACGCCGTTTTTTTGTCGCATCCGGGGAGCTTCAACGATTTGTCCGAAGGATTGACCTTCTATGCCAACAAGCGCGGGCCTAACGGCTCTTTGCAGGGCATTTTGATTCATGACGTGCGGCAGCCGGAAAAAACGATCACGACCATGGCGGCGACCGGGCAAGTCGTCGAGTCCGAAGGCCAGCCTCATATGATTATTTTCAATGGCAGGCGGCAGGAATTCGACCACACGACCGGAAAATTGTCGGAGCTTGTTTTCGATCAGTACGTGCTCGATCTGGATTCCCTGCGCAACGCGACGGTTGACCGTTTTCCCGATCCGCGCGAATTGACGATGGCCGAACTTGTGAATCCCTCGCCGGAAATAGTGCGCGTGAAAGGGCCCTTGTCGCGCTTCGAGGGAGAATTGCACGCGCGCCTTGCGACGCCGCTTCTGCCCGTTTCTTACGCTTTTATCGCGCTGGCCGTGATTCTCGTGGGCGCGTTTAACCGGCGCGGCATGGCGGGGCGCATCCTGATCGGCGCCCTGGCGATTATCGTCACGCAGGCGGCTTTTATGACGCTGAGCGGTTTTATCGCGCGCGATAGCCGCTTGTCCTTCGTTCTTTATGCCGTAGCTTTGCTGCCTTCGCTTCTCGGCGCGGCGTTCATGATCGTCGATTCCCCGCCGCCGCAGCTTCTGCCCCGCCGGATGAGGGGGGCTGTGCCATGACGGAACGTTGGGTCTTGCAGCGCTATTTCGGACGGCAATATCTTCTGTGGTTTCTCGTGTTTCTGGGAGCCTTGTCCGGCATCGTCTTTTTGTTCGAGATTGCGGAGCTTATGCGGCGCGCCAGCGGGCATCAAGATGTCGGATTCGATCTTATCTTGAAAATGGGCGTCTATAAGCTGCCGGAAACGATCGAGCATATTCTCGCTTTCGTCGTTTTGTTTTCGGGGCTGTTCACTTTTTGGCGGCTGACGCGCAGTCAGGAATTGATCGTCGCCAGATCGATCGGCGTTTCGGCGTGGCAGTTCGTGCGTCCGGCCTTGCTGATCACGTTGGGGTTCGCGATTTTGAATATCGCCATCATCAATCCCATCGGCGCGGGCATGAACGCAAAATACAAAGATCTCGAAATGCGGTATCTCGAACGCGTGCCAACCCTCGAATTGACGGGCGCGGGGCTTTGGCTGCGCCAGCATGACGACGCCAAGCATTATCTGCTTCACGCCGACCACGTCGAGATGGAGCCGTTGACATTGTCCCCGGTAATCGTTTTTATCTACGACGGGAGCGGAAATTATCTGGGGCGCGTCGACGCCCCTCAGGCGGTTTTGCAGGACGGCATATGGGACCTTCGGGATGCGTGGATCAATATGGATAAAAGCCCGGCGCAGCACGCCGACAATTGGCAACTGCCGACGACGCTGACCTTGGGCAAGATTCAGGAAAGCATGGCCGCGCCCAACACGATCTCCTTCTGGGAACTGCCGCGCTTTATCCGCGCCCTCAAGACGATCGGGCTGCCGCAGACGCGCCACGAACTGGCGTTTCAAAGCATTTTATCGCAACCTTTGTCTTTGTGCTCGATGGTTTTTTTCGCAGCCGCGTTCGCCTTGCGCATGAATCGGCGCGGAGGGGTGACGGCGATGATCCTCGCGGGCGTTTTGCTCGGCAGCTTCGTTTATACGCTCAATAACGTCGTAGGCGCTTTGGGCGCGAACCAGACTTTGCCCGTGGCTCTCGCGGCATGGGCGATTCCCGTGGTGGCGCTCGCGCTCAGTAACGCCGCCCTCTTGCACATGGAAGAAGGATGACCGTTCTTTCCTTAGACGATTTGCCCGATTTGAAAGACAAGGGCCTTCCCGTATTGCGTTTCCGTTCGATATGGATTTCCGACGTCCATTTGGGCACGCGCGGATGCCAAGCGGGTCCGCTTCTCGATTTTCTGCGCCATACGGAATCCGATTATCTCTATCTGGTCGGCGACATCGTCGACGGATGGCATTTGCGCCGCCGCTGGTACTGGCCGCAGGAGCATAACGACGTCGTGCAGAAAATCATGCGCCGCGCGCGCCACGGGGCCAAAGTTTGCTATCTTCCCGGTAATCACGACGAAGGAGCGCGCCCCTATTGCGGCCTGCATTTTGGCGGCGTTTACGTCGCGGACGAGATCGTGCACGAAACGGCGGACGGCAAGCGCATTTTGATTTTGCACGGCGACCAATTCGACGCGGTCATGGGATGCGCCAAATGGCTCGCGCATCTAGGGGATTTCGCCTACGATGTCGCCCTGTACGTCAACCGTGTTTTCAACGGAGTGCGAAGGGTTTTGGGATTTCCCTATTGGTCTTTGTCGGCATACCTAAAAAACAAAGTCAAAAACGCGGTTGAACACATCAGCGCTTTCGAAACCTTCATCGCCGAGCGCGCCAAACACCGGCAGGTCGACGCCGTTCTTTGCGGCCACATTCACCGCGCCGAAATGCGGAAAATTGGGGATGTTCTTTATACGAATGCCGGCGATTGGGTCGAATCCTGCACCGCGATCGTCGAGGATCTTAACGGCAAACTGTCGATCCTGCGCTGGGTCGAAGACCGCGAGAATTTGCTCGGGTGCTTGAAACTAAATTAGTCCAAACAAAACGGGAAGAACCCGCTTATCCGCAGGCAAAAGCGCGTAATTATGCACGTCGTCTTTTTTCACCCATGCAAGATTCTGCCCCTCGCGGGGACGCGGCGTTCCTTGCCACGCGTGGCAAGCGTAAATCGGCATAAGCAGATGAAATTCCGTATAGGGATACGAAGCGAAAGTCAGGGGAAATAGGCAACCGGACGCGGTTTTTATGCCTAGTTCTTCGCGCAGTTCGCGCACCAAAGCTTCTTCGGGAAGCTCTTTGTCATGGACTTTCCCGCCGGGAAATTCCCATAGGCCGCCCATCGGTTTTTCCTTAGGGCGTTGCGCAAGAAGGACGCGGCCTTCGTTGTCGATCAAGACAACGGCGGCGACCAGAATCATGGGCCTGGATTTGCTCAGCGGCAAAAGAGTTGTGTCTGCGTAGCACGAGGGAAGGGGAGCGGAGTCCGTCATAAGAACAGCCTACAAAAGCTTAAGTTAAAAATCACGAAGAAGAACGAGCTTCCCATTCTTCGCGGGTCATTTGCCATTTTACAATCCGATCGTCGCCGCGCAAAGCGGAATAATCACGAAGGCCTAAACCCGCGTTTTGCATGCCGATAGTCAGTAAAACATTCTGCGAAGCCACGTTATCGAGTGCGGTTGTGGCCACGATAAGGCGCGTCGTTTTTCGGGCGAATCCAAGGGAAATAACCGCGCGCGCGGCCTCGGACATGAACCCGCGCCCCCAATAGGGCCTTCCCAGCCAATAGCCGATTTCTATTTCGCCTTCGGAGGCGTTGCCCGCGCGCGGCGGGTGCAACCCGACGCCGCCGATCAGAAGATTGCTCGTTTTAAGAGCCGCTCCGTAAAATTGAGGTTCGCCACAAGCCATCGCAAGCTCCATGTCGGCGTAGAACTCCTCGGCATGCCGCATCGTGTAGGGATAGTCGATAACGGTTAACCAGCGCACGACATCCCACATGTCGAGCAATTCGACGAGACGCGGCAATTCGCTTTTTTCCAGCGCACGTATGATGAGTCGGTCGGTTTCAGCGAAAATCGTGGACAAGCGCTATCTCTTATCGGCGCGGTCGGCAAAAGACATCATGGCGTTGGTCGTCGTGGAGGCGAGGCCGTTCATCGTCTGCTGAATCTGCGACCAAAAGACTTTCTGTGCCTGCTCGACATTTTGCAGGCTGGCGGGCAGCCATGTCTTGAACATCGCGTCCGGAGTCATCGCCTGAATGTTGGTGCGCAGCCGTTCTTCCATCTCGGCCATAAGAGCTTTTTGCATCGGCGCGACATCCGGTAGCCCCAGAAAAGCGCGCGCTTCTTCGGGGGAACATTCGACGTTAACGGTGACTTTCATGGGATAGGCCAAGGCTTGAGGGATGAAATTTAAATAAAGGTTAACCAAAGGTTAACATTTTTGAGAAAAAAATCCAAATTAATAATATTTTAGGCTAAGAAATATAGACTTCTCTGAAGCTTAACCCCTCACTCGAGATGTCCCTTATGCCCGATATCAAGATCGCTTCGCTCGAAGGTTCGGAATTCAACGCTTATCTGGCGATGCCAACCGTGAGACGCGGACATGGGCTGATCGTCATTCAGGAAATTTTCGGAGTCAACGCTGCGATGCGCAAGCTTTGCGATGATTTTGCCGCGCAAGGAGCTATCGCCTTCTGTCCGGATTTGTTCTGGCGGCAGCAGCCGAACGTGCAATTGACCGACCGGACGCCGCAGGAAATGAAGCGCGCTTCCGAATTGCTCAAGGGGTTCGATGTCGAAGCGGCCGTGCGTGATTTGATCTCGCTGCTCGGCCATATCCGCAAGATGGACGAATGCAACGGCAAAGTCGGCGCAGTCGGCTACGGTTTGGGCGGACGGCTGGCCTATCTTTTATCCGCGCGCAGCGATGTCGACGCTTCGGTCGGATATGGCGCGACGAAGCTGGAAAAATATCTCGATGAAATCCACGATATCAGAACGCCTTTGCTTCTGCATTTGGGCGCGCTCGATCCGCTTACGCCGGCCGATAAGTTCGACAAGATTCTACGCAGCGCCGCGCGAAGCCCGTTTATAACCGCGCACATATACGAAAACGCCGGCCACGATTTCGCCCTTAAGGACAGCCAGAATTATAACGAGGAAGCCGCTAAACTCGCCGATAGCCGCACGAAAGAATTTTTGGCGGAAAGATTGACGATTTAAAGGCGTTTTTCTAAAAAGTCACTTCCATGAGCGCGGGCGCGTAAGTCCACAACAGAAAACACCGCACTTTTTTGTCCGCGTAAACGCCGCGCAGCAAGGCGCGGTAATCCTCCAATTGCCGGCGATAGGGGGCGGGTATGTCCTCTTCGCGGTCAGGCGGAGGGCGGTTGGTTTTGTAATCGACGATCCAGACCTCGTCGCCGCGCACGCACAACCTGTCGACTTGACGGAGAACATTGATTCCGCCGAGGCTGCCCGTCAGGGGAACTTCGGCGAGGCTGTTTTCGGCGAACAAAGCGGCGAACCTTTCGTCGCTCAGCAAGCGGCAAACTTCGTTCGCGATTTCGTCGCGCTGGCTTTGCGTCAGTCCATGCTGCGGACGGTCAAGAAAACGGGTCACGGCCCCGGCGCGTTTATCGGGCGGGAGTTCGGGCAGGCTTTGCAATAGGCGATGAATGATGCGTCCGCGCGCGAAGGCGGCGTCGGGCGTTGAGGAGGACGCGTCCGTTTCGGAGGAAGGTGCCGAGGAAACGGCGACAGGCGGTTCCTTCGCGCGTTTGAAAATCCATGCGGGCAGGGGCGTTTCTTTCGCTGCGTCCGGCTTTGTTTGCGGCAAAGGCGCGGGAAAGATGGCCGCGTCGGCAAACGCGATTTCCGGCGCCGGGACCCCGGCGCTTTCAAGGAGATGTTCTTGATGCAAAGGACGCAATGCCGTTGAGGCGAGCCCGTACCACGTCTTGCCGATATCGCCTTCGTTTTTGCCGTTTTGCCAGCCGCAGATATAAAGCCGCCTCGACGCCCGCGTCAGCGCGACGTAGAACAAGCGACGGTATTCCTGCATCTGTTTTTCCCGCGCCGTTTCCCACGCGCGATGCGCCGCGCCGAATTTCGGCTCATGCGCCAGAAACAGCGGCGTGTCGTTTTCGCCCCACTGGAATTTATCCGTCGCGCGCGGCGCCGACGTCGTATCCGGCAAAAAGACGATCGGCGCTTCAAGGCCTTTGGACGCGTGCACCGTCATGATGCGCACCTGTCCCCCTCCTTGTTCTTGGTTTCCGGCGTCGAGTTCGCGCTTGATCTCCAGTTCCGACCGCGTCAGCCAATGCAGGAAATTCTGCAAAGACGGCGAATGGCTTTGCCCGAAACTTTGTGCTTTGTTCAGAAGCTCTTCGATGGGGTCGAGGGATTCGAAGCCGAGGCGAGCCCACAAAGCCTTGCGCGCGCTGTCGGCGTTCGCGGGACAGGGGGCGTTCAAGACGCGCGATAAAAAGACGAAAGGCGTCGAAAAATCCGCCTCGTTCAGTTTGGCAGAGAGATAATCGCATTCGATTTTGAATTCGGGCGCGGCTTTGAGGCTGTTCCACAAAGAGCCTTCGCGGCCAACGGCGAGCGTCATCAGGTGCTCTTCGCTCACTCCCAAAAGAGGGCTGCGCAAAAGCGAGGCGAGATTTAAATCGTCCTCTGGCAACAAAACGAAACGCAGCATCGCGAGCAAGTCCATGACCGAAAGCTGATCGACGAGGCGCATGCGGTCGACGCCCGTGACCGGAACTTTTTGAGCCTTCAAGGCGCGCACCATAAGGTCGGCGAAGCGTCCGCGCCTGCGCAGCAAGATCATGATATCGCCTGCCGCGACGGGCCTTTTTTCGCCCGGCAGAATTTCACGGCGCGCCAGCCAGCCTTTAATTTTCGACGCAATTTGCTTCGCGAGTTCCGCCTGAGGATCGCGCTCGTCTTCGCATGTCGTGGGCATGATCCATGCGCCGCCGCCTCCCTGTTTTTCGCGATCCTGTTCCAGAAGCGGCCAAACTTCGATGCGTCCGATTTTCTCGCTGCCGTCGCCGCTCGGCGCGGAAAAATGCTCGATGGGATCCGGCGACACGCCTTGCCGCGCGGAGTCGTTTTTGAAAATTTCATCGACGGCCTTCAAAACGGCGGGCGCGGAACGGAACGATTTGCGCAGAGGGATCGTTTCAAGCCGTTTGTCGGCGTCTTTCAGACGGCACGCGAAAATGGCGCGCAGCGAAAGAAACGCTTCGGGATCGGCGTTTTGAAAGCTGAAGATCGACTGCTTTTCGTCGCCGACGACGAACAGCGTGCGGTTTTTATTCCCTTGCGCTCCCGCTCCGGCGTAAAATTCCTCCGTCAGAGATTGCACGATGTTCCATTGCGCGTCGCTCGTGTCCTGCGCTTCATCGAGGAGGATATGGTCGAGGCCGTTGTCGAGCTTATAGAGAATCCACGGCGCAATGCCGCTTTTTCGCAAGAGGGTTTCCGTGCGCAGGATTAGGTCGTTGTAATCCAAAACGGCGCGCGCGGCCTTGCGTTCCGAAAGGCGCTTGGCGAACGCGAGGCCGAAAGACAAAACGCTTTCCGTCGTTTCGGTGATTTCGGCCGCTTCGATGCGCTCGAGAGCGGAACGGAGCCGCAGGGCTTCGTGCGCGCATATTTCGTCGATGTCGGGGTGGACTTCGCGGATTTTTTTGCTCGCAACGAAGGAGGGAGCGAAGGGTTCGCCTTTTTCCGTTAGAAAAAACCCAAGATAGTCGTCGAATTTTGCCATGCGTTCCGGTAAAGAAAGCCGAAGGAATAAAGCAATTGCTTCGCCACGTACGCTGTATCTGGAGCTTCCATCCGCAAGCCATTTTGCCATTTGCCGCAAATCGGCCTCGGGCGCGCGGCTTATCGTTTCTCGGCGGAATTTTTCGGCTCTATCGTCCGGCCCCAGTCCCAAAAAGCCGCGCGTTTTGGCGGCGAGTTTTTCCAAAGCGCCGGTTTTCTCAAGCCTTCCGCGCGCGCGTAAAATTTCCTGAAGCATCGCGGCGAATCCGGCTTCGCCTTGCGCGGCGACGAGAACGTTCAAGGCGCGGGCCAATTTGCCGTGCGGGTGTTTGTTAGCCTCGCGCAGCAAATCGTCGAGCGTTTCGTTGGCGAGAACGTCGAGTTCCTGTTCCTCGATCAGGGCAAAATATGGCGGCAATCCCGCTTCGATCGGAAAGCGCGACAGAATTTCCTGGCAGAAGGAATGAATCGTGCGGATGCGCAACCCTCCCGGGCATGACAAGACGCGTGCGAACAAGCGCCGCGCTTCGACGAGTTGATGCGAAGTTGGGGCTTCGTCTTGAAGTTTATCGAGATCGAGGCGCAGCGCGTCGTCGTCGCAAACCGCCCATTTTTTAAGCCGCTCCGTTATGCGGTTGGCCATTTCCGCCGCGCCCGCGCGGGTGTAGGTCAGGCATAAAATCTTTTCCGGCCGCGATCCCGCCAGAAGCAAGCGGGTCACGCGATCGGTCAGGACTTTGGTTTTTCCAGAACCCGCCGACGCGTTGACCCATGCCGAAATTTCGGGGTTGGATGCGGCGCGTTGGCTGGTATCGGTATCGTGCGCCAACGTTTGCCGGAGAACGGGGAAAATCATGACTCTTCTCCCGTTCTGATCCATTCGGCCTGGCGCGACAGATGCGCGTAGTCGTTGAAGCGCGGCTGCAAATGCGGCGTGGGCGCGACTTCATAAGGCGTGGAAGATTTGGCGAATTCCGAGATCAGGTTTTTCAGTCCGACCTCGGCGCGCGCGATCAAATCGGGAAGGCCTTTGTCGAACGCGACGCTTTTGCAACCCGCCTCGCCTCCCTTCAGCGCCCAGTATTCGCACGTGCAAGTCGTTGCCGCCGCGATGTCCTTAAATCCGCCCGAAGCCGCGATCAACGCCAGTAATTGTAACTGAGGCTCGATGCCGGAGCGGACTTCGCCCGATGCCGGAACCGCGCCCGTTTTGTAATCGATAATTCGCAAAGTCCCGTCTTTCAGCCTCTCGATGCGGTCCGCGCGGCCCGTGAGCGTCAACGCGTCGATTTGGCAACAGCCCTTCGTTTCCGCCGCAACCGAAGAAACGCCGTTCTTGCGGCGCGCGCGATCTTGATCCACGAACCACGCGGCGATATCGGCAAAACGCGCTTCCCAGAAAGCGCGGACGCGCGGATTGCCTTTGTCGTGCGCGAAAATTTCGCGCCCTATGGCCAAAAGCCGCGCCTTGGCGTCCGGGGGCAACGTTTCGGGAAAAGCGCGAATGAATTTCTCCAACGCTTCGTGGATCATCGTGCCGCGGTCGGCGGCGTCCAATTCGGCGTCTAGTTCATCGAGCTTTTTCAATTTTAAAATATGTTTCGCGTAGATGCCGTAAGGATTGCGCAGCCACGTCGAGATCTCCGTGACTGAAAGAGATTTCGGGCGCAGGGCCACGGGCGGGCGCGGCCTCGGTCGCGGGCAGGGCTTGATCTCCTCCGGAGCGTCGAGCGCGCGCGCCCATTCGCGCCACGGCTTGGCGGAAGCCAAGGCGTCGCGGTTGTCGTCGGATAATCCCGCCGCGCGCAGCACCGCGTCGAGCTGCAGCAAAAACCGCGATGCGACGGTTGGCGTTCCGTCGTCCCGCGCCGAACGCGTCAGCATGACTTCTTTGGCGCACGCCAGATGCGAAAAATCGTGCGCCGAAAGGCCGATGCGGTATTCCGGCGAGGTCATTTTGAATTTTCTGCGCATCGGGCGAGACATCCACGGATCGAAACCGACATCGGGCGGCCACACGCCTTCGTTCATACCGCCGAGAATAACGAGATCGGCGTCGCACAGCCGCGCTTCGAGAGGGCCGAGGATGCTCAGGCGGGGATGCGTCGTTCGCGTGGAGCGCAAAATAACCGTTCGCGCCAGAGAACCGAACAAAGCGAGATAATCATCGCCGGACAGGGGCGGAAAACCCTCGGCTCCTCCGCGCCACTCATCAAGCCACGCGGCTGTGTTTTCTCCCGTTTCGCCTTTCCACAAACGCGCGGCGCCTGTTTCGGCGTCGGATTTAGCGATGGCCTCGGCTACGTCGATATGCAGCTTGATGCGCTCGGCAAGAGGCATCGGGAAGTTCCATTTTTCCGTTAGGAGTCGCAAAATTTTCCTGATTTCGCCGAAATCTTCGTCTTCCAAAAGCCGCACGCGGATTTCCGCTTCGCGCGCTCCTGCACGGCAAACGGCGGGAGAAAGCCCGCACGCGGTAAACGGATGCTTGAGCAACGCCAAAAGATCGACGTTTCCGGCGAAAGGATCGGCGGCGGACAAAACCAAGTTCAAAAAAGCCCCGACTGGAAGGGTGGTCAAAGACGTTCCGCCGGAATCGTCGATTTTAATTTCCCAGCGCTGCAGCATAGCCGCCACGCGCACCGCCAGCGCGCGGTCCGCCGTGACAAAGGCCGCCGTTTTTCCGGGCGTTTCCAAGGTGTTGCGCAAAGCGAGCGCGATGACTTGCGCTTCTTCCTGCGGGTGGTCGAGCGTCAGGCGCGTAAGGCCTTCTGCGGCGGTTTTGTCCAATGCGCCGCGCAATCCGCGCCACGCGTCGGTCAGGGTTGCGGGACGCATTGTTTCGCTTAAAAGCCGGACGCGCGGGGATTGCGGACGCGCCTTGCCTGAAAAATCGGCGACAGATTTTCTTTCGACGCCCATAAGGTCGAGCAGCTTCTTCATTCCGTATTGCGGGTGCGTGTCGTCAAGGATATCCCACGCCTCGTTGTCGATTTCGCGGTCAAGGCCGGGCAAAATCACGGCGCCCGAAGGTACTTCCGCAATTGCATCGAGCAACAACGCTGTCGCGGGAATGGAGCCGGTCGAGCCTGCCGCAATAACGGGGAATTTGGGAGGATTCTTGCGCCACGCTTCGGCTTGCGCCGCCATCACGGCGTTGCGACGCTGGGCGGGGTCCTGACAGCCTTGTTCTTTCAGAATAAGCGGCCAGTTTTTCGTGACGATTTCGAGAAACAAAAGCGTTTGCCGCCAATGCTCGGCGAGTTCCTGCTCTTCGACCAAATCGGGCAATTTGGTTATGTCGCATCCCTCGATCTGGATTTGATCGAGGAATTTTGCCAAAGCCGATGCCGCTAACGCCGCCTGATCCCACGATAAAGCCGGATCGCGTCGTTGGACTTGCTGCGTGAGCAGCATCAGGCGTTTTAACGGCGCGAGCGCAGGAATCTGGCCGAAGTTTTCCTCGTCGGCAAAAGATAGTTCGTCCTCGTCGATATCGCCGAGGGGACGCATGCGCGGCAGCAAAACGGGTTTGCCCTTTGCAAGGCGGGCGAACGCTATACCCAACTCGCGGCAGGCGCGGCGCGTGGGCAGAAGAATTAAATATTTGGATAATTGAAATCCATCGCCGCCGGTTCTTTCCCACGCTTCCGCCGCCAACGTATCGAGAAACGGCAAATCCTGTTCTATGGTGAAGACGTTTTTCACAAAGCCCATCCCTTGCCGGATGCGAGCAATTCATTGGCGTCGCGCAAGTCTTCTGGTGTGCCGACGTGGGCGCAGGTTCCTGTGTGTTCAATTCCGTAAAGGCGGCTATGCGCTTCGGCTTCGTCGAAAATCGCGTTATTAGAAAAAACTTTTGCGGGAGGGTGAGCGAAGTTTTCCGGCTTCTGGATTTGCGCCGAAATCCACACGAAGGGACGCGGTGGCGGAAGGCCTTTGCGCCGTAAACGCCCGTCTTTTTCCATCATGAAATCTCCCATTGGCGGAAACCCCCTCGCCTTTTTTGTTTGCATCACGAGCAAAAGCGCGTCCATGCTTTCGGGATTCCATGCGTTGCGCATGCGGGAAAGGCTTGGCGTTCCGTCGTCAAACCACGGCAGATCGGCGTTAAGAGCGAAAAACGGCAAGCCTTCAAAATACGGCAGGGCTTTGGCGATCCCTCCGCCCGTGTCGAGCAATTCGTCCTCGCGCGAGATAATAATGTCGATATCGCGGCGGGATTTCAAATGATCTTCGATTTGTTTGGCAAGATAAAATGTATTGACGACGGCGCGCTTCATTCCCGCCGCGACGAGCTTGTCCAGCGCAAGATCAAGCATCGCGCGTTCGCCAACCGTCTGCAACGGCTTCGGCTTCGTCAAAGTCAAGGGCTTCATGCGCGTTCCAAGGCCTGCGGCGAGAACCATTGCGGTATCTGAAAAAAGCTGCGTCATTGCAAAAGCCTGTCGAATTTTTCGATCCATTCGCGCACCGGAAGCAAATAAGGCTCTTTCAGAATATTTTCCAAATGCCGCCGGATTCTGGGAAGGAAGGCGAATTTATCGCATTCTCCCGTTTTGCGGGACAGGCGCGCGATGATGCCGAGAATGCGCGTATGCCGTTGCGCCGATAAGATCGTGCAGACGCGAAGCAAATCGGATTCTGGAATTTGGCTTTGAGCCGCCTCGCGATAATGGGCGATGACGTGGGGCAGGAGGGCGAATCCGCCGTCGCGCCGGACCTCTTCGCACAGAGAAGCAAGGTCATAAGCTATGTTTCCAATACCAGCGTCCTGAAAATCTAAGACGCCTAATTCTCCGTTCGACAAACACATGAGGTTATCGGGCATAAAGTCCCGTAAGAGAAGGCTTTTCGGTAGCGTTTCGAGGGGGTGCAAGACGGCTTTCCACGCAGCGCAAAAATCCTTCCGTTCGTCATCCGAAGCTTCGCGCCCGTTGGCGACGGGAAAATAGGCATCAAGAAAAAGCTCGGCCTGAGTCGTGAAAAGGTCGGCGTCGAACGAGGGCAAACCCGAATTTTCAGCTCCCTTAGGATCGAACCCTCGATACAGCTTCGCCAAAACTCCGGCGGCCGCTTTGAAAAAAGGCAAAGGGGGTTCTCCGGCATCCAGCAAGGCTCCGACGTTGCGCACGCCGAAATCCTGCATTAAAACTATGCCGCGCGCGGCGTCTGCCGCGTAAATTTCAGGCGCGTTAAGGCCGATGCGGCGCAGAATTTCCGCCACGGCGACAAATTGCGGCGTTTTCTGGTCGGCGTCGGCGTCCATCAAAAAAGCCGTTTCTCCGGAATTCTTTGTGAGGCGCGCATAGCGCCGCGTCGAGAAGTCGCCGCTAAGAGCTTGCATTTGCGCGCGACCCCACCGGTGCTGGTCGAGAAACGAGGCGATTTCGAGCGCGCGAAGGGACATGACTATAAGCCTGAACGCCGCACAAATAACTTGTACGGCATTGGCTTATCTCTTAACCTGTCGGACGCTTTGATTCAACTCGGGATTTCTTTTCAATGGTTCGACGCTTAACGCTGTGTTTGCGTGCGGTTCTTTGCTGCGGGGCGCTGTTGTGCCTTTGCGCGGGAGAAGCCGCGGCGTCCGCGCCCGTAATCGGCGATATTCACGTCGAAGGCACTCAGCGTTTGGAGCCCGAAACCGTTATTTCCTACCTGAGCCTCAACAAAGGCGACGAAGCCACGCCTGAAAAACTCGACGCAGCTCTGAAAACTCTTTATGCCACGGGGCTTTTCGCCGACATTTCGCTTTCGATGCAGGGAGATACGCTTGTCGCCAAAGTCGAAGAAAACCCGATTCTGAACCGCGTGGCCTTCGAGGGCAACGACGCCATTTCCAAGGAGGATTTGGAAAAGGAAGTCCAGCTTAAGGCGCGGATGGTCTATACCCTCCCGCACGTCGAGCGCGACGTGCAGCGCATTCTCGATCTTTACCGCCGCAGCGGCCGTTTTGGCGCGACGGTCGAGCCCAAAATCGTCAAGCTGGGGCAAAACCGCGTCGATCTGGTTTTCGAAATCACCGAAGGTTCGCGCACCGGCGTCCGTAATATCAAATTCGTCGGCCAGACGAATTTTTCCGAGGACGAATTACGCGAGACCATCAGCACGCGCGAAACCGCGTGGTGGAGGTTTCTGTCGACTTCCGATTATTACGATCCGGACCGCATGAACTACGACAAGGAACTGCTGCGGAAATTTTATCTCAACGAAGGCTATGTAGATTTCCGCGTTTTGTCCGCCGTGGCCGAATTGACGCCGGACAGAAACGATTTCTTTATCACGTTCTCGCTCGAAGAAGGCCCGCGCTATAAATTCGGAAAGATTACCGTGACGAGCGAGATCAAGGGGCTGGACAGCGAAACCTTGCGCCAATTTCTGAGCACGAAGGAAGGCGATTGGTATGACGCCGACAAAATCGAAAAATCGGTCGCCAAGCTGACCGCCGTGCTGGGCGATCGCCAGTATGCGTTCGCCGTCGTTACGCCGACTCCCGACCGGCATAAGGATTCCCAAACCGTCGATCTGAACTACGTCGTTAAACAGGGCGCGCGCGTCTATGTCGGCCGCATCGATATCAACGGCAACACCAATACCGTCGACAAGGTTATTCGCCGAGAGATGCAGCTTGCCGAAAACGATCCCTTCAATTCCACGGCGCTGCATAAATCGGAACAAAATTTGAAGGACCTCGGTTTCTTCACCGACGTGAAAGTGGCTCCCGTCGACGGCGCGCAGCCGGATCTTGCCAACATCAAGGTCGACCTCAAAGAAAAATCGACCGGCGAAGTTATGGTCGGCGCGGGATATTCTTCGACTGATGGGCCTTTGGGCAACTTCAGCATCAGCCAGCATAACTTCATGGGCGAGGGGCAGGACGTGCGTTTGGGCGCGACCGTTTCCGGCCGCACCGATCAAATCGACACCAGCTTTACCGAGCCTTATTTCCTCGACCGCAATCTGTCGGCGGGCGTCGATTTGTACGCGTCTGAAACCGACAATCAGGATTTAAGTTCTTATAATGTCAATAGCGCGGGCACGACTTTGCGCATGGGCTATCCGTTGTCGGAAGAAATCCGCCAGAAGGTGAGTTACAGCTTCCACGGCGACAGCATCGTGAACGTGCCGACGACGGCGTCGGTCTACATTCAAAACGAGGCGGGAACGACGACGACGTCATCCTTCGGCCAGTCGCTGATCTACGACACGCGCGACAGCAAGCTCGATCCGACGCTGGGCTTCATCACCCATCTCGATACGGACGTCGCGGGCGCGGGCGGTTCGGAAAAATGGTTCCGCACGAAGATCGGCGGCACGCAATTCTATCCCGTGGCCGACAAGTGGGTTGTCAGCGGAACGGCGGAAGTCGGCCAAATCTGGGGGCTTGACGGTCCGACCACGATCAACGAACGCTTCTTTCTGGGCGGCGACAATCTGCGCGGTTTCGAATATGCGGGAGTAGGGCCCCGCGATTTGACAAGCACCAATCAAGACGCTTTGGGCGGCACGCGTTTTGTGCGCGGTTCGGCGGATTTGGCGATGCCGACGCCGTTGCCGGCTGAATTCGGCGTCAAGGCGCATTTATTCACGGACGCGGGTTTTCTCGGCAATTCCGGCCTGACGCCGATTTCGGGCTCCCCCATCACGAACGACGAAAGTTTGCATTTGAGCACCGGCGTCGGCATCACGTGGGATTCGCCGTTTGGTCCCATCCGTTTGGATTTTGCCGAGCCGATTATGTATAAATCCTTCGATAAGATCGAACATATTCACTTCAGTTTCGGAACTAAGTTCTAAAAACATGTCTACGATCCCGCATATTGGGCTGCAAATCGCGCTTTTCTTGATTTTCGCCTCAACCTGCGAAATTGTGGATATGTTTTGTGGGAACTTAAATGCTAACGATATCCCCGCCTGATACCGATGGAGGTCGAGCCATGAAATTTCTAAAAACGCTTGTTTTGTTTTTTATGTGCTTTGCCGCTTCGGCTGGAGCGGCTTATGCCGACGCGGCCGCCAAACTTCCGGCGCCCGTTATCGCCATTGTCGACATACAAAGAATTTTAGAGGAATCTCTGGCTTCCAAGAGCGTTCAAAAGCAATTGGAAGCGGAGCGGTCCAAATTCCAGAACGAAATCGAAAAAGAAGAAAACAGCCTGCGCTTGACCGAACAAGACCTTTCCAAAGAACGCGGCCAGCTTGCGGCAGAAGCCTATTCCGAACGCGAGCAGCAATTGCGGCAGCGTTTCTCGGCGGCCGAAAATCACGCTCTGGCGCGCCGCAAGGTTCTGGACCAATCCTACGCCGATTCGATGAAGGCCGTACATGACGCGTTGTTCGACGTCGTAGGCCTCGTCGCGCGCGAACGCGGCGCCAACCTTGTGATCGTCAAACAGCAGGCCTTTTGGACGGATCAGCCCCTCGATATCACCGACGAAGTCCTCAGGCGCCTCGACCAGAAAATGCCCAAGATCGACGTTGCGATGCCTGCGGAGAAGCCCGAACCTGCGGAGAAATCTGGAAAATGAACCCCCGCAAACCGACCGCCGCTCTTCTCATCATCGGCAACGAAATTTTATCGGGCCGGACGCAAGACGCCAATCTGAATTTCATCGCCAAGAAGCTTCTTGCCATTGGCATTCCGTTAAAAGAAGCGCGCGTGGTTCCCGACACCGAAGCCGACATCGTGAACGCCCTTGACGCGTTGAGGGAGCGCTATACGTACGTTTTCACGACGGGAGGCATAGGCCCGACGCATGACGACATCACGATCGACGCCGTTGCCGCCGCTTTCGACGTTCCGGTCGTTGAAGCTTCGGAGGCACGAAGCCTTCTGGCCTCGCATTTCGGGGAGAAAAATTTAACCGCAGCGCGCCTGCGCATGGCCCACGTGCCTTCCGGCGCAAGCCTTATCTTAAATCCCGTCAGCGGCGCCCCAGGCGTGAAAATGGGCAATGTTTTTGTGCTGGCCGGCGTTCCAGAGATTATGCAAGGCATGATGGACGGCATCGTTTCGAGTTTGCGCCACGGCCCCGCTTTGCACAGCCTCACCGTTTCGGGCTTCATTGCCGAAAGCGTCATCGCCGAGGAGCTTCGCGCCCTCGCGGCGCGGTATCCGAAAGTCGATATTGGTTCCTATCCGTGGATGCGGGAGAAAAAATTCGGCACGGCTCTTGTCGCGCGCGGGACGGACAAGGCGCTGGTACGCCAAGCTGCGGACGAACTTGTCGAGCTTATAAAATCAAAAGGCGTCGAGGCTATTCTGACGGAGGCGTGAAATCCTTGTCGTTGCCGGCGTCGTCGGCGTCGCTGTCCTTATCGTCTTCCTTGGGAGGAGCGCTTTTGGGGGCTGCGGCTTTGGGGGGCGCGGCCTTTGGCGTTGCCGTGGGCGGCGTTGCCGTCTGCGGCGCTGCCGGCTGAGTCATTCCCTTCATCGCGTCGGGAAGCTGGAACAACGGATGGGGGCTATCAGGGCCGAAATTCTGATAGATGAGCGACAAGCCGAAGAAAATCGCCAGCCACAAAGCGATGTTGCGCAAAATATGCCCGCGGTTGAGCGCGAAAATGTTGGGCGCGACGAAAACCAACAACGCCATCATCATCAGTCCGGTTAAAATCATCGACGTATGCGACATGGGGAACCCTCGGTAAGAAAGAAGAGGCGTTCTTATACATCCTTCGCGGCGCTTTTCGCAAGGGGAGGGCGGCTATACCAAACAACTAATGAAAGCGGCTACGAGGTTTGACCTGACTCGCTCTTCTTATATCTTGTTGGAGCGGTTGCTTTTTTGCGTCGCGCTGCACGCAACCGCTCGTGACCCAAGCAAGTCTTTTTATGCGAGGATTGGTATTATAACGGCAGCGCATTCGGATTCCGGCGTAAATTATCGCCGCGCCATGCCGTCGGTTGAAGAACGCTTGTATCTCCCGCGATAAATTTTTTGACCTCGTTTGATACGCCTTCGACGACGCTCTTCCAATCGCCCGGCCTTTTTTGGCGGAACAGGCGCGCTGAACCGTACCACGGGCTGTCTTCGCGTTCGATAAACCAGCGCCAATCGCTGTTAAACGGCAGCAAAAGGAATACCGGCTTGCCCAAAGCGCCCGCCAGATGCGCCGTCGCGGTATCGACGGAAACGATCAGGTCAAGTTCGGAAATAAGCGCCGCCGTATCGGAAAAAGAATTCAAATGCGGCGCTGCATCGCAAACGCCGGACGCCGCAGGGTTATCGTTGCGGTCTTTTTGAAGAGACACGAAATGTTCCGTGCTGCAGGAAAGCAAAGGATCGAGAGTGCGAAAATCGAACGAGCGAAACGCATCGTTGCGGAAGTTCGCGTTTCCCGCCCAAACAAGGCCGATGCGCGGCGCTTTCACTTTGCGCAGCCAGTCGCGCCATGCCGCGCCGTCCGGCGCCTTCAGATAGGGAGCCTGAGGAATGGTGTTCAAGCGCGTGGCGAAAAAGAAAGGAAGACTCGATAAACGGCATCGTGCGACGGCCACGGGCGCTTCCTCGGTTTCCGCGAAGATATCGATGCCGGGGAAGTTCTTTGTGCATAGATCCACGAGAGGTTCGCTGAAACGCAGCGTCAAATGCTTCGCGCGTTTCTTAAGCAGAGGAATATAACGCAGGAACTGGATCGCGTCGCCCAATCCCTGATCTTCATAGAGCAAAAGCGAAGAAACTTTCTGCCCCTGCCACAAAGGCAGCTTGTCTAATCCCGAAGAAAGATCGGGACGCTTTTCCCATAAAGCGAAGCCTTCCTCCAAATCGCCCATTTGCAATCTCGCCATCGCTTCGCTGGCATAGGCGTCGGCAAAATGAGGGAGCAAAGAATAGACGCGCGCGAAACACGCTGCCGCTTCTTCGGGGTGTCCCCATGCCCTTAGAATGTTGCCTAAAAGAAGGGGAGGGTAGGAGGAGTCGAGCGCTTCGGCCTTGCGCGCTTCCTTGTACGCCGTGGCCAGATCGCCGCGCGCGAACAACAATAAAGCGTAATTCCCGTGAAAATGCGCGTTGCCCGGCTGCAAACCCAAGGCATGAACGTAATATTTTTCCGCATCGGAGAAATTTCCGTCGTCTTTCAAGATTTGCCCTGCCAAATCCCATGCCGCCGCGAAATCGGGCGAGACTTTCAGAGTTTTACTCAATGATTGAAACGCTTCGGCGTTGCGGTCGAGCGCCCGCAAAACGACACTGCGGTTGAACCGCGCCTGCAAAAAATCCGGCTTGGCCGTAAGCGCGGCGTCGAACCATTGCAGCGCAAGCGGGGAGTTTCCTTCTTGCTGCGCGATGACGCCCAGCATATGCAAAGCATCGGGCTCGTGCGGCGATGCTTCTAAAATTTCCCTGTAACGGTCGGCGGCGGCGCCAAGGCTTCCTTGCGCGTGAAGGCGCGCCGCTTTGTCGAGCCTTGCCTGAATGCTTTCGCTCAGGCGGCCTCCAAGAGGGCGTAGGCGTACCATTGCGGCAGCGATTTCCCGACGATGTCGAGGATCATCGCGTGCGCAATTTCCGCCGAGGGTTCCTCGGTTTTAATGACGGACAAAGCCGCAGGCGTGTGAGCGATCCGGCGCAATTCCGGCATCAAAGCCGTCACCGAGTCGCCGAGCCCTGCGCGGTTGATCGCTTGCATCACGAAGGCTTCCCGCGCGGGCAAAACGACGCCGCATCCCGCGACCTGCGAGGAGAACAAAACGTCCTGATCGGTCAGATTCGTCTTATCGAGAAAGCGGTTGAAACTACCGACTAGACGCGGCTGGGAAACGCTATAGTCGGTGTTTGCGGTTAGCGTGCCGCGCATCGGGCTTGCAAAGCCGCATGCGACGAGAATCTGGAAAACTTCGAGGATTTTTTCCGGGGATTCGTTGCGCCCTGAGGCATGGGACAGCACATCGCCGACGCCGACGGGCATAACCGACATGAGGTCGAGCACTTTGGCGTAGAGAGGGCCGGAGAGATCGAGCGTCTTGCCTTTGGCGGCATAAGAAAGAGGAATTTGCTCGCGCGGCAGGACGATGCCGTAGGCAAACCCGCCGAAAAGATCCGCCGGAAGGGCCGATTGTTCGGAGGGAGTCTTGATCCAGATATCTGAACGCACGACGCGGTCGAGCGCCAAATCTTTGATAACCTCGTAAAGGGGATTCTTGCGGCAGGAAACGATTAAGTCCTGCGCTTCCTTCGGAATCGCCAACTCGACATAATTCGACGCCAATGTGGCGTCCCCGGCATAGGCAAATCCGTGCGATCCTGCGGCGACCATCGTATCGAAGGTTTTCGATGTCGCGGACGCGCCGTCGAAATGCGAGAAGAAGGTCTGCGGCGTTCTTTTGGCGATAGCCTTTTCAAGAACTTTCACCATGTCGGAATGCTTGACCAGATAGGACGAGCCAAGCTTCTGAATTTCGGATAAAAAGTCCTGCTTTTGCTCGGCGTCCATTTCCGGCGCCAATTCCTGCACGAGAAAACGCAAGGCGCCGTCTTCGCGGTCATGGGCGCGATAGGATGTAACGAACAATCCGCCCGGGTTGAGGCGCTTTTGAGCCAGATCGAACAATGCCGCGCGTTCGGAAGCGGAAAGAGGCTCTTGGCTTTCGTCGCAGCACAGATAATCGAGCATCGGCGGCAAGGACGAACCCTTGGCAAGGCGCGCCAAAGCTTCGGACGGCGAGCCCGTCAGAAAAATGACGTTGAACGTGCCCCGCTGCAGCGCTTCTTCTTCGGCTTTGCTCCGCGCCGCGTCGTCGGACATCAGGCCGTAGAAACGGCCTTCGGGATTGCTGGCGGCGAGGCAAATTAGGTTCTCGGGCGTTTTGCAGGCCGCTTCGGCATAGGCAAACTCGACACCTGTCTTTTTCGGCTTGTTGCCGCGCAGCGCCGCGATATAGCGCAAGGAAATGGGACTGAACGTGGATTGCGTCTTCATGGTGAGGCCTTGCGTGCAGGAAAATCGATTAAACATGTTCATGTTAGGCTCCTTCTAAGAATCGGGCTAGAGATAACTTACGATCGACATCTTCAGGATGCTTCCCGTGACGGAATAAGACGCCTGAAGGGTGGTTTCCAAAGCCGTGATCTCGGTACTGACCTGCGTGACATCGACTTGCTGGATGTTATCGACCTGATTGGTCAGATTGGAAATCGCGGTCTGTTGCGCTGTTTTTTCCGAGGAAATGATGTCTATGTTGTCGGCGACGGTCGTGTGTACGTTCTCGATATTGGAGAGCGCTGACGATAGCAAGGTCGAAGCTTGCTCCATGTTGGTCTTGTAATCTGCGGAATCTGTCGAAGACCCCGCTGCCTGCAAATAGCGCAATCCCGCGACCATTTCCTGAAAGGACGGATCGTTACTGGTAATTCCGTAATCGACTGTATATCCCGTATCGACGGTTGCCGAATCAGTCGTATAGGCGGCCGTGCTGGTCGATGGAGGCGATGCGCCGGCGACATAATCCGTATCGTAGCTGGGCAGAGTCTGATTGTCGGTGTAGATAGTTGTAGAAAGCGTGCTTGTCGGGAGATTGGCCAAATTTTGAACAGGCGGCGTGGTGTAACGCGCACCGGAGAAAATATAGCGGCCGTCAACGTCCTGATTGAGATCGGCGGTTACCGACTCTAAATAGTTAGTCGCCTGCGTATAAACGTTTGTGGCCACATCGGCGCTGTAGGTCGGATTGTTGTTGGAAAGGCTCTGCGCTTCGGTCACGACGTTCTCCAAATCGCTCAACGTCGTGTCATAGATGGACAGATTGTTGCTGACCGTTCCGATAACGCTGATGAAAGCATTTTTCTGCGTCGCTTCGGCTTGCAGATTAACAAGGTTACGCGCGTCGCTGGGATCATAATCGGTCAGGTCGGTATATTCCTGCCCGCTTGACAACTGCTCTGTCAGTTGAGTCAGATTCGATGTCTCCGTCTGAAGCGACGAGGTCAAAGCGCTTGTGATGCTCAGGTTGCTGACGGAATTTACGCTCATGCTGTGCCCACCATGTCTTCAAGGACGGTCATCATGCTTTGTATTGTCGAGATCACATGCGCTGCGGCGGCGTAACTGTTCTCCCAGTTGGTCAGGTTAACCAACTCGGTATCCGTGTCGACGCCGGTCTGGCTGGACAGGGAACTTTGATAGTAAGCTTGTTGCGTCGAGGCCGTCGCGTATTGGGTTTTGACCGAATTTGCCGCTTGCTGGAATCCGGACAGAATCGCCGTCGTGATATCGGAATAGGTCCCCGATGTCGTCTGGCCTGCCGCCTGAAAACTTCCGGTTTGCGAGGCATAGACTCCGGGAGAAACCACGGTCGTGGTGACCGCGAGGTTCTGCGTGGAAAAGGCATTGTTGATAGGAATAGCGGTTGCTGCCGGAACCGTCTCCGTACCGTTGACCAGATCGGGGTTGACTTGGAAAGTGGACAAGTCCGGCATGCCGTTCGAGTCGATGGTCGGATCCGTGAAAAACCCCTTGGAATCGCCGCCGTTGGTCACATATTCGTCTTCGAAACTGCCGCCGGTATTGGTTATGTTCCCGCTGCTGTCCGTCGTCTGAGCGTAAAACATATTGGCGAAAGTTTGCAACTGGGATTGCAGTTTGGTGATGACCCCGACGCCGCTTGCGGTCGATGTCGATGTCGAAAGAAAGTCCGTTTGCGCCTGTAAAGAGCCGCCGGTCAAGGACGCGGTAACATCGGATCCGGCGGCGTTGAGGATTGTATTGGCACCCGGGCCGACGCTGAACGTCTGCGCCTGTCCGTCGAGCAGGGCCGTGCCGCTTGAGGTATAAAGAGCGATTTGTCCGTTATCGCGCTGCATCACCGTGACATTGGTGTACTGAGCAATTTGATTGACGTCGTTGTCGCGCTCGTCTTCCAGATCGACAATCGGCTGGTTATTAGCGATCGCCGCCGTAATTTGGACGTTAAGCGTTTGAATATTTGCCAAAGCCGTATTGAGCGAGGTCACCGTCGTCGAAAGATCATTTTGGACGTTTGTCTGTAAAATCGACGTTTGCGACGCGATATCGTTGATCGTATTGGCCAGAGCCTCTCCCGACGAAACAACTGTGTTTTGCAAAGTCGTATCGCTGGGATTCGCGGCGTATTCCGTCCATGCCGCCTGAAAGTTGCTTAAGTCCGACGAGAGGGCGGGCGGATCGTCGGTCGAATCGAGAAGGGACTGAACTTGACTCAAATAGCTGTTCTGCGTGCTGAGATAGGACGCGGTCGATGTGGCGTTATTCAAGGTCGCGGCTAAAACGCTATTGGTTATGCGGCTATAACCGGAAATTTCGACGCCGCCCAAACTCGATCCCGACGTGATCGCCGACAGATCGATGCTTTTTTCAGTATACCCCGGCGTTTGGGCGTTCGAGATGTTGCCCGAAATAACCTGCGCAGCCGTCGTGCTGACTTGCAGCCCGGAAAGAGCGACGGAAAGAGCGCCGGAAAGAGACATAAAGAACCCCTGTTTTCGCCGCAAGGCCGACCGGAAGAAAGACGGTCTTGCGAAGATGCATTATTACTGAACCGCCTGAATGATCGTGGTCAACATGCTGTTGACCGTCGACACAACCTTGGCGTTGGCGGAGTAAACCTGCTGCGCTTGAATCATCGTCGTAAACTCGCTGGCGATATCGACGTCGGATGCTTCGAGAGAACTGCTTGAAATCGTTCCAGAGCCGTTCGTGCCGGCCAGATGCAAATTGGCCGTTCCCGAGGCAAGCGTTGCCGTATACACGCCACCCGTTCCGCGCTGCAAATTGTCGGGCGAATTGAACAACGCAATCGGAATCTGGTAAATCTCGCGCGTGCTGCCGTTGGTATAGTTGATCGAAACGATGCCGTTATCGTCGATGCCGATGCTGCTGTACGAGCCTTCGCCCAACCCGTCCTGAGAGATCGACGACACCGAGACTGTCGAGCTTGCGTTCGCATATTGGGTAAGTCCGAGCGCTTGGTCGTAAGTGCCGAGGTTAAGGGAAATGCTCTGTCCCCCCGTGCCAGGGAACGCCAATTCGTCTGTTCCACCGGTGGTATCCGCGCCGAGAGTCACGATAGCGGAAGTCCCGGATGTGTCCGAGCTGATGACCGGCCCGCCTCCGAATTGTGTCGTGTAAGTTTCCGAGGGGTCGCTTGCTAGATAGTAGCCCGAACTTACGCCTGCGATGGATGAAATCGTTCCGGAAGGAGAGGCGCTGTTGAAGGTCACATCGAAAACCGCCTTGTAATTATAACCGGTGTTGCCGGTGGTATCTCCCCCGTCGGCAACGGTCACCGTCGCTTGCCAGACGTTTGTGGTGCCGGTGGTCGCCCAAACGACGCTCGTTTGGTGCGTGCTGCCCAAAGCGTCATACACGTCGACGGTTGACGCCGTTGAGGTATAGCTAGTCGCGCCCGCGGGAAGGTTGGCGGCGTAAGTGACTGTCGTCGTCGGCTCCGGGTTATCGAGCAACGAGGAAATCTGAATGGGAGTGACTTCCGCGGTATCGACGGTCGTGCCCGTGACGGAATAGCCTTCCAGATAATAGCCGGAACTGTTGACCATATACCCGTCTTTATTCAACGTGAAATCGCCGTCGCGGGTGTAAAAGCTGCTGCCGGTGAATTCGGTCTGGCCCGTGGAACTTTGGGTCGCGCTGGTCACGTTGAAGAAACCTTGCCCGGAAATGGCCAAATTAGTCGTGGTCGAGGTCGAGGCGATATTGCCTTGCACGTCGTTCTGATATTCAGGCGTCGCGGACACGCCGCCGGGGCTGTTTTGGGTCGCGGTCGACGCCGTCACAAGGTCCGAAAAACTGGTGCCGATGCTTTTATAACCGGTCGTTTGCGCGTTCGACAAATCGTCTGAAATATTGCCGATAGCCTGCGATTGCGCGCTAAGACCGGAAACGGCGACGCCCAAAGCTGCGAAAAGAGATGACATTGCGATACCTCGTCGGTTGATGACGCCCCGAAAGGGCGAGAAAAAATCTCAGACGGGTATTAGCAAGCACTGTGCCAAGACAAGAGGAACCTGATTCCGTTGACTCTTCTCGTTTTTGTTTTACACACGGCGGCACTTCTTGCCTTTGGGGCAAGAAAAGCAGGAAAGTTTTTCACCCTTTTCTTAATTGCCGAAACGCGGCTGCCGCGGCGAAGAAAGCCAGCGCAAGCGAGGCAGGGATATTTAAATTGGCCATCGATAATCCGAATATCGCCCAGGGAATTTCGTCGCAACGCGGCTCTTCCATTTGAAGCAAAGCTTTGCGCTGTTCTTCGATAGAAGCACCCTGAAGCGGTTGCGCCGCGCAACTTGGCGTTCCCCGCCACCAATGTTGTTCGACCCCGGTGTGAAAAACCGCAAGCCCCGCACTTGCCAGATAAACGGTCGCGCATAGACCGAGCACCAGAGAAATTTGCCGCCGCGATAATTTTTCCGCCAAGGCGAGCAATGAGAGAGCGGCGGTAAGGCCGTACGGAACGCGTTCCCATAAACACAAAATGCAAGGCCTGATTCCGAGCCCGAATTGCATCGCCAGCGCGAAAAGCAACGCGCCAGCGCCAGCCAGAAGCAGAAGCTTTGCCGCCAAGGGAAAAGATAAACATTTTTCGATCAGAAGACGCATGGAAACTCGGGGCATAGGTTAAATTTCGTCTATTCTTCCTCCGGTAAGGCTAACAATTCTTCGGCGGACATTTTCTTTTCCGTCGTTTGGGCCTTGCCGATGATGAAATCGACGACCTTTTCCTCCAGAATCGGCGCGCGGAGGCGTTCTAAAGCGCCTTGCGTTTTCGTGTAATACTCGAACACGGTCTTTTCCTGACCCGGGAAACGCTTTGCTTCCGCCGTCAGCGCCGCGCGCAATTCGTTGCTCGTCACCTCGATCTTGTTTTGCGTGGCGACTTCGGCCAGGAGAAGCCCTAAACGGATGCGGCGCTCCGCGATGCTGCGGTATTCGGCGCGCAATTCGCCGTCGTTCTTTTTCTTGTCGTCTTCGGGAAGTTCGCCTTTGGCCTTGGCTTCCTCGACCTGTTTCCAGATGGCGCCGAATTCCGCGTCCAAGAGGCTTTGAGGCACTTCGAACAAATATGTTTCGGCCAGTTTGTCCATCAACGCGCGCTTGACGACCGCGCGGCCGATGCGCTTGTAATCGACGCCGATATCGTCGCGCACGCGTTCGCGCAATTTGTCCATGCTCGGAAAGCCCATTTCTTTGGCCAGCGCGTCGTTAAGATCGATCGGTTTATGCTGGCGCAGTTCCTTGACCATAACGTCGAAGGAGGCCTTTTTTCCCGCCAGATCGGCGGCGTGGTATTCTTCGGGGAACGTGACCAAAATCGTCTTTTTGTCTCCGGCTTTGCATCCGACCAGTTGCTCTTCGAACGTGTCGATGAAGGATTTTGAGCCAAGCTCCAGAGAGTGGTCCTCGCCCTTCATGCCTTCGCGTTTTTCCCCGCCGACGCTGCCGTCGAAATCGATCACGACGACATCGCCCATCTTCGCGCCGCGCGTTTCGGCCACGACGTCGGGTTGGCGCATTCTTTTGGCGAATTTGACGATCGTTTCATCGACTTTCGCGGCGTCCACGTCGGCTATGGGCCTTTCCAAGGCGATGGAGCCGAAATCCTTGACCTTGACTTCGGGCAGGGATTCGACCGTCAATTTGAATTCCACGTCCTTGTCTTCGGCTGTTTCGCTCAACTCGATCCTCGGTTGCGACGCGGGGCGCAGGTTGCGTTCTTTGAGAACTTCTTCCACGGCGGCCGAAACGGTTTTTTCCAAAGCTTCGGCATGAGCCTCGGCGCCGTAGCGCTGCCGGATCACATCCAAAGGTACTTTGCCCGGACGGAAACCCTGCATCTTTGCCGTCTTTTTGATCTCGGAAAGACGAAGCTCTTTCTGCTCGGCAACGTCTTTTTTCGGCACAGTGACCGAAAATTCGTGTTTCAAACCTTCTTCTTTCAGAACTTTAACTTTAGCCATGATCCGTTTGTTTCCTTTTTAGTTTAATCTATAATCTGCTCACCTTCGCTATGCTTTGGTGCGGGCGAAGGGACTTGAACCCCTATGACTTTTGGTCACTGGGACCTAAACCCAGCGCGTCTACCAATTCCGCCACGCCCGCGTTGCGTTTCCCTTATGCCCTTATCACCCGATCTTCGTCCAGTACCCTGAGGAGTTGCTCGTCATCGAACCCTTTTTTGGGTTTGCATCCCATTTCGCCATTACGGCAAAGCTCGTTAAGTTACGAGCTTTGCCGTAATGGCGGAGAGGAAGGGATTCGAACCCTTGATAGGCATACACCTATAACGGTTTTCGAGACCGTCGCTTTCGACCACTCAGCCACCTCTCCGGTCATTGAAAACAAACACTTTTTCCAGCTTCAGGGCAAGGAAAAAGGCTGTCTGCTCCCCAAACTGCTCCCCAAAAGTTAATTGTCCAAAAATAGGGCGCATGTTTGAAGCGGGTCTTTATATCAGAATGAAAGGAAGAGTCGAGATTTAAGGATAGCTTCGCTTTTTCCATTCTAAAGTTTACCCTAGTCGCGGACCCCTGTTTAATTTTGCTCTCATAACAGACCTAAACGCGCTGTCGAGTTTCTCAGCCGCGTCGTTCTGCATCGTATCCACTGATTCATCGGAGGATGTAACGACCACGATGACGCCAGCTTTAGGTCCGGTGGGAAGCTTTGAGCAATTTGCTTCAGGCGCGGTGACGATGACCGACGTAAGCGATGCCTCGGTTACCGATAATCAGGGCCTTACATACGCCCTTTCGGGAGACGATCCGATCACGGCGGCGAATGACAATCGGGAATTCTTCAATGGAAAATTTGCAGCATAAGTTTTTATAAAAGTTCGCGCGGAAAGAAGATACATTAACTATAACTTTGCAACTGCTGGTAGATTTTGATTGAAAACGGCGTGAATTTTCTTGATGGGATTTGCTTGCTCGGGTAGGTTGTGGCGATTAAGGCCGTTTAATTAATTTTTGATGCGCGAAAGTTTTCTTATGCAAAACTTTGCCGCCTTTTCCTCGATACAGACGCCAATCGTCGCGGCGCTCCAGAAGATTCGTCTCTGTGCAAAAGTTTCTTTGCGGGGGTCTTTTGTTTTTCATATGAATTTTGCGTAGAGGTGAAGAGATGAATGAAGCTGAAAAAAATACCCCCCAAGATTTGGGAAAAGCTGAATCTGAAAAATCGCTGCCCAATAAGGAATCCATTATTATCCGCCCAGCTACGCATGCTTTGGTAATACGCGGATGGATGTATTTTATTTTTAGTGTTGCATTCGATCTGGGCATGATATTTATATGGGCGTGTATCATCTTTTTCCCGTATACGAGGGATAGTGATGTTCCCAAAAATTTGTTGATTACTATTTTTGTTTTTCTTTTGTGGATTGGGGGGGCTTATCTCGGTTTATCCATTATTACTTTGAGAATAGAAATATCTGACGATAGGCTTATTTATTCATACCCATTCGGAAAAAGAAGGGTTTTTCGCCTTTCCGAAATCGAATCTGTTTTTCCTTACAAAATGCAGGACAACTCGCTTGTTCTGCCTACAAGCAATCCCATAACCACTAAAATCATGTACGCTGTTGTGCCTCTCGATCTAAAAGAGAAGATTTTTGAAATTGACAGCAGCCTTTTTTATCCGGAAGACGTTTCAAAATTAAATGCTTTCTGGAAGGAAAAACTCGAAGAACAAAATAATGATGCAATGCCACATCTTTTTGGACCTAGCGAGGCAATAAAAAAAATACGGAAGTTGAAGAGAGAAAGAAAAGAAAAGCTTAACTTTATCACGAACAACTGAAGAATAGAGAGACATCCATGACAGTCGCATCTATGACCTTAGACGGAACATTTAAGGCTGCATCTTTCATATTAAGTTATCTTGGGAAAGAAGCGGAGATTGGAGGGTCAACAGCCGTCGCTCAATTTTGCAAAACCCAAGTAACAGCTATCGATTCTCTTGCCATCTGGGTAGAACAAAACCCAAGTCAAGCAGAACCGCTTGCAGAACAGATAATGATTGCAATAGCGGCGGGAGCAATTTCAACACCTTTTCTTGCTGCTTTTGGAGTGACCGCTACCACAACTTGGGGTTGTGGGGTTTGTTATTGCTGATGGGCTTTCTTCGTATGGAATCGGTTATGGGCTGACACAACTTGTCAATTATGCGGCATCATAAATAACTGGTGGCCCAAATGCGCTAGTAAGCGATCCCAATTTTAATCCAAACAACGTCTCGCTGTCGCAAAGCGATATTTACAATATATATACCAACAGTTTGGGGGCGATACCGGAGGTCGATATTAACACCCTAATGAATACACCAAATTTGACGCAGCTATTTTCGAGCTCATACGATGCAAAGATACAACTTAATCTTGGTTCACCATCCGTTACGGGCACCGCGAGCGTCGGCAGCAATGTTTTCAATAATGTTATAGCAGAATTACTGGCGCTGTCGAGTTTTGCGAGAGAGAGCAAAATTTAATGTTTAAAAATTTTTGTGGCTTTTAACGTTATCGAATGTCCGTCAATCTGCGGATGCCGATCTTCGATTAAAGGGGCTTGCATCTTCATCCGTTCTTGTCTAGTAGAATAAGCATGTAGTTATTGTATATTGCGCCTTAATCTCGTCTGTTTTAATCTTTCTTAGCGTCGTAAAATCATAGGAGTTATACAGAGTGGACATAGCAATTATTTGTGGCGGAGCAAGCGCGGAGCGCGGGATTTCCATTAATTCGGCGCGTTCGATGTTGGATCATTTGCAGTCGGATACCGTCAAAATTACTCCGTTCTATTTTGACGTATTCATGAATATTTACGTCCTTTCCAATCACCAGCTTTATTCCAATACGCCGTCCGACTTCGATTTTAAGCTGAAAAACAACGCGCAGAAAATATCCGAAGAGGAATTTATTCGAAAACTCAAAGAACATGACCTGGCTTTTCCATTGATCCACGGGATTTACGGAGAGGATGGGCAGTTGCAAGACCTTCTTGAGAAAAATAACATCCCCTATATCGGCGGCACGGCCGAAGCTTATAAAAAAGGTTTTCCAAAAGACAGCGCCAATAAAATTCTTATTGAAAACGGCTTTTATGTCATTCCGTTCGCCGTCGTAGATAAAAACAATCTGGAAAAAGCGCGTTCGGTTATCGACGCGTTCTTCAAAAAGGACGATCTTGGGAAAATCATCGTCAAGCCCACATTGGGGGGATCCTCGATCGGAACCTATGCGGCTGAAAACGCGGACGAAGCAATCGACGCGTTGAAAGAATGCATCGATCAGCGGCTTTACGTGGGCGATAATTTTATAGTGGAGCCTTTCTGCCAAGGCAGGGAATTCTCGACCATCGTCGTGCAAAACAGGCACGGGAAGCCCGTCGCTTTCGTCCCCACGGAAATAGAAATGGTCAAGGGCGGAAAAATCTTTACTTTTAGAAAGAAATATTTGCCCACCGATTCCTCCCTTCTGCATTGTCCGCCGCATTTTAGCGACAAGCAAATCGAAGAAATTCAAAATGGATGCGAAAAAATCTTTTCCCTGTTCGGATTCAGGGATTTCATGCGCGTCGACGGCTGGGTGTTGGATGACGGTAAAATCCTGTTCTCGGATATCAATCCCGTCAGCGGCATGGAGCAAAACAGCTTCATGTTCGAGCAGACGTCCCGGATCGGATTCACCCACGCCTCTATTCTCGCGCATATCGTCTCGAACGCATGCCGGAGATACGGCATTCCATACCCGGCTTCGGTTGGCAAGGACGTCAGCGCAATCAAGAAGAAGGTCTTTATTCTGATGGGCGGGAAAACGGCCGAGCGCCAGGTTTCCATCATGAGTGGAACCAATGTCTGGTTGAAGCTCAGGAAGTCCAAAGAGTTCGCCCCCGTTCCCTTCCTTGTGGATAAAGAGGGCGTCGTCTGGCAGCTTCCTTATTCGTTTGCCCTCAATCATACGGTCGAAGAAATCCGCTTGACGTGCGGGGAGGCAGCGGCGATTAACGCGCGCCTGAAACCGCTAGCTCAAAAGTTTTTCAAAAAATTAGGCGTTCCCAACAAATTCAGCGTCGAAGCCAATACGCCCCGCGCGATGAGCCTCGACGCCTTTTGCGCCGAAGCCGAAAGCAACGACGCTTTCGTGTTTATAGGTCTCCACGGCGGCGAAGGCGAAGACGGCCGGTTGCAGCAAAAATTGGAAAGCTATGGCCTTATTTACAACGGCTCCGATTCTTCAGCTTCCCAAATTTGCATGGATAAGGTCGTGACCGGCCAGCTCGTTAACGAACTCCAAGATCCTGACATAACGTCTCTGCCCAAGAAGATGTTTAACGTCCGAACCGCGACCGAAAAAGAGTTGGAAGCCATCTGGAAAGGCATTTCTTCCTCTGACGCGGAAAATTTTGCCATCAAGCCGCTTGCGGACGGTTGTTCGTCGGGCATCGTTCGCCTTTATTCGGTGGACGATCTTAAAACGTACGCAAAAATCGCAGGCAATCCAAAGAATGAAATTATCCCTGCGGGCACGCTCAAGAATCAGGACAACGAAATCGCCCTGCCGCAGGATAAAAATCCCGAATATTTCCTCGAACCATTCGTTCAAGTCGATTATATCCGCGTGGTTAAGAACGATATTGTCTACAAAAGAAAACAGGGCTGGCTGGAATTTACGGTCGGCGTTTTGGAAAAAACTGGCGCATTTCACGCGTTTAATCCCAGCATTACGATCGCCGAAGGCGAAGTGCTGAGCATGGAGGAAAAGTTTCAGGGCGGAACGGGAGTCAACATCACGCCGCCTCCCAACGATATTTTGAAGCCGGAATTCAGGGAAAAAATAAAGTCCGGAATCGAAGAAGTGGCCGAAAAATTGGGAATCAGAAGCTACGCCCGCATCGATATTTTCTTCAATTTGGTTTTAGGAAAAATGATCGTTATCGAAGCAAATTCCCTGCCCGGAATGACGCCGTCCACGGTTATTTACCATCAGGCGCTTGCGGAAAATCCGCCTTTGGAGCCCCTCGGCTTTATCGAACGGATCATCAAAGACAAGATCGAGGCGGATACGGTGAAGGTTGGGGAAGAAGAACGCGAAGTTGTTCAGAGATAAGATATGAGAATGGATATCAAAACGCTGGTTGGGATTCTCTCGGGCGTTCCGGCCGGAGACATGAATCCTTGCTTGACCGTCGATACGGCTAAGATCAGCTTCGATTCCCGCAAACTTGCGCCGGACGATATATTCGTCGCCATTTCTTCGGAAAAACAGGACGGCGCCGCATACATAGCCGACGCGATGAAAAAAGGCGCTGTTCTGGCGATTGCCGAACGCAATCCCGATAACGCGGCTAACGTTATTTTAGTCAAAAACGCCGTCAAGGCTTTTCAAGATTTGGGCCGATACGTTCGTTTGCACTACAAGGGTTTTGTCATCGGCATTACGGGGAGTTCCGGAAAAACGACGTCCAAGGAACTTGTCGCGCACATGCTTTCGCGTTTTGGAAAAACGTATTTTAGCGAAGGCTCTTTCAACAATCATATCGGGACGCCCTATAGCCTTTGTAAACTCGATCTCGACGCGTCCTATGCGGTATTCGAAATGGGCATGGATCACGCCGGAGAAATCTCCGCGCTTGTTGATCTGGTGCGGCCCAATCTTGCCGCCGTGACGAACGTATTTCCGATGCACATGGAATTTTTCAAGGAGTTTAAAGACATCGCTTATGCCAAGGCGGAGATTTTCGAAAAGGTAGTTCCCTTTAAGAACCGTACGATTGCAGTGATTAATGCCGATGCGAATTTTGCCGACGACATTCTTATCCCCCAAGCGAAAAAACGCGGGATCAAAAAAGTTATTACTTTCGGCAAAAAGGGGCAGGTGAAACTCAAAAACTTCGCGATCAACAAAGCGCTCAAAACGGATATCGTTATCGAAATTGATGGTAAAACATATTGCCACACAAACCTCGGGCTTGGCGAACGCTTTGCTTATAATGCGAACATGGCCGCAGCCGTGGCCTTTGCGATGGGATTGGATGTTGGCAAAGCCATGAAGGTCCTCGCAGAGTTCGGCCCCCTTAAGGGCCGCGGAAAAATTTCGACCGTTACCCTTCGCAAAGGATTCAATATCACGCTTATCGACGACTCGTATAACGGGCATCCCGAAGCGATGCGCTATGCGATCGCCACGCTTGGCGATATTCCGAAAAAAGGAGCAAGAAAAATCGCGCTTATCGGCAAGATGGGCGAAATAGGCAGGCTTTCCGAAAAAGAACACCGTTCCGTGGGAAAAGATCTGGCTGCCTCCGACGTTGATGTCGTCATCGGAGTCGGAGAGGAAGCAAAGTTCATGCTCGATGAAATTCCCGAGACGAAAACCAAGATATTCAGAGAGACTATCGACGGAGTGTTCGATGAACTGACAAACTCAATTCTCCGGCCCAACGACATTCTTTTTATTAAAGGCGCGCATTATTCTTCAAGAGTTTTCGAAATTGCCGACAGATTCCTTGACGTCGCCGCGTGACCATTCAGGCGCGGCTTATTCTTTACGGCTTCTTTTTTCAGCCTTAAGTTTTTTGTTGCCTCCCGGGCAATCAATGGGCGTCGCTTTTTCCCACATCGAATTAAACTGACGGCGAAAAGAATCTGCGGCCGCGCGCGAGTGGATGACGATGACTTTTGCTTCTTCGTCTTCGGAAAACGGGATGATCGCATATTTATCGCCGTAAACGTAGAAGGGCACTGAATCGACAAAATGCCGCGAAAGAAATTTATATTCGGAATACGTCGATGTCGGAGGAATGTTATCGCAATCCTCCGTCAGGATGCTTCTAACGGCGATGTGATCCGTGGCGGCAACCATCCTTTGAGCGTGAGTTTCCCTATAATCGCCGATAAGTTTAATAAACGGTTTGGGAGACGCCCAGACTTGCACGATCTCCTTGCCTGTTTTAAGGCTTGTTTCGTAAACGTCGTCAAAAAATTCCCTGATGCCGCGAGTCCCTTGATAAACGGCGATTCCTTCCGGTTGCTGTCTTACGCCGTTGGGTTCGATAAACTCAAGCCCTGCGTTTTCGAAAGCATGGCGAATAAGCAGATTTGTTTTTCCGCGCGGGGAAATATGCCCCAGCTCCAATTGGCGGATCGTTGCGATGGAAAGCCTGGTTTTTTTGGCCAAATCTTCCTGAGACCAATCCAGCAATGCGCGCGCCGCTTTGATTTGCCGCGCTTTTAGAATTTCTTCTTGGGTCATGCCATAATCCCATACGACGAAATAACAAAACAACGAATGCGGAACATCCTATGATGATTAGCTCCAAAAGCCAAATGTAGGCCGTAAAGAGCGGCTTTCCGCCCAAAGCTTTGGAGTTTTTCAGCAGACTGCCAGAGCGAGATTTTTGAGCATAAGGGAACACGGATCAATAACTGTGGCAAGGAGAAGCGGCACCTGCAGACGCAGATAATTGGTACACATAAGCATACCCCAAGTTATTATCTTCCGCCCATGCGGACGCCGTCACAGGAATACACATCCATGTGCCGCCAGCACAAACTACCTCTGTACCCGCACCTCCGCTTGCTGTCATTCCATCAGTCGGATCGTTGGTTGCTTGAGGATTAGAACCCGTAGCAATATTACTACTAAGAAATTGCGACGCTCCGTTCGGAGAGGGGCCGATGGGCGAAGTTGGCCAACAACAGCTGTTGGCGACGCACTCCTCAACACAACCGTGCCTTTGACAAACCTTTTGTGTTGTACATCCACAATGTCCTACATCGGCGGCGCAGGTTTGTGTAAGGTTCTGCTGCGGACAACTCGCTTCCCCTCCATTCATCGACTTCCATTGGGGGTTATAGGTGCAGCCGGAATCGGTGTTGGGGCAAGCCAGACACGCGATGACGTTTTTCTCATCGCCATCCATCATGGTTTGGCCGATCATACTGCAAGACGAGCCTAAACAGACCGTATGGTTCGAACCGCCCGGAACACAAACGGCCTGAGCCTGTGCATGATGCCCCCCAAAGGCCAGCATGCAGAAAACGATGAGAGCTAAAGTACGCATCACAGTACTCGCGGGAAAAATTACAACGTAAAATCATACAATATCACCACGCTCGCTCAGTATATCCTCCCCCGCATTAATATACTGTTAATTCGTGGAAATGCGAGGGACAGACCGAATATAGGAGACATAGTGTCAAATCAATCGAAGAGGAAATATGGCAACCGGCCCCCCCCTTCGCACGCAGGCCCCTGAGTTCATCGCCCTTGTCCTGCCCCCGTAGAGGCAGTCACGCCACCAGACTCTTGCCGCGCAGAACCGACCGCGCTATCTTCGAGAAAGAGTCAACCTGCCGCTGGCGCATAATCGGAGAGCAGGTCGCCTGCCTGTGCTGGCAGCTTCCACGTTATCGAAAGCCTATATATTATGAAAACTCTTAGGACGTTTTGTCTTGGCTTATTTGAGGTAGGTATCCCATGAAATCGGTTCCTTTGAGCAAGGAAGTTCTTTCCCGTGCTTTAGATAAATTCCCTACGCCGTTTTATATTTATTCTGAAAGCGGGATTCGTGGGGCGGCGCGCGATTTAATGCGGGCGTTTTCGTGGGCGCCATCGTTTAAGGAATATTTCGCCGTTAAGGCGACGCCCAATCCCTACATCCTTGCGGTACTAAAAGAGGAGGGAGCGGGTGCCGACTGCAGTTCATTGACTGAACTTATTCTTTCCGAGCGCGTGGGGATGCGCGGCGAGCAGATCATGTTCACGTCGAACGATACGCCGCTGACTGAGTTTGTTAAAGCGAAAGAATTAGGGGCTGTGATCAATCTCGATGACTTTGGCCATATTGATTTCATCGAAAAAAACATCGGCCTGCCGTCGCTTGTCTTTTTACGCTACAACCCAGGTTCTCTTAAAGCAGGCAATGAAATTATCGGCAATCCGTTAGAATCCAAGTTCGGCATGACGCGCGAGCAAATTATCGAAGGCTTGATGCGGCTGAAGGCCAAAGGCGTAAAGAGGCTGGGGCTTCATATCATGGTGGCTTCGAACGAGCTTGATCCAAATTATTTTGCGGATACCGCCGGCGTGATGTTCGATCTTGCCGTTGAACTCAACAAGAATCAGGGCATAAGGCTTGAGGCCATCAATCTCGGCGGGGGCATTGGCGTCAATTACAGGCCTGACCAAGCCGCCGTCGATCCTGGTCTCGTTGGCGGTCTTATTAGACAGAAATATGAGGAAAAAATTGTCAAAAACAATCTCCATCCCATAAAAATATTTATAGAAATGGGGAGGGTAATCACGGCTCCCTACGGCGTCTTGGTTGCCAGAGTTCTCCACGTAAAGAAAACCTATAAAAACTTTGTCGGCCTTGATGCGACAATGGCAAATCTTATGCGTCCCGCTTTGTATGGCGCGTATCATCACATCACCGTTCTGGGGAAAGAAGATCAGCCTTGCACGGAAAAATACGATGTTGTCGGGTCTTTGTGCGAGAACAACGACAAGTTTGCCGTCGATCGGTTGTTGCCCGCACTTGAGCCCGGAGACGTGTTGATCATTCATGACGCCGGAGCTCATGGCCATGCCATGGGATTCAATTATAACGGCAAGCTGAGATCCGCCGAATTGCTTTTGCGCACGGATGGTTCTGTGCAGGAAATCAGACGGGCTGAAACGGTTGACGATTACTTTAAAACCATCGATTTTTCCGGCTTATCTCAAGCCTGAACGTCGCCTTCCGCCTTCGGCGCGGCAAATTTAAAATGCTTTGCTCTGAAAGGACAACCGGCCTCTCTACGCTATCCCCTTACGCCAAGGCTTCGGGGGACAAGGAGCTTCGGGAGATACTTTTGCAGGCGAAGCCCGCAAAAGTGGTGGGCGATGGGAGGCTCGAACTCCCGACCCGATGATTAAGAGTCATCTGCTCTACCAACTGAGCTAATCGCCCTTGCTGCCGCGGTTTTGGCCGCGTCCGGCTTGAAAGGCCGACTTGATAGCCTCAAAAGTCTTTATTTGCAAGGCGCATCTGTGTAATTGGCGCGCAAAAATAAGCCTTTATCGGAAAAAACGCCCGCTAACCCCTTTTTTAAGATTAAAATGGATACTGGAAATTAAAAGGGATACTGGAAGACGTGAGTCTTTGATGTTAGGAATCGGCGCATGATTTCGTTTTTCTCCGCGCTTGGAAAATTAAAGCCCGCTTCTTTCAAGCGCGGCGCTGCGGTGATTCTGATCGGGACTGCCGTTCTCGGCGCAGCGTGTTTTTTCGGCCTTCATCCCAACCCAAGCGATTTGCCTCGCGTGTCGATGACAGCCAAGCCAAGCCTTGCCGGAAACCAAACGCTGCTTTTGTCCTATGACGCGTCGGATAACGTCGGAATCAAGGAAATCGCTTTGCGCGTGACGCCGCGCGACCTGATGCCCGGCGCGAACGACGCGGTGATTGAAATTCCCTTGCCCGCCCCCGCCGCCAAACATATTTCGCGCACCGATCTGGAAGATTTGACGAAGCGGCCGTGGGCCGCACAAAAAGTGACGCTTCAAATCGTTGCGATCAACGAAGCCGGAAAAAGAAGCCTGACCGGCGCCGTCGATTTCACGTTGCCCGAACGCCGCTTTTCTCATCCCGTCGCAAGAGTTCTGATCGAGGAGCGCAAAAAGCTGATGCAACATCCCGACGACGACGTTCTGCGCGAGGAAGCTGCGAACGTGATGGCGAGCATCGCGCACGAACCTTCCAGCTATCGCGGCGATCCCGTCGTTCTGATGGCGCTTCGCAGCGGCGCGGTGCGTCTTGTTCTGGGGCACGACCGCGAAGCCGCGATTTCGGCAGGCGATCTTCTGTGGCACGCGGCGGCGCGGATCGAGGACGGAAATCCCGCTTCTTCGCCCCGCGCCATGCGCGATACGCGGCAAGAGAGGATGGGATAATGTTGATGCGGCCCGAAAGCCGTTCCAGCGCTTGTAGGATGCGGGGAAGGGGCCTTGTAATTCTTCATAGAATCGGCCCCAATTGGGTCGTTATTATTTTCGTAAAAATCATGAAAAATTAATCACAATAATTAAACGAACCTTAACTAAAGCGTGTTTAAATAAGACCATAAAGACGAGGAAGTATTTAGGAGGTGAGCATCATGAAACAGGTTGCAGCAGTAACTCCAGAACGGATGGATGGAAGAAAACTTTCTAGCCTTCTTCACGCTGAGGAAGGGATGGGTCTTTTTCTACCAAGAGTTGGCGGAATGAACGCGGCTGATCGGGACAAATGCTTCGGGGGCATCGCCGACGGTTTTGTAAATTTCACAGAAGCCTTGACAGCTACGACGCTGACAAAGAATGCAAAAATGGACCTCAGGCTTGGCGTCATGCGCGGGAAATTCCCTGAAGCAAATGCCTAGCCCTTCGTCTCCACGACGATCCATTTCGCGCCTGAGGCCTGTGTGTCCTTTGCAAAAGTCCATGTGTCGGTGACTTCCTCGACTTTTCCCTCCGCGCCGCCGATGACAGCGCCTCCGGCATCGCGCAGGATGTTTTCCTGATCGCTGACAAATCTGACCGTGACGAAGGCTTGCTTGTCCTCCGCGCGCGCCGCCGTGACTTCCGTATCCTTGATGCGTGCGATGCGGGTTTGCGCGGTTTGCCCCGCCACGGCCCGCGCGTCGATCGCCCGCTGGAAATGCTCCAGAAGCGCGGGCGAAAGAAACTCGGTGACAACGGACAGATGTCCTGCGGCATAGGCTCCGACAACGGACGAGAAAATATCGCGCGATTCCTGCAGAAATTGTTTTTCCTCGAACGACGAATCGGCGGCTTTAACCTGCGCCAAGCCCCCGGCCAGAGATTTTGGAGGGGGAGCGGATTGAAACCGCGACATAATGCCTTGTTGCGCGGCCGGAGCGTCGTTCTTTTGCGGCAGGTTCAGGGGCGGCATAAAAGGATTGGGGCGCTGCGGATCGTTGTCGTTGCGCGTGCCAAGAACGGCCCATAACCGCCCCAAAATCAGGGCGGCGATGACGGCGTAAACGACGATGTCGATATCTACTTGCATGGGAATAAGCTGAATCCTGAAAGAAACGTGACGGGTGGATTATAGCTTGGTTCACGTTGCGGAGAAGAAAAATCCGTGGCAGAAGAGTGGCCTTGTGTTTTTATAAACTTCCAACCCCCGATTTTTCATGACCGAAGAAACTTCACCGCCTCCCGCTCCGCAACCCGGCAACATCTCGATCGGGCTCGGCGCACAATATATCAAGGATTTCTCTTTCGAAAGCCCCAATGCCCCGACTATTTTTAATAGCATGCAGACGCAGCCTCAAATGGCGCTCGATGTCAACGTGTTATCGCGCGGACTCGGCAGCGGGACGTTCGAGGCGGTTCTTAAAATGAAGCTGGAATCGAAAATTGCCGATAAAACGGCGTTCATCGCGGAACTAGCCTACGCCGGGCTGTTTTCATTGCCGGAACTGACGGAAGAACAGACCAAACTGTTCCTTTTGGTCGAAGCCCCGCGCCTTTTGTTTCCCTTCGCCCGCGCGATCATCTCCAACGCCGTGCGCGAAGGCGGATTTTCCAATATCGTCCTGCAGCCGATCGATTTCATGTCGCTTTATGCCACGCAGCGCGGTAATGTCGGGACGATGATGCCTTCAGGGGCCGCATGAAAAAACGCGCGCATAATCCTAACCCGGACAGGGGTCTGCTTTGTCGCTTCGGTACTCTTATCGGCTTTCTTTTGCTGCTTCTGGCGGCCTTTCCCGCGCGCGCGGAACTGCCGGATAGCGTGCTCGCCCGCGATTATCAGAACTGCATAGGAAACGATAACGATCCCAAACGCATCGCCTATTGCGCCTGCGTGCGCGACGGCATGAGAAGCTGGAGCGAAAACGATTATTTGCAAATGGCGGTTCAATTAATGACCGGAACTGCCAACCCCAATGGGCAATCGTCAAGCAAGCTTGTCGATCTTACCAAGAAATGCATTGCCCAAGCCTTTAAATAGGGGTGTCGCCGGAAGAGCGATAATTTAAAAATAGTAATACCAACGGTTCCTTGAAGTGACTCATATGGGGCACGAGCGGTTGCGTAAGGCCTGTCGTTCACCGGACTGAAGAAACAGACATAAACAATGCGGTTTGCCCGGCAAGCGACAGGCGAGGCGCAGAGCGAGTGAAGTCAAACTGCGTGTCGGATTTCAAAGGCCCGCTAGTATAAGTTCATTCCATTGATGACATTGTTTGCTTAAGCGGTTAGACTCGTTAACCTTATGCGATCTTGAATATTAACCATCATTGGTTAATAAGGGTGGAGGGTGATTCTGCGCCGATTCTCAAGTTGGAAAAAAGAGTACAGTTTTCGAGAGGGTGATCGTGGCCGAAGAGAAGAAAAAAGACGCCGAGGATGACGGCAAGGGAAAAGAAGGCGAAGAAGCCGCAACCCCCGAGGCTGCAGCCGAAGAAGCCAAGGCCCAAGCCGCCAAGAAGAAAAAGAAGATGATGATTATCATCGGCGCGGCGGTCGGGCTTCTTCTTTTGGTTGGCGGAGGTGGGGCCTTCTTTTTGCTGGGCGGATCGAAGGGGGATGCAAAAAAAGATGCCGCCGCCGCGTCCGAAGAAGACAAAAATAAGCCTGCTTATTACCCTCTGGGCGATATGATCGTGAACCTGAGCGGCGAAGGCAAGCATCCGAATTATCTCAAGGTCAAGGTGACCCTTGAGCTCGCCGATCCGAAGGACGCGCCGCTTATGGACTTAATCAAACCGCGCATCATCGACAATTTTCAGGTATACTTGCGCGAGTTGCGCATCGAGGATTTGCGCGGTTCGGCCGGCATGTACCGTTTGCGCGAAGAGCTTTTGATGCGCGTCACCGAAGCGGCGCAGCCGATTCGCGTCCGCGACGTTTTGTTTCAGGAAATGCTGGTTCAGTAAGTTTAACGCGGGACTTCCATGGCTGATGAACCTAAAAAAGAAATGACCGAGGAAGAAAAAATGGCCGCCGAGTGGGAGGCAGCCGGAGCCGCGCCTGCCGCCGCTCCCTCCGGCGCGGAACCCGCCGCCGAGGGAGCTTCCCCCGCGCGAGTCCTTTCCCAGAACGAGATCGACAGCCTGCTCGGATTCGGCGACGCCGGCACGGGTGATCAGGAAAATTCCGGCATCATGGCGCTCATCAACAGCGCGCTCGTCAATTACGAACGCCTGCCGATGCTCGAGGTCGTATTCGACCGTCTGGTGCGCATGATGTCCACCTCCTTGCGCAACTTCACCTCCGATAACGTCGAAGTCAGCCTCGACCAGATCACGTCGGTGCGTTTCGGCGATTATCTGAACTCGATTCCGCTGCCTGCGATGCTTTGCGTGTTCAAGGCCGAGGAATGGGATAACTCCGGCCTGATGACGATCGACAGCGCGATGATCTATTCGATCGTCGACGTGTTGCTCGGCGGCAGGCGCGGAACGGCGCAGATGCGCATCGAAGGGCGGCCCTACACTACCATCGAACGCAACCTCGTCGAACGCCTCGTGCGTGTCGTTCTGGCCGATATGTCGGGCGCGTTCGATCCTTTGTCTCCAGTAACGTTCCGCTTCGACCGGCTTGAGACCAATCCGCGCTTCGCCACGATCGCGCGCCCCGCGAACGCCGCCGTGCTCGCCAAATTGCGCATCGACATGGAAGATCGCGGCGGGCGCATCGAGGTTCTAATCCCCTACGCGACGCTCGAGCCCATCCGCGAACTTTTGCTTCAGATGTTCATGGGCGAAAAATTCGGTCGCGATAGCATCTGGGAAACTCACTTGGGCAACGAACTTCTGATGACCGAGATGAAAATGCGCGCGGTTCTGGACGAAGTCACCGTTCCCTTGCGCGAGATCATGAACTGGAAGCCCGGATCGCGCCTGATGTTGAACGTCAAGGCCGACGATCTTGTTTCGTTGCGCGCGGGCGACGTGACGCTGTTTCAGGGACGCATGGGGTCCTTGAACGATCATGTGGCCGTACGCGTCGAAGACATTACGCTGCACCGCCAACTGGAGGACGAGCTATGACAGCCGAATGGATGGGAATGATACTCGATAGCGTCCTGATACTCGTCGTCGGCATCGGCATTGTGCAGGCCACGCGCCTGATTCTTCAGCTTCAGGATTTGCGCAAAAGCCGCGCCGAGATGGAGCGTTTCGTGCGCGAATTCAACGGCGCGATCGTTCGCGCCGAAGCGGGCATCAAGACCTTGCGCGGGACGGCGCGCGAAAGCGGCGACGATCTCGAAAAGCTCGTCGAAAAAGCTAATATGGTGCGCGACGAATTGACCTTCATCGTCGAAAGCGCCGACAGCCTTGCCGACAGGCTATCGATCGCCGCGTCGAAAGTCGTGCGCTCCGGAGAAGGGGCGTCTGCGAAGGCTGCGGATAAACCCTCAGCGCCGGTCGAGCAACGGGAAGCGCGCAAACCCACCGCCGTCGCGTCGGTTTCCTCCGCGAAAACGGAACGGGCGCCGTTCTCCCGCGCCGAACAGGAACTGGCGCAAGCCCTGAAGAAATTGGGCTGAGGAATATATGAAAAAGGTTCTTCTTAACCCGCGGTTTCTTCTTCCTCTTGCCATTATCCTGGGCCTTTTTGTCATGACCGCGCGGATCGCCGACGTGTGGGACCGGATTTCGTCCGGAAAATTGCTCATGCATCCGGCGCAGGCCGAAGATACGACCACGCCTGCGAAAGATACGACATCGCCTGCGAAGGCCGAAGCCCCGCCCGAATCCAAGGCAAACATTCCGCCGCTGGACGCCGAAGTTTCGCCCGCCGAAATGGACGTTTTGAAGCAGCTTTCCAACAGGCGCGAGCAATTGGAAAAACGCTCCCACGACCTCGATACGCGCGAGGCTTTGATGAAAGTAACGGAGCAACGCGTCGAGCAAAAAATCAAGGAGCTGGAATCTTTGCGCCAGCAGGTGCAAGCGTTGGTCAATCAGGCGGGCGGAGCCGAGCAGGCGCAGCTTGAAAACCTCGTCAAGATTTACGAAACGATGAAGCCGGAAGACGCCGCGAAAATTTTCGAAACGCTGGATATGCCCGTTTTACTTGGGGTTATCCAACGCATGAAGCCCGCCCACTCCGCTTTGGTTATGGCGAAAATGACGCCGGAAAAAGCCAAGGAAATCACGATCAATCTGACGAAGCAGGATCAACTGCCGCAGGTGAAATAAGAATCACCCTCTCTCCGCGTTCCTGTCCAGATCGCGGTGGCCTGTGCTGACGGCATAACCCGCGTCGGCGAAGATTTTTGCCAGTTCTTCGGCCACCATCACCGACCTGTGCCTTCCGCCAGAACATCCTACCGCGATCGTCAGATAGCTTTTCCCCTCCTGCTGGAAGCGCGGCAGCAACGGTAGAAGCAAACCGGATAAATGCTCCATAAACAAAAAATAATCGGGGTCGCGGCGGATATAATCGGCGACGGCCTTGTCGCGTCCGGTCAAAAGGCGCAAGGCCTGATCCCAATGCGGATTAGCGAGAAACCGCGCGTCGAAAACCAGATCAGCTTCGCGCGGCACGCCGTGGCGAAAAGAAAAAGACGTGACGAAAAGAGTCAGTCCGTGCGTGGAATCAAAACGGTAATGCCCCGCGATCAGGCGGCGCAAATCATGGATCGAAATTTCCGACGTATCGATAACCTGATCGGCCTCGTTTTTCAGCTTCCACAGCAATTCGCGCTCGGCGCGGATGCCGTCGGTGACGGGCCTTCCTTCCGCCAACGGATGCCTCCGCCGCGTTTCCGTGAATCTTTGCTGCAGCGCTTCGTTCGAGCAATCGAGAAACAGCAAGCTTACTTCCAAATCGGGTTTTGAGGCCAAAAGGCGGTCGACGCGAAGCAGGTCCTCAACCGTGAAATTGGCGTTGCGCGTATCGATGACGACGGCCAAATGCCGTTTCGACGTCGCCTCGTCTTCGACCAGCGCAGGCACGAGGCCGAGGCGCAGATTATCGACAGATTCATAACCCAAATCCTCGAAAACCTTCAAAGCCGTCGATAATCCCGCGCCGGACATGCCGGACAAAAGAACAACGCGTCGTTTTGAATTTTCATACATCGGATTTAAACGAATAAGCCAAGGCCGCGCGTATCTTGGCCGGAGTCGAAGCCGCGAACGAGGGAAGCCTAAGCCGCTCAACGAGCCGGTCAAGAAAGAAAACGGAATCGCGTTCGGGCAAGCGTTCCAAACCTTCCCCCGATGCCGTCAATTCGACATAAAGCGCGACAGGTGCGGACGCCGCAAAAGGCATTTTTGCCAATCCGACGTGGCGGATTTCGATGATCCCTTCGATTACGGGAGGCGGCGAGGCGATAAGAACGGCGTTTTCGAGACGTAAAGCCGTCTGGTCGTCGGAAAGCAATTGCGCGCCTCCATCGACAATCAGGCGCAACGCTACGTCCGATTTTCCAACCCCGGGAGGCCCCGCGAGCAAAACGGCTTTGCCATTCAGGACAACGCAAGAAGCATGAAGAAGCATGAGAAACAGCTTAGTCCAAGATTCTCGTTTTCATAAGCCGAAAATCGCACTAACCTATCTAACCTTTCCTCTTTTCCGCCATAGGCCGTATGAAAAAGTTTCTTCTTCTCATTGCGTTGTTGATTGCGCCCATCCCTGCCTTTGCGCAGCGCGTGGCCGTGCCGCCCCAAACGATGCCTCAGACTCAAACGATGCCCGCCGACGACGGCATCGTCGCCGTTGTCAACGACAATGTTATCACCACGACCGATCTCGAACAGCGCATGAGGCTCGCCATTTTGTCGTCGGGCCTGCCATCATCCGACGACGTGCGCGCGCATTTGCTGCCTCAAATCCTACGCAGCTTGATCGACGAGCAACTGCAAGCGCAGGAAGCCAAACGGCTCGACCTGAGCGTTTCGAAAGAAGAAATCGATCAGGCCTTGGAACGCATCTCAAAGGACAACAACATTCAAGGCGATTTTCTGCAGTTTCTCGCGGCGCACGGCATTTCTTCGGAAGCGATGACGTCCCAGGTGCGCGACGGATTGCTATGGAACAAAGTCATACAGCATGAACTTCGCCCGGACATCGAAATCGGCGACGACGAGATCGACGCCGTCATCGACCGCGTCCGCGCCGACGCGGGCAAGGAGGAATATCTTGTTAGCGAAATTCTCCTGACCGTGGACAATCCCAAGGACGAAGACCAAGTGCGCCAAGTTGCCGAAAATCTGGTTCAGCAGATTAAAGGCGGAGCGAATTTCGGCGCAGTCGCGCGGCAATTTTCGCAAGGTGCGGGCGCGTCGCAGGGCGGCGATATCGGATGGATTCAGCAAGGCCAACTGGCGCCCGAACTCAATCGCGCCCTCGCGGCTTCCGCGCCCGGGCAGGTGAGCGACCCTATCCGTACGTCGAACGGCTTTCATATTCTGGGCGTGAGGGAAAAACGCACGGTTTCGCTGGGCGATCCCGATAAAGCTAGCATTGGTCTGGCGCAGGCGTTTCATCCGACGATCGGCCCTGATAAAGACGCCGTTTTAAAAGAAGCTTCGCGCGTGCGCACGGCGGTTACATCCTGTGCGGACCTCGATGCCGCGTTGACGGCTTTCTCAGGATGGAAAGCGCAAAAGCTTGGCGATATGAATCTGGCTAAAGCGCCCGCGTGGATTGCCGATAAGGTGCGTAACGTCGCGGCGGGAAGCTCGAGCGAACCCTTGGACACCGATAAAGGCATCGTCGTATTGTTCGTATGCAACCGCAACTTATCCGCCGGTATCGACCGCGACGCGATTAGGCGCTCGATCGGTACCGAGAAGCTTGAACTGCAAGCCCGCAGGCTTCTGCGCGATCTCCGCCGCGCAGCATATCTGGATATAAGGTTGGGGAGAAATTCATAATTTTTTTGATAAGCCCAAAGGCTCGTTAAGCGTAATCTAACGTAATTACAAAGAGATAGAACAATATCCATCGGTTGATCAAGCTGACACGAAAAGTCTTGTTTTTGCTTTATTTGCGGCCCAAAGCTATACATTCGTTGCGAAAAATCCGCAAAAAGCTAACTTTGCGCGCAAGCTATTGATATTTCTCTACGCTTTGGGGTAATAAATATTCCGACATTAATGTGAAGAATATTTTGGAGACATTTAATTATTTATAATTTGTGGCGCGAATGACCATAACCGATATCAATTTTGATCCGTTAACTCCGACCATTTTTCATGAGCCGTGGTGGCTGGATATTGCTTCGGAAGGCCGATATGCCGTTGCCGAAGTCGTGGAACAAGGCAAAGTTGTGGGACGCCTGCCCTATTACCTGAAAAAGAAGCTGGGGATTGTGGTGTGCGGAAGGATGCCGCCGCTGACTCACTTCTTGGGGCCGGCTATCGTTGAGTGCGAAGGCAAGCCGAGCAAAAAATTCTCGCATCGCCATCATGTGACGAAAGAGTTGATCCTTAAACTTCCGAAAACCTCTTGTTTTTACCTGAAGTGCCATCGCGGCGTTGCGGACGTCGTCGCCTTTCAGGGGTGCGGATTCCGCACGGGTGTTCAATTTACGCAGGAGATTCTCCCGCGATCGCTCGACGAGATTTGGCAAAACATGAGCGGCAAGGCGCGTCAGCAAATCCGCGGCGCGGCGGCGCATTATAGCGTCGCGACGGGAGACGATCCTGATTCTTTCATGCATTTTTACGCTGAATTCATCAAGAAGAGTAAGGGCGCGAACAACTGCATGAACACGAAAGTGCATGCAAACATCATTCGCGCCAGTCTGAATCGCGGACGCGGTAAGATCTATGAAGCGAGAGAGGCCAACGGCAGTTTAGCTTCGGCTATGCACATCAATCAGTCGAAGATTGCTGCAAGGGAGATGGAAGTCGAACTTGGCCTAAAGAAGCCTGTATCTCGCCATGCCCGCGCTCGTGTCGCCATCAACAGGGAAGATTACGCCCTACACGAGGGTTCGGGCGCACCCCAGATGACGACACGGCGCAAGCGCAAAGGAGGCAAAGGCGAGGGGACACAAGGCTCCGGCGGCGGCATGGCCTCGGCAATGTCTGTCTTTAGGTCTTCCTCGAAGAAAACGACGAAGGCTCCGCAGCGGCCATTATTTATTGCCAAAGCGCGGAAGTCCTATTGGGGCGGCCCCAACCGGAGGCATAAGAATATCTATGTGCCGGTGGAGAGGCGGGAAGATTGGGCTGTTTATAATATATAGAGGTCTTGACGCACTATTTTTAGAAATAAAGTCAACCCTAATTAATCGAGAAACATTATAAGTAATTGAAACAATAAAAAACTAAACGATAGCTTCCTAATAATTTATAAACTAATATATACTAAACTATACATTAGTATACTATAATCTTAGTCCTATATGGAAAATTATAAGTGACTATTTATTGGGTTTGGCGTATTGTTTTGATAGAAATAGAACTGGAGTTGACTATGAATCTTAGGTCTGCACTTGTCCTGTTTAAAGATACAGCTGCTGGCTCCCTAGAGGAGACTGCTGGGGGAGGCTCTCGTTTTGCCTATAATGCTGATTGGCACTCGTCGATAGCCTGCTGTTTTCCTGTCGAGCGGCGTGAATATGAATGGTCTTCCGGGGTGCATCCGTTTTTTCAACACCTTGGGTCTGAAGGTTGGCTTCGTGGGCAACAAGCGAGAAGTGGACACATTGAACAGGAAGATGATTTTGGATTTCTGCTTGGCTTCGGGGCCGATTGCATCGGTGCCGTAAGTATAAAAAACACCACTCCTTTAGCCAATGCCGAACCAATCACCGAAATGCTAACAAATCCTGGGCGAACAATTTCAGGAGTTCAAAGAAAGCTTCTCGTTGTCAAAAAAGAAAAAGAATTTTGTCCAGCCGGGTCTGCGGGACCTGCGCCATATATTGCCAAGTTCAATTCAGAGGAGATTCCAACACTTGTGCGCAATGAATATTTAAGTTTGCGCTGGACCACCGCAGTACTTGGCGCGCGAGAGGTGACCGTCTTTACGCTGGGGCAGGTTGCCGCGTTGAATGAAACGGCACTCATTGTCACGCGGTTTGACAGAACTGAAACGGGTGAGAAACTTCGACTTGAAGATTTTGCACAGATTCTTTGCAAGCCGCGCGGACGAGATTACAGCGGAAAGTACAATGCAAGTTATGAAGATATAGCGGATGCTATTAAACACTACTCTGTACGGCCTGAAATCGATCTTGCGCGGTTTTTCCGTCGGCTAGTTGTTTTTGCCCTCATCGGGAACAATGACGCACATCTCAAGAATTTTTCTTTACTTGAAACCCCAGAAGGGCTGCGTTTATCGCCAGTTTATGACGTTGTAAACGCCGTTATGTACGCTAACAAAGGATACGACCAGCAACTTGCTCTCTCTATCGATGGGAAGAAAGTGCCGTTCGAAGGAGTGACGCGCTCACTATTATCGAATTTTGGTCGCAGCATAGGTTTGCCGGAACGCGCAGTTGGAGAAATATTCTCTGACTTAAAAAACAGAGTGCACAAATCAACCCTTATACTTGAGCCACCTGCAGCCGAGGGGCCCGAAGGGTTTGTCACGCAGTTCAACGAAATTGTGAGTGGAGCATGTCTCAGAATTCTAGAAGAGTAGCTTCCCTAAACTGGCTTGCCCTGGTTGAAGAAGCCATTCGTCGTCGTAAGGCGGAAAAACTAACACAGCGCCAACATGCTGCGTTGGCAAGCGTTAGCATTCCGACCATAGTTGCTTTTGATCGTGGAGAACGAACGCTTTCACTAGCGAAGGCATTTGATATTTTGCGTGTTGTTGGCCTGCTTGAAGAAGCTTCCGAAGAAGGCGTACAGGAGACTTTTGTGCAACAGGCCTTCGCACGTTGGCAAGAATTGACAAAATCATTGCCGCAAGATTCTCCCGGAAGATTCCCTTATGGATGGTATCGCATTGACTACGAGCTTGAAGGTGACTTGAAGGATATCGAATTATCTGAACTCCGCGATGTACTAAAAAAGGCAGAGATTCGCCGCACTGGCTGGCCCATGTTCTGGACACCTAACCGTGCCGAAATTGCTCCAAAAGAAATTGAAGGAGTTCTTGAATGTTGGTTGCCTCCTGGTGATAGCGGCATTGATCGGCCATTTTACGACGCTGCCTCATGCGACTTTTGGCGTGCCGCTTCTACTGGTCGGATGCTCCTCATTCGTGGATATCAAGAAGATGCACAAGTAACTTTTCCTCCAGGAACAATTTTCGATCCAGGCTTGCCCATTTGGAGACTTAGCGAAGGGTTGACGCATGCGGCGCGTCTTGCTGAGTTACTGAAAAAAGAAAAAGACAGCACCATAACGGTACATTTTCGAGCATATTATAGCGGTCTTTCTGGAAGAGTCCTAAAAGTGTGGGCTAACCCGCTTATTGATCTCTTGGTTGAAGGATCTGCGGCGCGTAGTGATGAAGCTATTTTACAAACCATTGTTCCTGCCGCTGGTATTGAAAAAAATCTGGCGGAAAATATTTATCCCCTCATTACTTCTCTTTATGAACGTTTTGGCGTAGCCGGAGGCCTATCTTTCAATCGAGTTCGGATGGAAGTTGAGCGCTTTCAGGAAAAACAAGCAATTCTATAACCCCCACCAAACTCTAGCTCATTTTGCCTCAGTTTGCGGGGAGAACGTCATCTATATTTTCTTCAGCGCTGCTTCGATCAATTTTGTTCGTTCTTTAGAAAATTCCTCGAAAGAATCAAAGGCGTAATTGGGTAGATCGGGGATTAGATGGCGTTTAAGAAATGCTGGATCTCTTGTGCGAAGCCATTCTTCGAAAGGGATGGCGTTTTTTAACAAGTTTTCCGATTCGCTAAGTAGTTGCAGATTGGGAATGACGTTATACCTCGACATGTAAGATTGAACTTTTATCTCGTCGTACCCGCGTTTTTTCAGTGCATTAATTTGAAATTCTGATTTTGGAAAGATATGGTCCTCATGAAAAATGGCATCTTTCCAATCTCTATCAGGATAAAGTAGTGACAATATGAGGTTCGTATACCGACCTTGGTATTCATACCCAAGGTATCGATCAATCTCCGCTTCGTTAAGCTGTGGTTCGATTTCCAGCGAAGCATAAAGGATATCAGCTGGAAAAGGTGTCGTAGGGTCACAGGCTTTTAACAGCTCTCGCAACCGCGTGAGTGTGGTATCGGACGATCCCCCAAAGGCATTCTTAAGAGTCGAGAAGACAAACCACTTTCGAATAGCAATTGCATCGTCAGCGACAATGGCACGGAACTGACCAGCCGCGCCGTCCTGCAATGGGCGCAGGATCAGTGTATCGAGTGGCATTACATCACGCCGGGGAAGCCAACCGAGAACGGTTTTACCGAAAGCCTGAACGGCAAAGTTCGCGACGAGTTTCTGAACGAGCATTGGTTCAGCACGTTGGCCGAGGTGCGGCATCTGATGGAAGCGTGGCGACACGATTACAACAACGTCCGGCCTCACAGCAGCCTAAACTACCAGACTCCGGCACAAGCAAGTGCTGGGCTGCGCCAGACTCTCACGGTCGCTCCGCCCAGCACTTGCCGCTCTTAGGCCGCTACGTTATAAAGGGGAAAGACTCTACTTCCGAGTGACCCGGAAACGGGGAGCAGGTCAGAGCGCCTAAACAAGTTCCTTGAAAGCATTACCGTTACAGAACAAGAAACGTTGCCGGTCTCTCTTGAGGAAATGATTGAAGAGGGAGAAAGTGATGAGTTGGAGTTCAAGTCTTCGCTACGTTGGGATTTTCGCCAACAAGCCATAAACAAAAAACTTGAAGAAGTTATTTTGAAATCTGTATCCGCCTTTGCAAACAGCCAAGGCGGAACGCTATTAATTGGCGTCGATGATTCCGGAAAAATTTTAGGACTTGAACACGACTACTCTTCTTTAGATGGAGGGGATCAGGATAAGTTTGAGCTCCATCTCCGCAATCTTTTTAAGCAAGCCTTTGGTGTTTCATTTATGACTAACCGGCTAACTGTGAAATTTCCTTCGCTTGATGGGCATGAAATTTGTCAGATCGAAATAGCTGCCGCCTCTCAACCCCTTATTTTAAAAGTTGCAGATAAAAGTGGCCAACTCGTTGAGCATATATATGTTCGTAGTGGAAACTCTTCTCAAGAACTGCCTCTCAGTGAAGCCCATAATTATCTTAAAGAACGCTTCGGTTAGATATATATCACGCAGCACATAAAGTGACCGGCGCTCTTAATTTATAAGACCTTCATTACAGCGGGTCACTGCCAAAAATGCCTAACGCCCCTTCAATCCGAAGGGGCGTTTTTCATTTCGGTTCTTACATTTCAACCCCAAACAAGGAGGCATGACCGTGACAGAAAATGACTCCTATCAAGACATAAATGGCAGTCAAGAAAATCGAGTTGATATTCCTGAACTACGCGAACTTCCGAGTTTAGCTACAGCAGTCGAAGTCGCAAAATTTCTCAAATGCTCCAAGCGACACATTTTAAACGAATGCCACGCAGGCCGAATGGCGTTCGTGAATATCGCAGGCCGTTTTTTGATTACCCCCCATAGCGTCGAAAATTATATTCAAGGGAGAATTCAACCATGTCAAAATGCAATAAAGGAGCCTACCTCAAGTGGCTCGAAGCACGTGACTGTTGGTACATATATTGGTACGAAGGCGGACGCGAACGTAAGAAATCAACGGGCACTCGAAATCGCATCGAGGCTGACCAAGAACTCAGCAAGCATAACGTCGAAAAAGACCAACCGGTCGATATTGTCAGCTCCACCAAACGAATCATAGCTGACGTTCTGGCGGCTTATGCAGAAGAGCACTTGATCCATACAGTCAGCCAAGAAGCTTCAGGCAACAATATTAAATCTCTTATCCCTTTTTGGGGTCATAGGCCGGTTTCTGACGTAAGGCCGGTACTGTGCCGCCAATATGCTCAATATAGGCGTGAAACAGCCGCTAAAGCAGGGAAAAACGCTTCCGATGGGTTGATTGCGCGTGAATTGGGCGTGTTAGGCGCGGCCATTCGCCATGATTACAAGCAAGGGCGGCTGGCCTCAGCGGTGCCGATCTGGAAACCAGCACCAACGGCCCCTAAAGACCGTTGGCTGACTCGTGACGAGGTTGTGCGCCTATTAAAAGCAACCCGTTCCAAGCGTCGTATTGACCCCAAGACAGGACAGGTGCGCTTTCATTCATACGCTCGTTGGCACCTGTCATTTTTTATCCTGTTGGCTCTTTATACCGCCGCGCGAAAGGAGGCTCTTCTTACCCTCACGTGGTCACAAGTCGATCTCGAAAGAGGCGTTATTGATCTTAACAAAGCGGGAAGCAAGATAACCAACAAACGCCGTGCCATTGTTCCGATACCGAGCAGACTCATGACCTTCTTGCGGATTGCCAAAAGCCGTGCTCCGGAAAATTGCGCCGATAAATACGTGATTGAATATTTTGGAAAGCCGATCTTACGCATAGACCAGAGCTTCCGCCGCGTTGCGCGGGATGCTGGCCTTAGTGACGTAACGCCGCATACGCTACGCCACACAGCGGCAACGTGGATGGCGCAAGCAAACGTGCCGATGTGGGTTATCTCAAAATATCTCGGCCATACCAGTACCCGGACAACGGAGCGCATATACGCGCACCACAACCCGACATTCTTGATGGAAGCAAAGCACGCTCTTGAAGGAAGGAGCGAGAGAGATATTGAGGTTGCGCCAAAAGCACCGGCAAAAAGGATGATTGCCAAACCAAATATCGGCAAATTAACTTTTTAACACGCACGGAGACACGCACAAAGGCGATTTGGCGCAAATTAGCTATACGCTAAGTGCTTGAAAAAGTTGGAGCGGGCGACGAGGATCGAACTCGCGACCCCGACCTTGGCAAGGTCGTGCTCTACCGCTGAGCTACACCCGCATCCCTGAGCGGCGGTTGAAACAACCCCGCAAACAGGCGGCGATAATACAAAGAGCCCGCGCGAATGCAAGGGCTAAATCGGCCTTGAAATCAATCTGTTGGCTTTTGTTAAGATTGGGCCTTTCATTCCGGCTTGACCCTGAAGCGCGAATGGAGAATGTTTGATTCTCTCGATTCTCCCGTCCTCTTTCCCCTCCTCCGCCATGAATGAAGCCGAAGCCATCGAAGTCTGCCGCGAAGCGATCATCGTCATGCTTAAGCTTGTCGGCCCTATCATGCTGGCGGGGCTTTTGGTCGGCGTCATCGTCTCGATGATCCAAACCGTGACGCAGATTCAAGAGCAGGCGCTGACGTTCATTCCCAAAATGGTTGTCGTTTTCGGGATTACCATCTGGCTCCTGCCATTTATGCTGGCGACGCTGGATGGATTCACCCATTCTCTGACCGATCGCATCGTGCAAGTCGGCCAGAGCGACTGACGATGCATATCTATCACATCGACGCGTTCTTATCGGGCCACGTTTTCGTTTTCCTGATGCTTTTATCGCGCATCGGAGCGGTCATGATGCTCTTTCCAGGCATTGGCGAAAGTTATGTGCCTCCCCGCACGCGCATGGTTTTTGCCTGTTTGATTTGCTTTCTTCTGCTCGAACCGATGCTTTCGCGTTTTCCGCCTCTTCCGGCTTCTTCGGCGGAATTGGCGCGGTTAATCGCCTATGAAGTCATTGTCGGCATTTTTTTCGGCTCCCTCGTACGGCTGACGATAAGCGCCTTGGAAGCCGCGGGCATGATCGTCGGCATTCAGACCGGCCTGTCGAGCGCCACGATGATGAACCCCGCCTTGGCGACGCAAAGCCCCTTGCCCAGCGCGTTTTTCAGCATCGCCGGATTGGTGCTTATTTTCATTACCGGCATGGATCATTTTCTTATCCGCACCACATTTTCCCTTTACGACGCTTTCCCGCCCGGAGGTTCTCCCCTTCTGGGCGACATGGCTCAAACCGTCATCCACGTCGCCAATCAAAGCTTTGTGATCGGTATCGAGCTCGCCGCGCCGTTTTTGATCATGGGGCTTCTTCTTTACACGGCGCTCGGCGTCTTGCAGAGGTTGATGCCTTCCGTGCAGCTTTTCCTTATCGTGCTGCCCGTGGAAATTTGGGGCGGTTTGATGATGCTGTCGTTGACCTTCGCCGGAATTTTGACGCTGTGGCTGCATTATCTCGATCAATCCGTCGGCTCTTTTTTTCAAATGTAGAGTTTCAAGATGGCCGATCAGGATCAAGAGTCAAAAACCGAAGCCCCTTCCGGCAAGCGATTGGACGAAGCCCGCGAACACGGGCAGCTTCCCGTCAGCCGCGAAGTCGCCATGTGGGTGGCTTTGCTGGGCACGCTCTTGGTGTTGTGGCTGGTCGTTCCGGGAATGACGCGGCAGTTTGCCGAATTCCTGCGCGTTTTTTTCGAATCGCCGCACGAGATCGCGCTTGATGAAGGGAGCTTGCAGACCTTGTTCTTTCAGGTCTTTTCGCAATGCGCTTTGATCGCGGGCATCGCGTTTCTGCTTCTTATGAGCGCCATCATTCTGGGCTTTATGATGCAAACGGGCTTCTTTTTTTCGCTCGATCTGCTTGTTCCCGATTTCGAGCGCCTGACACCCTCGCGCGGGCTGCAACGTCTTTTTTCGCTTTCCTCTCTCGTCGAATTGGGAAAAAGTCTCGGCAAGCTTGTTTTTCTGGGAGGAACGGCCTTTCTTGTCTTGGCCCCAATCGCGGTGCAATCGCCCGATTTTACGGGATTTCCGATCAGTGTTTTTCTGGCCTTTTTGCATAAAAAAGTCATTCATCTGATCGAGATGCTGCTACTTGTTTTTTTCGTGATCGCCATATTGGACTTGTTCTATACGCGGTTTCAGTATATCCGCGGCCTGCGCATGACGAAGGCCGAGGTCAAGGACGAATACAGGCAGCAGGAAGGCGACCCGATGATCAAGGGCCGCATACGCCAGTTGCGCGTCGAAAAAGCCCGCAAACGCATGATGGCTCAAGTTCCCAAAGCCGACGTCGTCATCACGAACCCGACTCACTATGCCGTGGCTTTACAGTACGACGCGGGCAAAATGTCCGCGCCGACGGTCATCGCCAAAGGCATCAACCTCATCGCCCAGCGCATCCGCGAAATTGCGGAAGAAAACAAAATTCCGCTTGTCAGCAATCCTCCTTTGGCGCGTGCGCTGTACGGAACGGTCGAAGTTGACCAGCAAATCCCTACCCAGCATTATCGGGCGGTGGCGGAGATCATTTCGTATGTCTATAAACTCAAGAAACGGAAGTTTTAAACGAGGGCTGCGGGGATGACTCTTTCCGAAGCAATGGCCGCGCATCAGGCCGGAAATCTGGCCGAGGCCGAGCGGAAATACCGCTTCGCACTCGACGCCGAGCCGGAAAACGCCGACGCTTGCGCTTTGTTGGGCGTGGTTGTCGGCGCGCGCGGCGATTTCAAGGAAGCCAAGGCGTGGGTCGATAAAGCCGTGGCGATCGATCCTTCCTCGGGGCTTTTACATTTTCACCGCGGCACCGTCCTGATGGCGGCGCAGGTATTGCCCGAGGCGATAGAGGCGTTCAAACGCGCCGTGAATTTACAGCCGGACATTCCGCAAATCCATTTCAACTTCGCCAACGCCCTGCGCGCAAGCGACGATTGGAAAGGCGCGATCGCTCACTACCGCGAGGCTTTGCGGCTGGACCCGAAATTTCTCAGCGCCCTCAATAATCTTTCCCTCTCGCTCGTGCATGAAAAGCAATACGACGAAGCTCGCGCCTTGGCGGAGAAATCGGTGGCAATCAATCCTGCCTATGGCGACGGTTGGCTGAGCCTGTGCAACGTCGCTGAAAAGCTCAAAGACTACGCGGCGGCGCTCTCCGCCGGAAAACGCGCAATCGGCCTTATCCCGGAAAGCCATTACGCGTGGTTCGGATACGGCGTCGCGCTCAACCGCCTGAACCGCGACGAAGAAGCCGTTGAAGCATATAAACGCGCTTTGGCCCTGAATCCGGCGCGCGCGGATATTTGGGACAATCTGGCGCAGACGTATCAGGCGCTCAACAGGCTCGAAGAAGCCGAAGCGGCTTTCCGCAAAACGGTCGATGTCGCGGAACAAGCCATCGAAGGCGACGAAACGCGGGAGATCGATGAAAACGAGTACGGCGACCGCCATTGGCATCTGGCGTTGATCCAGCTTCTGCGCGGCGATTACAAACAAGGCTTTGCGCGCTACCGCGCGCGGGGACGCGCGATTCCCGAACTTGCGCGCAAGAAAATGCCGTTTCCTTTGTGGAAAGGCGAGGATTTGCGCGGTAAAAGCCTTCTGGTATGCGACGAGCAAGGCTTCGGCGATACGCTGATGCTTGCGCGGTTTTTGCCCGTTTTAAAAGAGCAAGGCGCGCATATCGTTTTTTCGGTGCATAAGGCGTTAAAGCCTCTGTTTCTCGGATGGAGCGGCGCCAATGCCGTCGTCGCCCACAAGGAAAAACTTCCGGCGTGCAATTTTTATTGTTCGTCGTTCGATCTGCCGCATCGCTGCGGCGTGACGCTTGAAACCCTGCCGCGCGACGTTCCCTATCTGCCGATTTTTGCGCCCGACGAAGCGACAATATTGCCGGAAAAAGGTTTTAAAATCGGCGTTGCTTGGGGCGGAAGTCCCTTGCATCTGAGCGACAAAAAACGCTCGATTCCCTTGGCGCTTTTTGCCGATCTTTTCTCGGTCGAGGGCGTCGCGTTTTATTCCTTCAACCGCGACATGAAAGCGGGCGACGAGGAATTGCTGCCGAGGTATCCTGTCAAGAACCTCGCGCCTCTTTTGACAGATTTTGCAGCCTCGGCACGGCTTATCGGGCAGATGGATTTGGTCATTACCTGCGATACGGCAACGGCGCATCTGGCGGGAGGATCGGGAAAAAAGGTCTGGGTGATGTTGCCGTTCGCGCCCGATTGGCGCTGGCTGACAGGACGCCGTGACAGTCCATGGTATCCGACCGCGCGCCTGTTCCGCCAGCCGAAGCCCGAAGATTGGCAAAGCGTCATTGAAGAGGTGAAAACGGCGCTTACGGCATTGCTGCAATTAAAGCGTTGACAGCATTAGAACTCGATGTCGATGTGCGGTCGACGAGAATGCTTTTCGGCGTCGCGTCTTGTCCGTAAAGCTGCTGGTTGAGCGTTCCGCGCGGCGCGATGACCGAGCCTTCGAGCGAAATGCCCGCGAACAGCCCTTCGGAACGGGCAAATGCGTACATATCGGACTTCATGCCCATGGCAGTCGAAGCGTTGACGCCCTCGCCCAATTCGCCGACGGCCAATCCGGCGTCTCCGCCCAAGGTTACTTCGCGGCTCATGATCGACTCGACGCCTTTTTGGGTCATCACGACGATGATAAGCTCCGACGACTGTCCGCCAAATTGCAATCCCCAGCTCAGTCCCCCGATCGTGTAGAAAGCGGGCGGGCTCCATTTGCCGTCGTCGCCATGAACCAGCATGACGCCATTGCCTCCACGCCCGCCGAAGAAGAACGCGGCGCGAACGAGATTCGGAACGATGATAATGGCTTTGGCGCGGGTAGCGAGATCGACGAGACCCGGAAATTGGGTATCGCCCATCATGCTTTGAAAACTGGCGCGCGCGCGATCGACCAATTGTTCAGGTTCGTTACCTATGTCGCTGGAACTGCGGCAACTTGCCAGCGCGAGAAACGCGGTGAGCGCGAGAAATAAACGGGTCTTGACCGGACGCATGGAAACCTTCCTTTTCGATGAGTCCTTCTTGCATAATTTCATGTCAAATAAAAGGCGTTTTAATACTTTTTTAAGAAAGATTTTATCTTGACGCCTCCAGCACGCGTTTCCAAATCTTCTTCGCGTGCCGGATATAGAACTTTTCGTCGAAGCAGGCGGTCAAAGCTTTTGGGGTCAGATGCTTACCGATAATTTTGTCCGACAAAAGCTTGTCTTTAAAACTAACTTTTTTGCCTGATTGCAGCTCGTTCCAGACTTCCATCGCGTTTTTTTGCACGAGGCGATAGGCGTCTTCGCGCGCAACTCCCGCCTGCGTCAAGGCCAGCAAAACGCGCTGCGAGAAATGCAGCCCGCCGAGCGCATTCAAATTTTCCGCAATGCGTTCGTGGTAAACCGTCATGCCGTCGATCAGTTCCTTCATGCGCGTCAGAGAGAAATCGAGGGCAATCGTGGAATCGGGAGCAAACACGCGCTCGACCGACGAATGCGAAATGTCGCGTTCGTGCCACAATGCGACGTTTTCCAAAGCGGGCGTCACGGCCGCGCGGACGATTCGTGCGAGACCCGTCAGATTTTCGGCGAGAACGGGATTGCGCTTGTGCGGCATCGCGCTCGACCCTTTTTGCCCTTTGGCGAACGGTTCCTCGGCCTCACGCACTTCGCTGCGTTGAAGATGGCGCATTTCGAGCGCAAAATTCTCGACGGAAGACGCAATAACGCCAAGCGTCGCAAAAAACATCGCATGACGGTCGCGCGGAATAATCTGCGTCGAAATCGGCTCGACCGACAGGCCGAGCTTTTGGGCGACATATTTTTCGACCTTCGGATCGACCGTGGCGAAAGTTCCGACGGGGCCTGAAATGGCGCAGGTCGCAATGTCGGCCCGCGCGATTTCAAGCCTTTTTTTAGCGCGGGCAAAGGCTGCGTAATGCGAAGCCAGCTTCAGACCGAAACTGGTCGGCTCGGCATGAATGCCGTGGCTTCGGCCTATCGCGACAACATCGATATTTTCCTCAACGCGTTTACGAAGCGCCTTAAGGACACCATCTAACCCCTTGATAAGTAAGTCAGCCGCCTGCGTCAGTTGAACGGCAAAAGCGGTGTCGAGAACGTCGCTCGAGGTCATGCCCTGATGCACAAAGCGCGCGTCCGGCCCTATATGCTCGGTAAGGTTTGTTAAGAAAGCCAACACGTCGTGGCGCGTGGTTTTTTCGATTTCGTCGATGCGCGCGATTTCCCATTTGCCTTTTTTCCGGATATTTTTGGCGGCTTCGGCGGGGATAACCCCCAATTCCGCCAAGGCGTCGCAGGCAAAGGCTTCAATGTCGAACCAAATACGGAGGCGGTTTTCCGCCGTCCAGATCGCGGCCATTTCGGGGCGGGTATAGCGAGGAATCATGTCAATCCTTATGGTTAAGCGCGTCCTGCGCGCATCGGAAAAAGGAATTTCCTTTCTCCATATCTACTAGCATCATTCGCAATGTAAGCCTAGATTATTGTATGTTTAACGGGAAAACAGGGGAGGAAATCATGCGCAAATCCTTCGGATTTTTGTTGGCAGTAGGAGTCTTGGCCGCGATGCCGGCTTTGGCCGGAAATCTGACCTTCGATAACGGCCAACCGGCATGGCATTCATCAACATGCGTAAAGCCGGTTCCATCCAAGTCGGTTTTGGCCGCGCATCCCGAAACGGCGGGCAACGATATGAATGCGCTTATTTCCCAGTACAATGCCTATGCCGACGCGGCGCAGGACTACATGGATTGCATCAGCGGCGAGGCGGAAAACGATCAGGATTCCATCGGAAAGGCCATAGCGTCGGGCGCGGAAGCGGAAATCGCCGCCATGCGCGCCGAAGTCGAAAAACTGGCCCCGTCGTCGCGCGTCCCCAAATAAAGGAACCTCATGTCGGGCAAGATTTCCATAGCTTTGGCGCAACTTAATCCCACAGTCGGGGATATTTCCGGAAACATCGCCAAACTGAGGACGGCGCGCGCACGCGCGGCGGATTTGGGCGCGGATTTGCTGGTGACGACGGAGCTTTATCTTTCGGGCTATCCGACGGAGGATTTGGTTCTGAAACCGAGCTTTCAGAACAGCTTGCAGTCGGCGGTCGAAAGAATCGCGGCGGAAACGTCGGATGGAGGGCCGGCGATTTTGATCGGCACGCCGTGGCGCGAGACAGGAAGATTATACAACGCCGTTTTGCTGCTCGACGGCGGGAAAATCATGGGCAAAAGTTTCAAATACGATTTGCCCAACTACGGCCCGTTCGACGAAAAACGCGTTTTCTCCGCAGCCCCCCTGCCCACCCCTCTTTTGTTCCGGGGCATTAAATTAGGCGTGATGATTTGCGAGGATATGTGGACTCCGGCCTGCGCCGTTCATCTGAAAACGCGCGGCGCGAAAATCCTGATCGTCCCGAACGGCAGTCCCTTTGAAATCGGCAGGACCGAATCCAATAAAACGGATATACGCCTTAAACACGCAACCGAGCGTGTCAAGGAAACGGGCTTGCCCTTGGTCTATCTCAATCAGGTCTGCGGACAGGACGAACTGGTGTTCGACGGATCTTCTTTCGCTCTCGATGCCAAAAGCGACATCGTCGCGGCGATGCCTTCCTGGGAAGAAAACGTTACAGTCATTCGCTTGGATAAAAAAAAGCTCTCGAGCGACAAGAAAGCGGTAGAGCCGTCGCCAAACCGCGCATGCAATATCTATCACGCGCTGATGACGGGCTTGCGCGATTACGTGAACAAAAACAATTTCGCGGGCGTCGTCCTGGGGCTTTCGGGCGGCGTGGACAGCTCTTTGGCCGCGGCGATCGCCGTCGATGCGTTAGGCGCGAACCGCGTGTGGGGCATCATGCTGCCCTCACCCTATACGTCGGAAGAAAGCACCGAGGACGCGGAAGCCTTGGCGAAAACGCTCGGCTGCAGGCTCGACGTCATCCCGATCACCGAAGCGATGAAAGTTTTCGATTCCGCTTTATCGCCCGTCCTTAGCGACAAATTGCAGGGAGTGCCTCAGGAAAACATTCAGGCGCGTTGCCGGGGATTGATCCTTATGGCTTTGTCGAACGCCACCGGATATATGGTTCTTTCGACCGGCAATAAATCGGAAATGTCGGTCGGCTATGCGACGCTGTACGGAGACATGTGCGGCGGATTCGCCGTGCTCAAGGATGTATATAAAACCGAGGTCTATAACGCCGCGCGCTGGCGCAACGCGCATAAGCCCTCTTCGGCTCTGGGGCCGCAAGGCGCGATTATTTCCGAGCGCGTGCTGACCAAAGCGCCGACGGCCGAGTTGCGCCCCAACCAAAAAGATCAGGACAGCCTGCCGCCTTACGACGTTCTCGACGGCATTCTGGAATGCCTTATCGAACAGGATTTAGGGATGCGCGAGATCGTGGATCTCGGTTTTGCTCCCGCGACAGTCGCGCGCGTGTGGACGCTCATGGATAAATCGGAATACAAAAGGCGTCAGGGGCCCCCGGGCGTCAAAATCACGCGCCGCAATCTAAGCCGCGACCGGCGCTACCCCATTACCAATAAATACCGCGAACGCACGACGACGCGCTAAATCCGGCCTTTGGCGCATAAAGGTAGAAATTTTAAACTATTTGTGGCAAAGCCGTGTTCACCCTGCCCTGCAGGACCCGTAGTTCAACTGGATAGAGCGCTGCCCTCCGAAGGCAAAGGTTGCGAGTTCGAATCTCGCCGGGTCCGCCAATATTTACTGCACTTTCCAGAAGTCTTGCTTTTCTGGAAAGTGCTCCGGGAATCACCGGGGAATCACGGCAAAGGCAAAATGCCGCAAGAAAACGGCCCTTCCCGAAAGATACGGAAAGGGCTGTTTTTCTCACATTTTCCATAATTATTGGCTCATTCGTTGAGAATCATCGCCGATCTTGCATTTTGGTTTTGTGCCCTGCATTTTTTGGTGGCGTAAGGTCTTGAAACGCGACCCCACACTCCCTATCTCACATCACAACGAAATAGCCGAGGCGTGTCGGGGTCGACCAATCAGGCTAAAATCAACTGACCCCACTGCTGGCCTTATGTGCGAGTCGGCTACCGTAAGGGACCCCGCACACGAGCAACGGAGATGTACATGTTGTGTGCATTTTTTTGTCTCGAAGCCAGCCAGTCGACCGGTTTTAGGTTCGGTCTGGGCTTTGGGTGGAAGTTCTATCCAAAATGGCTTCAGCTGCCTGACCATCGGTAGGCTGTTCTGAGAACTGAAGGGCATCCCGGAAACGGGATGCCCTTTTGGTTCACCTTTGGAGGGATGGCGCGAGTGGTTTAAGGCGTCCTACTGAAAACAGGATATACCGGCGACGGTATCGCGGGTTCGAATCCCGCTCCCTATGCGAATGCCCGCTCCGGCGCAAAGCTGTTGAGCGGGCATTTTTCACCCCCCAACTCCTATAGGATTTTACTGTTTCCCAAAGGGGCTTGCAACGCCTGACGACCTGTTGTGCCATTATGGCGATAGGATTCCAGTTTTGCCAGCCGATATGACGAAGCAACGCCGAACGATCCGAAAGAGCTTACCTCATATTCGACATGCACCAATGGGTGTTGGAATCCAGCGCGATTTCAATATCGTCGAGGAAGTCGAAAAGCCCCTTGCCGGTGTCAAGACATTCCAATTTGATTTCGTATTCCGTATTTTTGGAATCTCTCTCAACCTTGCTTGTATCAAGGGTGGTCGGCTTGTTTATGGCAAAGCTCATAATACGGCTCCTTAAATATTTTTAGAGTTTCAATTGCTGTTGTTTCAAAATTTGATTCCGCAAATCGTATGGCTTAAAAAATTCGACAATTTCGTCGATCATGGCGCGATTAGGAGCCATGATGATTCCCCTGCGCAATTGAGTGAGCTGATACGGTTGACCATCCCAATGACTGAACACTCCGCCGCCCTCGGCATGGGCAAGAAGAGCCGCCGCATCGTCCCAAGGCGTGCTCCAATACGGGCAGCATCTAAAATGCGTTTGCGGCACGGCCTCCGTGAGGCCGAAATAAGTGCCCGACATTAAAAGGCGTGGCGCGGCATAGCCGGATAGAGGGTTGCACTCAATTGAAGGCATGGCGGCTTGCAGCTTGGCGCGTTCTTCCGGCAGCTTATGCCAAACCCTTTGTCCTATGGTTCCTCTGGCCTCGCGCAACGGTACAGGCGCAAGAGCGCGAAGCCTCTTGCCGTTCAACCAAGCACCGCCACCTTTTTCCGCCGTCATAGTTTCGCCGGATAAAGGATGATGGACGAAACCGGCAATAATTTCGTTTTTCTCAACCAGAGCAACCATCGTAAAGAAAGTTGGCCGCCCTGCCGCAAAGTGGCGCGTACCATCTATGGGGTCGATCACGAATACCGGCCTGTCCTCGGCAAAACGGTTAAGAATGGAGGGATCGCGGGAACAGGCTTCCTCTCCGACAACAAGCGCACCGGGCATCATATCGACCAGCCGTTCGGTCAGAATTCTTTCAGCCCCCTCGTCGGCGACGGTGACGGGATCATCGGGTTGCTTATAAGCGATATCGCTTTCGCTAAGTTTGCCAAAGCGCGGGAGAATTTCCTGCTTGGCAACTTCCTCGATCAGCCTAACGACTTTTTGCATGTCCAGTTTGGTCATTGGACGTTCCTTTGGAATTTTTTCTGAATCGGGCGGCAAGGAGGCGGCAACGCAGAGGATGTTATCGTACTATGTTTTGATAACCCAAAAAGGACTGTAGGTGGTATTACCCTCTTGAACTTTGGAAAAGACAAGTGCTCCACAATCTTCAACTCGACGTTCGCCATTGCATTTGCCATGTGCCAGAAGTCTGCCATTTCTTGTTTTGTAAAGCCAAGCGGCAATAAATCTTGCGGTTCACATGCGCCATTCTTAAGCGAAGGGCTTCCACGGCTCGCGTGAAGCCTTGGCGAAGGCAGGCATGGCGCAGTTTGACGCTTGGGCGGCCAACTTTGGGGAGGCGGTCACAGCATTAGAGCTTGCTCCCTCCGGCGCGGGCTACAGGATGCACACGCGCTTCGCCAAGTTTGTCAATTTGCCGGAACTTCTGACCATGTTTCGGGACTTTGCCGACGTGCAAACGTCGGAAATGCTCGACCTGCCGCGTCCCGCGCTCGAAGGAGGCAAGAACCGCATTATCATCGCTCCCGCAACGCCAGAACTGAAAGCGTTCGTGAACGGACTGATGGAACGTTCCGAAAAGATCAAAAACGGCAGCGTCGATCCGAAAAACGACAATATGCTGAAGATCACCGGCGACGGGCGCAAAGCCGCGCTCGACATGCGCCTTATCAACCCGCTGGCATTGCCCCACCCGCAATCGAAGGTCAGCCTAGCAACCCAAGAGATATTTGCTATCTGGAAGGAAACGGAAGCCCTACGCGCCACGCAATTGGCTTTTTGCGACATATCGACGCCCTGCCCCGATCGTTTTCACGTTTATGGAGCTATTCGCCTCGGACTTATCGAGCGCGGCGTTCCTCCGCATGAGATCGTCTTCATTCACGAAGCCGATACCGACGCAGCAAAACAGGCGTTGTTCGATAAGGTCAACAGCGGACAGGTGCGCGTTTTGCTCGGCTCGACCGAGAAAATGGGAGCCGGAACCAACGTGCAGCGTAAGCTCTATGCTTCCCACAACATCGACGCACCGTGGCGTCCCCGCGACATCGAACAGCGCGACGGGCGCATTTTACGGCAGGGCAATGAAAACAGCGCGGTGCGGATATGCCGTTACGTCACCGAAGGCTCGTTTGATGCCTATATGTGGCAGACTTTGGAAACCAAGGCGAAGTTTATCCAACAGGTTATGAACGGCGACACCTCCGTTCGCACCGCCGAGGACATCAACGGCGGCGCTTTGACCTATGCCGAGATCAAAGCCATTGCATCGGGAAACCCCGCCGTGATGGAAAAGGTCAAAGTCGATACCGAAGTCCGCAAGCTGGACTCTCTCCGCACTTCGCATTTACGGCGGCAGTTTGAAATGCGAGGAAGGTTCGGCCCGACGCAGACTATGATTAAGTCCGGCAACGAAAATCTCATCAAGGTCAAAAAAGACGTAGAAACCCGCAACGCCAACAAAACCGAAGAGTTTTCAATGTCGGTCGCCGGACGCGCCTATGGCGGCAAGGATGCCCGCGACCATGCGGCAAAGGCTTTGAATGAGACCATTAGTGTCTTGCTTCCCTTGACAGACAAGTTCGCTTCTGTAGTATTGGTTCGTCAAAAAATTTTGGCGGTAGCGACACGAGTTCGAAACTTTTTTCTAAGCATCAGGGGCTGGGGGTAACTTTGGGGGTAACTCTGAATTTCCAAATTTCAATAATGGCCAATTTATCAGATTGATATTTGCTTGTTCGATCCTCGTCGCCTCCAACTTTTTCCCTTTATGATCGAATCCTTTTTTCCGATTCTTTTTTTGAAGCTCATACGCGTTGACACGTGTGTTTTTTCGTGTAAGAGGTCTCGGACTTAGGGCAAAGCCCTTGAATGTCTTAGTGTTAGGGAGAAGGGAACGTGTCGAAAGCGGAATGGGGACTAAAGCGCATCTGCCCTGCTTGCGGAAAGCGCTATTACGATATGAAAAAAAATCCGCCGGTTTGCCCGGCGTGCAAAACATCTTTCGATCCTGAAAATCTTTTGCGCGCGCGCCGTGGGCGCAGCACTGAGAAGAAAGCCGTTGCCAAGGATACGGCCGAAGAGGTGATCGACGGTCTTCCCGTGACCGCGGCCGCCGAAGACGCTGTGATCGAAGACGCCGAGGAACTGGCAGACGAAGCCGTCGAGGAAGTCGTCGAAGTCGTCGAAGACGAGGCGCCGTAGCCTTCGCGTGGGGCCCGGGCGAAGGCCAAAATGCTTTAAACCCTTCTCTTGCCGTTTAAACAAAAGGGGGCGCGGTAATGAAAATCGTTTTCTTCTGCCCTCCGGTTTCCGTCATCAATGGCGGCATCAAGCATATTTTCCGCATGGCCGAGGCGCTGATAGCGCAAGGCCGCGACGCCGCCGTTTTCGAGCAGAACGGCGCGCGTCCCTCGTGGTTTGAATCGAAAGCACCCATCGTGGGGCAGGGCATTTTTTTGCCCAAGGCCGAACATTTTTACGTCCTTCCCGAAGACCAGCCCCACATTCTGGCCGATTTTTCGCGCCTTCCCCAACGCAAGGCAATCTACAGCCAAAACCATTTTTACGGCGCGCTCGGGATCGGGGACGGGGGAAGCTATGCCGATTACGGCGTGACCGACATTCTATGCAGCAGCAAGACGATCTTCGATCATTGCCGCAAGCGTCATCCGACGCTCCGCGCATACATCGTGCCGTGCGCTGTCGATCCCACGTCATTCCGTCCTGCGCCGGAAAAGCGTAACGCAATCGCCTTCATGCCGCGCAAACGCGCGATCGAGGCCGCCTATATCCGCGATATGTTTTGTTTTTCCTATCCAAAATTCCGCGATTGGGAATGGATCGAAATCGCCAATGCCAACGAAGCCGAAGTTGCGCGGCGCATGGGCAAAGCGAAAGTTTTTCTTTCGCTCAGCCGCCTCGAGGGCTTTGGTCTTACACCGCTTGAAGCAATGGCTTCGGGTTGCGTCGTGGCGGGATTCACGGGCATCGGAGGCCGCGAATACGCGTCGCCCGAAAACGGATTCTGGGCCGGAGAGGATGATTTTCCCGCATGTATCGAAGCGCTGGCGCAAGCGGTGGATTTAAGCCAAACATCGGGCGTGGAGATCGAAACATATCGCGCCGCGTGTCGGAAAACATTGTTGCTTTACACGCCCGAAACGTTCCAAAAAGGCGTCAGGGACGCGTGGGACGCCATTTTGTCGGCGCGCTAAATCTTTGCCAATCTCGCCGCCGCCGTTTCTAATTCGTCGCGCAGTCTTCGCATCATTTCCTCGCGCGGAAGGCCTGATGGAATAGGCGGCAGAAATTCGACGGTAATCGTGCCGGATTTTTTGAAAAAGCTGTTCTTCGGCCACAACAACCCTGAATTGAGCGCCAAGGGCACGACCGGAATATTCAAATACTGATACAGAGCCATCACGCCGCTCTTATAGGGGCGGGATTCGCCGACGGCCACGCGCGTGCCTTCGGGGAAAATCACGATGGGACGGCCATCCGCCGCAGCTTTTCGCGCGGCGGGAAGCATCGCGAGCATGGATTTTGTGGGCGAGCCTCGGTCAATGGGGATCGAGCCGGAGCGGCTCATATACCAGCCGATCAAAGGAATTTTCAAAAGCTCGCGCTTCAAGACAATAGCGGGATCGTTCAAAATCAGGTGCATCTTGAACGTTTCCCATTCCGATTGGTGCTTGGAGGCGATAAGGCACGCACCTTTTGGGATGTTCTCGCGCCCGACGATTTTGTATTTGATGCCGCCGACGTGGTTTTCGATCCACGCGACGGCGGAGAGCCAGATATGCACCGCTTTCACGATTTTCTCGCGCGGCAGGAACAAAACGCCGCAAAGCCCCACGCTCATGACCAGATTGGCGGCGTAAAAAGTGAGGTTGAACCAAAGAGAGCGAAGAAAATTCATGATGCGTTTCTGCCGTTCAGCCAGAGTTCGAAAGTTGCGATGAGATATTTGCCGTATTCCGTCGCCAGAAGGCTGATCGTTCCCGGATGCTTCCACCATTCGTCGAATTTGACGTTATCGGGCGCAACGGGATGGGGGATAATCGTCGCGTCAGGCATCTCGGTGCGGAACAGAAGAAGGCTGCGTGGCATATGATAATTGGCCGTCACAAGGCGCAGGGAGGTGAATCCTTCAATGGCCATCCACGCGCGCGTTTCTTCGGCGTTTCCCGCCGTGCTGCCCGCCTGATAGCCAAGGACGATGCAGCACGCGCGCATATCCGTGGGAACTGGCAGGGCCCTTAAAACGCTTTCCAAAGACAGGTTTTTATGCACGCCCGAAATGAAAAGTTTTTTACCTTTGCCTGATTCTAGAAGCCCAATGCCCGTCGCCACGCGCTCGCTCCCCCCTGTCAAAACGACGATGGCCTGTGTGGCTTCAAGATCGGCATGAACGTCCGGCTCGCGCAAATCCGCGACGCCCTCGGCGAAATTCAGAAATCCGTAAAGCCACGAACCCGCCAAAACCGCGCCGACGAGCAAAAGAAGGAGGGAAGGCTTCTTCATGGGAACGTTTCTATCAGACGCATGACGGAAATGCGCGCCGTCACCGTGGCAATAGCCGTCGCGCAAAAAGGAACCAGAAGAGACACAATGCCGACGCTCACCCAATGTATCCATTCCAGCGAGGAAAGATTCATAATGTCGCGCGTGGAGAAAAACAGACCGAGGGTGAGGAAAAGAGCGAAAAGAAAGCCTATGGCCGCCGCGCGCGCGGCGATCCGCGAGGCCTGCGACTGGAAATGGCGGGCGATATCCTTGTTTTCCGCGCCTATGAGATGGAGCAGCGAGATCGTCTCATGCTCGGCGGCGATGACGGCGCGGCAAATCAAGCTGACGGCGATGACAAGGGTCAGGGCGGTCAGGGCGATCGTCAGGCCTCCTAAAAGCGTCAATCCGCGCACCAGACGCCACACATCCCGAGTCCACGCGCCGTGATCGTTGACTTTCGCGTCGCTGACGACGTTTTTCAAAGCGGCCTGGATTTTCTGCGCGCTCAACTCCGCGCCCGGTTTGCGGTCGACGTCGATCAAGGTTGGCAAGGGCAGCGCGCGCAGAAGTTCGGGCTTGTTGAACCACGGGCCCAATAAACGCTCGACTTCGCTGTCGGACAAGGGCGACACCATTCCCACATCCGGCAATGCGCGCAAAACGGAAACGGCTTGCCTGACGCGCTCGGCTTGCGGCATCGAGGCCTCGTCGCCGACGGCCGGAATCTCGACCGTCAGGCGGGTTTCCATCGTTTGCCCCCACAAATAACTGGCGGTCAGCAAAACGGTTTCGGCGGCGGTGGCGAAGCTGGCGATAAAAACCATGATGCCGACGATCGCAGCAAAAGACCGGCCCAAATGCTGGACACGGAACGCGGGAGTGAAAAGATGGCGCGGCAATGACATGACAGTCCAAAGATTAGAAACAGAGAGCACTTTAGGATTAATTTCCAGATTTCTGCAATCTGCCTTTTACCAACCGCAGGGCAGGCTTGTGAAATTTATCGACCAAATGGCTTTGGTGGGTTGCAAGAATAACGGCGGTGCCGAGTTTGTTCAATTCATCGAAAAGGTGAAGCAATTTCAAAGCGGTATCTTCATCAACATTGCCGGTCGGCTCGTCGGCCAGAAGCAATCTGGGTTTTGTCACCACGGCGCGGGCGATAGCGACGCGCTGCTGCTCGCCGCCCGAAAGTTCCTGAGGCGTGGCATACATGCGATGCCCTATGCCGACCCATTCCAGAAGTTCTTGCGTGTGGCGTTTGATATAATCTTCTTTGGCATCGGTCAGGCGCAGCGGCAAGGCGGCGTTTTCCCAAGCCGTCAGATGCGGGATGAGGCGGAAATCCTGAAAAACGATGCCTATTTTGCGGCGCATTTCGGCCTGTTTTTTATGCCCATCGTTGGTTAACGATTCGCCGAACAAGATGATTTGGCCGCTCGAAGGCCTTTCCGATTGATAGATTAACCGCAGCAAAGACGATTTTCCCGCGCCGGAAGTACCGGTCAGGAAGTAAAAACCGTTCTCAGCAATGGAAAAGGTTATATTGTCCAAAATGTTGAGTTTTGGCTCATAACTTAGGCTGACATTTTGAAAAGAAAGAAGCATCTGGCCCTGAAATTTAGAGTGAGACAGAACGGTTAGCATAAAAAGGGACGATTCCAAACCCCAAGGATGCCCCTTTTAAAATTAGCCGTTTAGGTCATAAAATGATACGTTCCCAAGGTCTTATTCCGGCTTATCGATGCGATGATTATTGAATGTCCCTCATGCAGCACCCGCTATCTGGTGCAGATCGGCCTTTTCGCTGAAGGAGGGCGGCAGGTGCGTTGCGCGCTGTGCAAGCATGAATGGCACGTGAAGTTGCCGACGGCGGTCGATGTCGTCGCGCCGCCTCCGGGTTTTGCGCCGATCCCGGAACCCTCGCCGCCTTCTTCGCCTTTGTCGTCGCGTCCGCCCGCGCCGAACAAACCGGAAACCCCGGCTAAACCGACGGCTAATTTGCCCGCCGTCATCGAGAAAAGCTTTTTTCCAAATAATCTGTTATTTTTTCTTGTCGCTACGGTCTTGTTTGCGATCCTCGCTTCAGTATTGATTGTCGAGAGGTATTCTGTTGCTAAAGCTTTCCCTGAATTAACGGGTTTTTACCATGTCCTAGGATTAAACGTTTCTCCGGGCTGGGAGGGGCTTGTTTTCGAGGGGGTCAAATCGGAATTAAGATACGACGGCGGCACGATGAAGCTTTTTGTCGACGGAACGATCTGCAATACGACGATCGAAGCGAAAGCCATTCCCGACATTGACGCCCGCGCGCTGGGGCCCGATAAAAGCGCTATTCTAAGCTGGCGGGTCGATGCGCCGGTCCCGTCTATCGAACCGGGCGGAAAAATACCTTTCCACACGGAAATCGCGACGCCTATGGAACGCACGATTGAAGACGTCTATCTTGAATTCATCTCCCGGAAAGAAGAAGGGAATGCCAACCCGTAACCGCCTTCCAAACGCAGATGCCGCGAAAGTTCTGGTCGCCGAGGACAACCCCGCTGTGCGGGAATTCATCGTCCGTTCGCTGACTTCCGCCGGGTACGCGGTTTCGGGGGCCATCGACGGACAGCAAGCCCTTGATATGCTCGCGCGCGAAGAATTCAACGTTCTTGTCACCGATATCGTCATGCCCAACGTCGATGGCATCGCCTTGGCGATGAAGGCGGTGCGCCTTTTTCCCGATATGCGCATCGTCATGATTTCCGGGTATGTTCAGGAGCGCCTGCGGGCGCATAATCTGAACGCCTTGGTGCATCAGGTCATCGCCAAGCCTTTTTCGCTTGAAGAAATCTGCGAGGCGGTTAAGAACGCTTTATCGGCGCCGCCGACACCTCCTTAGATGAGAAAAAGAAAATGAAACAACGAGTCCGCAAAGCTGTATTCCCCGTCGCCGGCCTCGGCACGCGCTTCTTGCCCGCGACCAAGGCGATGCCGAAAGAGATGCTGACGCTCGTCGATCGCCCGTTGATCCAACACGCGGTCGATGAGGCGCGCGCGGCGGGTATCGAACAGTTCATCTTCGTCACAAGCCGCGGCAAGGGGGCTTTGGAAGACCATTTCGACAGTAACGGCGACCTGAAAAGGACGCTCGAGGCGCGCAAAAAAACGGAAGCGCTTGAATTGCTCAGAACGACGGAAATCGACTCAGGCCAATTATTGTTCACGCGCCAGCGCGAGCCGCTGGGCCTGGGCCACGCCATTTGGTGCGCGAGGCATCTGGTCGATAACGAGCCGTTCGCCATTTTGCTCGCCGACGATGTCGTTTTGGCGAAAAAACCTTGTTTGAAGCAAATGATCGAGGCTTACGAAGAAGTCGGCGGCAATATGGTCGCCGTCGTCGATGTGCCGCGCGACCAGACGAACCGTTACGGCATTCTGGATATCGACTCCGACGATGGACGCCTTGCCAAAATCAAGGGATTGGTCGAAAAACCAACGCCGGAAAAAGCCCCCTCGACACTTTCCATTATTGGCCGTTATATTTTGCAGCCGGAAATTTTCCGCGAGCTGGAAGCCAAGCAAATCGGGGCGGGCGGCGAAATTCAACTGACCGACGCCATGGCGCGCCTCATCGGGAAGCAACCTTTTCACGGCTTGCGCTATCAGGGCAAACGCTACGATTGCGGCGACAAGGTCGGATTTATCGCGGCGAACGTCGCCTTCGCTCTCGCGCACGAGGAAATGGGCGACGCGATCCGCGAAGCCCTGAAGGAAATCATAGGCGCCTGACGAAAATGATCGATATCGACATTCCCGGATTTTGCCGCCTTCGATTGAGCCATCTCGTTTTGGACTACAATGGAACGCTGGCTGTGGACGGGAATCTTTTGTCCGGCGTGGATAGGATTTTTAAAACGCTCGCGCAAGATATCCAAATCCACGTCATCACAGCGGATACTTTCGGCCTTGCGGCAAACCAGCTTAAGGGATTGCCGGTCAAGTTGACGATCCTTCCCGTCGAAAAGCAGGACGACGCGAAACTCGATTATATTTCAAGACTCGGGCCAGAATCCGTTGCCGCTATCGGAAATGGGCGCAACGATTGCAAGATGCTGAAAGCTGCCGCGCTTGGCATCGCTCTCGTGCAAAAAGAATGCGCAGCCGCCGAAGCTATGGCGAATGCCGATATCGTATCAACCGATATTCTTGACGCACTCGATCTTTTCCGCAATCCGAAGCGCCTGCTTGCCACGCTTCGTTCGTGATTTTTTGCCTAATCGAAATGCTTGAGGCTGGCGTGCCAATAATCCCACGCCGTGACGAGCGTGAATCCCCCCGCGATCCAGATGCCTAAATCTCCGATAAGCGTCGCGGGGACGATATCCGGCGCATAGCGGTCGCCGATCATCAAAAAGCCCAAAGCGATCATCTGGATGGTCGTCTTCCATTTGGCGAGGCGGCTGACGGGGACGCTGACTCGAATGCCAGCCAGAAATTCGCGCAAGCCCGAAACGGCGACTTCGCGCATGAGAATGATGACCGCAGGCCACACGCTCAAACCGCTGATTTGCCGTGTGGAAACCAGAACCAGAATGACGGCCGAAACGAGCAGCTTATCAGCGATGGGATCGAGGAATTGGCCGACCCGCGTCACTTCGTTGTCGCGCCGCGCCATATAGCCGTCGAGCCAATCCGTTATTCCCGCCGACGTGAACAAGACAAGCGCAAGCCATGCCGCCCATCCATGCGGGATAGCCAAAAGCAGCAGAATGGCCGGGATAACGACAATCCGGGATACAGTCAGTTTATTGGCGAAAGATTTAAACATGGGATTTCACTTGCAAGAAATTCTTGTTAGCACAAATGCGCGGAGCCCTACAATCGGATCGTGCGTGAAAAGCCCAATGCGGTTCCGACCAGAGGAAATAAAATACGGTTAGCTTGGCAAGCGACTGGCGAGGTGCAGAGCGAGTGAAGTCAGACGGTTCGTCGGATTTTATGGGCCCGCTCCTATAACAAGGTGCTTTTAAAGCCAAAATTGCGTCTTGACTTCGGTTTTCAAAAAGCGCAGAGGCGGCATCTTGTTCACACCCGCCTATTTTGCGTCGTTTTTTTACCATAACGGAGCGAAAAATTTTAACCCTCATTTTTTTGACATAAATAATGCTATAAAAAACAACAAGTTAACATTGTATGCCTGTTTTTTAGGCAGAGAGAAGGAAAATGCGTATTTATAAGCGAAACGGCGGCGCACAAGGAAATTAGTGACAGACTTATCCACAATTTTGGGGGATAACAAAAAAGAGCAAGAGACATATAAGAATATGCAGCATTCAACCCGTACATTAGACGCCAAACAGCTCCCACGCCCTGCGACGAAATTCGACGCAGGTGCCGCGATGCTGTGTGCGCAAATAAAGACTTTACCCAACCAGCCGGGTGTTTACCGCATGATCGGCGCGAAAGGCGCGCCCCTTTACGTCGGCAAGGCGAAAAACCTCAAAAAACGCGTAGCGGCATACACGCAACGCGCGCGATTGCCAATACGGCTGCAACGCATGGTGTCTCTCGCGCAAAGCCTCGAAGTCACCGTCACAAGGACGGAAGCCGAGGCTTTGCTTCTCGAAGCCAGTTACATCCAGCGTTTTCTTCCGCCATTCAACATCCTTCTGCGCGACGATAAAAGCTATCCGTATATTCTCATCACGCGCGACACGGATTTTCCGCAAATCCTGAAGCATCGCGGAGCCAAGGCCCGCAAGGGCTGGTATTTCGGCCCCTTCGCCTCGGGCGCGGCTGTCACGGAAACGCTGACGCTTTTGCAACGCGGATTTATGATAAGAAATTGCAGCGACGGTTTTTTCGCCAACCGTTCGCGTCCCTGCCTTCAATATCACATCAAGCGCTGCACGGCGCCTTGCGTCGGTCTTGTGACTAAAGAAGATTACGCCGAACAAGTGCAAGATGCGGTCGATTTTCTGAAAGGCAAAAACAGGAACATCCAAAAAAAACTGGCCGAGCAGATGGAAACCGCCAGCGACTCTTTGGATTACGAACGCGCCGCCAAAATCCGCGACCGCATTAAAGTTCTGACAAGCATCCAATCGCGTCAAAGCATTCATATTGCGAACATCGGCGACGCCGATGTCATAGCTCTGCATCAAGCAGGCGGCAAAACGGCGATACAGGTTTTCTTCTTCCGTCAGGGACGTAATTACGGCGCGCGCCTGTTTTATCCGAAACACCACAAAGACCAGACGCCCGCTGAAATCCTTTCCGCCTTTATCGCGCAGTTTTATGCCGACAAGCCAGTGCCGCCCTTGTTGTTGGTTGATGCGCTGCCTGAAGGAAGCGCGTTGCTTGCCGAAGCTTTGTCGGGACAGGCGCAGCATAAAATCCACATCGTTGCGCCGCAAACGGGCGATAAAAAACGCCTCGTCGAAAGCGCGCGGAAAAACGCCGAAGAATCCCTTGCGCGCGCATTGGCCGAAGGCGCCGAGCAAACGCGCCTTTTGAAACGCGTCGGAGAAATTTTCGGCCTGCTAGAGCCGCCCAAACGCATCGAAGTATACGACAACTCGCATATTTCCGGTTCCTATGCCGTTGGCGCGATGATCGCCGCGGGCGAAGAAGGATTTTTAAAAAAGACCTATCGCAAATTCAATATCCGCGAAGCGGAAACCGCCGACGATTTTGCCATGATGCGCGAGGTTCTGACGCGCCGGTTTCATCGTTTGATGACGGAAGATCCCGAAAAAACGTCCGGCCTCTGGCCCGATCTGCTTTTGATCGACGGCGGCGCGGGGCAGGTGAATAAAGTGGCAGCAGTTTTAAGTTCGTTCGGCATCGAAGGCATCGCCGTCGTCGGCATCGCGAAAGGCCCGGATCGCAACGCCGGCCGCGAGCGTTTTTTCCTTCCTCATCTCGCGCCCGTCTCCCTCGCGCCGGAAGACCCCGCCCTTTATTATCTCCAACGCCTGCGCGATGAAGCGCATCGTTTTGCGATAGGCGCGCACCGCGCACGCCGCGCGAAAGCCATTGGCCTCTCGAGCCTCGACGACATTCCGGGCATAGGCGCCAAGCGCAAAAAAGCGCTTTTGAATCATCTGGGCTCGGCCAAAGCGGTCGAAGAAGCCGATGTGGAAGACCTCATGCGCGCCGACGGCATCTCCCGCACGACAGCGCAAAAGATTTGGGAGTATTTCAGAAAATAACCCTCCGTCATCCCCGCGACCCTTCTATCGTCATTCCCGCGAAAGCGGGAATCCAGCTGCGCCGCGTCTGCGGCGCATATAAGGACGATTAATTAAGTAGTATTGTGTCCCCAGAATTTCGCAGCAGGAGAGAAAATCAGCATTCCCCTTTAACCTAGTTCTTCCTCACCCACTTCCCCCACGGTGCCTCTTTCGAATGTTTGTGGCGGGTGTAATAGACAGGTGAGCCGCCGTTATTGAAGTCGCTGTAGGGTTCAACTGTGGGAAACGCCAGCGTTTGTTCTAATTCTCCGTCGATACTGATATAAGCACAAGTATAAGCACAAGTCTCGGCGTCGATTCCGTTTCCGTCCTTGGCTTTTTGCCAGATGGAACTAAGTTCATTCTGCGTGTAAGACATCATCGCCTATCTCCTATGGCCGTTTCTGTGCGATTCCTGCCGGACAGCTTACTACGAATTTCGGGGACACAATACTTCGAATTCCGGGCGTATTCCGACGACACAATACTTAATATATCTGCGCACAGCAATTCCCGCGTAGCGCAAACGATAAACTGAAAACAAATTCAGTTTATCCTGTTTTTGTTGTATACCCACCCCCGATCCCTTCACCAACCCCCTTTTCCCCATGCTTTCCCTTGGCGATCAAATTCTGACAGTCGCAGCCGTTCTTGAAGCCATTGTCCTGCTTCCCATATTGCTCGAGTTCCTCATCGAGCGCCGCAAGCGCAAGCACGCGGTCGATCTCAGCCTCGAAATCATCGAAGTGGCGGGGCTCAACGTGCAACTGGCGGGGGTCGACGATCTTCTAGCCGACATCCGCGACCTTATCGACCGCGCGCGCCATCCCGAAGCCTATGCGGAACTCCGGCTCGGCAACGAAATCCTCATCGCGGGGCCGCCCCTGTCGGGCAAAAAGGCGCTCGCCAAGCGCATCGCCATCGAGGCCTCGTTCGACCGCGTCATCATCGTCCACAATCCGCGCAACGTCGATGCCCTTGCACGCGCCAAGCACCTGGCTATGCGCGCGCGCCACAAAAAGATCATGCTTCTGCTCCCGCGCCTCGATCTGATCGACGAACGCGTGGACGAGGAATTGCTCAGCGAGCTCGACGCGGTCATCGAAACGACGTCGGAACTCAGCCACACGCTGGTCGTCGGAACAACGAACAAACTAATCGCGGGCACCGAAGTCGATTATCTGTTCGGCGTGACCCTGACCTTGCCCGGCGCGCCGGTCGTGCCGTTGCCGTCGCAACCCTTGCAAGGCGACGTTCACCGCATGCTGGCGAGCGTGACGGAATTTTATCTCGATCGCACGTTGAAGGCAGGCTATCAGCTGACCGGCATTTCGCGCGATGGATTCATAGCTAGAGTTTTGCTTAACGTCACGAATCCGGCGCAAATCGAAGACATCGTCGTAATGTGCCAAACCGCCGCGATTTACCGCCAGCGCACCAGCGGCAAAGGGACGGAACGACTCATCACGCCGGATATGCTCGAGCTTGCGATGCGCCGCGTGGTGATAGGGAACTAAAACCATTAACCATAATGTATTTTTATTCTACAATTCAGGCATCGAACGTTATTGCGAATCGATAAACGAAAAAACTGGCTTGATAGCCGACGATAAAGCTGTATACCCCAGAAATCTGCTGAAAGAATCGGTCCCTGATAATAAGGAACGCTTATGGTTGGTTTTAAACCAAAGCTTGTCGTTATGAGCGCAGAGCGAGTGAATGCCGAACTCGAAAAATTCGGTTCTTCGGACTTTGATTATAAGGGGTATCTGGCGGTCATTTCGGAAGACGCGCTTGCAAACGTAAAGACGAACAATCTGATTAAAAAGTTAGCAGGCTTTACTCCGCAAAAGAGGTTTGTTTGCGGCATCATGCTGAGTTTTAATTTGATCCCTCCGAAGAAAATGGATTCATTGTCGAAAATTTTCGATTTTGTAGAGGTTTTCACGTTCGATAGGGCCCGCTTAAGCTTCACGCGCGGCGACGTGATCGGAAGAGCGGATCGAGATCAAAGAACCGCTTCCCCAAATCATATATTGGTATAATTTCTTCCGCTTGCCGGGAATCTACAGCATCTTTCCCGGGCTTTCGGCGACCAATCTTCTGAGCTCGGCGGAAGAAGACAGGCACACCATCGCTTGTTCCGCCATATAGCGCTCTTCGTTAGCGGGAATGATGATCATCTTGGGGATTTTGAGGAACGCGAGGCGGTTTAAAATCGCATCGCGCACGGGCCCAGCGTTTTCCCCGATGCCACCCGTGAAAACAAGCCCGTCAATGCCCCCCATCGTGGCGGCAGCCGACGCGATGTGCATCGAAATGTGGGTTTCGAAGTAGTCGAGCGCGTATTTGGCGCGCGGATCGTTGCTTTCCAAAAGGGTTTTAACGTCGTTGCTGATGCCCGACATGCCCTTGAGCCCGGATTCCTTGTAAAACATGCTTTCGACTTGCGCTGATGTCATGCCAAGCTCGCGGATCATGAAGAAAATAACGCCCGGATCGATGGAGCCGCACCGCGTGCCCATTGGCAAGCCGTCCAGAACCGTCATACCCATCGTCGTGAAAACGCATTTTCCGTTCTGAATCGCGCAAAGGCTCGACCCGTTGCCCAGATGCGCGACGACGACGCGGCCCGCAGCCAGATCGGGATGTTCCTTTTTCAAAACCTGCGCCGACCACGCGTAAGACAGGCCATGAGCGCCATAACGCTTCACGCCTTTATCTGTGATCGCCTGAGGGATGGCGTAGTTCGTGAACTTTTTCTCGCGTCCGGCGTGGAAGGCCGTATCGAAACAGGCGATCTGCGGCACAAATGCCAGATTGCGCGTGATAACGCCCACGGCGGAAAGATGGTGCGGCTGATGCAAAAGCGCCAAAGGCACGAGATCTTTCAGCTTATGGAAAACATTCGCCGTGATGATCGTGGGTTCGAAAAATTCCGAACCGCCGGCGACAAAGCGGTGGGCGACGACGGTAATTTTCCATCCGGCGTTCAGGCCATCGACCCATTGAAGGATCTCTTTCACCGCTTGTTTCTGCGTTTCATTGGGGGGCAGATCGATCTTGATTTTCGATGACGTTCCGCTGCGTTCGGCCTTCAGAACGGGAGCCGTGCCGATGTTCGTCACGCTGCCCGTCGCGAGGAGGGGCAGGCTTTCGGTGCGGCCGAAGAGCTGAAACTTGACGCTCGAAGAGCCGGCATTGAGGATCAGGATGGTGTCGGTCATCTGATGCGGCCCTCGCGGCGGGCTTGAGCGACAAGGACGGTCACGGCGCAGGACAGAAGCCGCGTGCGCAAACTATCGGCGCGGCTGGCCAGAATGACGGGCACACGCGCGCCCATAACGATGCCTGCGGCGTCGGCCTTATTGATAAACGTCAACTGCTTCGCGAGAATGTTTCCGGCTTCGATATCGGGCGCAAGCAAGATATCGGGGTCGCCTGCGACGTTCGAGATGATGCCTTTTTCGGCGGCCGCGTCCTTGCTGATCGCGTTGTCGAAAGCCAAAGGCCCGTCGATGACGCAATCGGTGATTTGCCTGCGTTCGGCCATTTTACACAAAGCGGCGGCGTCGAGCGTCGCCTGCATTTTCGGATTGACGGTTTCGACGGCGGCCAGAACCGCGATTTTGGGCAGGCGCTTTTCGTCCGTCAGCGCGCGCCAAACGTCTGCGGCGTTATGGCAAATATCGGCCTTCGTTCCCAAATCGGGCGCGATATTCACGACAGCGTCCGTGATGATGAGCCATTTGTGGTAGCCCGCCGTATCCATGATGTAGGAATGGGACAAACGGCGTCCCGTGCGCAGCCCCGAGTTGGGCATCACGATGGGATAAAGCACTTCGTCCGTGTGCAGTGACCCCTTCATGATCGCCTCAACGGCGCCCTTGGTGGCCAGCTCGGCGGCCTTGTCGCCTGCGGCGTGACTGTATTTAACGTCGACAATTTCCCAATTCGATATGTCAATTCCTGTTTTTGCGGCGACATCCTTAATCTTAGAGGAGGGGCCGACAAGAATGGGCTCGATCAGATTTTCATCGACGGCGTTCTGAACCGATCTGAGAGAAACCTCATCGACAGGATGCGCGACGGCGGTTTTAACGGGAGGCAGTGCAGCGCAAGCCTTCATGACCGCATGATAGCGATCGTGCGTGCGGACCTGAACTTCGGGGGGTTCGTCGGTGGCAAAGGCGGGGGATTTGTCGGCCATGATGTCTGTTCTTTCTATTGATGAAGGCGGAAGGAGACCCTTTTTATCATGTATTGGTTAATACTATCTAAAACAGGCCAGGCAAAACGAGAGTTCATCCTAACAGAATAGAATCAAAAGGATTTTTCAAGAATATAGGAGTATTCGTTTTTTCATGCTGATCGGCCCGAAAGGAAAATTTCCCCTTCGCGGAATGAAAATACAGAGTGAGGAGGTTTTACTGCGCCCGCAATCTTGAACGCACAGCCCGAGCGATGGGTTCCTCGCGGTCGTCGTCCTCTTTGTCGAGAAGGATTTCGTTCAAAGCGTCTTCTGCGGCGTTGACCCTGTTTCTGATCAGCGCCTCCACGACGGAAGGATCGGCCAGCGTTGAAATGTCGCCAAGCTGATCGGCTTCGCCCGCGACGATCTTGCGCAAGATGCGGCGCATGATCTTTCCCGACCTTGTTTTGGGAAGACCAGGCGTCCATTGGATAAAATCCGGCGAAGCGATGGGGCTGATTTCAGCGCGAATATGCGCCGTTAGTGCGCGGTGCAGTTCTTCGTTGCCCTCGAAGCCTTCCTTAAGCGTGACGAAGATATAAATGCCCTGTCCCTTGAGGTCGCACGGACATCCGACGACGGCAGCCTCGGCCACGGCGTGATGCGCCGCGCAGGCGCTTTCGATTTCCACCGTGCTAAGGCGATGCCCCGCGACGTTGATAAGATCGTCGACGCGCCCCGTGATCCAATGATAACCATCCGCGTCGCGGCGGCATCCGTCGCCTGTGAAGTAAAGTCCCTTATAGACGCTGAAATAGGAACGGATGAAACGCGCATGATCTTTCCAGAGCGTGCGCATCATGCCGGGCCAGCTTCCCTCAATGCAAAGGAAGCCTTCGCCCGGACCCTTTAGAACTTTTCCTTCGGTACCGACAATAACCGGCTTGATCCCGAAAAAAGGCCGCGTAGCGGACCCGGGTTTAAGAGGTGTCGCGCCCGCAAGCGGCGCGATCATATGGCCCCCTGTTTCCGTTTGCCACCACGTATCGATAACGGGGCAACGCTCGCCGCCTACTTTCTTGTAGAGCCACAGCCACGCCTCGGGATTGATCGGTTCGCCGACCGTAGCCAAGAGGCGCAGAGACTTACGGCTTGTCCGTTCGACCCATTTATCGCCGTCGCGCATCAAGGCGCGGATGGCGGTGGGCGCCGTGTAAAAAATATTGACCTTATGCTTGTCGATTACCTGCCAGAAGCGCGAAGGATCGGGATAATGAGGCATGCCCTCGAACATCAGCGTCGTCGCGCCGTTCGCAAGAGGACCGTAAACGACGTAAGAATGTCCCGTGATCCATCCGATATCCGCCGTGCACCAGTAAACTTCGCCGTCGTGATAATCGAGCACCCATTTATGAGTCAGCGCGGCATAGACCATATAGCCGCCGGTGGTGTGGAGAATGCCTTTGGGCGTGCCGGTGGAACCCGACGTGTAGAGAATGAACAAGGGGTCTTCGGCGTTCATCTTTTCGGGTGCGCATTCGGACGAGACGCCCTTCAGTTCTTCATGCAGCCAGAGATCGCGGCCTTTCTTCCACGCGACGGGAGAGCCCGTGCGCCGGACGACAATCATATGCCGGATACTGGCGCAGGAAGCGACGGCTTCGTCCATGTTGACTTTAAGCGGAACCTTGTGTCCGTTGCGCATGCCTTCGTCCGCCGTGATAACGATTTCCGCGCCGCTATCTTTAATGCGATCGCGCAAACCGTGGGGCGAAAAACCGGCAAAGACGAAGGAGTGTATCGCGCCGATGCGCGCGCAGGCCAAAAGGGCTACGGCGGCTTCGGGAATCATCGGCAGGTAGATGACGACGCAATCGCCTTTCTTGACGCCGCGGCATTTCAGCATATTGGCGAACGCGCAAACCTGTTCGTGCAATTCCTTGTAGGTGATTTTGACGGATTTTTCGTCGGGATCGTCCGGTTCCCAAATGATCGCCGTTTGATCGGCGCGCGAAGGCAGATGGCGATCGACACAGTTGACGCATGCGTTTAACGCGCCGTCTTCGAACCATTTGATATCGACGTTGCCCGAGAAGTCTCCGCTTTTGACTTTGCTGTAGGGCTTCATCCAATCGAGAATCTTTCCCTGTTCGCCCCAGAAAGATGCCGGATCGTCGATAGATTGCGCGTAGAGTTTTTTGTATTTCTCCGCGTCGATCCACGGGGATGACGAGAGAACGGGGAAGACGGGAAGCGTGTCCATCGTGTCACCAACGGCTTGTTAACATGAGCCGCGTCGTATCACATTCGCGCCAGTCCTTGTTGAAAATTCGTTTGCGCGGTGCAGTATAATGCTTGCACCGCAGCAATTTTTGAGATTTTTAGTGCAGCGCAAAAAAAACTTTTTTTCAAAATTTAAAAAAGCGTTCGACTAAAATTTTTGTCGCCATTCCGCGATGGCTGAGGATATTTTTTTCTTTGTCGCTCATCTCGGCAAAAGTCATTTCGTATCCGTTCGGAATGAAAATGGGATCGTAGCCATGGCCATGCGCGCCGCGCGGCGCATGCGCGAGCGTTCCCTCCACGCGGCCTTCGACGGAGTCGAAAGTTCCGTCGGGCCAACACAAAGCGAGGACGCAAACGAAATAAGCCGAACGATCTTTTGCCTTTCCCAATTCTTTTTGTATACGCTGCATCGCAACAGAAAAATTATTTTTAGACCCCGCCCATCTTGCGGAAAAAATTCCGGGCGCTCCGCCCAAAGCCGTGACGCACAAACCGCTGTCGTCGGCGAGCGCAAGGCAACCGCTGGCCATAGCCGCTGCCCTTGCTTTCAGAAGAGCGTTCTCGGCGAATGTCGCGCCGGTCTCTTCGGGAGAAGGAAGACCCAAGTCTCCGGATGAGACAATTTCCGGAACGTACGGGCGCAGAAGGCCGGAGAACTCGCGCAATTTTCCGGCGTTATGCGTGGCGATGACAATGCGGGGAGGAATGGGGCGGGTCATGAAGGAAAATAAAAGTTTTCACACGGCATGAATGAGCGACCAATGCGTCTGAATAATTTTCCAAACCGAGTCGGTTTGCCTGAACACTTCCGTGCAATTCCAGTGAATCGATTTTTTGTCGGTGACCCATGAAATAAAATTGTAGGTCAGAATGGCGATGTTCCCGATTTGCTGAACTTTGGGATTGATGATCTCAAAACGCAGGACGCTTACTTTGCCCCGAAGGTGCTTATAATAGGCGTTGAGAGTATCCCATCCGTCGAGCCGTTCCGGCAAAAAGGGATCGAAATAAACGACGTCATGCGCGGAGATTTCCAAAAAACCAGACGGATCTCCCGCGCACCACCGCTTCAATGCGTTTCGCTCGATCTCGATGATTTCGTGTTCTTCGCTCATGGCGCGTCCTTCCTTTTCAATGCGATTTTACGCCAACCCCTTTTTCCCCATTTCCAGAAATTTTTTGCGGCGTCCCGCAACAAGCGTTTTTTTGTCGAGACCGGAAAGGTCGGCCAGTGCTTTTTCTATCGCCTCCCCTGCGGCCTCGATAGCCTTCTTCGGATTGCGGTGCGCGCCGCCGACGGGTTCCGGAATAATGCCGTCGATGATGCCAAGCTGCAGCAAATCCTGTGCGGTCAGGCGTAAGGCGGCCGCCGCTTCGGCCGCGTTCGCTGCGCTACGCCACAGGATCGACGCGCAGCCTTCCGGAGAAATAACGGAATAAATCGAATGCTCGAGCATCAGCACGGTATTACCCGCGGCCAAGGCGATAGCGCCTCCCGAACCGCCTTCGCCGATGATGCAGGCGACGAGCGGCACGCCGACGCTCAGGCATATCTCCATCGAGCGCGCGATGGCTTCGGCTTGCCCGCGCGCTTCGGCGTCGACGCCCGGAAAAGCCCCTGCCGTGTCGACGAGCGTGACGATCGGCAAGCCGAAATGATCGGCCAGTTTCATCAGGCGCTGCGATTTGCGGTAACCTTCGGGCTTCGCCATTCCGAAATTGTGCTTGATGCGGCTTTCGGTATCGAACCCCCGTTCCTGACCGATCACGACGCAAGATTGTCCGCGAAAACGCCCGAGACCGCCGACAATGGCCAAATCCTCTCCGAAAAGACGGTCGCCGGCCAGAGGCGTGAATTCTTCGATCAATTCGCGGATATAATCGAGGCAATGGGGGCGGTCGGCGTGCCGAGCGACCTGCACTTTTTGCGAAGGAGTCAATTTGCCGTAAAGCGCGTGAAGCTGCTTGTCGACCTTGTCCTGAAGCTTGCCGATTTCAACGCCGATATGAACGCGGCCGCCGTCGGACAAATGCCGCAGCTCCTCGATCTTGGTTTCAAGCTCGGTGACGGATTTCTCGAAATCTAATGTTTGCATCGGTTTTTATACTCGTTGTGACAAGCATCTTGCCTACCACGAGACAGGCAACGAGGCAAATAAGGCCTAAGCTAAGCAGAAAGTGATCGCGCCATAGCCGGGGTTTGCCGTGGCGTTGTTGATCCTGGTTCCGATGCGAAGATACTTCTCCTGCGTTTTTTTGCTCATCGCGGGAACCAAAACCGATATTTGCTCGTCCACAGTATCGTAAGCCTTAACCAAGCTCCAATAAGTACGCTCGGATTTAAAATTTCCCTGACGGCTCGAATACTTGATCAACATGTCGAACCCGCTGTATATGCGATCCGTGAAATAAGCGCATTCGTAAATGGCGAGGTTTTCATCGGCCTTTGCCGTAAGAGCGATAGAATGCTTTTTGAACAGCTTGTTGATGTCTTCCGCCAGCTTCACAACGGAAACGGTTTCTTTGAAAAGGTTCTTCGGAGCTCCAGAGGGAAAAATCTCGTCGAGCGGTTTTAAGCCGTTTCTCTTGAGAATCAGATTGACGCAGTCGTACACGACGTTCGTGGAATTTTCGATCTCGTCGTATTTCGGAAGAAGTGTAACCATCACCATAATAAAAAACTCCATAGAATATAATTTCTTTCAATAATCCCGTTTTTATCACGGCAGAAGAGTGGCAAACAAGGCGGTAAAATACTTTCAACGAGTGCGCGTTAACCATAAAAAGCTTATTTTGTTTCCACCAGAGGGGGCGGTGGACAAATAAGGTTAAAAACAAGGCTGCGGAAAACTATTGCCAAAATCACTGTTGCTGATAACGAGAATTCCCGTTTCATATTTGTCCGATATAGCCGATATAAAGGCTTGCTTGGTGACGAACGTGCGCGTCGGAGGCTCAGAGGGACAAATAATCGTAGCTTTGTCGTCGTTCCAACGATAGCGCTCAATAAGGCCGGTATATTTCCCGTTGTGGTTGAGTATATTGTCCGTCATATGAATTTTCCCTCCGTCATATCTGACCAAGGTATCTTTGTTTTCCCCTACGGTCTCGGAGATAAAATTGGTCCATGACCAGATGTTACTTTCTTTACCTTTTATACTGAACGGGTAGTAACGGGCCGTGAGATTCGGCGCGTACTTTTTGAAAAGCGCATTAGCGCGGTCTTCCAAAAACAATACATGAACGGTGTCATCGAAAGCTTGCTTTGTCAATTCAGCCGTCGCTGCGCGATAAGCAAAAACATGGCTGTCTCTATCCCTGTTCGGTTCCGCGAATAAGATATCCAAAGTCCCGCGGTCGTACGAACCGAGCAAGTTTCTATAAAGGATCGTCTGCAGACAAGCGGCGGTATTGCGTCCGGATTTTTGAAGGGTGAGGATTCCGCTCCAATCCATAGTATTGTCGGGATACGCGGGCGAAAGTTCTGCTATCGACATAATAAAAAGCCTCCGCTGAAAAAGAGATCAACACATAACCTACCTTCTTATCACAACAATGAGAAGGACAAGGAAAATAATTTACGCGTTAACCCTATTCGCCGCGGCGAAGGCCGTTTTTGTTAACTACGAACGAAGCTACTTTGTCTTGATAGGTCTGTCCGGGAACGAAAGTTGATCCCTGTCGCGCCAGCTTGGTCTGACGTAGTTGATTTCCATCAACCGCCGCACACCGATGATCGGGCGCTTGTCGAAACCGTGCCATGTGTGTTCGCCTGCCACAAAAACGACGGCGGAATTGAACTCCGCCGAAGCGCGGCCGCACCACTTCCTGTCGTGATCGTAAATGTCCGTGCCCCATCCTTTGGCTTCGGGGCCAGTAGTCAGGTAAATGACCATCGAAAATAATTTTTCGGGAATGTCATGATGCGGTTCCAGCCACGCGCCGTCCGTATCCTGAATGTATTCGGTGCGCAAATAGCCGCCTTCAACTTCGATTTCAAAAGTCTTGGCGCACAGGCGCGCGACTTCCGGACGTTGCAGGGCTTCCGAAAAAACCGAACAAACCGGAAAATCGGCCTGAAGCTTCGGCGTAAAGAAAATGCGCTTGTTATTATTGTCGCCCAAATCGCGCACGCCCCCGCATTCGTCGATCAAAGGCGGCCTGATCGGCAACATCATGATGTTCGCGGCGATATTTTCCGGCAGCGCATTCTTGAGGGTCCAGTGGGTATAGGGATTCTCGTCGCGGCGGCAAGATGCGAGCGAAGCGCAAAAGTGCGCCGCCATTTCGGCAGGCTTGGGAAGATCGAAAATGCCCATCGGATTAGTCCTTTTTGGAATGAGATTGGCAGCCGCAGGCTCCCATTTTCTTCATGGCCTTCACGCTCGGATTTTGCCGCGGCATCAGGCTGATAAGCTTGGAAAGGAACGGGATCGACTTGACGAAAGCGCTCAGGCGATGGCGGCGGTATTCGCTTTTTACGTAAGCCTCGGAATCGCAATAGCACAATTGGAGACTCATGCGCGGCCCTTTTTGCGGAAGAAACCCATGCCACGATTTGTCCGAAACCTTGAACATCCACATGCAGCCGAATTCGGGCGCGAATTCGAAGGCGTAATCGTTGCGGTCGGGGCCGTTCAAAACGCGCAGACGTCCATGCTCATAGGGCCATTCGCGCGTGAATCCGACGATGACCGTGACGATTTTGTGTCTGGAATCCGGATGGGCGTAGCCTTCGTTATATTTGCCCGACGTGTTTCCCATCATCACGATGACGGGGGGATTCTTGCTTAAATCCATATGGAATTTTCTCTCGACCAGATGACGGAAGCGGTCGCTCAAAAGCTCCTTGACGACGCCCGCGAATTCGGGGCCGTATTTAAGATCGGGAAGCCCATAGCTGCCGCGGTCGGGAATTTTAGGTGCGTCGGCCAGAACCTGATCCAAAAAACGGTTGGGAATGGCATTGGGAAGATAGGCCCATTCGTAAGGGGTCGTTTTCAACTCGGCGGCGTCGATGGCGGCTTCGTCGAGATAGGTGAATGAGGCTTCGTTAGTCTGCATTTTTTTGATCCTTTTCCTTAAGTGGGCAGAATATTCGGCGGTAAGCGGCGCGAAGTCAAGTTTGGTCCCTAGAAGGACGGCATCTTCGGATCGTCGTTCGCCTTGATGGCGATGCCTTCGATTTCGATCAGCCATTCGGGGCGGCAAACCGCGCCTTCGACAATAACCATAGGAATGTCGGGGAACCTCTCGCTCAAACGGGCACTCACGCGCGCGTAATCGGCGGAGTCGCGCAAATAAACGATCATGCACATCATATCATCAATCGCTGCGTTCCCCGATTTCAAAAGGGCGTCGATGTTAACCAACGTCAGCTCCAATTGCTTCATCACGTCGCCCAGATGGACGGTTTTTCCGAAGCGGTCGATGCTGGCCGTTCCCGAAATGAAAGAGTGGGCGCGATCGGCGTAGGAAATGCGCGTGCCGCGCTCGAACGTGACCTGATAATCTTTTGTCGGACACAGGTGGTCGAAATCGTTGAGATAAAAAACCTGCGCCGGATCGAGATCGAGGATCGAATAGGCGTCCATCAAAACCAGATCGAACTGATGGTCGCAGCTTCCCTCGATGCCGGTCGAGGCGATGTAATGCGTGTTCTCCGTCAGGCCTTCCTGAATGAAAAGCTCGCGGCGGCTTTTGACCATGCCGCGATAAAAAACATCGACATCCTTGATGAACAGCCACGTCCGGACGCAATGGTCTTTCATCGTGCAACCGAAGCGTTCCAGCGTGCCGGTGAGGTCGCGGAAGACCTCGCGTGTCTGCACTTCCTCGGTCGATGACGCCGCATACGAGTTGCAGCACATATGCGTGCTCCACAAATGGCGCAAGCCTCCTTTTTCGATCAGCAGATGATGTCCCGACAGGCGTTTTTTCTTGAATGGCGTCTTGCTTTCGATGTGATAGGCCAAAAGTGCGATTTTCGAAGAGGGCAGGGGCGGCTGCTGCACAAGGGAAAGCGCCGTGGGATTTTCTTTGGACTCGACAAACAAGGGACTTTTGTATAGCGCTCCCGCCTGATTGATCGCATCGCTGACAAAGACGCGTTTAAATACGGCCGTTTCCGGCTTCAATCCCAACGCCTGCAACGCTTCAACATGGCGCGCGTGTACATAGGCCAACTGCTCCTCGAAAAGGAGGCTTTCCGGAGCGGTGATCGATATATAATGTTCGGCGTCTCCGTTTGCGCCACGGAAACTGCGGCAAGAAAATTTCTTATCGGGGGACATAGATTGCGAAACCCTTTTTTTTCAGAGGGGCATGAAAGTCGGGAAATTTGCGCGCTATACATAGCCCATGAAAAGCCAAAGGAAAAGGCCTGTTGTTTTCCGATCCACAAAGCTGAATAATGACGCCTGTCATGACGGAACGCGCAAAACTTCTTATCCCCGAAGGCATCGGCAGGATCCTGCTTCACAGCTGCTGCGCGCCGTGTTCGGGCGAAGTTATCGAAGCGCTTCACGCTTCGAAAATCGATTTCACGGTTTTTTTCTACAATCCCAACATTCACCCTTACGAAGAATACGAAAGGCGCAAAGAAGAAAACGCGCGTTTTGCCCTTAGGATGGGAATCCCTTTTGTCGACGCCGATTACGATCCCGATACGTGGTTCGCCTGCGTCTGCGGCCTTGAGAGAGAGCCAGAGCGCGGCAAGCGCTGTTCCAAATGTTTCGACTTGCGTTTGGAGCGCTCGGCTCTTTTTGCCCATGAAAACGGGTTTCCGCTTCTCACGTCCTGTTTCGGCATTTCCAGATGGAAAAACATGGATCAGGTTAACGCCAGCGGCCATTCTGCCGCAGCAAGATATAAGGATGTTAACTATTGGGATTATGATTGGCGCAAATGCGGTGGTTCTTCCCGTATGTATGAAATAGCCAAGCGCGAGGGGTTTTATCGCCAAAAATATTGCGGCTGCACATATTCTATGCGTGATTCCAGCTTGTTATACGACCTCGGGGAACGCAGCCGCCAATAAATATCCTAAAACGGGCCGTTTACCTTACTCACCCCATAGTTGTGATTTAAAAAATAATGCTCATTAGCCTTTGTGGAAAAAATTTACCACATATAAATAAATTAATTATTTATAAACCATTGATTTTATATATATTTTTACCATTCTCAAGTACAATGTATAAGTAATAGAAGGATTTTTTGAACTATTTTTTATCTATTGTTTAAAACACTTTTAGGATAATTATATGCGCTAGCATCAACTTTAACGGGAGATTGGATCATGGCTGGTAACGTAACCAAATTTTCCTGCGCACGCATCCTTGTCGTGGACGATAGCCTTTTCGATCGCCGACTTATCTCGATAGCTCTTAAAAAAGTCGGATTTAGCAGGATCGTCACAGCGGATGACGGGGCCGAAGCCGTTCAAAAAACCTATAACCTTTGCCCAGATCTTGTGATCCTCGATTTGAATATGCCGAATCTCGACGGTTTTGGTTATTGCGAAACGATCCGCAAAGACGCTTCCTTGCCCAAAATACCGATCATCGTTCAGACGGCATTAGAGGATCGGCAGTCCCGCTTGCGCGCCTTGTCCTGCGGCGCGGACGATTTTTTGACGAAGCCCCTCGATATGGCCGAACTGAGCTTGCGTATCTGCGTCCATGTCGAACGTTACTTCATGCTGCGCGACATGGAAAATATGTGCAACTATCTGAAAATGGAAGTGAAGATAGTTCAGGGAGTGTGTTCGGAAATTGAAAAATCGAAATTTCCGATAAACAATCTGGAAAACCACTACGAGGTGCTGGAGCAACTTGCGTACCTTTCCGTCGTGCAATAAATTCGCCCGCGTGGGCGGCTGGAACGCGGGAATTTATCCCAGCGCTTCCAGCAGTTGCTTGTCGAGCCCGAAATAATCGACCTTGGGCAAACACCGCCGCGGAAATCCCGTTTTTCTGAAATTGACCTTCAATCGGCCGCCTGTGTCCTCGCCAAGAACGTCGGTCGTGAACAAATCCTGCATCCCAATCGCAGCGCCGTCCATGCCGACGATTTCAGAAATGTGAGTGATACGGCGCGATCCGTCCCTCATGCGGCATACCTGAATTATGATATCGACGGCGGACGCGATTTGCTGGCGGATGGCAATCGGCGACAGATTGGGCGTCGCCAACCCCACCATATTTTCAAGTCGCATCAGCGCTTCCGGCGGGCGGTTGGCGTGAATGGTCGAAAGCGAACCGTCGTGTCCCGTGTTCATCGCTTGAAGCATATCGATAGCTTCCCCGCCGCGCGTTTCGCCGACGACGATGCGGTCGGGGCGCATGCGCAGCGCGTTTTTCAAAAGATCGCGCATTGTGACTTCGCCGCGGCCTTCCAGATTGGGCGGGCGTGTTTCAAGGCGAACGACGTGCGATTGCTGCAACTGCAATTCGGCGGCGTCTTCGATCGTGACGATGCGCTCCTTGTCGTCGATCATCTGGGACAAGGCATTTAAAAGAGTCGTCTTGCCGGAGCCTGTGCCGCCGGAAATCAAAAGATTTACGCGGCTTTTAGCGAAAATTTGCAGCATTCTGGCCATGGGAAGCGACAAACTTTCAAGCTCCACCATGGTATCGAGCATAATCTTCTTTTTGGCGAATTTCCGGATGGTAATCGTCGGCCCGTCAAGCGCGAGCGGCGGGAGAATGATGTTGACGCGGCTTCCATCCGCCAAACGCGCGTCGCAAACCGGCGAGCTTTCGTCGACGCGGCGTCCGACGGCGGAAACGATGCGCGTCGCGATAGCCAGAATATGGGCGTGGTCGCGGAAGGAGGCGTCGGAAAGCTCGATCTTGCCGGCCCGTTCGATAAAAACGCGGGTAGGGCCATTGACCATGATTTCCGAAACGGAATCATCCGCCAGAAGAGGCTCCAAAGGCCCAAGCCCCATCATGTCGGCCAAAAGCTGCTTGATCAACTCGTGGCGTTCGGGGGTGTTGAGATAAATTTTCTTTTTTGCCAGAAGTTCGACGACAAGCTCCATTAAATCGCGCGACAGGCCTTCGCGCGACATTCTTGCCGCGACCGAGGTATTGAGGCGATCCATGATATCGTCTTGGAGTTCATTCTTGGCCTGAGCCACTTTGTCGCGGGAGGCGAACGGGCCGACGACCCCGACGCGCTCGACAAGGGAATGAAGCTGAGGGAGATCGATATCGCCGCGATCGGGCGAGTCGTTGCTGACAAGGCGTCCGGAAAAAAGACGAGACATAAAAATCACCAATGAAAATAAATAACCTTATGCTTTTTTCTATATCACGAAAACGCAAGGAAAACAGTCCTTATTTCGAAAAAACGTTAACCATAAACGCGGCGTTCCAATGCCTGATCCCTGTAAACGAAGGCAAAAAGTAACGGGAGATTAAATCGGACGAACGCGATCTATTTTGAATCGCTCATGGTCGAGGAAGCGGGTTCCTTCAGCTGCTCGTGCATCAATTTAAGCAAGCCGTCGATCTTTCCGCCGTTGTTCTGGATGACGGCGGCATATTCCTGCTTCTGCGTTACGCTTAGGCTGACGCCTTCAACGACGACGTCGATCACGCCCATCTTGCCGTCCTTCAGGCGCACGCGCCAATCGATGGTCGTGGGTTCCGATCCGTCGGGATGCGTAATCTGGCTCAGTACGATCGTGTCCATATCCGATTCCGTGCGTGTTCCGACGACGACAAACCCTTCGCCCGTGTACAGCGTCATGCGGTTGCCGTAATTGCGGATGACTAAAGCTTTGAACGCATCCATGTAGTCGGCTTGCTGCGCGGGCGTGGCTTCGTTCCACGTGCGGCCGATCACGAAACGGCCGATGGTCCTCAAATCGAAGTCCTCGCTCAGGATTTTGCTGAATTCGGCGGAGCGCTGGCTGGCGGTAATTTGCTTGTTCGCGATGATCTTGATCGCGCGGTCGCCAAGGTTCTGAATGAATTTTCCGGCGGGAGTCTGGATCGCCTGATCGTGCCCGCGCGTCGCCTGCGGAGCCTCTTCGGCCGAGGCGGACGATGGAATTGCGAAGAGGGGAACGGCCACTATGAAAAGCGCCGACAAAACAAAGCGGGGCAAGCGAGGCATGAAAAACTCCTGATGGCCTGAGAGAAAAAGCGAAGAGATGTTTTTAGCTCCGCGCTTATCGAATCGCAATCCACTTTTTACAAGAAACGGAAGAAGAGAAACAAACGGCGATAGCGTCCCCGTCTGCCTTACTATTGCCATACTCTGTGGCATTTTTGAGATAGAATCCAAAAGAACCAAGAGCCGGAAAGAAAACAGATTGACGCCTCAATTTTGTCATGCTCTTGTGGCTACCTATATCTAGAGGCTCTTCCGAGCCCGATCTAAAACTCCATGGAAAGGATCCCGCTATGCGTTCGATGAAACTTTTGGCTGTCACGGCTTTGGTTGCCGCTTTGGTTGCCGGCCCCGTTTTGGCTCAGGATATGGCTGCTCCCACGGGCACCGCTCCGGCCGCAACGGCTCCTGCAAAGGCGAAGGTTATGCACACCAAGAAGCACGCCGCGAAGAAGCATGCCCATAAAAAGGCGACTGCTCCTGCCACGACGGCGCCCGCAGTAGCTCAGTAAGTTTGTACTGCAAGACAAAGAAAGCCGCTGCGCGGGTTTGCCCACGCGGCGGTTTTTTTATGCCCTTCGCGTCAGGCCAAGGCGAAGGGCGACTAAACAAATTGCAAAACGCGCAAATGTTGCGGTTTTCTCCGCCAGATGCTATCTGGCAAGACCTTAAACAACCCCAAACCCTCTATAGTGAAACATGCAAGTTGATGCCAATACTCTCCGCAAAGGCCACGTGGTCGATTATAACAACAAATTATGGGTCGTTATAAAAAGCGAAATCATGATTCCCGGCAAGGGCAACGCGGTCATTCAGGTCGAAATGCGCGATGTCCGGACGGGCATTAAAACAAACGTCCGTTTCCGCACGCAGGAAACCATCGAGCGCGTCCAGCTTCAGGAACACGAGATGCAATTCCTGTTCTCGGCGGGCGACGACTACACCTTTATGGATCAAACGACGTTCGAGCAATTGACGATCCCGAAAGACATCATCGGCGATCCGGTGGTGTTTCTTCAGGAAAGCATGATCTGCAAAGTGATGACCTACGAAGGCAAGGCGTTGTCGGTCGAATTGCCGCAGACGGTCGTGCTGGAGGTGGTCGAAGCCGATCCTGTCGTGAAGGGACAAACGGCATCGTCGTCGTACAAGCCCGCGAAGCTGTCGAACGGCGTGCGGATTATGGTGCCGCCCTTTATCGGAGCGGGCGTACGCGTCGTCGTGAATACGACCGACGGGTCGTATGTCGAACGCGCCCGCGATTAAGACATTTACTAAAGCCGGGCGGCAAAACGCGCTTTTATGACAGGAGGCTTTCATGCCCATTCGCTCTGCATTGATGAACGTCATGTTCAAAGCCGCCGACAAAGCGGCTAAAAGCCTCGTCCGAGATTTCGGCGAAGTCGAAAACCTGCAAGTCTCGCGCAAAGGGCCGTCCGATTTCGTGAGTAACGCCGATTTCAACGCGCAGAAAATCATCCGCGAAATTCTGGGCGCGGCGCGTCCGGATTTCGGCTTTTTGGGCGAAGAAAAAGACGCTGAAGCCGACACGTCCGCCAAAACGGAGCGTTGGATCGTCGATCCTCTCGATGGCACGACGAATTTTTTGCATGGCCTCGGCCATTGGGCGATTTCGATCGCAGCCGAAAGGGCAGGGGAGCTGATCGCGGCTCTCATCTACGATCCGATCAAGGACGAGCGCTTTTGGGCCGAAAAAGGCACGGGCGCCTATAGCGATAAAAAGCGCCTGCGCGTGTCGGCGCGGAAAGATTTTTCCGAATGCCTGATCGCATCGGGAGCGCCCTTCAAAGGCGCGATGCACAAGCGCCCGAATTTCATGAAGCAAACGGAAGCTGTCATGCCGCAAGTGGCGGGCATCCGCCGCTTCGGCGCCGCCGCGCTGGACCTCGCATACGTTGCGGCGGGGCGTTATGACGCGTTTTGGGAGGAAGGCTTGGGACCTTGGGATTCCGCCGCTGGCATTTTGCTCGTGCGCGAAGCGGGCGGATTTGTTTCGCCCATCGTGGAAGGCGAAAGCCCGATGCTGAGCGGCAAGCTCATCGCTACCAACGCCCAAATCCACGATCCGTTCGTGAAAATGATCAGAGAAGCAAAGTGAGCATTTTCTTGAACTTGCGCAGCAAGTCCTTAGAAAATGCTTATTCCCGTGAAGGTTCGGTCGGCGTATAAAATTCAATAAAGTTGCCCGAAAAAGACTGAATAAACTTCTCGTTGTCTATCCTGTGATCGGGCCAATTCAATTCGGGATAGCTGCTCGGGTGGTGACAGATTAATTGCTCGCTTCCGTCGTCATGCGCGTCTATCCCATAGACCAGAATAAGATGGCCGCCTTTTCCTGCGATTTGGCCGTTGATACACTCGCCGCCACGAAAGGCCAGAGAGACGGATACTATGCACAGGCTATCGCGTCGAATGGCCTCAAAAACGGAACGCGTATTCTTCCCTCGATGACACTCTCCCTTAAGGCCATAAGAACTTGCCAGCTTCAAAAGGCCCTTATGGATCCAGCCCTTGTCGCAGTAAGCCCCCTCATCGACGCCTCGTTTAATTAAATCCCAGTACCTATCTTGGAGAGTCAGCCCGCGGGCTTGAAGGCTGAATTCCAAAAGCATGCGCAGACACGCAATGCCGCAACCCCGGGGAGCCCAAGACGCGCCCGTTTCTTCCGAAGGAAAGCCATCGCGTTTCCAGTCGATAACCATTTGAGAGTAAAAAGGCGGACTCTTCATGACGCGGGGCCGATTTCATTATGAGAGGGCCAGACTGACATCGCATGTTTAATGTCCTCTGCCGGCTTTTTCAAAGAGAATTGTTTTTCAATCCATCTTGCGCGCTAAACAAGGAACCGTTCATTATAAAAAATTGCCAGACGGTCTATAAGCCGGGTTTTGTCGCCGCACTTTCATGCGGCGGACGATCATTCATCTAGGACGTTCGTTGCCGAACGCCTCAAGCAACCAACCCGAACCGCGCGCGGGGAAAACGCCGCGCATCTATGATCCGAAGACCAGATATGCGCTATGCGGCTCCTATTCGGTTTTGCTTCGGGCGGGGTTTTCCGTGCCGTTTCTGTTACCAAAAACGCGGTGCGCTCTTACCGCACCTTTTCACCTTTTCCCGCTCAAATGAACGGGTAGTTTATTTTCTGTGGCACTTTCCTTTGGGTCGCCCCAACCGGACGTTATCCGGCGCCCTTTTCCCCCGAAGCCCGGACTTTCCTCCTACCGCTCAAGAAAGCGGTAGGCGATCATCCGACCGTCTGGCAGGGAATTTCTTAGCATGAAAGGGAGGTGCACAAAAACAACAATCTCGAATAATAACAAAAGGTTTGAAATATAACCTCATTTTCTGCCTAAGGATTTTGCCTTGGAAAGGGTTTAGTGGTATTTTGCTCGCCCAAAGGAGAAAAACATGAAAACCATTTCCATATCCCTCGTGGCGTTGACCGTTGCCCTTCTGGCCTCTTCCGCCGCCCATGCCGATACGACGCCCGGTTGGTATGCCGCCGCAGGCGTCGGCGACGCCATACCCGAAGACCCTGCCATTCATGCGGGGACAACGCACAACGGCAAAGACGTGGACGCCGGTCTCGATCTGCTCGGCAGCGCCGGATATGCTTTGGACATGGGCCTTCGCTTCGAAGGCGAATATTTCCATAACCAGACCAACGCCAAAACCATCGACGGCGTCGCCGCCAGCGGTCATATCAGCAACAACGCGGCGTTCCTCAACGCGTTCTACGATTTCAAAACCGGAAAAGTTCTTTCGCCCTATATCGGCGCGGGCATCGGCCCGGATTTCGTTGGCGTGCGGAATGTCGGCGTTCCGGGTTCCTATCTTAACGGCGACACGGTTGTCGCCGCTTATCAGGCGATTGCAGGCGCTTCAGCGCAGTTGGATAAAAACTGGGCGATCACGGCTGATTATCGCTATGTCTCTTCTTTCGATCCCAAAGTCGGTTATACGGGCGGAAGCCAAGGACGCATAACCAACGCCTCGCATAACATCGTTCTTGGCGTGCGTTACAGCTTCGGCGCGGAAGAACCCGCGGCTCCTCTGGCCAAGGTCGAGCCGCCCAAAGTCGCGCCTTATGTTCCGGCCAAGGCTGCGGTCGCACCGGTCGCGCAAAGCTTTATGGTGTTCTTCGACTTCGACAAATCCGTACTTACGCCCGAAGCCAAGAAGATCATCGCGGCGGCCGCGCAGAAGTTCCAGAAAGACGGCTATGCGGCAATCGACGTCACGGGCCATACCGATACGGTCGGCACGAAAGCCTACAATCTCAAGCTGTCTGAACGCCGCGCGTTGGCGGTCAAGGCCGAGCTTGAAAAACTGGGCGTCAAAACTGCCAACATCAAGGAAACGGGCGTCGGCAAGAACGGCCTTCTGGTTCCGACGACAGACGGCGTGCGCGAAGCGCAAAACCGCCGCGCCGAGATTGTGCTGGAAAAATAAACCCGCCGAAAACGGATTAATATGGCTTTCATCAACGAGAACTTTCTCAAGCTCTCCGAAAATTACCTGTTTGCCGAAATTGCGCGGCGCGTCGAAGCTTTTCGGAAAGAGCATCCCGATAAAGCCGCGCACCTCGTGCGCTGCGGCATCGGCGACGTGACGGAGCCGTTGCCCGCCGCGTGCATCTCGGCCTTGCACAAAGCGACGGACGAAATGGCCGCGCGCGAAACCTTTCGCGGCTACGCGCCGGACGGAGGCTATGATTTTCTGCGCCGCGCGATTGCCGAAAACGACTATCGTTCGCGCGGCATGGAAATTTTGGACGACGAAATTTTCGTCTCCGACGGCTGCAAAAGCGATTGCGGAAACATTCTGGATATTTTCGGCCCGGGCAATCGCATCCTGATGCCAGACCCGGTCTACCCCGCCTATGTCGATACGAACGTCATGGCGGGGAACGCGAACGTTTCTTTTCTCGAAGGCACGGAAGAAAACGGCTTCGTTCCGTCTCCGCCCGATGCATTCGCCGATCTCATCTATTTGTGCTTTCCCAACAACCCCACGGGAGCTGTCGCGACGCGCAAGCAACTGACGGCGTGGGTCGCCTATGCGCAGCGGCATCGCGCGATCATCCTTTTTGATGCCGCCTACGAAGCCTATGTGCATACGCCGGATATTCCGCGTTCGATCTACGAAATTCCGGGAGCCTCGACGTGCGCCGTCGAAATGCGCAGCTTTTCGAAAAACGGCGGATTCACGGGACTTCGCTGCGGCTTTACGGTCGTGCCGAAAGGCGTGCAAGGGCAAAAGAAAAACAGCGAACCATACGCCCTGAACGCGCTTTGGAAGCGCCGCCACGCAACAAGATTCAACGGCGTCGCCTATCCGGTGCAGCGCGCGGCGGAAGCTCTTTATTCCGAAGAAGGAAAAGCGCAAGTCCGCGCATTGACTTCTTTCTATCTCGAAAACGCGCGCCTTCTCGCCACGGCCCTGAAAAGTGGCGGATGGATTGTCACAGGCGGCATCGATGCGCCTTATTTGTGGGGCAAGGCTCGCGAAGGCGTGACGAGCTGGGATACATTCGCTTTTCTTCTCGAACACGCGGGCGTCGTCGTGACGCCCGGCGTGGGCTTTGGCGCAAAAGGCGAAGGCTATTTCCGCCTTTCCGCTTTCAACAGTCGCGCGAATATCGAAGAAGCCTGCCGCCGCCTTCAAAGTATCCACAAATAAAAAGCGTCCGAAGCCGCGCGCGCGAATCGAATCATTGCTTTCCCCCTGATTCGCATGTTCAAATCCCTCGTTAATATCTTCTTAACGAAAGCTTTGACCGTGAACGAAAAATTCGCCGAATTGGGCTCGCCTCGCCGTATCTGGGCGGTTGCCGCCATCCACGGAGACGTCGATCGCCTCGCCACGCTTCACGATCATATTGCGTCGCGGTTTTCCGTGCGCGACAGGCTCGTTTATCTGGGCAATTATCTGGGCGTCGAGTCGCGGAACAACGCCGCCGTGATGGAAGAACTTTTGGTTTTCCGTTCGGCCCTTCTTTGCAAAACGGGAGTCGAAGCTTCCGATATCGTCTATCTGCGCGGCCCCGCCGAAGAAGCGTGGCAGCGTTTGCTGCGTCTGCAATTTGCGCCCCTGCCGCACCAGATGCTTGAGAAATTGATTGCGTCCGGCGTGGAATCCTATTTGCGCCTGTACGGAGTCAGCGTCACCGACACGCGTTCGGTCGCCCGCGCGGGAAGCCTTGCGCTCACGCGTTGGACGAACCAGCTTCGCACGTTGCAGCGCAACGCGCCCGGGCATGAAAAACTGATGTTCACGATGCGCCGCGCCGCATTCGCCAATCAAGGCCCTGACCAGAAACGGATGTTGTTCGTTCCGGCGAGCTTCGATCCGGCGCGTTCGCTCGACGATCAGGGCGAAGCCTTGTGGTGGACTGCCGCGCCGTTCCGCGTGACCGCGCGCGCGCAGGCGTCGTACAGCCGCATCGTACGCGGATTTGATTCCGTCAATGGAGGGGCCGATCTCGACGATCTCGCCGTGACGCTCGACGGCGGCTGCGGTCGCGGAGGGCCTTTGATTTGCGGTTGCTTTACGCCGACGGGAACGCTTGCCGAACTGGTCGTGACGGGAGGGCGAGGCGCTTTAGAATCCTTGCCCTACGAACGCGAAGCCGCGAACGACCCGCACATCGGAGAAGAAACGGCGCAACAGGCCTCTACGCCCGTCGTTATTCAGTCCGCCGAGCCGCTTCAAGCTGCGAACGCGTAAAAATTCTCAAGTTTTTTTCCGTCATTCCTCAAAACGCGCTTTTTGCGTTTTGCAAAATGCGCGTTATGCGGAATCCGATTTGTTTCTCTTGCTTTCAATGTTCAAACAATGTAATGTTTGCGGCATGAAAACGACTTTGCATTCCGTTTTTTCTTTCCGCCGCGATGCGCGACGCGCGTGACTGCGCACATTTTCATCGACCCCAACACATAGTTACGACTGCCTGCAACGCGCAGGCGAAATGTATCCCCACTAACGGAGAAAAATTATGAATGTCAGCGACCTTAAAGGAAAGACTATCGCCTTCGCAGCTTCGGGCGGCCTCGACAGTTGCACCATCACGCATTGGCTGACCGAGCAGGGGGTCAAAGTGGTGGCCTGCACGGCGGATTTGGCGCAGCCGGACGAAACCGATTTCGGTTCGATCGAAAAGCGCATGCGCGCGTGCGGCGCGGTCGATTTCATCGGCATCCCTTTGCAAAAACAAATGGCCGAAATCGGCATCGAAGGAGTTCAGGCGCAAACCTGTTACGAAAGCCGCTATTGGTCGACGACTCCGTTCGGGCGTCAAGTGACGGTCGCGGGCATTTTGCCCGAGATGAAAAAGCGCGGCCTGAAAATTTTCAGCCACGGCGCGACGGGACGCGGCAACGATCAGGTGCGGTTCCAACTCATCACGAATATGCTGGAGCCCGATTTCAGCGTCTACGCCCCGTGGCGCGACGAAGCGTTTCTGAACCGCTTCGGAGGCCGCATCCCGATGATCGAGTATTGCGAGCAGCACGGCCTTCCGATCAAGGCTTCGCGCGACAAGCCCTATTCGACGGACGCCAATCTTTTAGGTTTGACGCATGAAGCGGGCAAACTGGAATCTCTCCAAACGCCCGCGCATTTTGTCACGCCGGAAATGGGCGTCTGGCCCGAACAAGCTCCCGACAAGGCCGAGGAATTTTCCGTGCGCTTCGAGGAAGGCAAGCCGGTTTTGATCAACGGCAAACCCGTCGATGCTTTGAAAGCGATGCTGATCGCGAACGAAATCGGCGGCAAGCACGGCGTCGGCATCGGTCTCCATATGGTCGAAAATCGCTTCGTCGGCGTCAAATCGCGCGGCATCTACGAAGCGCCCGGCATGGAATTGCTCGGCTCCGCTTATGCGTTCCTCTTGCAGTTGATCCTCGACCGCCGCGCGCATGAGTTGTTCTCAAAACTGTCGGCAGAAATTTCCAAGCAGCTTTATCAGGGCTACTGGAACGACGTCGCCACGCGCATGTCGCGCAAAGCGATCGCCGAAGCGACGAAGCTGGCGACGGGAACGATCACGGTCTCGGTTTACAAAGGCAACGTTTCCTACATCAATGCGACCGATATCCCGCATAACCTGTTTTCAAGCGACAGTTCGATGGAAAACGAAGGCTCGTTCGATCACAAAGATTCCGAAGGCTTTCTTGGAGTCTTAGGCGTTCATGCAAGAACAATCGCGCGTGCGGGACAGGTGTCCCGACCCTAACGTCCCGCCTGCAATCCGCCGACGAATTCGGATAACCCAAGCTGCCGGTGGCGTTTCAGCCTTTCCGCGAGCAAAATCGCGCGCAGCGCTTCGACCGATTGGTCGATGTCTTTGTTGACGAGGACATAATCGTATTCCGCCCAATGGCTCATCTCGTCCGAGGCCTTGGCCATGCGGAGATTGATTTCCGAAGGATCATCCTGCGCGCGGTTCATCAGGCGTCGCTCAAGCTCGTACCACGACGGCGGCAAGATAAAGAGGCTCACGAGGTCGTCGCGCGCTTTTTCCGCGAGCTGTTGCGTGCCCTGCCAGTCGATGTCGAACAAAACGTCGCGCCCTTTCGCCAAAGCTTCTTCGACGGGCGCGCGCGGCGTGCCGTAATAGTTGCCGAATACCTTCGCGTGTTCCAGAAGCTGGTTGCGGTTGATCATCAGGTTGAATTCGGTCGCGTCGACGAATATATAGTCGCGACCCGGAACCTCGCCCTTGCGCGGCGCGCGGGTCGTGACGGAAATCGACAACGAAATTTCCGAATCGGTTTCCAAAAGGCGGCGCGACAACGTAGTTTTTCCCGCGCCCGAAGGAGAGGACAGAACGAGCATCAATCCACGTCGGCGAATCAAATCGAAAGGCAATGTCATAAGCCTTTTAAGCATTTTTATTTCCGAACAGCAATGTTGGAAAATTATACGTGCAGATTCTCGTTATTCTTGTTATCTTTTTTCATCATGCGCGATCCTCGCCATATTTTGATAACGGGAGCCTCGAGCGGCATCGGCGCGGCTTTGGCGTTCACGTATGCTGCGCCGGGCATTATTTTATCGTTGCACGGGCGCAAGGCGGAACGTTTGGAGCGTACGGCGGCGCAAGCGCGCAGGCGCGGCGCGGAAGTCGCGACGCACATGGGCGACGTTACCGACGCGGAAACGATGGCCGCGTGGATAAAGGAGCGCGACAAAGCGGCGGCGATAGACCTTATCATCGCCAACGCGGGCATTTCCGGCAAGACCTCGCGCATCGAAGAAATCGACGATCAATCGAAAACGGTATTCGCCGTTAACGTCTCCGGCGTTTTTAATACGATCCATCCCGCGTTGCCCTTGATGAAAGAGCGCGGATTCGGGCAGATAGCGATCGTCAGTTCTCTGGCTGGCTTTCGCGGTTTTGCCGGAAGCTCCGCCTACGCGGCCAGCAAGGCGGCGGTGCGCGTTTACGGCGAAGGTTTGCGCGCGGAAATGGCGCCGTATGGCGTCGAAGTCAATGTCATATGCCCGGGTTTTATCAAAACGCCGATGACCGACGCGAACCCCTTCCAGATGCCGTTTTTGATGTCTCCCGAACGCGCGGCGCGCCTGATCCGCAAAGGCTTGGCCGATAATAAAGCCCGCATCGCTTTTCCGTGGCAGATGTATGCGATCGTTCGCTTTCTGGCCGCTTTGCCGCAGCCGATGATGGACTTCGTCGCCGCGCGGCTGCCGAAAAAATAAAAGGCGAAATCACCGCCGAGGCTTATGCAGAAGATCCCAAAATCCCCTTAAAACGCCGTTGCCGGAGCGCTTCAAAGTAAAATAACGCATGGCTGCAAATTCGTTGTCGGAATGCTCGACGATGGTATTCGCAAGGGCAATAGCGCAGCGGCGGGTGTTGTCGCCGACGCCTGAATCGCAAAGGTATTCCCGCGTTTTTGCCAGCACGTCCTCATTCTTGACGACCGTCGAACCGGTTTCGTTCTTTACCAGCGTTGCAAGCAAATACCCGCCCAAAGTAACTTTGTCGGTGGGATCATCTAACCGCTCGTTTGGGAGAGACGACATGACTTCGGAAAGATTGGCCAAAAGGGCATCCAGATTAGCGTCCGGATCATCCGACACTATTTTGAAGAAAACAAGACGAGTGGGTTCCAAAGGCCTGTCATTCTCGTTGACCGAATAAGGAGTGTCGTCCGAATAAACTTGAACGATGGCGGACAGCAATCCGGAATGCCGGACGATGGCGTCGGCTTGTTTATCTTGAGCCATGGAAGAGGTAAGAGCCGAGGCTTGCGTCATGAGAGAATTGTCCCCCGACGCCAATAATTCTGCCAAACGGTCAAACACTTCAGGATACAAAGCGACGATACGGGCGGATTGTCCCTTCTCCGCCAAAGGAATAAGAACGTTCGTTGCTTCGTCGACCGTTTTGTCGCGACGAAAATACGAAATCGCCTGCTGGATAATTTTATCGTCTTCCGCGATTTCCTTCGCCAATCCCATTTTGATAAGGGAGGCGAAAAGTCCGCCGCCGTAGGACACCTCTTCGGGCTCGTTGCCGGCTTGGTAAAGATCGAAAGCGTCCCTGATTAACTTTACCCCGTGTCCTTCCGCAATCCTCTCCGCGATACTTTTTTCGATAGAAGCTTGTCTGTTGCGGCCCCCGTTAATAGCCGAAGATAAGGCCGACATCATGTCAAAGGGAGTATCCCCGTCATCAAAGAATGCCATAAATAATCTCCCAAAACGCGCGAATATGTTGCACAAAAAGGCCGAAAATACACGCCATCGGCTGACGCAACATAACAAGCGGGCCAAAAGCAGTAAAGTTTCATATTACTTTCATGCTTGCCTAAAAATGCAATAATTGGGAAAAAGACGCTATACTTCTGCATGAAATAGGAAATTGGTGACCTTTTCTTAACTTAATTCAAGCTAAACTCGTCCGCCTTATTTTTGTTCAATTAGCTGGCTGGTTCCTATGACTAAAGAATACCTGAAACCAATGCTCGATGTCGGGTCGCCGCGCGTCCTGAACTGTAACGTCATGACGCGGCGCATTCTGGCCAAAGACCCGAACGCCAAAACGTTTTTCTCGTGCAAGCCCTTGAATAATTTGGTGTTGATCAAGGATACCGATCCGAATTCGCGCACGTCGGGCATTGGCACCAAACTTTACCTGCCCTTCAACGAGAACGACATCTACGAAGGCGGACGCACCGTCTTTGTTCACGATAAAGGCGCCGAGATGGCGTTGCTCGATAATTTCGGCGAAGGCGCGTTGCCCCGCGAACTTCTGGACGGGGATATGCGCATCCTCAAAGTCCTCGACAAATTGCCGTCGCTAGATCCGTTTTTGCTCAAGGATGTCTTTATCAACGAAAAAATAAATATGAACCCCGATTATTTCGAGGTCGGTAAGGAATTATGGGGCCAGATCGAGGCGTTTATTCTCCAAGGCTTCGAACCCTTGGCCAAGGCGGCGTTTCCCGATGCTTTATCGTCCGATGAAGTCGCGCGCAAGCTGGTCGAAAAAATATGGGAAGGCCGCGATCTTGAAGCTTTGAAGCCCTTAGTCATGGCTTTTCGTTTGCCTGCGGGCAGGGAACTTGAGACTTTTGCCGCATGGAAAGGCATTATTTTTTACGGCTTTGAGCACCAGCGCACCATTGAATCGATGGGGAATATCACCACGTGGCTTAAAGACGTCAAAATTCCCATCGCCGCCGTGTCGGGCCAGGAGCGCGCGGAAATTAAAGAGATGTTGGAAATGATCAAAACGCGCCTGCAGGAAGAATGGCATGCGGCGGAACGCGTCTTGAACGAATACCAAAGCTCTTACGATAAAATGTTCAAGTTCAAAACGGGGTCCGCCGACTTCCTGAAATTTCTTCAGAACAGCAGCAAGGCTTACTGGACGCTGGGCAACAGCCTTGGAAAAGTGGGACATGCCATCTACTGCTGGGATTCCATGTCCAAGCGCCATCCCAACCGTAAAATGCCGTGGGAGCCATTGCTCGAACTTATCACGCTGCTCTCTAAAATTCTTGCAGCCGACAAGAAAGCAGCCACAGCCGTTTCGTGGTAAAGTCTTAGCTAGACTTGGGGCTTTTCTTTGTCCTCGGTCTTGCCTTTACAGCAGCATGAGCACTTGCAGGATTTGGACCTGTCGATCCCCAAGAGCGTGTAAAGGGGACACCATCCACCCGCGCCGACGACGACGAGGATCAGTCCCAAAAGAAACCACGGGCTGCTCGGTCCCCAGAAAGCCAGCGATGCGATCGCAAGCCCGACAACGATGCGAACAAGGCGCTCGCACTTACACGTGTTCTTATTCAAGTTCATGGCACGATCCCTCCGAGTTAAAAGTGAACGAGATAACCGCCGAGTTAGATTTGGTTAATAATTACGCGTTAAAATCGCCGAAGTCCAGCGTTCCTGTTTTTGTCTTGTGGAAAAAAGGTGCTTGCATTCGCCCTGCGATTTGGATTCTTATGAAAGTTCCCATCGAATCGACGAAAATGCGTGACGGTTTCCAATGAGAATAAGCAAAATAATCATGTGTCTTGCCGTGTTGGCTCTGGCGTTAAGCCCGGGGGAGGCGCTGGCCAAAAAGCGGCCCCATCATCATGGGCATCATCATGTCCATGCGGCGGTCGATAGAAGCGCGGGTTACGCCGACATCGTCATCGACGCGGAATCGGGAGAAATCATCCACGAGACGAATTCGGACGATTTACGCCATCCGGCCTCGCTGACGAAAATGATGACGCTTTATCTGACTTTTCAGGCGTTGGAGTCGGAACGTTTAACCCTCGGCGAATACCTGCGCGTGTCCGAAAACGCATCCTATCAATCGCCGTCGAAGCTCGGCCTGCGCGCGGGGCAGCGCATCCGCGTCGAGGACGCGATTTTGGGCGTCATCACGGAATCCGCGAACGACGCCGCCGTGGTTCTGGCGGAAAATTTAGGCGGCAGCGAATCCGCCTTTGCGGAAATGATGACGCGTCAAGCACGGGCGCTCGGCATGACAAGGACGCGTTTTTGCAATCCGTCCGGCCTGCCGAACCCCTATCAGGTCACGACCGCGCACGATATGGCGATTTTGGGAGCGGCGCTTATCAACCACTATCCCGAATACTATCCCTATTTTTCCCACGACAGTTTTGCCTACGCTGGAATTTACCATCACAACCATAACCATTTGATGGACCGTTACGACGGAATGGACGGAATCAAGACCGGCTACATCCGCACGTCTGGATTTAATCTTGTCGCGTCGGCCAAGCGCGGCGACACGCGCCTCGTCGCCGTTGTTTTTGGCGGGCGTTCGGCCATCGCGCGGGATAATCACATGGCTCAGCTTCTCGATCAAAGCTTTGCCGATGCGGACGACGACACGCATCCGCAGCACTTCGCCTCGGCGAAGGGCGAAGGCGACAGCGCCGACAGCGACAGCGAAGGAGAAGTCGTTTTGCCTGCAAAGGTCGCTGTCGTTTTTCCGTCCGGCGGCGCTTCCGAGGAACAAGCTTCTTCTTCCCAAGCGTTGCAGGAGCTTGCCCCTGCCGCAGGTCAGCCGAAACAGACGCGGGCGGGAGGCGGCACGTGGGGCGTGCAAATCGGCGCGTACAGCAATCCCGCGATTGGCCGTCAGGCGCTTACCTCCCTTGTTTCCAGCATATCCGGTTTGCCTTCCAAGCCCGATCCGCAGGTGCAAAGGTTCGCGGCGGGAGGCGGCACGGTCATGTACCGCGCGCGCCTGATGTCTCTCGACAAGAAAACCGCGCAAGCCATTTGCTCGTATCTCGTCCAGCACGGCAAGAGCTGTTTGACGGTAGAACCATAATCAATTGGGCGATCTATTCCGCCGCCAGAGCGACAAGTTCTCTGGCTTGCTCCGGCGTCACGCCGGAAGGAATAAAGCGGACGGAATCGAGTTTGCTCCCCGTAAAATGGCGATAAAAAAGCAACGCCGCCAAATAAGTTCCGGCAGGGCTTGGATGACTGCCGTCCGAGGCGAACAAAACGGGCGGTGACGGCAATTTCTGCGCCTTGTCCCAAGCATCGCCGACATAAATGGCGGATGCGCCCAAACGTTCCGCCAGTTCGCGCGTGCGAGTGTCGAGGGCGCGTTGCATCGTGTCGGCGTCTTTCAAATTCCAAGCCTGATATTCCTTGTCGCTGTACCACGAACTCCCCGCCTGCCTCGCCCAAGTTCCGTAAAGAACGGTATGCCCGGACGCTTTAAGTATTTCCCTGTTCCAGTCGGCAGCCGCATCAAATGTGATCTTGATTTGTTCGCCGCTCAAGGCCCACAGGCTTTGTTCCTGAAGCACGACGAAATCCCACGGCTCTGAACGCAAAACCTTCAACGCCTTGCCGTCGTCCCATAAATCCTTGAGACGCGCGCTGCCGCGCGTCACCGACTGAACGGCGAGTTTCACGCGGCAGTTCGGATCGGACGACGCGATTTGTCCGACCATCCCCGGCAGATCGTTGACGTAAGTATAGCTGTTGCCGAGGAACAAAACGCTGACTGTCGGCAGCGACGCTTCTTCGTTTTTCGAACCCGCGAGTTCCTGAGTTTTTCCGATAAGCGCCGGAAACGCCAGCGCCACGAGCGCAACCAGAACGACGGTAAGAAATCCCTGCAACGCCAGATGAAAATGCTTCATGTGCGGCTCCGAGCGTGACGAAAAGAATTAAAAAGAGCCTACTTTCTTCCGCCGAAAACACAAACCGGATTTTTGCCGCTAGAGCGCAAAAAACATTGTTTGCTCCTTTAGGCGCGGAATGTGCTAACAAATCTTCAAATTTGAAACCCCGAACCTCAGGTCTTTTCATGCGCCCCTCCCGCCGGTCTTCCGACCAAATGCGTTCCGTTTTTCTCGAACCTGGATTTTCAAAATATGCCGAAGGATCGTGTCTTGTGAAATTCGGCGACACGCACGTGCTGTGCACCGCGAGCGTCGATGAAAAAGTTCCGCCCTTTTTGCGCAATTCAGGATTGGGTTGGGTCACTGCCGAATACGGCATGCTTCCGCGCGCGACGGCGGAACGCACCGACCGCGAAGCGGCCAAAGGCAAACAATCGGGACGCACGCAGGAAATCCAGCGCCTGATTGGGCGCAGCCTGCGCGCAGTGGTCGATAGAAAAATTCTGGGCGAAATCCAGATCAAAGTCGATTGCGACGTTTTGCAAGCCGACGGAGGCACGCGAACGGCATCGATCACGGGCGGATATGTTGCCTTGGGATTGGCGTGCCGCTATCTGATGAAAACGGGGCGCTTGACGGCGAACCCGTTGACGACTTCGGTCGCGGCTGTTTCCTGCGGTCTTTACAGGGGCGAGCCCGTTCTTGATCTCGATTACGCCGAGGATTCAAACGCCGAAGTCGACGCGAATTTTGTCCTGACGGGGGCAGGGGGCATCGTCGAGATTCAAAGCACGGCGGAGCAGGAGCCTTTTTCCGAATCCCAATTCAACGCGCTTTTACGTCTCGCGCAAAAAGGCATCGCCGAACTGGCGGCTTTGCAAAAAACGGCGTTGTCGTCGTAAGGCCGAAGCCCGAAGGAAAAAGCGATTGTGTTCCGTCTTACTTACAAATGTAAGTACTGGCTAACTTTCGTTATCAGCATGTCTCCCAAAGTCATCCCCTTTTGAGGAACGGAAGGAACAGAAGGAATGTAAGTAATTTTTTTGGGAAGCTCCCTTGTTTGAGACTTAACGTGGGGAAAAACAACATCCTCGTTTCTATCGAGCATTTCCTCATAGGTGTCGATCGCCTTGGCCTTTTTATCTTTTCCGGAGGGGAGTTTGAAATTTGTAATTTCCGGAGGAAGCTCGGCGGAATATTGAGGATATCCCGATGCGGGAAAAACGCCCTCATTTTCAAGCCTGCTAAAAAATATTTCATCGTAAACGGCGGCAATTTCCGCATGCCTGACTTCATCCGGCAATCCTTTGCCCAACTTGTATGGCTTCATAACGTTTTTCCCCATATTTTATCTGCAACGACTATTTAAATTAATCGCTATAACTTTCTTAATAAAAAGGCCTTCTGTCAAGCGAGTCTAATGCTTTCATGGGTATATATTGAAGACATTATTCATAATGAATAACCCCGCGCATATACCAACTTAACGCGTAACTTCAGCGTCGTCCGAATCAAGCTTGTCCGTAAACGCCTTATCGGCTTTTATAGTTGCTGGGATCTGACCGAAGCGACAAATAGGAACTCGGGAACGGGACGTTCCGATCCATCCAACGTCGGGATGCTCCTTATCTCTTCGCTTGCGGCGCCAAGATTGAAATCATCGGATGTTCCGCAAGGATTATTTTTTGCGAACCTTTTGTTGGCGAGGTCGAGCTTCATGCGACGGAGCTTATCGGGCGTGTATTCATCCCCATTTTCGTGCGGGACTTCTTCCCTCTTATTAAGAAGGACATAGCGCCCGTCTTTCTTAACCCACTTTTCCGGGTCTTTTCCAACGATCGATTCTTTTTTGGGATAAGTATTGATATCTTCTTCCGTCTCAAGAATCCTCTTTTCAGTCTCGGCATTCTTTTCGGCAATTCTTTGAACCGCATCAACAGGCTCATCGCCAGTCGTTTCGTCGGCCACATGATTCAATACGTTGTATGTACGGGAAACGAGGGTCGATTTACGCGGGATATAGGTTATGGAAACGAAAGATTCCGGCACATCTTTCCCCGACTCGATTTTAACTTTGGTAATGTCTTTAGATTTTATGTTGTGATCTTTCACGGGATCAACGGATCCGCCCAGAGCGCGCAGATCTTTCATTTTATATAGCAAGGTAAGTCTATCAGAATGAGAAACGTCCGACCCATTATCCAAAACAACTGACTCAACCATAATAAGCTCCTTCTTCCCATATTTATTGGGCACTAGTGTTCATTTATGAAAAAATATTTGTTTATCGGCGGCATTTTGTCAAGCGAGTCTAATACTTTCATGCGTATATATTGAAGACATTATTCATAATGAATATATCTTTTGAGGCCTTCTCGACTCTAAATCAGCCGAAAAACCTTTCGGAAAGAGAGAATCCAAATCTCTTGATGCGCCCGACGAAGGAGCGGGAAGTTTTCTCAACGCCCTGTAGGACCGCATTTGTGCGTCAGGAACGACAGGGCCATAACTTCTGCCGCCGTAACGCCGCGCTTGTTCAGCGGCGAGTTTGCTGGCTCTGACCCTCTTCTCTTCCAACAATTTTTGCCTGCCGAAATCCATTAAACAGGCGAGGCGCTTATACGCCTGAGGGCTTTTGTCTTTGAGCATATTAAGGCTCGCAGCGGTAAATCCAGCTTCGGCAAGATCATATCCCATCATTTCGTTGGGGATTCTTGTTGCATGATCGGGAATGAAATTACCGGGGATTTCAATTTGTTCGTCCGTCGGTTTTGAAAGGAGACTGTTTGCATGATCGCTCAGTTCAAGAATCTTTTTGAGCGCGTGAATCTGTTTTATCTCTGCGCTGGAAAAACCGTAATGTTCCTTTTTGGGCGGGGCCTGGGGGTCCGTGTCTTCCTCATCGAGAGAATCATCCTGAAGATTTTTCTCATCGAGAGGATCATCCTCAAGATCGGACGATGCATCCGAAGCGTCCGGATCGGAGGGGATGTATACCGCGCAGACAACCGCGTCTATGTCGGAGAAAGAGCGTATGTCCCAGCGGAGGGCGGCGATATTCGACAAGTTAGAAACGTGAGGAGCCGCTTCGCTGTCGTGTTCCAGAAGGATATGTTTTCTGCCTTTGGGGGCTTCGGGAGAAGCTTCCTTTACTTCTTCTTCGTCGTATTTTGCAGGCAGAATTTCAGGGGCATACCAGAAGGGAGAGTCTGCAGATGGACAATCCCCGTGTAAAGCCTGATTGCTAATAGTCTTATTCATAATGTACTCCTCAATTTCCATATTTATTGGGATTTTCGAATTTCTTAAATCGCCGTTTTGCCCGTTTTAAATCAAGAACGGGTCAGGCTTTTCTGCCGAAGATAATTTTCGACTTTGGCCCGAGTCCTCCGGTTGGTACGGTCTTTTCTTGGGAGACGGCTTAATTCCGCGAGAGGACTCGTTCTGTCTTTTTGGGGGTGATACGGATGTTCCGGACGATATAAATAATCTTCTGCCTTGCCGCGCCTTCCTGTGTCGGTTTTTTGCACGAGTGCTTGTTCCTTCTTTGGAGGTTGCAAACGGGCATAATCCGATCTGCGCGGAACAGGGGGAAGATTTTTCTTTCCGTTATTTTCAGGAAGGTGCTTTTCTGATTTTATTTCAGGGGCGCGGATTTCTTGAACGGGCGCAACTTGAACGGGCGCAACAAATAACATAATGACAGTCTCCTTACTCTCCCATTATTAATTGGGAATTAAATATTACTTCATGAAGGTTATTCATGGTTATTCATGTCGTTTTGTCAACAGGTCAAAATACTTTCATCCATATCTATCAATAAGTGCGGCGCGTCTTCATGATTAATTTTCTCCGGTGGGAATGGAAAATCAGGCGCGGCATTTATAAGATGATTCCATGACGCTGCCGTTTTCCAAATATTTCCACGGAAAAAAACACCCCCAAGATACCTCTTGCGAAAAACACGTTCCGGTGTCAGAAAGTTCCTCTCAATCTTTGCGCAACGAATCTCCCTTGCCGTAGGTAATAATATATGTTCTTCAATCTGTTAGGACTTCTTTCTGCCGATATGGGCATCGATCTCGGCACGGCCAATACGCTTGTCTATGTGAAAGGCCGCGGCATTGTGCTGAATGAGCCTTCGGTCGTCGCGATTGCGCAGATCAAGGGCAAACGCCACGTTCTGGCCGTGGGCGACGAAGCTAAAATGATGCTGGGGCGCACTCCTGGAAATATACAGGCGATCAGGCCCTTACGCGACGGAGTTATAGCTGATTTTGAAGTCGCGGAAGAGATGATCAAGCACTTCATCCGCAAGGTTCACAACCGCCGCAGTTTCGCCAATCCGCAAATCATTATCTGCGTGCCGTCGGGTTCGACGGCGGTCGAACGCCGCGCGATTCAGGAATCGGCGGAATCGGCGGGCGCGCGCCGCGTGTTTTTAATCGAAGAGCCGATGGCCGCCGCGATCGGCGCAGGATTGCCCGTGACGGAACCGACCGGCTCGATGGTCGTCGATATCGGCGGCGGCACGACCGAAGTGGCCGTATTGTCGTTGGGCGGCATCGTCTATTCGCGCTCGGTGCGCGTCGGCGGCGATAAGCTCGACGAAGCGATTATCAATTACATCCGCCGCTATCACAATCTCCTGATTGGCGAAAGCACGGCGGAACGCATCAAGAAGGAAATCGGCTCCGCGTGCCCGCCCGAAGACGGCGAAGGCCGCACGTCCGAAATTAAAGGACGCGATCTGATGAACGGCGTTCCGAAAGAAATCGTGATCACGGAGCGCCAGGTCGCGGAAAGCCTTGCCGAACCCGTCAGCGCGATTCTGGAAGCGGTCAAGGTTGCCTTGGAAAACACGGCGCCCGAACTCGCCGCCGACATCGTGGACAAGGGCATCGTTCTGACCGGCGGCGGCGCTTTGCTGCGCAACCTCGATCTCGTCTTGCGCCACGCGACGGGCTTGCCGGTTTCGGTCGCCGAAGACCCGTTATCATGCGTTGCGCTCGGAACGGGCCGCGCTTTGGAAGAAATGAAAACGCTGAGGAGCCTGCTCGTTAACGGAGGCTACTAGGTCAGGTAAACGGAATGAATCCGAAACAGACCCAAACGCAACGCAAACGTAAACGCGGATTCAGCCTGACCGAGTTTGCCATTGTTTTGGGCGTTGCCGGAATAATCCTTTCCGGCGTTTGGGCCTTGGCCTCGAACATAAACAGCAACGCCAAACAAGAAAAATTTTCCGAGATGCTGAATGTCATCGTCGGAAATATCCGCGGAAATTACGTCGGCAAGACCTATTTCGATACGACCTTGACCCCGACGGTAGGCGCCGTGACGGGGATGATGCCCATCTTGACCTCTCTCAACGTTTTTCCGGGCGATGCTGTCCATGTCAGCGGGGGCGTTTCGGTCGTAGATTCGCCGTTCGGCGAACAATCCACCACAGGCCTTCCGGCTGCGGGCACCCCCTACAATTCGCTTTATGTATGCGGATGGAAAGCCACAGGCAGCACGGGGTGCGCTTTTACTGCGGCCACCAGTACCGCGAGCGTTCCCCTGTTCGCCATCGAAGCCTTGCTGCCTTCGGGAAACGCTTGCATCGGGGCTGCGCTTAGAAATTCCAACCCCACCGCATTGCCCGGCCTCGTCGATGTTTATATCAACGGAACAGGAAGGGTTAGCCACGTTCCGGCGCTTACCCTCCCTTGGGACCTCGCGTCGGCCAAAACGGCATGCAATCTCGCGGTAAACACCGTGGATTTTGTCTTCCGTCTGACGCCGTGATTCGCGCGCTAAATTTCAGGAAGAATTTTGCCGAAGGGGCTGTATAATCCCCTGCACCGATTATTTTAACTTTGGAATCGATGATCCGATGATCACCCCGCGCACTCCTTCCGGAACTCTGGAACTTCTTCCCCGTGAGCAAAGAATTTTCCAGCATATGTCCGATGTTATCCGCAAAGGCTTCGAAAAATTCGGATTTATTCCTATCGAGACGCCGGTTTTTGAACTGAAAGACGTTCTGCTCACCAAATCGGGCGGAGAAACCGAAAAGCAGGTTTATTTTGTCCAATCGACGGGAGATATGCAGCAGGGAAACGCCGCCGATCTCGCTTTGCGTTTCGACCTCACGGTTCCTCTCGCGCGTTACGTGGCCGAGCACGAGCGCGAACTGGCTTTTCCTTTCCGCCGCTATCAGATGCAGCGCGTCTATCGGGGGGAGCGCGCGCAGCGCGGACGCTTCCGCGAATTTGCCCAATGCGACATCGACGTCATCGGTAAGGATAAGCTCAGTCCCGCCTTTGACGCCGAACTTCCCGCGATCATCGTGCAAATTTTCGAAGAACTGAAAGTCGGCGATTTCACGATCCACTTCAGCAACCGGAAAATCCTGCGCGGAATTTTATCCGGATACGGCATCAAGGACGACGAAAAGCAAAAACTGATTTTACGCGAAATCGACAAGCTCGACAAAATCGGCGCGGCCAAAGTGCGCGAAGAAATAGAAAATCTGGGGGCATCCGGCCCGAATGCCGAGAATTTGCTGCGCCTGATCGCGCATCGGGGCGACAAAAACGAGATTCTGGCGTCGCTGAACGCGTTGTCGATCGACGATCCCGTCTTCAAGCAAGGATTGGCCGAAGTTACGCAAACGGTCGATGCCTTGCGCGCTCTCGGCGTTCCCGAAAATCGCACGCGGCTCAATCTCGCTATCGCGCGCGGCCTCGATTATTACACGGGAACCGTTTACGAAACATACATCGGCGCGCATCCAGAATTCGGCAGCGTCTGTTCCGGCGGTCGCTACGACGACCTCGCTGGTCACTATACGAAATCGAAACTTCCGGGCGTGGGGATTTCCATCGGCCTCACGCGCCTTTTCGACCAACTGAACGCGAACGGATTGTTGAACGATTTCATAAAATCGGTGCCGCCGACGGTTCAAATCCTCATCGCCCAACTCGATCCGCAATTGCAGGCTTATACGCTTCCGCTTGCGACGGAATTGCGCGCGAAAGGATTCCGCGTCGAAACGTGGCTCGAACCCGCCAAGCTCGACAAGCAGATCAAATACGCCGATAAATCGGGCATTCCCGTGGTTATACTCTTGGGGCATGACGAACAAGCCAAAGGCGTCGTCCTTGTCAAAGACATGTTCTCCAAAACGCAAACAGAAGTTCTCCGCGCCGAACTGATTGGAAAGCTGTGCGACATTCTAAAGACATAAAAAAGGTCGCAAAAAAAGCCGCGCCTGCGCCAGCCAAACATCCCCGGCGGAAGAAAAAAGAGCCGTCCTGGAAAAGCGAACTGCTCTGGATTTTCTCTTCGGCGATACTTCTGTGCCTTTGCGTGATCGTCGCGAGCCTCATGAATAACGAAGTGCGCACGTCCGAGGTTCAGGCCAAAGGATTTTCCTCGTACGACCAGCGTCTTTTCTTCTCGATGCAGCAAGGCGCGAACCCGCATATGCGCACGCCCAAATCTGGCCCCTATAACGAAAGGTTGGGCTACAGCTATCTGCCTTTTTACATCAAGGCGCTGCAAGCCGACGCTTTCACGGTTCAAGCGCAGATGCACGCGTCCGATGCTTACGACACGCTGCTCCGGCGCGGGCTCTATCCCATCTACCGCCCCAAAACGGAGGCGGGACTGACGCTCTTCGATAAAAACGGCGAGAAAATCTACGCAGCGTCGTACCCCCAACACATTTTCTCCGGCTTCGACCAAATTCCTCCGCTGCTCGTCGAGACGCTGCTTTACATCGAAAACCGCGAATTGCTGAAAGACGGCCCCGTCACGCGCAATCCCGTTATCGAATGGGGACGCTTATTTTCCGCCATTTTTGGGCAAGCCGCGCATGTTTTTGTCCCGGGCGCTAACGCGGGCGGCGGCAGCACGCTCGCGACGCAGATCGAAAAATTCCGCTTCTCGCCTCAGGGAAAAACCGGCAGCGCCTTGGAAAAATTGCGCCAGATAGCCTCGGCCTCTTTCCGCGTCTATCTCGACGGTCCCGACACGCGCGAAGCGCGGAAAAAAATCATCCTCGATTATCTCAACAGCACGCCTTTATCGGCGCGCCCGGGATTCGGCGAGATCAACAGCATCGGCGACGGCTTGTGGGCGTGGTTCGGCATCGATCTGAACGCGGCGTCGTCCGCGCTGAAATTGAGGGAAGACGACGCCGATTCCCTGAAATCCAAAGCCTTCGTTTACCGCGCCGCGCTGGGGCTTATTTTGGCGCAACGGAGGCCCAGCACTTATCTGCAAACCAACCGCGCCGCGCTCGATGAACTGATCGACGCGACCCTGGATCGTCTGGAAAACGCAGGCATTATATCCGCGGCATTGCACGACGCCGCAAAATCCTCCCGGCTTGTCTTCCTGCGCGAAGCTCCGATGCCGCCCGAGCCGCCTTACATCGAGCAAAAAGCCGTCAATGCCCTGCGCACGCATTTGATGGATTTGCTGGGGCTCAAGAAGCTCTACGAAGTCGACAGGCTTGATCTTTCCGGCCAAACGACGTTCGACAGCGTTGCCGAGCAAAAGCTCGTCGATTTTTTGAAGAAAATGGGCGACAAGGATTTTCTCAAAGCCAACGGGCTTTACGGCTATCATTTGCTTTCGCCCGACAACGATCCCGCCAAAATCAAATGGAGCGTCGTGCTTTACGAACGCGGCAAGGACAGCAATAAAATCCGCCTGCAAGCCGATACGATCGACGGCCCGTTCGATATGAACGAAGGCATGAAGCTCGACCTCGGCTCGACCGCCAAGCTCAGGACGCTCGTGACGTATCTTGAAATCGTCGCCGAATTGCACCGCCGCTACGCGGGGCTCGATAAGGACGCCTTAGAGGATTTGGCGGAAGACGCGCCGGACAATCTGACGTCATGGGCGATCGCGTGGCTGACCGCGCACCCCAGCGCCGACCTCGAAGCCATGCTGAACGCGTCGCTCGACCGGAAATATTCCGCTAATCCGAACGAAATTTTCTTCACCGGAAGCGGCGAGCATGTCTTCCACAATTTCGAACGCGAGGAAGACTACGAAACGATGGATTTGCACGAAGCCTTCCGCCAATCGGTAAATCTCGTGTTTATCCGCGTGATGCGGGACATCGTCAATTACACGATCGCGCAAGGCCCCCGGACGAAAGATAAGCTTCTGAGCGGCGATGGCGAAGGCCCCGCGCGCCGCGCCTATCTGGAGCGTTTTGCCGATCAGGAAGGCAGCGTCTTTCTGGGCCGCTATATCGCGGACTATGCAAATCTGCCGCAAGCCGCGCGGATCGAAAAGCTGCTTTTGCAGGCGCATAAAGGAGCCGTGGCGCGCACCGTTTTGTTCCGCTCGCTTATGCCCTCATCCGATTACGCTTCCTATAGCGGATTTATGCGGACGCACGAAGGGCGCGTCCCCGTGCCCGAAGAGCGGCTGCAAAAACTTTATGCCTCTTATGCCGTCGACCGTTATTCGCTGGAAGATCGCGCGTATTTGTCGGGCGTGAATCCGATGGAATTGTGGTTGCTCGCCTATTGGCAGAAGAATCCGCAGGCAACGGTCCGCGAGCTGATGGAAGTCAGCCGCCCCTTGCGCATCGCTTCTTACGCGTGGCTCTATAAATCCGGCAAAAAACACGCGCAGGACACGCGCATCCGCATCATGCTGGAGGAAGATGCCTTCGCCCACATCCAAAAACGCTGGGCGAGGCTCGGCTATCCGTTCGACCGTTTGGTTCCCAGTTTTGCCTCGGCGATCGGCAGTTCGGCGGACCGCCCGGGCGCTTTGGCAGAGCTTATCGGCATCATTCTGGCGGACGGCGTAAAAATGCCGACCGAGCGTTTCGACTCTCTCGAATTCGGGAAAAACACGCCGTATGAAACGCTCCTTAAACTCAGTCCCGACACGCGGGGCGAGCAGGTCTTGTCCCCCGTTATCGCCCGCGTCATGAAAAGCGCCCTGAGCGAAGTCGTCGAAAGCGGCACGGCGCGCCGCGTCAAAGGAGTCTATCGCGATGCCGCCGGAAACCCGCTTCCCGTGGGAGGCAAAACCGGAACGGGCGACCAGCGTTACGACGAATTCGCGGCGGGAGGGCGCCTTCTGTCGTCGCGCGTCATGAACCGCACGGGAACTTTCGTGTTTTATATAGGCGACCGTTTCTTCGGCACGATCACCGCGCACGTCGCGGGCGAAGACGCCGAGGATTATGTCTTTACAAGCGCCTTATCGGCGCAAATGCTGGCGGCCCTGGCGCCGATCCTCAATCCCATCGTCAATGGCGCGCCGCCATGAGAAAGCTCCGGCATTTCGGATTTGCGCTTTTTCTCGTCCTTTGGACAGGGGCGCTTGCCGCGTCTGCGCATGCCGCTCCGCACAAGGACAAAGACCTCGGAACGTTCGGCGTTTGGCATGCGTATGTCACGGAAGAAGGCGGCCAGACCGTTTGCTATATGGTAACGGCGAAAGCCGGAAAACCGGCGGGAAAGAAAAAAGGCCGGACATCCTATCTTATGATCACGCACCGTCCCGTCGAGGGCAGCACCGATGTTTTCAGTTACGGCGCGGGCGCGCTGCTCGATTCAAGGCACGGCGTCAGCGTGCGGATCGGCGCGTCAGCCTTCGATCTTTTTTCGGTAAAGGACACGGCATGGGCGCGCGATGCGATGACCGATCATAAGCTTGCCGCCGCGATCCGGAACGGAAGCAGAGCGCAACTCCTCGGCATCCCCTCTCAAAACCGCGTCGCGACGATCAACGATACATTCGATCTGAAGGGCGCGTTTCCCGCCTATCGCGCGATCGGCAAAGCCTGCGGCTTGCCGGACGTTGAAAGCAAAAAGCCGCCACTAAAACCTGCGGTCAAAAAACCCGCAGCCAAAAAACACTAACGTCCGCAAACTGCGGGTTCTTTCAAAAGGGCGGGCCAACGCTCGATCCATCCGTCTTCGTGCGAAGCTTCGGGAATATTTTCGAGGCGCACGCAATCGGTGGGTTCCGAAGCGGCAAGAAACCGTTTGGCTATGACGGGGCTGATAACGGCATCCTCTCCGCCGCTAAAATGAATTTGGGGCAGGGACGCGATTTTGCGGGCCTGATCAATCGCATTGAGCGATCCTTTCAAAGGGTCCACGTCGTTCAGGCGGTTGACTTCCTCGTGATCGAGATTCCCCGCCACGGTGCGGAGGGAAACCACGTCCGCGCGCCGCGCCGCGACTAAAACCGCGACAGCGCCGCCGCCCGAATACCCGATCAAATTCAAACGGGGGTATCCGTACCCCGAAGTCAATTTATCAATCGCCTGATCGACGGAGGCGATGACTTCCTCCGAAAACCGCTTATCCGTCCAATAAGCGACATCGCAATGCGTATCGAGAGCGAGTGGAGTGAACTGGCAAGGCCGCGCGATATAAATCACGTTGGGCGATGGATCGCGGGCGGCCAAAGCCAGCGTCAGGGCTTTGCGCGGAGTGGGATTGGCCGAAGGCTCATACTCCGTTTGCCACGCAAATCCGTCGCCTTCGATATAAATATCGAAAGGCTGGGCCGGATCCCCGACCTTTTCGTAGGCCGTTAGAATAAATGTGCCGGTCTTGATTTGCTCGTGCCGCAATCCCGCAGGTTGTGCCAGCGCATCGGCATGCGCGGCCAGATCGCGGGAACAGCCCCCAACCAGCGTCAAAAGGGCAAAAAGCGCGGCAAGGGAAAAAGTAAATTTCATGAATCTATTTTACCCCATTTTTTAAGGCACTTATAGAGCAGATCGAAGAACTTAATAATCGCAGATAAGGAACTTGCAGGCGCAAGATAACCTTGCTTATAGTACGGCGCATTCCGCTTAAAGCCGGATGCATTTCAAAAGGAGCCGATATGTTCGATCTCAAGAGCAAAGAATTTCGCCTGAAAACCGGATTGGCCGAGATGCTCAAAGGCGGCGTCATCATGGACGTGACGAACGCCGAGCAAGCCAAGATCGCCGAAGACGCGGGCGCCGTCGCCGTTATGGCGCTCGAGCGCGTGCCGTCCGACATCCGCAAGGACGGCGGCGTGGCGCGCATGGCGAACATCGGCGTCATCGAAAAAATCATGAAGACCGTTTCCATTCCGGTCATGGCGAAAGCGCGCATCGGGCATTTTATGGAAGCGCGCATTTTGGAATCCCTCGGCGTGGACTATATCGACGAAAGCGAAGTCTTGACCCCGGCGGACGAAGAACATCACATCGACAAGGCGGTTTTCAAAACGCCGTTCGTCTGCGGCGCGCGCAATCTGGGCGAAGCCTTGCGCCGCATCTCGGAGGGAGCCGCGATGATCCGCACGAAAGGCGAAGCCGGTTCGGGCAATATCGTCGAAGCCGTCCGCCATATTCGCGCGATCGTGGAAGAAATGAAGGCGCTCGCGAAAGCCAATAAAAAAACGTTGCCGCGCGAGGCCAAAAAATTCCGTGTGCCTCTGGAACTGGTCGCATGGGTCGCGAAAAACGGCAAGCTGCCCGTTCCGAATTTCTCGGCCGGAGGAATCGCGACGCCCGCGGACGCCGCGCTCGTCATGCAGCTTGGCGCGGAAGCCGTTTTCGTCGGCTCCGGCATTTTCAAATCCTCCGATCCCGTCGCGCGCGCGACGGCTATCGTTCAGGCGGTCAAGAATTACGACAATCCCGCCAAATTGCTCGAAGCCAGCCGCGCGCTCGGCGACGCGATGCCCGGCCTCGATATCTCCAAAATCCCCGAATCGGAGCTCATGCAAAAACGAGGGTTGTGAGGAAGATGAAAACCGTCGGCATTCTGGCTTTGCAAGGCGACTTCGCGGCGCATGAGATCGCGTTGGCGCGGGCGGGAGCCTCGCCTCTTCTCGTCCGCGACGCTCGCGCGTTCAAAATCATCGACGGACTAATACTTCCGGGCGGCGAGAGCACAACGATGCTCAAGCTTCTTCATTACGACGACATGATGGAAGCGCTTATCGAATTTGCGAAGAAGAAGCCCGTTTTCGGAACATGCGCGGGCGCCATTCTTTTGGCGAAAGAAGTCACGAACCCTCCGCAGGAAAGCCTCGGCGTCGTGGATATCTCGGTCGAGCGAAACGCCTATGGCCGCCAGAACGAAAGCCGCATCGCGGAAATCGAGATGGACCCCGATTTTCAAAAACGCATCGGCGCGAAAAAAATCGAAGCGGTTTTCATCCGCGCGCCGGTCATCCGCAAAACGGGGCAGAACGTGACGGTGCTTGCGCGGTACAACGGTGATCCGGTTCTCATCGAAGAAGGGCGTCACCTTGTCGCGACATTTCATCCGGAACTGACGCCGGATTCCTGCGTCCATAAATTCTTTCTCGCCAAAATCCGCTAAATTTAGCCGGTAGGCAAAATCCCGGGTTTCAAAACATCGCCCAGCTTGCTGAGCAGATAATCGATGTTTTCCCCTTCCAAATCTTCGTACTTGGTCAGGATGCGCTCGATGACGGTGGCGCGATAGCGTTCGCGGTCATGCTCGTCGATGCTCTCGCCCATCTCCGTCTCGTGCAGAACGTCGATTGCGCCGCGGACAATGGACAAAAGTTCGGGAGGCATGCCGGCGCGTTCGTAAAGCGACTTCAGGCCAAGCTGCCCCGCGTCGTGAATCAAAATGCGCGCGTTGACGAGCGGAATATTGGCGCGCACCGAAATCGCCACTTCGAAGAAAGTGATGTCGCCCGTGCAAAGCGCGCGCAGAACCAAAGACGGCGTCAACCGTCCGTTGGCGTTCATCTGGGCGATCATTTTTTCGAGTTCTTCGATGCTCGATTTTCCCGTCAGGCTGACGATCGCGCGTTCGCGGCTTTGCAAAATAATGTCGGCGGCGACGGCGGGCGAGACCTGATGATGCGAAACGAGATAATCGCGCATATTGTCCGCGACCATCGTCACGAGGCGTTCCGTGACAATCGGAGGCAGCGTCGGACGCTTGACGATTTTTTCCTTGATACCCTCGTTCGAGGCAAAACGGTCGACGGCCTTGGTGAGGCTTTTTTCGCTGATCTTCGCCGTGACGTTTTCCATCAATCGGGCGACGGCTTTCTCGGCGCCGGAGGTGACCAGAACGTCGGATACGCTTTCCGAAATGCCCGGACGACCGGCGATAACTTCCTGCTTGGAGGCCGCGCCGCTGTGAACGATTTCTATAAGATCGGCGTCGGTCAGAACGGTTGAGCTTTCGAGGATCGGCAACGCGACGCTTTCGATATCGTTGGCGAGTTTAAAGGCGACGTCGTGCGGCAAATGGGGTGCGTTGCGCAGATTTTGGGCCAAGGCTATGCGGACGCTCGCTTCCACGTCCTTGGCCATGATGCGGACGATGTCCTCCGCCAAAGCGGTTTCGGACTTGTTGAGGTTCGGATTCTCGATTTCTTGCCCAATCTTGCTTGCCAGTTCGGCGCGAACGGCGGGAGACGGCTCGGCCAAAAGCTTGGCAACGTCGGATTGGGTTAGTGCTGACGACATGCGTTCACCTATAATCTTGTCTCTTGCCCGGGAGAAGCGGACAGTCAAACGACAGATCAAATCTCTGGTTGCGGGACTTGCGCAAATCAGTATAGGCTAATTCCGGGTTACAAAACAGTTAATGGAGTCTTTTCTTGCTCAATCTTAAAGACCATGTCCGGACGATTCCCGATCATCCCAAGCCCGGCATCTTGTTTTACGACATCGGAACGCTTCTTGGGCATGGGCAGGCATGGCGCGAAACAATCGTGCGGCTCGGCGATATGGTGCATCCTTTGCATCCGGATATCCTCGTCGGCATCGAATCAAGAGGATTTCTGGTCGGCGCGGCTTTGGCGTCCCACTTGGGGATCGGCTTCGTTATGATGCGCAAGAAGGGAAAGTTGCCCGGAAAAACCATAGCCCGCACGTATGCCCTCGAATATGGGGAAGATACGATAGAAATGCAGGAGGGTCTTATAAAATCGGGGGATAGGGCCGTCTTGTGCGACGATCTTTTGGCGACGGGGGGAACGGCGGCGGCGGCGGTGGCTCTGGCGCGGCAGGCGGGCGCGGAGGTCATTCACGCGGCGTTTGTCATCGAACTTAACTTTCTCAATGGGCGAACACGGTTGGATGTTCCCGTAAGTAGTTTGCTCTGTTACGATAAATGACTTTGTATGCCGGGGAACGCTTTTATCGGCTTTTGGTTGAAAAATGGCGTGGTTTATGTTCTAGGTGCATACCCCAAGCGCAAATTGGGTCGGAGAGGCCGTTCGGAATCGGGCGGTAACACTTTTTTTATTTTCTTGGCTTAGCGTCAATCGGGGGCGTGGTACTATCCTCCGTGTCTTTACCTTCTGGGTGCTCAATGGCTGTCGATATGAATATGAACGTCCTGATCGTGGACGACTATAAGACCATGCTAAGAATCATTGAGAACCTGCTGAAACAGCTGGGATTCAAGAACGTTCATCAAGCAACGGACGGCAGCATGGCGCTTAAGGTTTTGCGCGAAACGCCGATAGGGCTGGTTATTTCCGACTGGAATATGCAACCGATGACGGGGTTGCAACTGCTGAAGGAAGTGCGCGCCGATAACGCGCTTAAGGCCACGCCGTTCATTATGATCACAGCCGAAAGCAAGACCGAAAACGTCATTGCGGCCAAGGAAGCTGGCGTGAACAACTACATCGTCAAGCCGTTCAACGCCGAAACGCTCAAGCAGAAAATTTCCGCCGTTCTCGGCAGCTTCTAGAGGATATCCCATGACCGCGCCTTCGCAAGATTTTCAGGAACGCCTGAGCAATGAAATCAAGGCCGCGCACGAAAATATAAAAACCTGTTTGTCGCCCGAGGAAGTCGCCGCCGTCGTGCGGCAGGTCGTTCAGTCTCTGGAAGGCGACGTTTCGGCCGCCGATCTGAAATTCTATTCCGAACTTGAGGAACTGGCGCGCTATATCCGCGAAGCCAAGAGCGAAATCGCTTCGATCAAGCCGGACGACATCAGCACGAGTTTCATTCCGGATGCGACGGATGAGCTGGACGCCGTCGTGGGCGCGACCGAAGACGCGACAAACCGCATCATGGACGTTTGCGACGAGATGAGCGCGATTGCGGGCGAATGCGCGCCGGCGATCAACGAAAGGCTCGTCAATTGCACGACCAAGATTTTCGAAGCCTGCAATTTTCAGGACGTTACCGGCCAGCGCATCACCAAGGTCGTCGAAACGCTCAAGCATATCGACGCGCGCATCGAGGCGATCGTCAAGGCGATGGGCGATGAAATCCATCGCGTGGGCAAGGGACACACCCCCAAAAACGTCCATTCGGCCGATCCCGAAAAAGGCCTTTTGAACGGCCCTCAATTGCCCTCGAACGCGATCAGCCAATCCGACATCGACAAACTGTTGTCGGGCAACTGAAGTCACGTCGAGACAAAACCCCAATCGTTTTGTTATCGAATCAATCCATGCGACATTATCGAAAATATTAGCGTGTCGTTTCAGTTAAGTCTTGCCCGTGCGTTGGCAATTCCTTAAAGTTTTCGATCTACACAATTGATTCGCGGGAATCTTTCTGCCCGGGGATTTCCGTGTGCTTGACTGTCGATGTAACGCAGAGACGATGAACAAAAACAATCTTATACAAAAGTTCACTCGACAATCGGTGAGAAAGAACCGTCATCGCGCGGGATTTGGCGTTGCGCCAATCCTTTATATGCTTGGGCTTATCGGCGTCGGCGCGGGCGTTTTGTTCAGCGGTTATTCCCAAAGCATCAGCAATAATATGCTGTTGGTCAACAGCTTGTCGGTCAAGAACGATCTTGAAGCCGCGGCGTCGACGATGGCCGCGACATCCATCATGAGCGCGGACGGCACGCTTTTATGTCCGCCCCAAGGCGGCGGGGCAGAAGGCAGTTGCGCCGCAGCCTACGCAGCGGCAGTGGCAGCAGGTACGCCGATCACAAATAAACTTGTCGATTTTTACTACGGCAACGCCGCAAATTATGGATCGCTTGCAAGCGATACGCATATGCCTGCGGGCACGGCATACCTTTACGCTGGCGGGTCGCCGGTGGAAGTCGGCGTTTTTGCATCCGGCGTGGGCGTCAAGCAGCTCGATCCATGGGGGCATTATTACGTCGTTTGCCGGTGGGAAAACTCTACATCCACGACGACTCTTCCGGCGTTTCAAATATTATCGGCCGGTCCGAGCGGCGCTTTCAGCTCGACAACGAACTGCGGAACCGCGCCGACGGCCGCGTCGAACAATTTTGCCACGAGCATGAACGCGGCTCAGGCCGTCGATCGTTCGTCGGTATGGCAAGTCACGGGAACGGGAACGACGACGACGGCTTCTTATAGCGCGCAAGGCGTGTCGGTAGATTCGAAGGGCGATATATCGGTGCCCGGAAATCTCAATTTGGTGACCATAGGCACATCCGCCGAAGTCACGATGACTAACAGTAACGGCAGCCTTGTTCTAAGCACCGGCAATCTTACCCTAAGCACCGGCAGTATTACCGCGACAAGCGGCTATGGCTCGTTTGGCGGGATTTTATCTGCGGCCGGAGGGGCCTTTAGCGTTGATGCTAAAGGAGATGTGACGGCGACCGGCGGCAACGGTTCGTTTGGCGGCAATGGCACGTTTGGCGGTACTTTATCCTCGGCAGCGGGGGCTTTCAAAGTCGATGCTGCCGGCAACCTGACCTCGACCACCGGCAACGGCTCGTTTGGCGGCACTTTATCTGCGGCAGGGGGGGCTTTCACCGTCGATGCGGCAGGCGACGTGACGGCGGCTAGCGGCAACGGCTTTTTTGGAGGCACTTTATCTGCGGCGGGAGGGGCTTTCGCCGTCGATGCAGCAGGCGATGTGACCTCGACCGGCAATGGCACGTTCGGAGGGGGATCGTTAGTTGTGGGTGGAGCGACGATCTCGGGAAACAACGGCTCGGTGGCAGGGACTCTCACGGTCGAAAATCTTGTTGTTAAAGGAACGGCGACCGGAAATTTTCCAGGCGGCAGCGGTGGAAACGGTGGAAACGGCGGCAACGGTTTTACTGGAACCATAGATCTTAATTCGCAAGTTACGGGCGTTTTGCCCGTCAGTTACGGCGGCACGGGATCAAGCACAACGCCAACGGGCCTGACAAACCTTGTCGGCAGCAACACGAATTTCTTTCCTGGCGCGGCTTTGGTGAATGCCAGCATCGGGACCACGCAGTTAAGCCTCACGGGCGTCGCAGCCGGAACCTATTCCGCAGTAACGGTCGATGCTACCGGACGCGTAACGGCGGGCGGATCGAGCAGCGCCCTTTCGGGAAATCCCCTGACTTTCTCGATAGGGACGACGGAAGTGGGATTATGGAACGCGACCGGCTTGCTTATCGATAACGGCACGCAAACGATCGCCGCTAACGGCTACGTGCCGCGGGTTTCGTTCGATCTTGGTTATAATGTGGACGCGATGATCGTGCCGTCGGGGACGACAGGGCAGGAACCGGGAACGACAATAGGGACGGCCATCGCCGGCATGCTGCGTTACAATACGTCAACGGCGGAATTCGAAGGCTATATGGGCTCTCCTCTGTCGTGGGTTTCTTTTGTCAGTTCGGGCAGCAGCGGCAGCATAACGGGCGGCTCTTTCAACGGCGCTTGCCAGCTCGCCGCCGAATCGAACTCGGCGACGTATCCAACTCTCACGGTTGCGCCGACCGAGACTACAATGTGCAGTTCCGGCATCGTCGGGACGCTTAGCGGCACTGGAAATCCTTGGACGTGGACGTGCGGAGGGATTGGAACCGGCACGACAGCAACCTGCGGCGCGTACGGCGTGACGGCAAACGCGCAATGTTACGCATATACCACGTCGCAGACGACGGAGCCGACAAGCACGGCTCTTTGCGTCGTCGGGTCCGGAACGCCGGTTGCCGCGTCGGGATATACCACCGTTCCCGCGGCGAATTCGAGCGACACCCAATGGTTATGGAATTGCGCAGGCACGGGCAGTTGTTCGATATGCAACACCTCATGCTCGGCGAATCAAGCTGGCGTTTGCAGTACAAGCATGAGCGGTCCGCAAGCAGCGGTTACGTCTTTGACGTCCGTTCAAACCAATAATGCAGGATGCACAACGGGAGAAGTCGTTGGCGGCATCACGGTCGCAGGCTCGGTTACATACGTTTGTTGGCAATGTCTGGGCGGCGACGGCGTCAATTATCCGGCCGGTTCCACGCTTTCAGCGGCGAATTGCGCTTTGGGATCTACCCAACCGTCGCCCGCAACCTGTTATGCCGCACAGACGGTAAACGGCGTCTGCGGCACGGCGAACGATACGGTATGGACCAGCAGTTCGGCCCCGGCGGGGACGGCCGCATGCACATCGGGCCCGATAACCTCAATGTCTACCTCCGGCTATGGCACGGCGATCATTTATTGGTACTGCAACGGGATCGGCGGCGGAACGGAATCGCCGCAATGTTCCGCCTCCGCGACTCCGACGCAACTTAACGCTTTCATCGGCACGACAGGTATTACTCCCGGCGCCTCTGTGCAAAGCAATGCGGTGACTCTGGGGCCAAACTTCCTGAATCTTACGGCGACCTGCACGGGGGGATGCACCGACATCATCTATAACGGAACGGACGAACATTCGACGACCGTGACCGGCGTCAGTTCGGGCTCGGGCAGCAACACGATCGCGCTCATTGCCGCGGCATCGTCCTATTATCTAACCACCACGACGCCTGCCCTCGTCATCGGCGGGGTACAGACGGGCACGTGGTCGATAGAGACTCTGGGCGGAACGCCCACCTCAATCCCGGCCTATACCAATCAGAGCGGCGTCTTTCCGGGAGTTTTGGTTAATGCCGGCTACGTAACTTTGCCGACGACGGGGCAAAACTTCGATAACGTCGGCGCGCAATTTTCGACCTGCTCGACGACGTGTTACGTTTCCCTTGACGGTCAAAACTGGTACCAATCGATTTCCTCGGGCATCTATCCGGGCAGCAAAATTTATATCGAGCAGTACGCCAATACGACAAGCACGGCGGGCGGCATTACGACAACCGCGACCATCGAGATCGGAAACGGCACGACAGGATGGGTGCAAGGCACGCCGTGGACGGTGACGACGGCGTCTTTCTCGGCTTACAACGCAATCGGACAGATTGGAAACACCCTTGTGCAAACCGGCGCGGTCTCGATAACGAACGTCGGCAACAATACTCTCGCGTCCGTAACCTGCACCAACTCAAGCGCCGTGAATGGTTGCGGCATATCCGTGAATGGCGGCGTCAGTTTTAATACAGGCACCGGTAACGCAAATATAGGCCTCGGCGGGTCGACGGGTTCATTTGAGATGGAGCAGACGACGGCTATTGCGGGGCTGACCACGACGACGGAGACGATAACGATAGGATCGGGCTCCCTGGTTTGGACGCTTAAAACGCTGTATTTATGTTATGACGTTATCCCGTCCGCCCTTGTCCAACAGAATCCTTATTCGTCGGCCGTAGCGCTAACCTATCAGTTGGTCGGCGGGGCAGGCGGTTCGGGGATTTCATCGACAGGCGGCGCGGGCGGCGGCGGCGGCAGCAGCGCCATTTTCGATAACGGAACGCTTGAAGCTTTTGCCACCGGCGGCACGGGGGCGCTTAACGGGAACGGCGGTAACGGAACGACGCCAACGTCTTCGTCCTTCGTCATGAATGTGGGCGATATCATAACCGTTTATGTCGGCGGCGGCGGCGGTGCCGGGTCGATCACATATGGCGGCGGCGGCGGCTCGGGCTATTTCGGCGGCGGCGGCGGCGGCGGTCCAGGAATATACGCTGTGCCTGGCGGCGGCGGAAACGGAACCGCTGGCGGTACAACCGCCAACGGGGGCACGAACGGCAGCTCCGAGATCGGGGGCAACGGCGGCGGTTCTCCTTATGGAGGTTATGGCGGTTCTGTAGGCGACGGCGGGCTGGGGGCTTCGGGCGGCACAGGCGGTTATGGCGGCGGCGGCGGCGGCGGTTTTGGCGGCGGCGGCGGCGGCACGGGTTCCTCGGGTGGCGGAGCCGGAGGCAGCAGCGGCGCAAACGGAACCGCCGGCACCTACACAGGCGGCATTGGCGCGAACGCATGGACGACAGACACGACGTTGCCGTCGCAAGCCGGAGCATATAACGTCAATGGCGGAGGCAACGCCGGGCTTGTGATCCTGTCGTATTATTCGCCCACGGGCTACTGCTTGTTAAATTCGTCGACGTCGATGTGCACGGACGTTGTTACCGGGTACATTAACACGATAAATCCTTACACGACTGCCTTGCCGATATACTACAGCATGGTGGGCGCAGGAGGGGGATCCCAATTTTCTGGGGTTGGCGCAGGAGGCGGAGGCAGCAGCGCTATCGTCTATAACACGTCATCCGTTGTTACTGCCAACGGTGCTAGCGGATCTAATACCGCCACACCGGTATACGGAGATTTTACTTTGGCCTCGGGCGGATCTCTGGTTGCGTATGTCGGGGGCGGGGGCGGGGGCGGCGGCGCTTCCGGCGGCGGCGGCGGCGGCGCAGGCTATTTCGGCGGCGGCGGTGGAAACGGCACGACTGCCAATGGAAACGGCGGCAACGGAACCGCAGGCGGCATCGGCGGAAATGGGGCAAACGGCACGAACGGCGCATTTATGGCGGGCGGTGCTGGCGTTAAAACAGGTATAATAACCGCCAATGGAGGAAGCGGGTTGTATGGAGGGCTTGCAGCCGGCAGCACCGGCGGCGGCGGCGGCGGAGGCTTCGGCGGCGGAGGCGGAAACGGGGCAGCCGGCACTAACGGAGGCAGCAACGGGGCAAATGGCAATGGAACCGGCGGTATTGGCGCAAATGCTTGGTCCTCCTATACAAGCGTAACGCAATCGACGAACGGCACGCCGGGCGCGGGCGGCTCTTCAGGCAGCGGCGGCAACGCCGGACTTGTCATTCTGCAATACTATCCGCCCTCGGGCAGCACTTCCTGCTCTCTACCGACATCGACAGCGTTATGCACGAAAGTCATTTCTTCTTACGGCAGCCTGACGAATAATTACACGGGATCCCTGACGATCAGCTACGCCGTAGTGGGCGGCGGGGGCGGGGGCGGCGGCACGGCAGGCGGCGGCGGCGGCGGCGGCGGCAGCAGCGCCCTCTTCAACGCCGGGACACTTGTCGTTTCCGCCAACGGCGGTACCGGCGTGACGGGGAACAGCAGCACTACTCCCGCGCAAGGCGGTAACGGGGTAACGGCAACCACCGGATCGTTCTCTTTGGCATCGGGGGCAACCGTAACCGGTTATGTCGGTGGCGGCGGTGGTTCAGGATGGCAGAGCGGCGGTGGCGGCGGATTTGGTTATTATACCGGCGGCGGAGGTGGTGGCGCTTCGACCGGTACTGCGGTAGGCGGTACTGGCGGTACGGGTAGTGGTTATGGCACTGGCGGCGCGCTTGCAGGTACGGGTACGGCCGGTTCTGCCGGTAATATTGCCGGAGGGGGCGAAGGCGGCAGTAATGGCACTCTTTCCGGTTCAGGTACCGGAGGAAATATGGGGTTTGGCGGTACGGTAGTAGCCGCCGGCGATAACGCGGGCGGCGGCGGCGCTTATGGCGGCGGCGGCGGTTCCTTAGAAGGAAACGGCGGCAACGCAGGGGCGAACGGCGTAAATTATACCGCCAACTGTACGGTTGCCGGAAATGGACAGTACTGCGGAGGATTAGGCGCTAACGTATGGACATCGGCTGTCGGCTCGATCTCGCTGCCGCCGCAGGTCGGCGAAGGCGGTTATGCCGATGAGGGAGGCAACGCCGGAGTTATCGTTTTGCAATACATATCGCCCGGCGGCGCTTGCGCGGAGCTGACGACGAATACGGCAACGTTCTGCGAGGACGTTATCCCGACCGATCTTGTCCAAACGAACCCTTATACGTCTGCCGTAAATGTCATCTATAGCTTGGTCGGAG